>NZ_CP098440.1:2955000-3477500 GCF_050644135.1 Rhizobium sp. YTU87027 | reverse complement strand
CGTCTCTGGCATCAGGGGCAGACCGCCGCCCTGCCGGCCTTCACGCCGCCGCAGATACTTTCCAGCGATCTCTCCGGTCTGGTTCTCGATCTTGCCCACTGGGGCGTGCAGGATCCCCGCTCGCTCTCCTTCGTCGACCAGCCGCCGGAGACGACGCTATCGGAGGCGCGGGCGCTGCTGCTGCAACTCGGCGCGCTTGACAAGGACGGCGCACTCACGGCGCGCGGGAAGATGATGCGCGACCTTGCGCTGCCACCGCGTCTGGCCGCCATGGTGATCTCGGCCGGGGAGACGGGGCATGCTAGGGACGCGGCAGCCCTTGCCGTGCTGCTGACCGAACAGGGCCTCGGCGGCCCAAGCATAGACCTCGAGGAGCGGATGCGACGCTTCCGGTCGGAGCGCGGCGATCGCGCCGAAGGTTCGCGTCAGCTGGCGGCTCGACTGGCCAAGGGTCTCGATGTCGCCAAGGCGACGGAACCCAGCCAGACGGGACGGCTGCTGCTGCACGCCTTCCCTGACCGAATCGGGCTGCAGCGCGGCGGCAGAGGCCGGTTCCTCATGGCGAATGGGCGTGGCGCGGACCTGCCGGAGACCGAACGGCTCGCCGGCAGCCCGATGCTCGTCATCGCAGATTTGACGGGCCGGGCGGCGCAGGGGCGCATCCTGGCGGCAGCCGAGGTTTCTCGGGCCGACATCGAAGAAGACCTGCCCGGTTCAATTTCAACCGGCGATCAGATCTTTTTCGACCGGCAGAGCCGGCAGGTCAGAGCCAGGCGGGCGACCCGGCTCGGCGCCATTGTCTTCGACGAGACGCCACTGCCTCGTCCAACCGGCGAAGCTGCCAGCCGTGCACTGGCAGAAGGTGTGCGCGAGCTGGGGTTGGAACAGCTGCCTTTTTCCAAGGAAGCCATGCAGCTGCGCGAGCGCATCGGCTTTCTTCATCACAGCATTGGCGATCCATGGCCCGATGTCAGCGACGAAGCATTGCTTGCGCGGCTCGATGAGTGGTTCATTCCCTACCAGATGGATGCTCGGGGGATTTCCGACATTTCCCCGTCGGGTCTTTCGAACGGGTTGATGGCGCTGATACCGCACGAGATGCAGCGGGATCTTTCACGCCTCGCGCCAACGCATTTCGAAGCACCGACGGGGCAGCGGCATCCGATCCAATATGACGGCGAGGAACCAACGCTGACGATCCGTGTGCAGGAACTCTTCGGCCTTAAGCAGCATCCGGCAATCGGCGGCGGACGACTGCCGCTGCTTCTCGAGCTGACCTCGCCGGCACACCGGCCGATCCAAACGACCCGTGATCTACCCGGATTCTGGGCCGGCTCGTGGAAGGACGTGCGCGCCGACATGCGCGGCCGCTATCCCAAGCACCCCTGGCCCGAGCAGCCTGAAGACGCCATGCCGACGACAAGGGTCAAACCTCGTGGTACATGACCGCTGGTACGGTTCAAGGGATGTCAGATGGTCGACAATGTCGAGAGTTCGTCGGAAGAGGACAGGCATAGTAGCAGGCGCCTGAGATTGCAGACGCTCGTGCGGCTGCGATGGCTTGCGGTCGGCGGCCAAGCCGTGACGGTGTTCATCGTCGCCTTCTGGCTGAAGTTTCCGCTCCCGCTTGTTGCATGCGCGGTGCTGATCGGAGCATTGGCAGCAGTCAATTTCTACCTGATGATCCGCTATCCGCCGACCCATCGGCTCTATCCGGGCGCGGCCTTCGCGCTGCTCGGTTTCGACCTTCTTCAGCTTTGTGCACTGCTCTTCATCACTGGCGGCCTTGCCAATCCCTTCGCCGCGCTTGTCTGCGTTCCTGTCATCATTTCCTTTGCGTCGCAGCCGATCCGCTTCAGCACGGTGCTCATTCTCATTGCGATGGTCTGCATCACCATCCTCGCCTTCTCGCCTTTTCCCTTGCCCTGGTTCGACGGGGTGGAGATCAATGTCCACACCGTGATGCAGTTCGGCGTCTGGTGCTCGATCGCATCAACCATGGCCTTTGCCGCCTTTTACGCATATCGGGTCTCGATGGAAGCGAGCCAGCTGGCCGATGCGCTGGCGGCAACCGAACTCGTGCTGCAGCGTGAGAAGCACCTTTCGCAGTTGGACGGCCTTGCGGCCGCCGCCGCACACGAGCTTGGAACGCCGCTCGCCACTATCAGCGTCGTTGCCAAGGAAATGGAACGGGAACTCAAGAATGACGATCGCTTTCGCGAGGATGTGCAGCTGTTGCGCAGCCAGAGCGAGCGGTGTCGCGACATCCTGAGGCGGCTCGCCACACTCTCCGCTGAAGGAGAAGCCCATCTCCGGCGGCTGCCACTGTCATCGATGATGGAAGAGATTGTGGCGCCACATCGGGAATTCGGGATCAAGCTCGAACTGATCGAGAAGAGCCCGCGCAAGGGCGAGCCCGTGACCGACCGCAATGCCGGCATCATGTATGGGCTCGGCAACCTGATCGAAAACGCCGTCGACTACGCGCGCGACAAGGTCACAGTGACGGTCGAGCACGATGCACGAAGGGTCCGCATCACGGTCGAGGACGACGGCGAGGGCTACTCTTCGGATATTCTGACCCGGATCGGCGAGCCCTACGTCACCAAGAGACAGCGGGAAGACCGAGCCGGCGGGCTGGGACTGGGGCTCTTCATCGCCAAGACGCTCCTGGAGCGATCCGGCGCGTCGCTGGTGTTCGAGAACCGCATGCCGGAGGCGGCAGGAGCGCGTGTCCGTGTCGAATGGCCGCGCATGCTGATCGATGCAAATTCGACAAAATGACGCTATCGGCATAATGAAAAACGGGAAACTTGACTTATATCAGGCAGGCGATTGCCGGGATTGACGAACATGAACGAGCTTGACCACGAATCCTCCCTTGCAGATGCGGATCATATTGGTCCAGACGCCAGCCTGCTGATCGTCGATGACGACGGGCCGTTCCTACGCCGCCTGGCACGCGCCATGGAGACGCGCGGCTTCAAGGTCGAGACAGCCGAATCGGTTGCCGAGGGTGTTGCCAAGTCAAAGAGCCATCCGCCGAAATACGCGGTGGTCGACCTGCGACTTGGCGATGGCAATGGATTGGATGTGATCGAGGCCATCCGACAGCGTAGGGACGATACGCGGATCATCGTCCTGACCGGCTACGGAAATATTGCTACGGCCGTTACGGCGGTGAAGCTCGGCGCCGTCGATTACCTGGCGAAGCCCGCTGACGCCGACGACGTCTATGCCGCGCTGACGCAGCGGGCCGGAGAGAAAGCGGAGTTGCCGGAAAACCCAATGTCGGCCGATCGGGTGCGCTGGGAGCATATTCAGCGGGTTTATGAGATGTGTGAGCGCAATGTTTCGGAGACAGCACGGCGGCTCAACATGCATCGCCGCACGTTGCAGCGGATTCTTGCCAAGCGCGCTCCTAAATAACTCTACATATCGTCCACGTCGAAAGGCTTCCCGTTAGCCCATTCGGCCATCAACAGGCGCTGGGCGGCTGCGCGAGAGAAATTCAGGGTGACCGATTTGCGGGTGGCGGGTGCAAGGCGGTGCTCCGGCGCTTCGCGGATCATATGGGCGCCGTAGCCGTCAGAGAGAAACAAGCCGCAATCCTCGGGGAAGATATCGAGCGGAACATCCTTGTGGGTCGCGAAGAACAGCCGATCACAATGGAGGCGATAGTCCGGCCACTTGCGGTCGACACGAAAGTCTTCGATCGAGGTCTTGATCTCGATGATCCAGATCTCTCCCTTCTCCGAAATGGTGATCAGATCCGCGCGCCGTCCGCTCGCGAGCGACAGTTCGGGCAACACGGCGTGACGCATTTCGTGAAGTAAAATCTGAGTCCCGCGGCGGACCAACATAGCTCTGTCCGACTGCCGGCCGTCTATTAACGGATTGTTATTGTAAACACTCAAAATCGTCATGGATAACCGTGAGTTTGGCGCGCGCGTTGTTGCAAAAAAACCATGCGCTTCTAATTTGCCGCTGCGTATTGGTTTTGCCGCACTGCAACGGCTTGCAAAGGCAAAGTTAATCGAAAATAAACCATAATCAAAGATGGTTCAAAAGACCGTTCCTCCCTTGCCTATTTCCTAAGAGACATCCATGCGCATCCGCAATGCATTTCCTGTATTCGGCCTGATGGCGACGCTCGCTCTGGCCGGTTGCTCCTCGACTACCGAGAGCGCCTCCGTTGAAGACAAGGTCGCGCCGGGGCCGACCGTCCAAACAGCGCAGATCTTCGACGACGCTTACGGCGTGACGACGGATGCCGGATATTCGCTGCCGGCGATCCCGATCCAGAAGGTCAAGCCGCAATTCCGCCGCCAGATCGTCTCTTACGAAACCACCGAGCGCCCGGGCACAATCATCGTCAATACCCGCGAGCGTTTCCTCTATTACATCCTGCCCGGCGGCAAGGCGATGCGTTACGGCATCGGCGTCGGTAAGCAGGGCTTCGCATGGGCAGGCACTGCCTATGTCGCCTGGAAGCAGGAGTGGCCGACCTGGCATCCGCCGAAGGAAATGGCTGAGCGCAAGCCCGAAGTCGCCAAATATGTTGAGGATGGCATGGGCCCCGGCCTCAGCAATCCGCTCGGCGCGCGTGCCATGTATCTCTTCAACGAAAAGGGTCAGGACACCCTCTTCCGTCTGCACGGGACGCCGGAATGGGCTTCGATCGGTACCGCTGCTTCCTCTGGCTGCATTCGTCTGATGAACCAGGACGTTATCGATCTCTACAACCGCGTACGCCCGGGCAAGACGACCTCGAAGGTCATCGTTATCCAGTAAGCTGTCGCTGAAATAGGGTATTAAAAAGGCCGCCGGAACATTGTTTCGGCGGCCTTTTCTATTGCGTATTCTCGTCAGATCGCCTGCGTGGCCTTTAGCTCGAGGCGGCGGCGATGCAGGACCGGCTCTGTGTAGCCATTCGGCTGCGCCCTGCCCTTCAAGACCAGGTCAAGTGCCGCCTGGAAGGCGATCGAACCGTCGAAATTTGCAGCCATCGGTGTGTAGGCTGGGTCGGATGCATTCTGCTGATCCACGATCGCGGCCATGCGCTTCATCGTTTCAACAATCTGTGCTTCGGTGGTGACCTTGTGGTGCAGCCAGTTGGCCATATGCTGAGCGGAGATGCGCAGCGTCGCACGGTCCTCCATAAGGCCAACATTGTTGATGTCAGGCACTTTGGAGCAGCCGACGCCCTGATCGACCCAGCGAACAACGTAACCCAATATGCCCTGGGCATTGTTGTCGAGTTCGCGCTGAACTTCCTCCGGTGTCCAATTCGGACGAACCGCGACGGGAACTGAAAGAATATCGGAGAGCTTAGCGCGCGCACGATCCTTCAAACCCTGCTGAACGCGGCCGACATTGACCCGGTGATAATGGGTGGCGTGCAGCGTCGCGGCGGTCGGAGAAGGAACCCAGGCAGTGTTTGCGCCGGCTTTCGGGTGCGCGATCTTCTGCTCCAGCATCGCCGCCATCAGATCCGGCATGGCCCACATGCCCTTGCCAATCTGCGCATGGCCGGAAAGGCCGCATTCCAGGCCGATATCGACGTTCCAGTTCTCGTATGCACTGATCCAGGCGGCTTGCTTCATGTCGCCCTTGCGGATCATCGGCCCGGCTTCCATGGATGTATGGATTTCATCGCCGGTGCGGTCCAGGAAGCCGGTATTGATGAAAACCACACGCTCACGGGCGGCGCGGATGCATTCCTTGAGGTTGACGGTCGTCCGGCGCTCCTCATCCATGATGCCCATTTTGATGGTATTGCGCGCCATGCCAAGCGCATCCTCGACGCGTGAGAAGATCTCGGCGGCGAAGGCAACTTCCTCAGGACCATGCATCTTCGGCTTGACCACGTAGACCGAACCGGTGCGGGAATTCTTGCGGCGGCCGTTCGGGCCGACGTCGTAGAGCGCGATCATGCCGGTGATCATCGCGTCCATGATCCCTTCCGGCACTTCGTTACCGTCACGATCAAGGATTGCCGGATTGGTCATGAGATGGCCGACGTTGCGAACCAGCATCAGCGAGCGGCGATGCACTTCGAAGGGCGTACCGGTCGGCCCGTTGTATTTTAAATCGGAATTGAGCTTGCGGATGAAGCTCGAACCGCCCTTGGACACCTCCTCCTGAAGGTCGCCCTTCATGAGGCCTAGCCAATTGCGATAGACGACGACCTTGTCTTCAGCGTCGACGGCCGCAACCGAGTCCTCGCAATCCATGATCGTCGTGATCGCCGATTCCAGCCAGACGTCGGAGATATGCGCCGGATCGCTTTTGCCGATCGCGGTCGAGGCATCGATGACGATGTCGATGTGGATGCCGTTGTTCTTGAGCAGAATGCGAGACGGCGCCGCGGCATCACCCTGATAGCCGGCAAAATGTGCCGCATCGGTCAGCGAAACATGCTCGCCGTCGGTCGAGGTGACGGCGAGAGCACCTTCCTTGACAGCAAAGGTCGCAACATCCTTCCAGCTCCAGCTATCCAGTGGCGCGGCTGTGTCAAGGAAATCACGAACCCAGGCAATGACCTTCTCGCCTCGCTTCGGATTGTAGGCCTTGCCCTTTTCGGCCTCGTCGCTTTCGGGAATCGCGTCTGTCCCGTAGAGCGCATCGTAGAGCGAGCCCCAGCGAGCATTGGCGGCATTTAGCGCATAGCGCGCATTCATCACGGGAACGACGAGCTGAGGACCGGCAATCGAGGCAATTTCCGGATCGACGTTCGTGGTCGTGACGTGGAAATCCGAGCCCTCCGGCAGGATATAGCCGATGTCGCGGAGAAACGTCTGGTATGCTTCGATGTCGCTCGGTGCGCCATGCTGGCGGTACCAGTCATCGATGCGAAGCTGGAGTGCATCGCGCTTGGCGAGCAGCTCGCGATTGCGCGGCGCCAGATCGTGAACGATGGCCGAGAAATCAGCAAAGAACTTGTCTGCATCGATCTTCAGGCCCGGCAGCGCTTCCTTCACCAGGAACTCATGAAGGACGGCTTCAACAGCAAGACCGTTTTTATCGATGCGGCTCATTCAATGTCTCCTAAAACCCACGACGCTTTCGCATGCTGCCACTTTGCCCGGCTTTCATTCATAGTCAATTATGCAATAGTTCGAAAGATTTATGCCGATTTAGAAAAAGACCGTGGCGTAACGCGCATCGGCAGACCGTTTTGCGGCTGGGTCGTCAGCTTCTGAACGGGCCAGGGCTTCGTCTGCTCCGTCATATCGAAGCGGAAACGGTGCATGAGCACCGCTAGCGCTATGACAGCCTCTTGTAGCGCGAAGGTCGCGCCGATGCAGACCCGCGGACCGGCACCGAACGGCAGGAACTGGAAACGCCCGATCTTGCCGCGATTCTCCGGCAGGAACCGTTCCGGGATGTATGCTCGCGGCTTGTCCCAATAAAGCTCGTGACGATGCAGCGTCCATGGCATGATGAGAATGGTGACGCCGGGCTCGATCTCGACCGTCTCCCCTTTCGCGTCGATCCAGCGATCGGCGGCGATGGCGGCGCGATTGATTGACGGCGCCGGCGGATAGAGCCGCAGCGCTTCCTCGAAGGCAGCGCGCGTGTAAGGCATCAGATCCAGCCACTTCACCGGCTCGACATCCTGCGCCAACACGCGATCGATCTCCTCCTCCATCGCCTCGCGGATGTGCTGCGTGTTGGCGACGCAATAGAGCGTCCAGGCGAGCGCACGCGCGGTCGTCTCGTGGCCAGCGCCAATGAAGGTCAGAATATTGTCTTCGATCTCGTCGTTCGTCAGCCCGCCGCTTTCGGCCTGCTCGAGAAGCAAGGTCAGAAAGTCGTCCGGCGCGGCAGCGCGATTGGCCCGCATCCGGGCGAGCCGGGCGTCCATGGTCTGGCGCACGATATTTCGGAACTTGTCGAGTACCTTCTGACCGCCGATACGGGTCAGACGCGGAACCCAGGACGGTGCTCGCAAAAGGTCCATCGGGTCGACGCGTCCCATCCGGTGCAAGAGCGCGTTGACGTCATCGGCAAAGCTATCGGAGGAGGTGACGATCTCGCCTGAGAACAGCGTATCGGCGAGAATGGCAAAGGTCAGCTCCGTCATGTCGGCCGCGATCTCGAAGACCTTGCCATCTCTGCCGGTAGATTCGTATTTCCTCGCATAATCCTCGGACTGGCGAAGCATCTGCCCGGCAAAGCCGTTTGCATGGCGCGGCGTGAAAACCGGTGCAACCGCCTTGCGGGAGCGCTTCCAAACGTCCCCTTCCGCCGTCAGCAGCCCATCACGCAGGATCGGACGCAGGATAAGCTGGCGAATATCCGACATGCGGTAATTGGCGGCATTATCGACCAGAACATGGCGGATCAGGCCGGGATCGTTGACGATCAGGGTTCTTTCACGAAAGAACCGCGTCTGAATCCACGGCAACGTGTAGGAAGGCTCACCCCAGAGCTCCAGCGGGTTGCGCAGGATGGTGCGAATGATCTCAAGCCGACTCGGCGGCACCGTTCGGGGCAACGGTGCGGGCGGTACAAAGGGATCCGGACGCATGTCCATGGGAACTCAGCCTTTTCGCGGGAGATTCTGAACTCTTCCCGGCAAGGCGGAAGCTAGAGCAGGCGCTCCAGCTCGTCCAGCTTGTCGTTGACCAACCAGCCGTAATAGTTTTCCTCCGGCCAGACGGTTTCGCCTGAAGCGCGGTTCTTGGCCGCCAGTGCGGCCGCGCGCTGGCGCGAATTGCCGACATTATAGAGGGTGGCGGTCAGTCCCGGATTCTTGGAAATGTCCATGTCGGCGATCTGCTTGTAGTCGTCGATCGAGCGCCGGATGGAGGCGGCGACAAAGGCGAGCGAGACATCCGGCTCCATGATCGCCTTATAGACGGAACCGGCATCCTTCTCGCTGAGCTTCTCGTAGCCCGACACCTTGGAGACGAGGTCCGAGAGCATCAGCGCCGTCAGCGGGTTGATCTGCCCGAGGCCAAAGGTCTGACCGGCGTAGAAGGGCTGGAAGAAGACCGCGCTGAAGCGGTTGTTTGGGAAGCTCTCGCCGCCGACGCTCTTGCCGCGGAAGTCGCGTTCCCAGACGTCTTCGCGGCAGCTCCACAGCGTATAGGAATCGCCCTTGCCGTTGCATTCGGCAAACTGCGGCCGCTCGATGAAGTCGTCAACGTCCTCGCCATTATAGGCAAAGCGGAAGTTCTCGCCCGCGTAGGACGCAGCCTTCACATAATAGGACTGCAAGCGGTCATAGGCATCGACATTATAAGTATGCTCGCCAACAATCGCGCCAATCACATGGATGGGGTCGATGCCGTAAGCGGCCGAAACCTTCTTGATCTTGGCCATCAGCTCGTGATCCGACGCCAAGAGGTCATGGACCTTCTCATATTTGCGATCGAACGAGGTCTTCGTGCCCTTCGTGCGGCGGACCGATGCACCTGGAACATCGGGTTGCTCGGCATGACGATTGCCTGGCGGCACCACTTGCATGGCAAAAGCCGGCACCGAGGTCAGCACGGCAATAGCAATCAAGAGACTTGTCAGAAGGCGTCGCACTATCAGCGTTCCCATCGATTCATGGCATTCTCGCGGAGCGCGCTGACTGGACCACAATCTTGGCCGAATAATGCTGGCGCCCATAACTAAACGGGCCCTTCACTAAAAAGTAAAAGGCCCGCTGTCGAGAGTTCAAGCTGTCAAAATCGCGGCATCACATCAGCAAAGACATGACACGATGCTCGTTCATCACAGGATGAAGCGGGACAAATCCGTGTTCTGCGCCAGGTCGCCGACATGCTCGCGCACATAGTCGGCGTCGATCGTCACGGTCGAGCCGCCCCGATCCGGAGCGTTGAAGGAGATTTCGTCCAGAACCCGCTCCATGACAGTCTGAAGCCGGCGTGCGCCGATGTTCTCGACTGACGAGTTCAGGTGGACAGCCACATCAGCCAGGGCATCGATGCCATTGTCGGTGAACTCGAGGTTGAGGCCCTCCGTTTCCATCAGGGCCTTGTACTGCCTGATAAGGCTCGCCTCGGTTTCCGTCAGGATACGGCGGAAATCTTCCTTGGTGAGCGCGCGCAGCTCGACGCGGATCGGCAGACGACCTTGCAATTCCGGCAACAGATCGGACGGCTTGGAGACATGGAATGCGCCGGAGGCAATGAAAAGGACGTGATCCGTCTTCACCGGGCCGTACTTCGTCGACACGGTCGTACCTTCAACCAGTGGAAGCAGGTCGCGTTGCACGCCTTCGCGCGAAACGCCGGCACCCATGCCGCCATCGCGAGCGGCGATCTTGTCGATCTCGTCGAGGAAGACGATGCCGTCATTCTCGACAGCGCGGACCGCCTCGCGCTGGATGACTTCGTTGTCGATCAGCTTGTCGGACTCGTCGCGGATCAGATCGGTGTAGGATGCCTTGACCGTCGTGCGGACCTTCTTGGTGCGGCCACCCATTGCCTTACCGAACATTTCGGAGAGATTGAGCACGCCGATATTGGCGCCCGGCATGCCGGGAATGTCGAAACCACCCATGCCGGTGCCGGTGTCGGCGATCTCGATATCGATCTCCTTGTCGTCAAGTTCACCGTTGCGCAGCTTCTTGCGGAAGCTGTCGCGCGTCGCTGGCGAGGCCGTGGCGCCGACGAGCGCATCGAGAACGCGTTCCTCGGCACTCATATGCGCCTTTGCCTGCACTTCGCTTCGCTTCTTCTCGCGAGCCAAGCCGATGCCGACCTCAACGAGATCACGGATGATCTGCTCCACGTCGCGGCCGACGTAACCGACTTCGGTAAATTTGGTCGCTTCAACCTTGATGAACGGTGCTCCCGCCAGTTTGGCGAGACGCCGAGAGATTTCCGTCTTGCCTACGCCAGTTGGGCCGATCATCAGGATGTTCTTGGGCATGACTTCGTCGCGCAGATCCGGATCGAGCTGGTGGCGGCGCCAACGATTGCGCAGTGCAATCGCCACCGCACGTTTGGCCTCATGCTGGCCGATAATGTAACGGTCGAGTTCGGAAACGATCTCGCGGGGGGAGAATGTGGTCATATCGAATATCCCATCGGGGCGTGAATCTTTGAAACCGGATCAAGCTTCGGCATCGAGCGTTTCCACGACCACATTATGGTTCGTGTAGACGCAAATGTCGGCGGCAATATCGAGCGCGCGACGCGCGACCTCTTCGGCTGATTTGTCAGTGTCCATCAGGGCGCGCGCCGCAGCGAGCGCAAAATTGCCGCCCGAACCGATCGCCATGGCGCCATGCTCTGGCTCAAGAACGTCGCCGTTGCCTGTTATCGCCAGCGTCACCGACTTGTCGGCAACAAGCATCATGGCTTCGAGGTTGCGGAGATACTTGTCCGTGCGCCAATCCTTAGCGAGCTCGACGGCGGCGCGCATCAGCTGGCCCGGATATTGTTCAAGCTTCTTCTCAAGGCGTTCGAGGAGCGTGAAGGCATCCGCGGTGGCGCCTGCGAAACCGGCAATGACTTCTCCCTTGCCGATGCGCCGCACCTTGCGGGCATTGCCCTTCATCACCGTCTGGCCGAGGCTGACTTGACCATCGCCGGCCATGATGACCTTGCCGCCCTTTCGAACTGTAATAATCGTTGTCATCCATTACACCTTTACCCGTCTGCCGGGCTTGTTACGTCGGGCCGCACACCGGCCCTGTCGAGCCCTATGTAAGTGCGGGCACGCCGATTGCAATTGGCGTCGTTTTCTGCTGCCGCGGTTCTGGATATTTCACGGCTTGCCTGATAAGGAACCCCCGTATTTCCTGATGGAGCAGCCATATGGCCGAGACCGCAGCAAGCCGCACGGGTGCCGTGTCCCGCAAGACGAACGAGACTTCGGTTTCCGTTTCCGTCAATCTTGACGGTACCGGGAAGTCGAAAATCTCGACGGGCGTCGGCTTCTTCGATCATATGCTCGACCAATTGTCGCGACATTCGCTCATCGACATGGAGATCGAGACCAAGGGCGACCTCCACATCGACGATCATCATACGGTCGAAGACACTGGCATCGCGATCGGCCAGGCGATCGCCAAGGCGCTCGGCGATCGCCGCGGCATCACGCGCTACGCATCGATTGATCTTGCCATGGACGAGACGATGACGAAGGCTGCGGTCGACCTCTCCGGTCGTCCTTTCCTCGTCTGGAATGTCGCCTTCAGCGCGCCGAAGATCGGCACGTTCGACACGGAACTCGTTCGCGAATTTTTCCAGGCGCTTGCACAGAACGCCGGCATCACCTTGCATATTCTCAACCATTATGGTGCCAACAACCACCATATTGCAGAGACATGCTTCAAGGCCGTTGCCCGCGCACTGCGTACGGCGACAGAGATCGATCCGAGACAGGCGGGCCGTGTTCCCTCAACGAAGGGCACGCTCGTCTGAGCCCCCTGAGGGAGCTTGACGATATGACTTCCAGCTACCTGGTTCTGACCGCGCCTGGCGGAACGGACACAAACCACGAGAAGACGCGCTTCATTCGCGATGGCTTCACGATGCTCGGGTTCCTCTTCCCCTGGATATGGCTGGGCTTACATCGGCTGTGGCTCTACGCCGTCGCGGCATTTTTCCTGCAAAGCCTTGGCGGCGCGCTGACAGACCGGGCAGACCTCTGGCCCGTCGGCCTCGCGATCACCTTCGGCACAAGTCTTCTGGTGGCGCTCGAGGGTCAGAACCTTCGCATCCGCGATCTGGTTGCGAAGGGCTGGGATGAGACCGACCTCGTTTCGGCCGACTCGCTCCCAACCGCAGAAGAGATCTATTTTTCGAATGTTCCGACCGATAGCGGTGACAGCCGTCCGGCACCCTCGCCGCAATGGGATCCCACGGCCCATGCCCCGCGACACGGCAACGCCACCTCGCTCGGTCTCTTTGGTTTTGATGGAGGACGCTGATGCGCGTCGCAATTATAGATTACGGTTCCGGCAATCTGCGTTCGGCGACGAAAGCCTTCGAGCGAGCCGCGCGGGAAGCCGGCATCGATGCTGTGATCGACCTAACGGACAAGGCCGAGGCCGTAGCGGCCGCCGATCGCGTGGTGCTGCCGGGTGTCGGCGCCTATGCCGACTGCCGGCGCGGGCTCGATGCCGTTTCAGGCATGTCGGAAGCGCTGATCGACGCGGTCGAGAAGAAAGCCCGGCCGTTTCTCGGTATCTGCGTTGGCATGCAGCTGATGTCATCGCGCGGCCTCGAAAAGACGGTGACGAACGGTTTCGGATGGATTCCCGGCGACGTTGTTGAAATGACGCCCGGGGATGCCAATCTGAAGATCCCTCAGATTGGCTGGAACACGCTGGATCTGAAATCCCCTCACCCGCTATTCGACGGCATTCCGACCGGACCGACCGGGCTGCATGCCTATTTTGTGCATTCGTACCATCTGGCGGCGAACAACCCCGGCGACGTCATTGCGACCGCTGATTATGGCGGACCGATCACCGCTTTCGTCGGTCGCGACAACATGGCCGGAGCCCAGTTCCATCCCGAAAAGAGCCAGAAGCTCGGCCTCGCCCTGATCGCCAATTTCCTGCGCTGGAAGCCTTGAGCTCGCGCACTGCAAGGACTGACAGAATGATCCTATTTCCTGCAATCGACCTGAAGGATGGCCAGTGCGTTCGCCTCAAGCTCGGCGATATGGACCAAGCGACCGTTTACAATCCCGACCCTGGCGCCCAGGCGAAGGCCTTTGAAGATCAGGGATTCGAGTGGCTGCATGTCGTTGACTTGAACGGCGCTTTCGCCGGCGAAAGCGTAAACGGCGCTGCGGTCGATGCGATCCTGAAAGCGACGAAGAACCCGGTTCAGCTTGGTGGCGGCATCCGTACGCTCGACCATATCGAAAGCTGGCTATCGCGCGGCCTCGCCCGCGTCATTCTCGGCACGATCGCCGTGCGCGAGCCGGCACTCGTGATTGAAGCCTGCAAGAAGTTTCCCGGGCGCGTTGCCGTTGGCATCGATGCAAAGGGCGGAAAAGTCGCCGTCGAGGGCTGGGCAGAGGCCTCCGAGCTCGGCGTCGTCGAACTCGCAAAGAAGTTTGAGGGCGCTGGCGTTGCCGCGATCATCTACACCGACATCGACCGCGACGGCATCCTCGCTGGCATCAACTGGGCGTCGACGCTCGAACTTGCCGAGGCCGTGTCGATCCCGGTGATCGCGTCCGGCGGACTCGCTTCGATCGAAGATGTGAAACGGATGCTCGAACCCGACGCACGCAAGCTCGAAGGTGCGATCTCCGGCCGCGCGCTGTATGATGGACGTATCGATCCGAAAGAGGCTTTGGCGCTGATTTCGGCCGCACGCGCGAAGGAGACTGCGCAATGACCCTGAAGGCACGCGTCATTCCCTGCCTAGACGTCAAGGACGGCCGCGTCGTCAAGGGCGTCAATTTCGTCAATCTGGTAGATGCCGGAGATCCGGTCGAGGCCGCCAAAGCTTACGACGCCGCCGGCGCCGACGAACTCTGCTTCCTCGACATCACCGCTTCTTCGGACAATCGCGAAACGATCTTCGACGTCGTGGCTCGTACCGCTGAGCAGTGTTTCATGCCTGTCACCGTCGGCGGCGGCGTTCGCACCATCGCTGACATTCGCAAGCTGCTGCTTTGCGGCGCGGACAAGGTTTCGATCAATTCGGCCGCCGTCAACAATCCGGATTTCGTTGCGGAAGCTGCGGACAAGTTCGGCGACCAGTGCATCGTCGTCTCAATTGACGCCAAGCGGCGGACCACCCCTGTCCAAGGCGATGTCAGTGCCTGGGAGATCTACACGCATGGTGGCCGCAACGCGACCGGCATCGACGCGGTGGATTTCGCGCGGAAAATGGTCGAGCGGGGCGCCGGCGAACTGCTTGTTACCTCGATGGATCGGGACGGAACGAAGGTCGGCTACGATCTCGAGTTGACACGCGCCATCGCGGATTCAGTCCGAGTGCCGGTCATTGCCTCGGGCGGCGTCGGTGACCTCGACGATCTCGTGGCGGGCGTCAAGGAGGGACATGCCAACGCCGTTCTCGCCGCATCGATCTTCCACTTCGGCACCTATTCCGTGGGCGAGGCGAAGCGCTATATGTCGTCCTGCGGCATCGACATGCGTCTGGACTGAGGGAACGCAGAATTATGAGCGAATTCACCCTTGCCGATCTCGAAAAGATCGTCGATGCGCGATCGAAGGCCTCGCCGGACGAATCCTGGACGGCAAAACTCGTTTCCGCGGGTCAGCCGAAAGCTGCCAAGAAACTAGGCGAAGAGGCGATTGAAGCGGTAATGGCAGCGATTGCCGATGATCGTGAAAACCTCACCTATGAAGCCGCCGACCTGCTTTATCACCTATTGGTCGTATTGAAGGTGGCGGGCATTCCGTTGCAAAGTGTCATGGCGGAGCTTGAGCGCCGTACCGCTCAATCCGGCCTGAAAGAAAAGGCGAGCCGGCAAAGTTCATGAGTATCGCAAGACAGCTCATAGGAGCGCCCGAGACGCTCGATCATTTTCAGGCGAATGCCTATTCGCCCTATCACTTCTTTTCTTCGGAGGAATGGGCGCGCTTCCGTGCGGATACGCCTCTGACTCTGAAGGGGGACGAGGTCAAACGGCTGCGCTCTATGGGCGACCCGATCGACCTTGACGAAGTGCGGCGGATCTATCTGTCGCTGTCGCGCCTTCTCTCGGCCCATGTGGAATCGTCTCAGCTACTTTTCGAGCAGCGCAACCGCTTCCTCAGCCTCTCCAACGTCGCGAAGACGCCATTCGTGATCGGCATCGCGGGTTCGGTGGCCGTCGGCAAATCGACGACTGCCCGTATTCTGAAAGAACTGCTGTCACGCTGGCCGTCCAGTCCGAAAGTGGATCTCGTCACCACCGACGGCTTCCTGCATCCGAACGCCGTGCTGCAACGTGAAAACCTGATGCAGCGCAAGGGCTTTCCCGAGAGTTACGACACTGCGGCAATCCTACGTTTCCTGGCGGCGATCAAGGCCGGACAGCCAAACGTCAGGGCGCCGTCCTATTCGCATCTGGTCTATGACGTGCTGCCGAACGAGTACAAGATCGTCGACCGGCCCGACATTTTGATCTTCGAGGGCATCAACGTCCTGCAGTCGCGCGACCTGCCGGCCGGCGGCAAGATCGTTCCGATGGTCTCCGACTTCTTCGACTTCTCCATCTACATCGATGCGGACGAAAGCCGGATTCACGACTGGTATGTGACACGCTTCATGCGGCTGCGCGAAACGGCGTTCCGCGATCCCCACTCCTTCTTCCACCGCTATGCTTCGATCAGCGAAGGGGAAGCGCTGACGATCGCAGAAGGCCTCTGGGAAAACATCAACCTGAAGAACCTGCGCGAAAACATCCTGCCGACGCGCCCGCGCGCCGACCTGATCCTGCGCAAGGGCAACAATCACCTCATCGAGCAGGTCGCCCTAAGAAAGCTCTAAGCCGCTACCCGGCGAAGCGTCAGATTGATCCGGCCGCCGTTTTTCAGCAGCGTCGATGTCGACGGATAGATCTTGTCGACGCCGTGGAAACAAAGGCGCCCTTCCGCGCCCAAGATCACGATATCGCCGCTTGAAAGCTTGAAGGAAAGCGTTGGGTCGTTGCGCGCGAGGCCACCGACGCGAAAAAGGCAGCTATTGCCAAGCGATATCGACACGACCGGCGCTGCGAGATCCTGTTCGTCCTTATCCTGATGCAGGCCCATGCGCGCCTCATCGGAGTAGAAGTTGACAAGGCAGGCCTGTGGCGGCTTGTCGTAGCCGGATACGTCGCTCCAGATTTCCAGTAACTCCGCCGGCATATCCGGCCACGGCTTGCCCGTGACGGGATGGGTCGGCTGGTAGCGATAGCCGTGCTCCTTGTCGGTGACCCAGCCGAGGGGGCCGCAGTTCGTCATGCGCACCGACATCGGCTTGCCGGTGCCGGGCATGACAGGCACGAAAAGTGGCGCATCCGCGACGATCGACCGGATGGTATCGACCAAAGCCTGCTGCCGGGGCCGGTCAAGATAGTCTGGCAGGTGATTGACGCCATTCGGCAGCTTCAGCATATCAATCTCCGAGCGGCCGGCCGCGCATCTTCTTCACTTCGGCGCGACCCGACTTCTCTTTCAGCCGGCGTTCAACCGATCCCTTTGTCGGCTTGGTTTTCTTCCGCGGCGGCGGTGGTGGTTTGGCAGCTTCGAGAATCAGCTCCTTCAGGCGCTCGCGCGCGTCTTCGCGGTTGCGATCCTGGCTGCGGAAGCGACTTGCCTCGATCATCAGGACGCCCTCCTTCGAGAGGCGCTTGCCGGCAAGCTTCACGGCATTCGCCTTCACGCGCTCGTTCAAGGAAGGTGAGTTGGGAATGTTGAAGAAGAGCTGGACGGCTGTCGAGACTTTGTTGACATTCTGCCCGCCGGGGCCACCCGCCAAGACGAACTGCTCCGTCAGCTCCCATCCGGCGATGGTGATTCGATCGTTGATATAAAGCGGGTCGCTGGCCATGCGATTTCTATCTCACATCGGCCGGCCCTTGGGAACAGACAAAGAAACCCGGCGGAGACCGCCGGGTTTCACGTGAATCATCAATGTTTTGGCCCGTCATTCAGCGGCGGCGCGAAACCCCGGGGCCGCATCGCGCACCCCGCCATCGACGTGGCCTTCGAACTTTGCGAAGTTCTCGATGAACATCGTCACGAGCTTGCCGGCCTGCGCGTCGTAGGCGACCGGATCCTGCCACGTCGAACGCGGATCGAGGATTGCCGTGTCGACGCCCGGCACCGCGACTGGAACCGCAAAGCCGAAGTTCGGATCGACGCGGAAATCCGTCTTGCCGAGTTCGCCCGAGAGCGCTGCGGCAAGCAGCGTGCGCGTTGCCTTGATCGGCATGCGCCTGCCGGTGCCGTAAGCACCGCCAGTCCAGCCCGTGTTGACCAGCCAGCATTCAACGCCGTGGCGACCGATGAGATCCTTCAAGAGATTGCCGTATTCCGACGGATGACGCGGCATGAACGGCGCGCCGAAGCAGGTCGAGAAGGTCGCTTCCGGCTCGGTTACACCCCGCTCGGTACCCGCCACCTTGGCGGTGTAGCCGGACAAGAAGTGATACATCGCCTGGTCCGGCGTCAGCTTGGCGATCGGCGGCATGACGCCAAAGGCATCGGCCGTCAGCATGATGATCGTCTTCGGGTGACCGGCAAGACCAGTCTTCGAGGCGTTCGGAATGAAATCCAACGGGTAGGCACAACGCGTATTTTCCGTCAGTGAGCCGTCGTTGAAGTCGGGCTCGCGCTGATCGTTCAGAACGACGTTTTCGAGAACGGTTCCGAAGCGCTGCGTCGTTGCATAGATTTCTGGCTCGGCTTCCGCCGACAGGCGGATCGTCTTGGCATAGCAGCCACCTTCAAAATTGAAGATGCCGTCCTCGCCCCAACCGTGCTCATCGTCGCCGATCAGCGTGCGGGCCGGATCTGCCGAGAGCGTCGTCTTGCCGGTGCCCGAGAGGCCGAAGAAGACCGCGGCATCGCCATCAGGGCCGACATTCGCCGAGCAGTGCATCGGCATGACGCTCTTTGCCGGCAGCAGGTAGTTCAGCACGGTGAACACCGATTTCTTCATCTCGCCGGCATAAAGCGTACCGGCGATCAGCACTTCGCCATTCGTCAGATCGCAGGCGATAACGGTTTCGCTGCGGCAACCGTAACGCGCCGGATCGGCCTTGAAGGTCGGCAGATTGATGATCGTCAGTTTAGGAACGAACGCCTCAAGGGCCGAGCGCTCCGGACGGATCAGCAGATTCCGAATGAACAGCGAGTGCCAGGCAAGTTCGGTGACGACACGTGTCGGCAGCGCGTTGTTCTCGTCGGCGCCGCCGATGAGATCCTGAACGAATAGATCCTTGCCGGCGGCATGAGCAAGCATGTCCTGCTTCAGGAGCGCGAAGTGCTCCGGCGACATCGGCTTGTTGTTGTCCCACCAGATCTGATCGTCCGTGTTGGCGTCACGAACGACAAACTTATCCCGCGGCGAGCGCCCGGTGTGCTGCCCCGTCAGGGCACGCAGGGCTCCATGGGCGGTCAGCTCAGCCTCGCCCCGGCGAATCGATTCTTCATAGAGAGAGGCGGCCGCAAAGTTATAGCGAGCGCTGCTTGCGCTCCCCAAACCGATCGTCGCCAGCTCTATCGCCGGGTTGTGGACTCCGAACAGCTCCATGGTCTTTTCCTTCCTTGAGGCTCGTGCCGTTAAGAACTGAGGGTGACCGTACGGGCGGTTTTTTTAAAACGCAATAGCGGAAAATCAATAAAATGTAGTAATATCAAACTATTAATCGATTTAAATTTTCCGGATATATTTTAAATCGTTTGAAACGGAAGTGGCTCGGCGAAGTCTCGATGCAGCTTTTGGTTGCCATCAAAACTTTACAACAATCCCACCCTTTATCTTTGCCACAATTTGTTCCACCTTTATCCCCATAAGCGCATCCGGTTCAGAAAGGCCGCCTGGGGGACCTTCAAAATTCCTGGAGACGCGCATAGATGACGGAGATGAATACCATGCCGACAATCGCGCTCGTTGATGACGACCGCAACATCCTCACCTCGGTATCGATCGCACTTGAGGCTGAAGGATATAAGGTCGAGACTTATACGGACGGCGCATCCGCCCTCGACGGTCTTCTCGCGCGTCCGCCGCAGCTTGCGATCTTCGACATCAAGATGCCACGCATGGATGGCATGGAACTCCTGCGCCGCCTGCGGCAGAAATCCGACATGCCGGTCATCTTCCTCACCTCCAAGGACGAGGAAATCGATGAGCTGTTCGGCCTGAAGATGGGCGCCGACGACTTCATCACCAAGCCATTCTCGCAGCGTCTGCTCGTCGAGCGCGTTCGCGCCGTGCTGCGCCGCGCATCAAGCCGCGAAGCCGCAGCCGCAGCCGGTGGTGCCGCCCCCAAGCCGGGCACGGCACAGCAGCTCGCTCGTTCGCTTGAACGTGGCCAGTTGGTCATGGATCAGGAACGCCACACCTGCACCTGGAAGGGCGAGCCGGTGACGCTGACGGTGACCGAATTCCTCATCCTGCACTCGCTGGCCCAACGACCAGGCGTCGTCAAGAGCCGTGACGCATTGATGGATGCGGCCTATGACGAGCAGGTCTATGTCGATGATCGCACCATCGACAGCCACATCAAGCGGCTTCGCAAGAAATTCAAGATGGTCGATACCGACTTTGATATGATTGAAACGCTTTACGGAGTGGGATACCGCTTCCGCGAAGCAGCCTGACGCCGAAGCGGCGCGGCATTAGAGAATTGTCGAGAGCAGGCGATCGCGAAAGCGGTCCGCTCTCCGAAAGGGCCTGTCGTTGGCACAGTTGGTGCAGGAAAGGGATCTGGATGAGGCGGAAGGCGTAAGCAATCGCCGCGTCAGGGGACGACGCTGGTCGCATCCCTTCACGATCATCCGCCGCATCTTCGGCAACGCCGTCTTCTCGAGCCTCACGCGCCGCATCCTTTTCTTCAATCTCGCCGCACTTGTCGTTCTCGTCGGCGGCATTCTTTACCTCAATCAGTTCCGCGAAGGGCTGATCGACGCCCGCGTTGAAAGTCTCCTGACGCAGGGCGAAATCATCGCCGGCGCGGTCTCGGCTTCCGCTTCGGTCGACACCAATTCGATCACCATCGACCCGGAAAAACTGCTCGAACTGCAGGCTGGCCAGAGCATTACGCCGGTTCCAAACGACGAGGATCTCGAATTCCCGATTGATCCGGAGAAGGTCGCGCCAGTGTTGCGCCGACTAATCTCTCCAACCAGAACCCGTGCGCGAATTTTCGATGCCGATGCCAACCTGCTGCTCGACTCTCGCCACCTCTATTCACGCGGTCAAGTCCTACGTTTTGATCTGCCGCCGGTCGATGACGAGGAGCAGACTTGGGGCCAGTGGTTCACGACGATCTTCAACAAGGTTCTGCAACCGGGAAACCTGCCCCTCTATAAAGAAGCGCCCGGCGGTGACGGCTCTATCTATCCCGAGGTCATGAACGCGCTGACCGGCGTGCGCGGCGCCGTGGTTCGCACCACCGAGAAGGGCGAGCTGATCGTCTCGGTCGCCGTTCCGATCCAACGCTTCCGCGCTGTACTCGGCGTGCTGCTGTTATCGACGCAAGCCGGTGATATTGACAACATCGTCCACGCCGAGCGCCTGGGCATCATGCGCGTGTTCGGAGTCGCGACGCTTGTCAACGTTCTCCTGTCTCTCGTTTTATCCTCAACGATCGCCAACCCGCTGCGGCGCCTGTCGGCTGCCGCGATCCGTGTTCGCCGCGGCGCAAAGGAACGCGAGGAAATTCCGGACTTTTCTGCCCGTCAGGACGAGATCGGCAACCTCTCCATTGCATTACGTGAGATGACGACGGCTCTCTACGACCGTATCGACGCCATCGAAAGCTTTGCGGCCGACGTCAGCCACGAACTGAAGAACCCGCTGACGTCGCTCCGCAGCGCAGTCGAAACGCTGCCGCTTGCCAAAACGGATGACTCCAAGAAGCGGCTTCTTGATGTCATCCTGCATGACGTTCGGCGGCTGGATCGCCTGATCAGCGATATTTCCGATGCCTCCCGCCTTGATGCCGAATTGGCGCGAGTCGATGCAGGCTCGGTCGATCTGGAAATCCTGCTTCGCGATCTTATCGACGTGTCGCGACAGATCCGCAGTCGCAAGAAAGAAGTGCAGATCGAGTTCGCCATCGAGCGCAAACCGGGCGTCAAGACGCGCTTCGTGGTGAACGGCCACGACCTCCGGATCGGACAGATCGTTACCAATCTGATTGAGAATGCGCGCTCTTTCGTACCGGAGCATGACGGCAGGATCACCGTGCGGCTGGTCAGAACGCGCTCCCGCTGCATCGTTTACGTCGAGGATAACGGACCGGGCATTCAGGCCGAAAACATCGATCGCATCTTCGAGCGTTTCTATACCGATCGACCTGAATCTGAAGGTTTCGGCCAGAATTCCGGCCTCGGTCTGTCGATCAGCCGCCAGATCGCCGAGGCTCATGGCGGTTCGCTGCGCGCAGAGAACATCATCGATCCCGAGAGCGAAAAGCTGCTCGGAGCGCGCTTCATCCTCGCCCTTCCCGCCAATACGACCGCATGACCGCCGCCCCTTCGAACATCCACGCAACCGCTATCGTCGTCGGCAGCACCGGTCTTCTTTTCATGGGCCCTTCGGGATGGGGAAAGTCGATGCTAGCCTTTGCCTGCATCGCCGAAGCCCAGCGCATGGGTATGTCGGCGATACTCGTTGCCGACGACCAGGTGCTGGTCTCGACACAGGCTGGAGCCGTGATGGCCACCTGCCCTGCCTCGATAGCCGGTTTGATCGAGTTGCGCGGCACTGGCATCGTGCAAATGCCGCACGTCGCAAGCGCCGTCATGCACTATGCCATCCTGCCGGGAAGCGTGTCCGGAGAGAAACGACTGCCGCCCGAGGGCGAGCGAATGACTATTGTCGACGATATAGATCTGCCGGTCATTCGGTTGCTGGCTAATACTCCGGTACCGTTGGCGGCATTGCTGGCAAAAGCGCCGGATATCGGACGATAATGCCTGCGAAATCGGCAAATCCCGCCTGAAAAGTCGTATTTTTGTCTTGCACTTCGGCTTTTCATCGCCAAGATGTGCCCCCACGGTGGACGCGATTGCTGCATTGCGATATTGGGCCCACCGTTTGCATACGCCACTAGGAGCAGTAATATCATGATCGGACTTGTGCTTGTCACTCATGGCAAGCTGGCTGAAGAGTTTCGTCATGCGGTCGAACACGTCGTCGGTCCTCAGAAATTCATCGAAACGGTCTGTATCGGCCCCGAAGACGACATGGATCAGAGACGGCAAGATATTCTGGAAGCAGTGTCCCGCGCCGACGACGGCCACGGAGTCGTCATCCTGACAGACATGTTCGGCGGTACTCCCTCCAACCTGGCAATATCAGTTATGAGCAGTGGCCACACCGAGGTCATCGCCGGCATGAATCTGCCGATGCTGATCAAGCTTGCCGGCGTGCGTGGCGAGAACAACATGGAAAAGGCGCTCGTCGAGGCCTCTGAAGCTGGACGGAAATACATCAACGTCGCGAGCCGCGTGCTCAGCGGCAAATAGTGAGCACACCGCGCCTATGACGGCACTCTCCCGAGAAATTCTGATCATCAACAAGCGCGGACTGCACGCACGCGCTTCGGCAAAGTTCGTTCAACTCGTCGAGAATTTCGATGCTGCTATCACCGTTTCGAAAGACGGGATGACGGTCGGTGGGACTTCGATCATGGGATTGATGATGCTGGCGGCGAGTCCTGGTTCAAGCGTCCTTGTTTCCGCAAGCGGCAACCAAGCCGCACAGGCGCTTGATGCGCTTGACGAGCTGATCCAGAACCGGTTCGGTGAGGAAATATGAGCTCCTTGCAACTCATATAAACATATAAAGACTTCTTTATATCATTATTGCCTTCGCCATAGAAGCCTGCTAAACGGCCAGCATAGCCGCGCATGCCGCGTGGACGCTATCCGGCGCATACACGTGCGCTTTCGAATTTTGAGCCGCTTTTCAGCCTGGAGAACCCAATGAGCACTGAAAAAGATTATGTCGTCGCCGACATCGGCCTCGCGGACTTCGGCCGCAAGGAAATTACGATCGCAGAAACCGAGATGCCAGGCCTGATGGCCTGCCGCGCAGAATTCGGCGAAGCAAAGCCGCTGAAGGGCGCGCGCATCACCGGCTCGCTGCACATGACGATCCAGACGGCCGTTCTCATTGAAACGCTCGTTGCACTTGGCGCCGAAGTCCGCTGGGCTTCGTGCAACATCTTCTCGACGCAGGATCACGCCGCAGCGGCCATCGCCGCGTCCGGCGTTCCGGTTTTTGCCATCAAGGGCGAGTCGCTGGAAGACTACTGGGTTTACACCGACAAGATCTTCCAGTGGGCTGATGGCGGTCTTTCCAACATGATCCTCGATGATGGCGGCGATGCCACGATGTACATCCTGCTTGGCGCGCGCGCTGAAGCCGGCGAGAATGTGCTGTCGAACCCGCATTCCGAAGAGGAGGAAATCCTCTTCGCACAGATCAAGAAGCGTCTGGCCGCATCGCCGGGCTGGTTCACGAAGCAGCGTGACGCCATCAAAGGCGTAACCGAAGAAACCACGACGGGCGTCAATCGCCTGTATCAACTGAGCCAGAAGGGCCTCCTTCCCTTCCCGGCGATCAACGTCAACGACTCGGTCACCAAGTCGAAGTTCGACAACAAGTACGGCTGCAAGGAATCGCTGGTCGACGGCATCCGTCGTGGCACGGACGTCATGATGGCCGGCAAGGTCGCTGTCGTTTGCGGATATGGTGACGTTGGCAAGGGCTCGGCCGCTTCGCTTCAGGGTGCTGGCGCCCGCGTCAAGGTGACGGAAGTCGATCCGATCTGCGCGCTCCAGGCGGCCATGGACGGTTTCGAAGTCGTCACGCTGGAAGATGTCGTGTCTTCCGCCGACATCTTCATCACCACGACTGGCAACAAGGACGTCATCCGCATCGACCACATGCGTCAGATGAAGGACATGGCGATCGTCGGTAACATCGGCCACTTCGACAACGAGATCGAAGTTGCAGCGCTGCGTAACCTGAAGTGGACCAACATCAAGCCGCAGGTCGACCTGATCGAGTTCCCGAAGGGCAACCGCATCATCCTGCTCTCGGAAGGCCGCCTGCTCAACCTCGGCAATGCGACTGGCCACCCGTCCTTCGTCATGTCGGCTTCGTTCACCAACCAGACGCTGGCTCAGATCGAGCTGTTCACCAAGACCGGTCAGTACCAGAACCAGGTCTACATCTTGCCGAAGCACCTCGACGAGAAGGTTGCACGCCTGCATCTCGACAAGCTCGGCGTGAAGCTGACACAGCTTTCTACGGAACAGGCAGCCTATATCGGCGTCACGCCGCAAGGTCCGTACAAGGCAGACCACTACAGATATTGATCTCTGAATAAATATCCACAACATCTAGAGGGCGCCACATTGACAAATGCGGCGCCCTTATTTTTTGACACAGACCTTCCCGCCGATTCCCTTCCGAAGTATTGTTTTAACACTCGATTCGTGGCCATGGACGTGTCCGTTTGCTTCGAAAATGGGATGTCTTGTCGTGATGCGGCACATTAAAGGACGGAGACATACCGCGCATGTCGGAAATGATGCACAGCCTGGTGGAACAGGCGGAGGATGGCGCTCACGCTGACTCCTGCCCGCTTTATCCAGGTGAACGGAAACCTGTCGGCAACTCAAAGACCATCGCCGAGAAGCCAGGAATACTGGCTCGTGTCGCACGGATTTTTGCTGCGGGCACCGCAATCGCATCGGTTGCGCCGCCGGTTTTCGCACAGGTCGAAGCTGAGGCTGTCGCATCTGCGCATCTTTTCACCTCGTCGCAGGTCGTCGGTCTCTCGGTCGTTATCGGTGTGATCTCCGCCGCGCTGCTTTCAACCCTCTGGGTTGTACGTCAGCGCGGCAACCTCGAAAGCGAGAGCCGCGAAATCCGCTCGGCACTCTCGGACGCACAACAACGCATCTCGCAATATCAGGCGCTGATCGCCGACAAGAATCGCCGCATCGTCATCTGGGATGGCAATGAGCGCCCTGAGCTTATTGGTCAGCTGCCGGCGGAAACCGGCGCGCCGCAAGACAGCGAATTCCTTGCTTTCGGGCTGTGGCTCAAGTCGCGCTCCGCATCCGAACTCGAGCGCGCGATCGATCGCCTGCGCGGCTCGGCTCATAGCTTCGACATGGTCGTTGAAACCCATCGCGAGGAAATTCTTGAAGCACAGGGTCGGGTTTCCGGCGGTCGCGCATTTGTCCGGTTTGTGGCGCTGAACAATCTCCGAGCAGAGCTTGCCGAGCTTAAGATCGAACGGGACAGACTGCTGTCGTCCATCTCGGCGTTTCAGAGCATGCTCGATGCAATCGATCTGCCGGCATGGCAGCGTGACAGTGAAGGCCGGCTGACCTGGGTCAACCATGCCTACGGCGAAGCCGTCGAAGCAACCACGCCGGCGCAAGCTATCGATGAGGGCCGGGAATTCCTGACGACCGTTGCTCGCGAGCGAATCCGCGCTACCGCCACCACCGAGTCGCCTTTCCACGACAAGATTTCGACCGTAGTGCGCGGCAACCGCACTTTCTTCGATGTTGTCGATGTCAAAGTCCCAAGCGGCTCAGCCGGCATAGCCGTCGATGTTTCCGGCATCGAAGCCGTTCGCGCGGAGCTCGAGCGAACATTGAAGAGCCACGCCGAGACCCTTGATCATCTCGCGACCCCAGTGGCGATCTTCGACGGCGACCGGCGGCTGCAGTTTTACAATCAGGCGTTCGTCTCGCTCTGGGAGCTCGATATCGCTTTCCTCGAGAGCCGGCCCGACAATGCGGAACTGCTGGAGCGGCTACGAGCTGCGAAAAAGCTGCCGGATCAGCTCAACTGGAAATCCTGGAAGGAAGCCGCGCTTTCGGTCTACCGTGCGCTCGATACCCAATCGGACCTTTGGCACTTGCCGAACGGCCAGACGCTGCGGGTTTTCGCAACAGCGCATCCGCAGGGCGGCGCCACCTGGGTGTTCGAGAACCTGACCGAGCAGGTCGATCTTGAGACACGCTACAACACGCTTCTCAAGGTTCAAGGCGAGACGATCGACCATCTCTCGGAGGGTGTTGCCGTCTTTGGGCCCGACGGACGCATTCGCCTCTCGAATCCCGCCTTCCGTGCGCTCTGGGGAATCACCGAGGCTGAGGCGAAGCCCGGCACGCATATCCGCGCCCTTGGCGATGCATGCTCTCAATCCTATGACCGTCCAGACGGATGGAAGACCTTCGCCGAGTTGATCACCAGCTTTGACGACGAGCGCCGCTCCAGCCAGGGAACGCTCGAGCTGTTCTCGGGTCTCGTGCTTGACTACGCTGTCATTCCGTTGCCGAATGCACAGACGATGTTGACCTTCGTCAACATGACTGACAGCGTTCGCGCCGAGCGCGCGTTGACGGAAAAGAACGAAGCGCTGCGCAAGGCGGACGAACTCAAGAACGACTTCGTCCAGCATGTCTCCTACGAACTGCGCTCGCCACTGACCAACATCATCGGCTTCACCGATCTGCTGCGCACGCCCGGACTTGGACCACTGAACGACCGGCAGGCAGAGTATATCGATCACATTTCGACCTCGTCTTCCGTCCTTCTGACGCTGGTCAACGATATCCTCGATCTTGCCACAGTCGACGCCGGGATCATGCACCTGAATTACTCGCCGATCGATCTCGGCGACCTGCTCGACGACGTATCGATGCAGATTGCTGACAGGCTGCAGGAAAGCGGCGTGACGCTAGAGATTACCGCTCCGGCGCATCTGGGCTCGATCATTGCTGATCCGCAAAGACTGAAGCAGATCCTCGTAAAGCTGCTTTCCAACGCCGCCAACTTCTCTCCGGAAGGCTCATCAATCGCTCTGGAATGCCGGCGCGACGGGACAGATTTCGTCTTCTCCGTCAGCGATCGTGGCCCAGGTATTTCGCAGGACATGATCGCCAACGTGTTCGACCGATTCGCCACCGGTGCGAAGAGTGGCAAGAGGGGCGGCGCAGGACTCGGGCTCTCGATCGTCGACAGCTTCGTCAGTCTCCACCGCGGGACGGTCACCATCGACAGTCAACCAGGCAAGGGCACGATCGTGACCTGCCGGATTCCTTCGATCGATCTCCCGACGTCCGTCGCAGCCGAATGATGACTCCTGTCATTTCCCTCTTCCTAAAGGATGAGGCGGAAACAACCCGCTTTGGGGAGGATCTTGCGCTGGCACTGAGGCAAGGTGATTGCCTTGCGCTTTCGGGTGACCTCGGCGCCGGAAAATCTTCACTTGCCCGCGCGTTTCTGCGCGCGATGGCTGATGACGACGATCTTGAGGTGCCAAGCCCCACCTTCACCCTGGTGCAAAGCTATAACCTGCGCATACCAGTCGCGCATTTCGATCTCTACCGCCTCGGAGATCCGGCCGAACTGACCGAACTTGGCTTCGACGAGGCTCTCCAGGACGGCATCTGTCTGGTGGAGTGGCCAGAGATGGCGAGCGACGAGCTGCCGGCAGACCGGATTGCACTGAAGCTGGAGCACGAGGGCCAAGGTCGGCAGGTGACCATTGCGGCGCCGGACAAGCAGGCCGCCCGAATCCGTCGCGTCCTCGCGATCCGCGATTTCCTCGATGCCGCGGGATATCCCTTTGCGAAACGTCGTTTCCTTACCGGTGATGCATCTCTCCGTGCCTACGAGGCCGTTTATCCCGGTGATGGAAAGCGCCGCATTCTGATGGATTGGCCGCCGCTGCCGGAAGGGCCCCCGGTTCTGGACGGCAAGCCATATCCGAAGGTCGCGCATCTTGCGGAGAATGCCTATCCCTTTGTCGCCATTGCAAATGCGCTCCGGCAGGAGGGCTTTGCAGCACCGGAGGTCTACCGGGTCGACTACGACCAAGGCATTCTGCTGCTGGAGGACCTTGGCGTCGACGGCGTTCTGGACGTGCAGGGCCAGCCTATGGCCGATCGTTACCGGGCAAGCGTCGCCTGCCTGGCGCATCTCCACTCGCTGGCGATCCCGCAGGACATCCGCGTGACGGATAGCCATGTCCACCACATCCCGGATTTCGACCGAACGGCGATGAAGATGGAAGTGCGCCTCGTTCTCGACTGGCATCTCCCCTGGAAGCGTGAGGGTATTGCTGCCAGTGATGCGGAGCGCGATGAATACCTCGCCATCTGGGATGGTCTGATCGACGAATTGGAGACCTCCGAAAAAGGGCTTCTCCTTCGTGATTTTCACTCACCGAATATTATCTGGCGAGAGAATGAGGCGGGGATTGCACGCGTCGGACTGATCGATTTCCAAGATGCGATGATCGGCCCCACTGCCTACGACCTCGCGTCGATCGCGCAGGACGCGCGCGTCACGATCGCACCCGATCTCTTCCAGCAATTGATGGACGACTATCTGACGCTACGCAGAGCACAGGGCGGCTTCGACGAGGCTCGCTTCCTGAAGAGTTGGGCCATCATGTCGGCACAACGCAACTGCAAGCTTGCCGGGCTATGGGTTCGCCTGATGCAAAGAGACGGAAAGCCGGGCTATATGAAGCATATGCCGCGCACGCTCGCCTATCTTTCCGTTGCGTTAGAACACGAAGTGCTTGCCCCCTTGCGCGACTGGCTCGTAAGGGCTGGAATAGTGCCAAGCGAATCATAATTTCTCGGATCAAATGAGCATCAAGCAAGCCATGGTCCTTGCTGCAGGTCTTGGAACCCGCATGCGGCCAATCACCGACACCATCCCGAAACCGCTCGTGAAGATCGACGGTAAGGCGATGATCGATTACGCGCTGGATTCGCTTGCGGAGGCCGGCGTGGAACGTGTCGTGGTCAATGTTCATCACCACGCCGACCAGATGCTGGCCCACCTGGCTTCCTACAAAGACCTCGAGATCATTGTTTCCGACGAACGCGAGAAACTGATGAACAACGGCGGCGGGCTTGCAAAGGGGCTGAAGCTGCTTGCGCCCGGCAAGGTGTTCGTCACGAATGCCGACCTTTTCTGGATCGGAGAGCGTCTGGGCGTTCCAAGCAATCTGACACGCTTAGCCGGATTCTTCCAGCCGCAGAGTATGGACATGGCCATGCTCTGTGTAAAGTTGGAAGATACCACCGGGCATAACGGCAAGAACGATTTCAATATGGCCGGGGATGGCCGGTTGACGCGCTTTGCCGAATCCGGCCCCGGCCCGGTCGTCTACGCCGGCGCGATCGCCATGGACACATCGTTCCTTGATGACGCTCCGACCGAGCCATTCAACCTCAATCTCTATTTCGACAAGGCGATCTCCCGGGGACGGCTTTACGGCACAGTGCTCGAAGGACACTGGCTTACGGTCGGCACGCCCGAGGCGATCGGTGAAGCGGAGGAAACGATCCGGCGATACCGGACGTTTGCATGACCGATGGTCGAGCAGCACCGGCCGAGGGTTTTGACCATCCCAGCAGGGCTTCCCTTCCTGAAGACCCTTGCCGAAAGCCTCTGTGACGGCAGGCTGACGCGCCGTTTCCGGTATGATCCCGACGACCCTCTGTCGCTTTCAAAGGTGACCATCTATCTGCCGACGAGACGCGCCGCACGCGTGCTCCGCTCCGAGTTCGTCGACCTTCTTGGCGGCCGATCGGCAATTTTGCCGGTCATCCGGCCGCTTGGCGAAACAGACGACGACAGCGGGTATTTCGATGAAGCCCTGCCGGCAACTTTGGATCTCGCGCAGCCGCTATCGAACACCGCCCGTCTGCTGGAGCTCGCACGCCTCATCCTTGCCTGGCGAAACAGACTGCCGGAGATCGTCCGCAGCATCCATTCCGATTCGCCACTCGTCGCGCCCGCGAGCCCTGCCGATGCCATTTGGCTTGCGCGCAATCTTGCGGAATTAATCGACGCCATCGAGACCGAAGATCGGGATTGGAGCGAACTGTCTCGCCTGAACGCGAAAGACTATGCGCTCTGGTGGCAGCTGACCGCCGAATTCCTGCAGATCGCCAGTGCTTTTTGGCCCGAAAGATTGAACGAGCTCGGCAAGTCGTCTCCCGCGAGGCACCGCAACGCTATCCTTCGTGCGGAAGCAAATCGCTTTGCGACAGTCCCCCCGATGGGACCCATCATCATTGCTGGATCGACGGGCTCGGTGCCTGCGACAGCCGACCTGATTGCGGCGGTGGCCAATCTTCAGGATGGCGTCATCGTGCTGCCAGGTCTCGACCTCGGCATGCCCGAAAGGCATTGGCGATTGGTGGCGCCGGAGGATTGGAAAGATCAGCCGGCGGATCCGGCAAGCCGCAGCCACTCGCAATACGGCCTCGCTCAACTGCTGAAGCGGCTGAACCTTACTCGCGACGACGTAACGCCGCTGGCGGAGCCAGCCGAGGAATTGCGACAGCGCAGTGAAATCCTCTCGCATGCGCTCTCGCCGGCCGAAGCCACCAGTGATTGGGGCAGGTGGAAGGCGGGCCTGTCTGATAAGGCCATTTCTTCGGCATTCGCGGACGTCTCGTTGATCGAAGCGGCCAATGAGCGAGAGGAGGCCACTGCCATCGCCATCGCGCTCCGCCTGGCGCTCGAACGCCCTGGCAAGGACGGCGAGAGCCGCGCGGCATTGATCACACCTGATCGCAATCTGGCCCGCCGCGTGACCACGGAATTGTCACGCTTCGGCATCATCGCCGACGATTCCGCTGGCACCCCCCTGTCAGCGACACCGCAGGGAACATTGCTGCAACTGCTGCTCGAGGCAACCCTTCGCCCGGGCGATCCTGTCGCCATCGTGGGCTTGCTCAAGCATCCGCTGGCACACTTCGGGCTGGAGCGCAGCGCGCTTGTCGAAGCGGTAACGGCACTTGAGCTTCTGGCGCTACGCGGTGGCGTCGCCGACGTCGACATCGCCGCACTGGAACCGCTTCTCGAGCAACAGTTGTCTGAGCAGGCTTTGGATCGCCACGCGCCGCAATGGCGCAAAGCGCTCCCCGCCGATGCCATCGACCGTGCGCGGGAGCTTGCCCGCCGGGTTGCCGCGGCCACCGAACCGCTGGCATCCGCGCTTGTCAGAAGCCTGCCCGAAGAACGTGGCCTGACGACCAGCTTCGCGCTTTCCGACTGGGCAAGACGCACCGGGCGCGCGCTGGAGGCGGTAGCGAGCGACGAGCGTGGCGACCTTGCCGGACTATGGTCGGGCGAGGCCGGTGACACGCTGGCTTCAATGCTCGGCGAAGTCATCGAAACCGAAGGGCAGATCGACGCCGACGGTCCGCAGTGGATCGATATCGTCGCAGCACTCTTGGCGGGACAGGCGGCAAAACCACGGGCGCTGAGCCATCCAAGACTGTTCATCTTCGGCACGCTGGAAGCGCGCCTCCAGAGTGTGGACACGCTCATCCTTGGAGGGCTGAACGAAGGATCGTGGCCGGGTCAAACGTCCAACAATCCCTTCGTCTCCCGCACGATGAAGACGGAGATTGGCCTGGAGCCGCCGGAGCGGCGGATCGGCCAGCTGGCTCACGATTTTGAAATGGCGAATGGGACGCGTCATCTCATCTATTCGCGCGCCCTCAGACAAGGTTCGACGCCGACGGTCGCGTCGCGCTGGCTGCAACGACTGCTTGCCTTCGGCGGTAAGGCGTTCGAAGCCGAACTCAAAAGCCGCGGTGACAGCTTTGTGCACTGGGCAAACCTGGTTGACCAAGGCGACCGACAAGCGCCCGCGCAGCGTCCAAGTCCGACGCCGCCGCGGGAGATGCAGCCGAAGTCGTACTCGTTCAGTGAAGTCGGGCGCTTGCGCCGCGACCCCTATGCGATCTATGCGCGCCGCGTTCTGCGGCTTGATCCCGTCGCGCCGTTCAACCGAGATCCTGGCGCCGCAGAGCGCGGAACGCTCTATCACAAGATCATCGACCGTTTCGTACGCGAAGGCCACATCGCCGGAACACCTGCAGCGGAAACGGCGATGGAGACTATTCTGACTGAGCTCTTCGATACGGAGCAGCTCCCCGCGCACATTGATGCGGTTTGGCGTCCGCGTTTCCGGGAAGTTGCCCGCTCGTTTCTTGAGTGGGAGGCGGAGCGACAGCCAGGCGTTCGACGAACGCTGACAGAGGTGCGTGGCGGTGTCGAGTTGGAGCCCATCAATATCCGGCTCAGCGGCGTCGCCGACCGGATCGATATCACAGGAACAGGCACTGCGGACATCATCGATTACAAGACTGGGCATAATCCCTCGCCGGCTCAGGCACGTGCACTTCTCGATCCCCAGTTGGCGCTGGAGGCGGCCGCGCTCAACGCCGGTGCCTTCCGGGATGCGGGTAGTCTGGTTCCACAGGAACTTCTCTATGTGCGTTTGCGGCCGGGAAATCGATTCGACGTCGATAAGGTCAACAACGAGACATCGGCCAGGACAGACAAGGCGAAGTCGGCGATGGATCTGGCTTCGGATTCGATCGATCAGTTGATCAAGTTCGTTTCGCTTCTGCAGTCAGGCGAGAAGGGTTTCACCTCGCGGCTCGTGCCGGCACAACAGTTCGACTTCGGTGGCGACTACGATCATCTGGCGCGCGTTTCCGAATGGTCGGCCGCAGAAAGCGAAGAGGCAACCGGCGATGAATGACGAACCATCATTGCCCGAGGACGACGATCCCCTCGCCTGGACGAGTTGGACGACGATCCAGCAATCGATCGCATCCGATCCGCAACGCTCGGCCTGGGTTTCGGCGAACGCCGGCTCGGGAAAGACTCACGTTCTGACACAGCGCGTCATTCGGCTGCTGCTTGCCGGAGCACGGCCGTCGGCAATCCTCTGCCTCACCTATACAAAGGCGGCTGCCTCGGAAATGTCGAACCGCGTCTTCGAGCGGCTCGCAGAGTGGGCCGTTCTGCCGGACGAAGAGCTTGAAGAACGGATCGCGCGGATCGAGGGCAAGGCACCGGATGCGCTGAAGCGTGCGGAAGCTAGGCGGCTTTTTGCCAAAGCGCTCGAGACACCTGGCGGCCTGAAGATCCAGACCATTCACGCATTTTGCGAGGCCTTACTGCATCAGTTTCCACTGGAAGCCAACGTGGCCGGGCACTTTTCGGTGCTCGATGATCGCGCAGCCGCAACGCTCTTGGCGGACGCACGGCGATCCCTCCTCACCGCGACGACACCGGAGGATGATTCAGCGCTCGCCGAGGCCTTTGGTTATGTCCTCAATCTCGGCGATGAATCGGGGCTGGAAAATCTGCTGAAAGAGATCATTGCCAATCGCAACGCGATCCAGACCTTTACGCGAGATGCAGAACGCAAAGGTGGTCTCGATGCCGTGCTGCGCAAGAAACTTCGCCTTTCCGCCAATGACACGACAACTGGAATCGCCGAGGAGTACTGGCCGCTTCCGGGCCTGCGCGGCAGTGTACTCGACCTGTATTTGGACGTTGCCGGCCACAAGGGTGGCGCCAAGGCGCAGGATATCGCAGCCGGCTTAAGATCAGCAGCACGCGAGCGCGAACCGACACGCCGCGCTTCGCTGCTGGAGAAGATCTTCCTGACCGGCAAGGGAGAACCGAAGGCGGATTCGCAGTTTGTCGTGAAGGCGATGTTGAACGAAGCGCCCGAACTCGTTGATGCTGTGGCAACGGCGCGAGCGCACGTCGTGTTGTGCCGAGATCGGTTGAAAACGGCCCGTATGTACGAGGCAACGCGCGCGGCGCTGATCCTCGCAGACCGTCTCAACAAGGATTATGACGACCTCAAGAAACAGCGCAGCCAACTCGATTTCGAGGATCTGATAACGCGGACCGCCGAGCTCTTGAACAAGAGCGATGTCGGCCCGTGGATCCACTACAAGCTCGACCAGGGCATCGATCATATTCTCGTCGACGAAGCGCAGGATACGAGCCCGATCCAGTGGAGCGTCATCCAATCGCTGGCCGAAGACTTCTTTTCAGGCGAAAGCGCCCGCAATGCGGTGCGAACCCTGTTTGCCGTTGGCGATGAAAAGCAATCCATCTACTCGTTCCAGGGCGCTCGTCCCGAGCGCTTCTCGGAGGAAAGCCAGCAGACGCGCCGGCGCGTCTCCCAAAGCGGGCTTGCCTTCTCGACGGTCCGGCTTCCGCTCTCGTTCCGATCGACCTCGGATGTCCTCGCCGCCGTCGACCATATCTTCACGCCGGCCGAAAATGCTCGTGGGCTGAGCGCGACGGGCGAGCCGGTGGTTCATCGTTCCAACCGCATCGGCCACCCAGGCGCAGTCGACCTCTGGGAGATGGTCGCGCCTGAGGTGGCGATCAAGGAAGAAGACTGGACCGCACCTTTTGATGCGACGCCGGAGAGTGCCCCGCCATCCATTCTCGCGCGTCGCATCGCTCATGCGATCGGCAATCTGGTGGGTAGGGAAACCATTGTCGAGAAGGGCAAAGAGAGGCTGATCGAGGCCGGCGATATCCTCGTCCTCGTGCGCAAGCGCGACGCTTTCGTCAACGCATTGACACGTGCGCTGAAGCGGCGTGGCGACATACCGGTTGCCGGCGCCGATCGCCTGCGCCTGACAAGCCACATCGCGGTTCAGGACCTCGTGGCGCTCGGCCGCTTCCTGCTACTGCCTGAAGATGACCTTTCCCTGGCCGCGCTCATGAAGAGCCCGCTTCTCGATCTGAGCGAAGAGGACGTGTTTGCAGTTGCCGCGCTTCGTTCGGAGGGCGAGAGCGCGTGGGTGCATGTGCAGAAGTTCGCCGCCGACGGCAGTGCGCGCTTCGAGACGGCGGTCTCGCGCCTCAAGCTTTTCCTGGATGAATCCAAGAGCCTGTCGGTCCACGACTTCTATGCGCGCGTTCTCGGATGCCATGGCGGCCGACGACAATTCCTTGCCCGGCTTGGGACCGAGGTGAGCGATATTCTCGATGAATTCTTGACGTTCGCGCTCGATCACGAAAGTTCGGGCCTGCCCGGTCTGCAATCCTTCATATCGACGCTTGAGATCGAAGCGCCAGAGGTAAAACGTGAGCAGGACAAGGGGCGCAACGAAGTCCGGATCATGACTGTGCACGCATCAAAGGGCCTTGAGGCACCGATCGTGTTCCTTGTCGATGGTGGATCCAAAGCCTTCACGCACTCGCACATGCCTAAACTTCGGCTGCTGGAGCAGGAGCAGGGCGAACCGCCCATGCCAGCCTGGGTTCCGCTCGGCGATCTCAGTAACTCCCTCACCCAGGCGGACGCGACACGCATCCAGGCGTTGGCGGAACAGGAATACCGGCGCCTGCTTTACGTCGCGATGACCCGAGCTGCCGATCGGCTCACCGTCTGCGGTTATAGAGGTGTTCGGCCCAACACCGACACCTGGCATGCGATGATTTCCGCTGCGATGACCGACAGCCACCCGCATGTGTCGGCAGCGACATTTTCTGGACCGGACGGTAGCTGGGCTGGCATCGAATGGCGGGTTCCGCGGGTCGAGCGGAGCTTTGAACGGCTGGGCCGCATCGAACAGACCGCCAGACAAGAGTCCATCCCGGCGGGCCTTGACAGGCCGCTGCCGCCGCGCAAGCAACTGCCTCGCCCGCTGAGCCCATCCGGTGTGGGAACGATCGTTGACGATGGGGCAGACGATCTCCTCGTCGCCTCCCCGCTTTTTGCCGAAAAAGGCAAGCCCGATCGCTCGCTGCAGAAGGGACGACTTCTCCACCGTATGCTGCAGACGCTGCCGGACGTGCCGCATAGCGAGCGGGTAGATGCGGCCACGCGCTACGCCAGACGCGCCGCGTCTCACTGGCCGGAGGCCGAGCGACAGCAACTGGTCGATTCAGTATTGAGACTGTTGCGTGACCCCAGCCTTGAGCCTGTGTTCTCTACCCATGGGCAGGCAGAAGTCTCGGTCATGGGCACGCTGGCGATCGGCGGAGTGGATCACGCCGTCTCGGGCCGCATCGATAGAATGGCTGTGTTCGACGATCGCGTCGTCGTACTCGACTACAAGACCAATCGCGTCCCGCCGCAGACCGCAGAGACGATCTCTTTTGCCCACAAGGCGCAGCTCGCCATCTATCGAGAGATCCTGGCGCCGCTCTATCCTGGCAAGCGCATCGATTGCGTGCTCGTCTACACGGAAAACGGTTCCGTTCACACGTTGACACCGGATGCTCTGGCGTCGGCGCTTGCGCAACTCGAGACAAAGTGAAATACCGGACATTGAAATTCCGGCACCGCACGCTCACATGTGCTTCAACAGGAATCCCTAAAGGAGCAGCCTATGGCTACCGTAAAAGTCGATATCAACAACTTCCAGTCGGAAGTTCTGGAATCCGCAGAACCCGTCGTCGTCGATTTCTGGGCTGAATGGTGCGGCCCGTGCAAGATGATCGCCCCCAGCCTCGAAGAACTCGCTGTCGAGTTTCAGGGCAAGGTGAAGGTCGCCAAGCTCAACATCGATGAGAACCCGGAACTTGCCGCTCAGTTTGGCGTCCGTTCCATTCCGACGCTTGCCATGTTCAAGGCCGGCGAAGTTGCTGACATCAAGGTTGGCGCTGCCCCGAAGACCGCTCTTTCGAGCTGGATTTCCAGCGCCGCGTAATTTGTCCATAAACAGAAGAAGCCCGGCATTTGACCGGGCTTTTTTTATTTCGGCGGCGTACCGTTATCGGCAAGAACATCACCGACGAGATAGAGAGAGCCGCCGATCAGGATGCGCGGCGGATGGGCCTGTTCGAAAGCGCCTTCTTTGATTGCCTCCAACGCGTCGCTGACAGTCGACATCGGTTCTGCGATGAGGCCAGCATCATAGGCGGCATTCGCGAGGATAACCGGATCGATCATCGCGTCACTGCCACGAATCGGTACGCAATAGACCTTCTCAGCCAAGCCCTTGAAAGCCTTGAAATAGCCCACCGGATCCTTGGTGTTGATCATGCCGATGATCAGAAAGAGCGGCCGCGGCTGCTTTTCCTCGAAATTCGCCATTGCTTCGGCGATGACTTCGCCGGCCCCGGGGTTGTGCCCGCCATCGACCCAGATTTCCGCCTTTGCCGGAGCATTGACCATCAGGTGTCCGTCGCCCAGACGCTGAAGACGACCAGGCCATTCGACCGACAGCAGCGCCTTTTCCATCATCGTTTCGGTGACCGTGAAGCCGGCAGCCTTGACGGCACGGATCGCCGCAGCGGCATTGGCATACTGGTGGCGACCGGGAAGCCGCGGCAGCGGAAGATCAGCGAGGCCGAACTCATCCTGGTAGACGAGCCGTCCGTATTCCTCATGCGCCATGTAGTCCTGACCGAAGACGGCCGTCGGGCAGTTTAGCCGTTCGGCGGTCGACATCAGCACGTCGAGAGCGGCATCATATTCCTGCTTGCCGATGACAACGGGATGCCCACGTTTCATGATACCGGCCTTCTCCGCCGCGATCAGCTCAACACGATCACCAAGGTAAGGCTGATGGTCTAGCGAGATCGGCATGATGACCGAAACCGCGGGATCGGAGATGACGTTCGTCGCATCGAACCGGCCGCCGAGGCCAACCTCGATAATGGCGGCATCAGCCGGATGCTCTGAAAACAAAATGAAGGTGACAGCCGTCAGGATCTCGAAAACAGTGATCTTCTGTCCATCATTGGCAGCCGCGACACGTCGCACGGCCTCGGCAAAAACGGCATCATCCACCAACTGCCCGCGACCGCCTGTGACACCGATCCTATAGCGTTCGTGCCAGTTTACGAGATGCGGAGAAGTATGGACGTGGGCGCTGTAGCCGCCAGCTTCCAGCAGGGCGCGGCTAAAGGCCGTCACCGAGCCCTTGCCGTTCGTGCCGGCCACGTGAATGACGGGCGGCAGTTTCTTCTGCGGATCACCAAGAACGGAAAGCAGGCGGGTAATACGGTCCAAGGACAGATCAAAGCCCTTGGGATGCAATCCCATGAGCTTATCGATTTCCTGCGCTGCTTCGCTCACTACGGCTTGGCCCCTTGGTATCATCGCGCGACCTGCCTAATTGGATCAGGCGCTCGCGGCTATCGCGAGCGTCCCGCTTTCCTTGTTGAGGTTTGCCGCAGGCTTCTTGGTCAGGATTTTCAGGACACGCGCCAGCGTATCCGGAATATCGTGGCGCTTGACCACCATATCGACCATGCCGTGTTCCAGCAGGTATTCCGACGTCTGGAAGCCTTCCGGCAGCTTTTCGCGGATCGTCTGCTCAATGACGCGCTTGCCGGCAAAGCAGATTTCCGCGCCAGGCTCTGCAAGATGCAGATCGCCGAGCATCGCATAAGACGCTGTAACACCGCCCGTGGTCGGGTTTGTCAGAACGACGATGTAGGGTAGTCCCGCTTCCTTCAGCATGTCGACGGCAACCGTCGTGCGCGGCAGCTGCATAAGCGACAGGATGCCTTCCTGCATGCGAGCGCCACCCGATGCCGGGAACATGACCAGCGGGCATTTTTCGGCGATGGCGCGCTCGAATGCCTTCACGATTGCCTCACCGGCCGCAATGCCGAGCGAACCGCCCATGAAGTTGAACTCGTGGACGACAGCCACGAGCTTCAGGCCACGAACCTTGCCGACACCGGCAACGATCGTGTCTTCCTGCTCGGTCTTGATGCGGCTGTCCTTCAGGCGATCCGTATATTTCTTGGAATCGCGAAACTTTAGCGGGTCCTGCGCGACCTTCGGCTGGACAAGCGCTTCATAGGCACCGTCATCGAAAAGATCGGCAAGGCGAGCCTTCGCCGGCATCTTCATGTGATAGCCGGAGGCCGGAATGACCCACTTGTTGTCTTCCAGATCCTTATGGAAGACCATCTCACCCGTTTCCGGGCACTTGATCCAGAGGTTCTCCGGCACTTCGCGGCGGCCCAGCATGGAATTGATGCGGGGGCGGACGTAGTTGGTGATCCAGTTCAAGTCGAAAACTCCTGATTGACTCTTGCCAATGTGGGGAAACTATTCGGCAGCAACAAGGCGCGCCGAACGTGTACCCGTTGACAGTCCACGAACAAGCGTGGCGACGGCCTGGACGGTATCGGCGGTCGCCTTCCCATCCTTGGTGAGGCTCGTTGCCACCTGATTGACGATTGCGGTGCCGACAACGACGCCATCGGCCGAGCTGCCGATGACCTTTGCATGGTCGGCGGTCTTGACGCCGAAGCCGACGCAAACCGGCAGATTGGTATGCTGCTTGATGCGCTTGACGGCACCCGATACGAGCGAGGGATCCGGTAGCGCCGACCCGGTGATGCCGTTCATCGAGACGTAGTAGACGAAACCGGACGTGTTCCGCAGAACGGTCGGCAAACGCTTCTCGTCGGTCGTCGGCGTTGCCAGACGAATAAAATTGATCCCCTTCTTGAGGGCGGGGATGCAGAGTTCGTCATCCATTTCAGGCGGAAGATCGACGACGATCAGGCCATCGATACCGGCGGCCAGCGCATCATCCAGGAACTTCTCCACGCCATAGATGTAGATCGGGTTGTAGTACCCCATCATCACGATCGGCGTCGCGTCATCGGTCTTGCGGAAATCGGCTGCAAGCTGCAGCGTCTTCTTCAACGTCTGGCCACCCCTGAGAGCGCGCTGGCCAGCCATCTGGATCGCCGGGCCGTCGGCCATCGGATCGGAGAAAGGCATTCCGAGCTCGATGACATCGGAACCCGCCTCCGGCAGCGCCTTCATGATGCCGAGCGAGGTTTCGTAGTCCGGATCACCGCCCATGAAATAGGTAACGAGTGCCGGCCGGCCTTCCGCCTTCAGATCGGCGAAGCGTTTGTCCATACGTGCGGTCATGACTTACTCACCCATTCCCAGAATCTTGCCGACAGTGAAGATGTCCTTGTCGCCGCGGCCGGAGAGGTTCATCAGGATGATCTCGTCCTTGCCCATCTTCGGGGCGCGCTTGATGACTTCGGCCAGTGCGTGCGACGGCTCCAGTGCCGGAATAATGCCTTCGAGGCGGGTGAGCGTCTGGAAGGCTTCAAGCGCCTCGTGGTCCATGATCGGGACGTATTCGACGCGACCGACGTCGTTCAGGTAGGAATGCTCAGGGCCGATGCCGGGGTAATCGAGACCAGCGGAAATCGAGTGGCCTTCCTTGATCTGGCCGTCGCCGTCCTGCAGCAGGTAGGTGCGGTTGCCATGCAAAACACCGGGCGAACCAGCAGTGATCGAGGCGCAATGTTCGTCGCCACTCAGGCCCTTGCCGCCAGCTTCAACGCCGACAATTTTGACGCTTTCATCATCAAGGAACGGATGGAAGATACCGATCGCATTCGAACCGCCGCCGACGGCAGCGATGACGAGATCCGGCAGGCGTCCTTCGGCTTCCAGGATCTGCTCACGCGCTTCTGTGCCGATGACGGCCTGGAAGTCGCGGACCATTTCCGGATAGGGATGCGGGCCGGCGGCCGTACCAATCAGGTAGTAGGTGTCGTCGACGTTGGTGACCCAGTCGCGCAGCGCCTCATTCATCGCGTCCTTCAGCGTGCCGTGGCCTGCGGTCACCGGCTTTACTTCAGCACCGAGGAGCTTCATGCGGAACACGTTCGGCGCCTGACGCTCTACGTCGGTAGCGCCCATGTAAACGACGCAGGGAAGGCCGAAACGGGCAGCGACGGTTGCGGAGGCAACACCATGCTGGCCGGCGCCGGTTTCGGCGATGATCCTCGTCTTGCCCATACGCTTGGCAAGCAGGATCTGGCCAATGCAGTTGTTGATCTTGTGCGAGCCGGTGTGGTTCAGCTCTTCGCGCTTGAAGTAGATCTTCGCGCCGCCGAGCTCAGCCGTCAGGCGCTCAGCGAAATAGAGTGGGCTCGGGCGGCCAATATAGTGGGTGCCAAGCTGCTTCAGCTCTGCCTGAAATTCCGGATCGTCCTTTGCCTTGTTCCACTCGTCCTGCAGGTCGAGGATCAAAGGCATCAGCGTCTCGGCGACGAAACGGCCGCCGTAAATGCCGAAACGGCCATCTTCGTCAGGGCCGGAACGGAAGGAATTCGGTTTTGGCGTCTGGTTCACTCTCAACTCCCTGAGGCCGTTTCGGGCTGACAGGCCCATTCGACCGCATCGAAAAACTCATCGATCATTGCCACGTCCTTGACGCCCGGCGCGCTTTCGACACCGGAGGACGCATCGATCCCGGGCGCCTTTGTTATGGCGAGCGCCTCGGCAATGTTAGCTTTGTTCAAGCCACCGGAAAGCATGTAATCCACACTGTCGTCAAGCCAAGAGAGCAGGCTCCAATCGAAGGAAACCCCGTTGCCGCCGGGTAAATCCGATCCCTTCGGAGGCTTGGCATCGAAGAGGAAACGATCGGCAATGCCGATATAGGCCTCCACTCGCTTCAGATCATCGGCCGTCCGCACGGAGAAAGCCTTCATGACCGGCAGCCCATACACCGCCTTGATGGTCAAAACGCGCTCCGGGCTCTCGTCGCCGTGCAATTGAAGAATATCGGGCTTCAAGAGTGCCACGATCTCATCGAGATCGTCGTTGCTCGGATTGACGGTGACGGCAACGATCTTGGCTTTGCCACGCGCCGGCTCCGCCAGCTTGCCCGCGATATCGGGCTCGACATAGCGCGGGCTCTTTTCAAAGAAGATGAAGCCGATATGCGTGGCACCCCGCGCCAGGGCGCGATCGATCGTTTCGGCCGTCTTCAGCCCACAGATTTTGATATCCGGTTTCATGGCAGCGGAGTGACACGAAAAGCGCTTGGAGTCGAGCCAAATCGCGACAAAAGCTGAATTTTGCGAGGCTTTGGTCAGTCGAAATCGATGGCGTGAAGCTGGCTGCCATGGCGCTTCAACCAGGCCTTCGCCTCTTCCATGTGCGGACAGAGCTTCCTGCAGAGCGCCCAGAAGCGCGGTCCGTGGTTCATCTCCCTGAGATGGGCCACTTCATGAGCCGCCAGATAGTCGACGACGGACGGCGGTGCCATGACGATGCGCCAGGAAAAGCTCAAATTTCCCTCCGACGAACAGGACCCCCAGCGGCTGCGGGTATCCTTCATGGAAATCGACCTGATCGGTGCGCTGATCGAACGGGCATGCAGCGTTGCCAGCCGTTCTAGGTCCGCCCTCGCCTCCTTTTTCAGGAAGGTTGCTATGCGGCGTCCGAGATGCTCGGGCATGCCACTGACCTTCAAGACAGGCTTGCCATCGACCACAATCGCTTCCGTCAGCCCGCGAAGGCTGCCCGTGTGATGAATATGGTGCGACAGGCCACGAAAGAGGATGGTGCCTCCGTCATGCAAGCCGGAGTCCGCTTTGAACTTGGCAAGCTTGGTGAGCAACCAACCCTGATGACGGTCCAGAAACGCGTTCACCTCACGCTGAGCCAGTCCGCTCGGGATCGTCATCTTCAAAGCACGACCACCGGGTTCGATGCGCAACGTGATACGCGTCGCCCGCTCGTGCTGCTTGATCGTCAACGGCATCAGGCGGCCAGCCACATCGAGCGTCCGGGTCTCGGGCGGAGCGGGCTTCCGGGCACTGCGACGTGGCTTTGCAAGGAGCGAGAACATGGGCATTTTCTATATGATTCGCGGGAATTCTTTGCAAAGAAAAGCCGGCATCATCGATGCCGGTTCAAGTTTCAGTGCTGGACAGTGCTGGAATTAGGGAGTCTGGTATTCTGCTACCGGCCCGTTGTCGTCACGCTTGGCGTTCTTACGATCGCGCATGAAGCGGTCAAACTCTTCCTGGTCCTTGGCGCGGCGCAGCTCGCGTACGTAAGAATCGAATTCCTCACGCATCTCATCAAGCTTGCGGCGTTCCTCTTCCAGCCGGTCGAGCTCGGCCTTGCGCCAATCATCGAAAGCGACATTGCCCGTCGAGAAATGCGGGCGATAGCGGCCATGCGAACGTCGGCAGCCGGCAAAGAATCCGTCGGCGGCGCTGTTGGCGTCGCGCTTGAAACCGCGCAGACGCTCCCCAAAGATGATGTAGGCGAGCATGGCGAGACCCAGAGGCCAGAAAACCACGAAGCCGAGGATCATCAGGGCAATGGTAGCCGGAGTCCAATCCGGGCGAAGCAATGCTGACTGGTTCATCGTGCGGTGTTCCTCGCATTTTCCGCGTCCGGCGAGATACCGAACGCTGGAATCGATGTGGTTACACCCCTGGCCCGCTTCAAGGCGATGCGTGTCCAAAATCGGACAACGCATTGAAATGAAAACGCTAATTCAGATACCTCTAAATCACGTGGATTTTCCGCCTTTGATAACCCTCTTTACGACAGGCTTTCCTGTCCGCGCGTGTTCCTTCACGAAGTTGACGATGCGCGGCGCGATTTCCCTACGGAAGCGAGAGCCGTTGAAGACGCCGTAGTGGCCGACATCGGGCTGCAGATAGTGCATGCGCATATTTTCGGGAATGTTGACACAGATCGTCTGCGCGGCCCTTGTCTGGCCGACGCCGGAGATATCGTCGTTCTCCCCTTCTACCGTGAGAAGTGCCACGTTGCGGATCGCAGTAGGATCGACGAGCTTGCCACGGTGGAGGAGTTCGCCCTTCGGCAGGGAGTGCTTGATGAACACCTGGTCGACCGTCTGAAGGTAAAACTCTGCCGTCAAATCCATGACGGCGAGATATTCGTCGTAGAAGTCGCGGTGCTTTTCGGCCGGCTCGCCGTCGTTCTTCACAAGGTGCATGAAGAATTCCTTGTGCGCTATAACATGCCGATCGAGGTTCATCGACATGAAGCCGGACAATTGCAGGAAGCCAGGGTAGACCGGGCGCATGAAACCCGGCTGCGGCCAAGGCACGTTCATGATGACATTATCCGCAAACCACTCCAGCGACCGTTCCTTGGCAAGCTGGTTGACAGCTGTCGGATTGATGCGTGTGTCGATCGGCCCGCCCATAAGCGTCATCGACGAAGGCGAGAACGGGTCGTTCTCCGCTTCCATCACGGCAGCGGCCGCGAGGACCGGCACGGAAGGCTGACAGACCGCAATCACATGCGTATCCGGGCCGAGGAAGCGCAGCATCTCGATGACATAGTCGACATAGTCGTCAAAATCGAAGGTGCCTTCCGTCATCGGCACCATACGGGCATCTATCCAGTCCGTGATGTAGATGTCGGCGCTTGGCAGCAGCGCTTCGACCGTACCGCGCAGCAGCGTCGCATAGTGACCGGACATGGGCGCCACTATAAGTATGCGGGGATCGGGTGCATGACCGATTGGAACGTTGCGCGCGAAATGGAGCAGATTGCAGAAGGCTCGCGACCATACGATCTCTTCCCGCACCGCAACCTTTCGGTCGCCAATGGCGGTATCGGTCAGATCAAACGAAGGCTTGCCGTAGCGACGGGTCGTACGCTCGAACATTTCGAGACTTGCCGCCACCGTACGCCCCCAGGGCGTCTGCGAAATTGGATTGAACGGATTGGCATAGACCATGCGCATGATATCGGCGAAAGCACGATATGGCGCCAATGCAGCATGGTTCAATTCATAAAGCTGATAAAACATGAGATGCGCCACCTTTCTCTAATCTGGAAGACGACGCCGATTGAAAAGGCACGGGATTCTTTCCAACGACGTGCTGGCACCTTAACGCAGACTAACAGGTTTTTGTTGCGCAGCAACATTGCCATCCGCACCGCAAAAAGAAATGCCGAGGAAATCTCCCCCGGCATGATGGTGCGCTCGAATGTTTAATGATCGCAGAATGGACCTCAGCGATCGGCCAGGAAGGTCTGCTTTTGCGTGCCCAAACCTTCGATACCGAGCTCCACGACATCGCCAGCCTTGAGGAAACGCGGCGGCTTCATGCCCATGCCGACGCCCGGTGGCGTGCCCGTCGAGATCACGTCGCCCGGATGCAGTGACATGAACTGGCTGAGGTAGGACACCACAAAGGCTACGCCATAAACCATCGTTTTCGACGAGCCGTTCTGCATGGTTTCGCCATTAACCTTCAGCCACATGCCGAGGTTTTGCGGGTCGGCGATCTCGTCCTTGGTCACGAGCCAGGGGCCGATCGGACCGAACGTGTCGCAGGACTTTCCCTTGGTCCACTGGCCGGCGCGCTCGGTCTGGAAGGCACGCTCCGAGACGTCGTGGGAAACGCAGTAGCCGGCAACATAATCAAGCGCGTCGGCTTCGCTGACATACTTCGCTGTCTTACCGATGACGACACCGAGTTCCACTTCCCAATCGGTCTTCTCCGAGCCGCGAGGAATAAAGACATTGTCGTTCGGGCCCACGATCGCCGATGTCGCCTTCATGAAGATGACGGGCTCCGGCGGCACGGTAGCTCCGGTTTCGGCAGCGTGATCGGAGAAATTGAGGCCGATGCAGATGAACTTTCCGGTGCCGGCAACACAGGCGCCAATGCGACCCGGTGCAAGTTCGGGCAGGCCCTTCGGATCGACAGCCTTCAGCTTAGCCAGGCCCTCAGGTGAGATGGCATCGCCGCCAATGTCCGAAACGTGCGCCGACAGATCGCGGATCTTGCCATCGGAATCGAGTATCGCCGGCTTTTCGCGACCAACCTCTCCAACACGCATAAGCTTCATGACATTTCCTCCTCAGCAAGATCGACGCTTTATTGATCACCTATGAACGAGATATTCACCGGTGTCATTATGGCTTTTTGCCGAAGCGGTACGCTCCTTCAGAAAATTTCGCCCAGATCGGGTCCTGCCGGTACGATTCTCGTCGGGTTGAGGCTTTCGATCGAATAGTAGCCGCGCTTGATATGGTCGAAATTGACCGTTTCGGCGATACCCGGCCAGTCGAGCATCCGCCGGCAGAAGCGGCGAAGATTGGCGTAGTCGGAAAGATGCCGCAGATTGCATTTGAACAGCCCGTGATAGGCGACATCGAAGCGCGCCAGCGTCACAAATAGGCGAATGTCGCTCTCGGTTGGGTGATCGGCAAACAAGAAGGGCCGATCGCCGAGCTCTTTCTCCACCCAGTCGAGGCACTCAAATACGCCGGCGAACGCTTCCTCATAGGCAAGCTGTGTGGTGGCAAAGCCTGCACGGTAGACGCCGTTGTTGAGGCTCGAATAGATCCGCTCGTTGAAAGCATCGATCTCAGGACGACGAGCAATGGGATAAAGATCGATCGGATTGCTAGCAAGATCGTCGAAACCGTCATTCATCATCCGCAGAATGTCAGCTGACTCGTTGTTGACGATCGTCTGCAACTGTTTGTCCCAGAGCACGGGCACTGTCGCGCGCCCGGTAAAATCTGGTGCCGCGCTGGTATAGATCTCGTGCATATAGGTTGCGCCCTGGATATGGTCCTGCGTTGCCCCCTGATAATCGCCGAACCGCCAGCCCTGCTTCGTCAATGCGGGCTCGACGATGGAAACCGAGATGGCCGATTCGAGCCCCTTCAGCTTTCTGCCGATCAGTGTTCGCGACGCCCAAGGGCAGATGTAGGCGACGTAGAGGTGGTAGCGCCCCGTCTCGGCTTTAAAGCCGCCTTCTCCCGCCGGGCCTGCAGCACCGTCCCGCGTTACCCAATTGCGGAAGCTAGACGTCTGGCGAACAAAGCCGCCCTTCTCATCCTTCGCCTGTACCGGCTGCCAATCTTCCGTCCATTTACCATTTACGAGCAAGACGCTTTCCTCTGATTGCTGATTTTGGGCAAACTTAGCGTGCTTTTACGCGAGCGGGAGGCCACCATTGTTGAAACAGACTGTCCACCGACCGCGGAGCAAAGCTCGCTTGCCAAGTCGATTGGATGGGGCCTAAGACAGGCGAGATGGAGATTGATATGCCTGTTTCAACATCTACGGTCGCTACCGCACACGCCAGCAAATATCTTCAGCAACTCTGCAAGCACTGGGGCCACAAGTTTGCCGTGGAATTCACGGCGGAGCATGGTCGCGTGCCCTTCAGTGACACCGCGGAGGTAACGTTTGTGGCCGATGCGGCTGCGCTTCATGTGACGCTATCGGTCGCCGAGCCGTCACAGCTTGAGCGATATGAGACTGTCGTCGCCGACCATTTGAAGCGATTTGCTTTCCGTGAAGAGCTCCAGATTACTTGGAATGCCTGACAAACCACACTCGGAAGAGCCATGACAAAGAGCAACAATCGCGAATCCCAATACCCAATCAATCCTTTGTTCCTGGAGCGGTGGTCGCCGCGTGCTTTTACCGGCGAAGTGATCGATGAAACAGAGCTTCTGACGATCCTGGACGCCGCCCATTGGGCACCGTCATCCGCCAACCAACAGCCCTGGCGATTCATTTATGCGCTCAATGGCTCCGAGGATTGGGACAAATTCGTCGGGCTCCTCGTCGAATCCAATCAGGAGTGGGCAAAGAATGCTTCGGCCCTGATCTACGTTGTCTCAAGGGGGTTCAACGGCGATTTCTCCGAAGGAAGGACGAGCTATACGCATTCCTTCGACGCCGGTACCGCTTGGGGTTATTTCGCGCTTCAGGCTCGGCTTTCGGGTTTCTACGCCCACGGCATGGGCGGTATCAAGCACGAAGAGATCCAGAAAACCTTTTCGATCCCCGAGGGCTATCGGGTCGAGGCAGGCATCGCGGTCGGGCGCCTTGCTGACAAGAGCGTGCTTTCGGAGCGGAATCAGGAACGGGAGGTCCCGAGCCAGCGCAAACCTCTTTTGGAGGTCGCGTTTCGAGGCAAGTTCATCGCGAACTAGTCCTTACGACAAGGCCCCGCGTCGAAGCGTGGGGCCTTGAAGACACGCATCTCGTGTTGCGTACGGAGCTTAAATATCGAGGTTCGCAACGCTCAGTGCGTTGTCCTGGATGAACTCCCGGCGGGGCTCGACTTCGTCACCCATCAGGCGAGCGAACAGGCCATCAGCGTCCGTCGCGTCCGTGACCTTGACCTGCAGCAGGGAGCGAACATTCGGATCGAGCGTCGTTTCCCAGAGCTGTTCGGCATTCATCTCGCCAAGACCCTTGTAACGCTGCATCGTCAAGCCCTTGCGGCCGCTTGCAAAAATCGCGTCCAACAGCGCCCGTGGGCCGGAAATCTCCACGTCGCCGTCGCGTCGGGAGAGTGACGGAGGTATCTGATAGATCTCTTTCAGGCGAGCCGACAGCTGATCGAGAAGCCGCGCGTCCTGGGAACCGATCAACGCCATATCGAGCACGACGACTTCCTTCACGCCGCGAACCATGCGCTCAAGCTTGAGGCCGCCTTCGCTGGTCAGGCCACCTTCCCAACCGCGTTCGGTCTCCTCAGCAATCAGGTCGAGGCGTCTGGCAACGTCACCGGCGAGCTGTTCTGCCCTCGAGCGGTCGCTGACGGCTTCCGCATTGAGAGCACCGGCAATCGCTGCCTGTTCGACGGCAGCGCGATTGTAGCGTGAGTGCAGATTGTCGAGGAGCGCGCGAAGGCGCAGTGCATCGCTGATCACCTCGCCAAGGTCTTGGCCGGTTCGCACTTCGCCGCTCCCGAGCTTCAAGGCAGCGTCTTCCAAACCCTGACCGATCAGGTAATCCTCAAGGGCCTTCTCGTTCTTCACGTACTGGATCGATTTGCCGCGCGAGACCTTATAAAGCGGCGGCTGGGCGATATAGAGATGACCGCGTTCGATCAATTCCGGCATCTGACGGAAGAAGAAGGTCAACAGCAGCGTACGAATGTGCGCGCCGTCGACGTCAGCATCCGTCATGATGATGATCTTGTGGTAGCGCAGCTTTTCGGCATTGAACTCATCCTTGCCGATGCCTGTGCCGAGAGCGGTAATCAGCGTGCCGATTTCCTGGCTGGACAGCATCTTGTCGAAACGAGCGCGTTCGACGTTGAGGATCTTGCCGCGCAGCGGCAGGATCGCCTGGTTCTCGCGCGACCGGCCCTGCTTGGCCGAACCACCTGCCGAGTCGCCCTCGACGAGGAAAACTTCCGACTTGGCAGGATCGCGCTCCGAGCAATCGGCAAGCTTGCCGGGCAGAGAGGCAATGTCGAGTGCGCCCTTGCGGCGGGTCAGTTCGCGTGCCTTGCGGGCAGCTTCGCGCGCTGCGGCAGCTTCGACCACCTTGCCGACCAGGACCTTGGCTTCGGTCGGGTGCTCTTCCAGCCACGTGCTCAGCGCTTCGCTGACGAGGTTCTCGACAACCGGGCGAACTTCCGAAGAAACCAGCTTGTCCTTGGTCTGCGACGAAAATTTCGGATCCGGCACCTTGACGGAAAGAACGGCGGTCAAGCCTTCGCGGCAATCGTCGCCGGTCAGCGTCACCTTTTCCTTCTTCGTGATGCCGGACGTATCGGCGTAGGAGGTGATCTGACGGGTCAGCGCGGCACGGAAGCCGGCCATGTGCGTACCGCCGTCGCGCTGTGGAATGTTGTTCGTGAAGCAAAGGACGTTCTCATGGTAGCTGTCATTCCACCACATCGCGACTTCGACGGTAATACCGTCCTTCTCGCCGCGAATCGCCACCGGCTTGTCGACGAGCGGCTTCTTGGCACGGTCGAGATAGGAGACGAAGGCTTCCAGGCCACCGTCATAGATCATCTCTTCCTGCCTGACATCCGAATGACGCTTGTCGCTGAGCAGGATGCGAACGCCCGAGTTCAAGAACGCGAGCTCGCGCAAGCGATGCTCCAGCGTGCCGTAATCGAATTCGGTCATCGTGAAGGTTTCGGAACTCGGCATGAAGCTGACTTCCGTGCCGGTTTCATTGCCAGCGTCGCCTATCACCTTCAACGGCGCATCGGCTACGCCGTGCGTGAAGCTCATCTCGTGAATCTTGCCTTGACGGCGGATCTTCAGCCTCAGCCAGACGGACAGCGCATTGACAACGGAAACGCCAACACCGTGCAGACCACCGGAAACCTTGTAGGAGTTCTGGTCGAACTTACCGCCGGCATGCAGCTGCGTCATGATGACTTCGGCCGCCGAAACGCCCTCACCGCTATGGATGTCCGTCGGGATGCCGCGGCCGTTGTCGGTGACGGTGACCGAACCATCGGGATTGAGCGTTACCGTCACGATATCGGCGTGGCCTGCGAGCGCTTCATCGATCGCGTTGTCGACGACTTCGTAGACCATGTGATGAAGACCCGAGCCGTCGTCGGTGTCACCGATATACATACCCGGGCGTTTGCGCACTGCATCGAGGCCCTTCAGAACCTTGATCGAGTCTGCGCCATATTCGGTGCTAACGCCGTTTTCCGTCGTGGGTATATCGGTCATACTTTTCGAGAATTTCCCTGTTGTCGGGGCAGAGGGGAGACTTGCGAATCACCTGCCTTTTACATGCCAGAATATAGGGTTTTTGATCCAAGTTCCCAATGCCAGCGCGCTCAAACTGGCTATAAATCAGGGGATTATGACCGTTTTCCGTCCGCTTTTCCGCCGTTTTCGAGAATGCTCGTCAGTTCGCCAAGCGTCGTTTGGTCAAGATCGCGTATACGCCCCGCCAGAAGGTTCGCAAATGCGGTATGTTCGGCCGATAATCCCGACGTATCCACGACCACGCGGGGGTCCGAGGAGCGGGCCAAAAGGAAGAGTTCTTCCGCCTCATCCCAGATAATGTTGAAGTAGCCGGCGATACGCTGCAGCAGATCGAACGTCGGCAAACCGCGTCGTCCGTGTTCGAGTGCCGACAGATAGGCTGGGGACACATTGAGAGCCGCCGCCATCTGTTTTTGCGAGACGCCCTTGCGTTCGCGCAGCTTACGGACAGCCTCACCGAACGGCGTCACGATCTCTCTCCGTGGCGGCGTGACAGCCGGATGTAGAGGGCGCCCTCGCCGCCGTGATGGTGGGCTGCCGTTTCATAAGACGAGATGAAATAGCGAAACTCCGGCTTCGAGAACCACATCGGGACGGCGCGCTTCAGAGCACCTTCGCTACCGAGTGAACTGCCCTTACCGGTGATCACCAGGACATGTCTCATCCCTCGCTCGTGGGCTCGCATCAGGAATTCGAGAAGCAATATATGAGCTTCGCTTTGGACCAGCCCGTGCAGGTCGATACGGGCTTCCAATGGCAGGCGGCCTTTGGCGATCTTCCGCTTGACCGGTCTCTCAAGCGGGTGGTGGACACCGGACCGTGTTTTAAGAGCTACCGGAGCAGCCGGCTCGGCCTCACCTTCGGAAGGTTGCTTCGGGCTTGCTGCGGTCTGTTTTTCAACCTCTGCCTCTGTCAGAAACGCGTCGAGCTCGGCCAGTTCATCCTTCTTGCCGGGCATTGGGCGTGTGCTCCGCGCCACCTTGCCCCAAAGTATCCTATCGTCGGTGTTGAGCTTCCGATCTCGTGCCATCAAGCGAACCTCGCTGCGGCTGCATTGGGAAGCAGGACGACGAAGTCGGCATCATGGCGCACCGTTCCAGCGAGCTCTCCTGCCTGATCCCCCGATCCGGTGAAAATATCACCCCTCGCCGGCCCGACGATGGCGGAGCCGGTGTCGAGAGCAAGCATTAGTCGCGCGAACGGCTTGCATCCATCGAGATGGACGAGATTTTCGGAGCGAATGAAAAACGGGAAGCCAAAGGTGTGAATGAGCCGATCGACGGCCAGCGAACGTCCGGCAATCAGCGGCACTTTTGCCGCAGCAACAGGGCCGGCGTTCAGATCTGCTGCCGGGACCTCACGGAAGAAAATGTAGGAGCGATTGTGCCACAGAACCTCATCCACCTGATGCGGATGGGCGCCAAGCCACCGTCGAATGGTCTGCATTGAAATCTCGGATCGTTCGATTTCTCCGCGCTCGATGAGTAGCTTGCCGATCGCCGAGAAGGGATGTCCCGCCTTCCCGGCATAGGTAATACGTCCGATGCTCCCGTCCGGGTAGCGCAAGCGCGCGGCACCTTGAACATGGACGAAGAAGACATCGACCTTCGACTTCGCCCAAGCAATCTCCAATCCTCTGCCCGCCAGGAAGCCTTCATCGATCGCGCGCCGATCCGGATAGGCTTGAATGCTGCCGTCGCTCAGCCGGCCGAAGGCGTAGCTTTCGGGCAGACACGCAGGACGATTGCCCGCATCAATATCGATCAGATCATCAGGGCGGCGATAGAAGGGAAAGCGATATTCGTCATCCGGCATAGCCGAGACCATAATCTCAGGCTCGTAGAAGGCGGTGACGAAACCTGAATTGCCATCGGCGCGGAGTATTCTGAACGGTCGACAGTGTGACTGGAAGAAGGCCCGGGCATCGGATGCCGACGAAATGCTCTCGGTCCGCGCTGCTTCGAGCAACGGCAAAAGGTCCTGCGCTGTCAAGCCGAGTGAGCCTGTCCGATACGGCTTGATCTCAATGATCTGCCGCCGGCATGCTTCCATCCCTTCAAAAAGGCCGGAGGGATCATCATCCATCCAGCCTTCCAGATCATCGAAGCGTATTGCTTGAAGGGCAAAGCCCGGCTTGTCTTCACTCATGTTCCGATTCAGTGGCCACGAGTTTCCAGTTGGGATCGCGGGAGCGAGTATCGCGCGCGAACGTCCAGAGATCATTGACCTCAGCAACGTTCTCCGCGTCGCCATCGATGAGCTTGTCGCTCTTGTCGTAGGTGGCCGAGATCAGTTGGCTGACGATACGGACGGTAATCTGGACTTCCGTGCCCTTGATCTCGGCGCTGGCGATCTCCGCCTTATCGATACCAACGAAGGTCGACTTCACCTTCTCACCCATAGACTCACGATCAGAGATGGCGGCGTCGAAGCCGTCATAGACCTCGCGCGACAGGAGATTCTTCAGTGTCTTACGATCACCATCCGCAAACGCCATCACGATCATCTCATAGGCCATTCGTGCACCGTTCACGAATTCCTTCGGATCGAAAGAGGCGTCGGCCTTGTTTATTTCGCGGAGAGACGCGTTGAGCGCGGTGCCAGCCGGAGCGATAGCATCGATGGCGGCGAAGCGATCGTCTTCTTCGCCCGATGCGTCGCGCCGCGGCAGTGTCACCACTTTTCCAGCGTCGGGAGACTCCGGCCCCATAGCATCGCGCGGCGTATAGAGATCGCGTGGAGGCTTCTCATTGCCCGTACGGCGGCCGAGAACACTGCGCAGCTGCAGAAAAATCAGCACCGCTGCGACAAGAAAAAACAATGTGATGAAGTCGTTTGAACCCATATCCCGCCGCAGCCGCTGTTAACTTCCCTGATTTGTACTCCCATATAGTCCGCCTATACAGATGATTCAAATAGGGTCGGCAACGCGACCCTCCAACGGAGTCCGGCTCAGGCCGGAGTAAGACAATGCCTTTGAAGATCTTGCCTGGTTTTCTGCTGCTGCTTCCGCTCGCCGAGATTGCCGGTTTCGTGCTTGTCGGAAAGGCGATTGGGCTTTGGCCGACGCTAGCGCTTGTCATTTTGAGCTTTATGGTCGGCATGACCTTGCTCAGACGCCAAGGCATCGGGATCCTTCGCCGTATGTCGGCCGAGGGGCGAAACGGCATGGTGCCGGGCCGCGAACTGCTTCGCCCAGCCATGTTCGTGATCGCCTCATTGTTGTTGATGGTCCCCGGTTTCATCACCGACATCATAGCGTTGCTGATCTTCATTCCAGCGCTGCGTGATCTCGCCTGGCAATATGTCAGCCGCCGTTTCGTTGTCGTCGGTTCAACAAGCGGCTTCAAAGCGTCAAGTCGCGCCAAAGACTCCAAGATCGTCGACCTTGACGACGAGGATTATCGACGCGAACCCAACGACAATTCTCCCTGGTCAGGGAAGCATCTCGGCGAGTGACTTAACACCCGAGCCGCCCGATTGTCCCAGGGTTGTAACACCATGCCCGAAATGATAGAGCGGCACCATCCAATGCCCTCGAGGAAAAGCCAATGGCCGACGAAAACAGCAATAACGGTGCAACGAGCCCGAGCCTTACCATCCTTGCCCAGTACACCAAGGATCTCTCCTTCGAAAATCCGGGTGCTCCGCGTTCGCTGCAGGCACGTGACAAGGCTCCGGCCATCAACATCAATGTCAACGTCAACGCCAATCCGCTCTCCGATACGGATTTCGACGTTGTTCTGTCTCTGAACGCCGAAGCCAAGGATGGCGACAAGACGGTCTTCCATACCGAACTCGTCTATGGCGGCGTCTTCCGGATTGCCGGCTTCCCGCAGGAGCACATGCTGCCGGTTCTCTTCATCGAGTGCCCGCGTATGCTCTTCCCATTCGCACGTCAGATCATTGCCGACGTCACGCGCAATGGTGGCTTTCCGCCGCTGATGATCGATCCAATCGATTTCTCTCAGATGTTTGCGCAGCGCGTTGCCGAAGAGCAGGCGCGTGCCAAGGTTCAGGCGACCACGAACTAACAGCACGCGCATAGCACGCTGAAACAAAATGAAATGCCCGGGTCTGCCCGGGCATTTTTAGTTTGTGAGATCGTATTTTCCCCAAATACCCTTCGCGCCGAGTTTGGCAATCAGTGCGTCATGGGCTTGCTGCTCGGCTTCGCTGAGACGCGGCGCAAGGGGGCGTGGTCGTTCGAGCGTGGCGATGATGATCTCTTCGACCGCGACTTCCTGACCGGCCGTGCTTACAGCGTTTCCGAGCCCAAGGGCGGCCTGACGACCGCCGATCATTTCGATGTAGACATCGGCAAGCAGTTCGGAGTCGAGAAGCGCGCCGTGCTTCGTTCGATGTGTATTGTCGATGCCATAGCGACGGCAAAGCGCATCGAGTGAATTGGGGCCCATCGGATGCTTGCGGCGCGCCATCGACAGCGTATCGAGCACGCGGTCGGGCAGGATTGGCGGCAAATCAAGTCGGGCTAGTTCCGCGTTTATGAAGCCCATATCGAATGTGGCGTTATGCGCGATCCACTTCGCGTCGCCAAAGAAATCGATAATTTGCTGCGCGACATCTGCGAACGACGGCTTGTCCTTCAGGAATTCATCGGTGATGCCGTGCACGGCAAGCGCATCCGGGTGCACTTTCTGGTCGCCTGGATTGATGTAGATGTGGATCGTATTGCCGGTCGGGAAATGATTGAAAAGCTCAATGCCGCCGATCTCGATAATGCGGTCCACACGGTTGTCCAGGCCCGTGGTTTCCGTATCGAAGATGATTTCACGCATTCCGGAAGTCCCCGTTGGCGAGCCGCCGCTTCAAGTCCGAGACGATCTCCGCGACCCGCTTTCTGGCCGTTTCGATGCTATGCCCCGTATCGATCACATAATCGGCCCTTGCTCGCTTTTCCGTATCTGGCGTCTGGCGCGCAAGAATCATGTTGAATTTCTCCACTGTCATACCCGGCCGCGCAAGTACGCGTTCGCGCTGTATCTGTGGATCACAGCTAACGACCACGATCACATCGATCCTGCTCTCGGCTCCTGTTTCAAATAGTAGCGGGATATCAAGCAGCACCATCGGCGAGCCGCGTTGGCGCTCGCGTTCAATGAACTCCGCCTCACGCTTTCTGACGAGCGGGTGGACGATGGCTTCAAGGCGCTTGAACCCATCAGCGCTTCCAACCAGCTGGCGAGCCAGTTCCTGCCGATCGACAGCACCGTCTTTCATTGTTCCGGGAAAGGCAACATTGACGAGCGGCGCCGCCTCCCCCGCATAGAGATCATGGACTGCCGCATCGGAATCATTCACGGGCACTCCGGCTTCCGCGAAAAGCTTTGCCATCGTTGATTTGCCCATCCCAATCGAGCCGGTCAGTCCGATCCGCAACATCAATGCTTGTCCATGTCCTTGATAATGAGCGCACGCAGTTTCTCGTCGACCTTGGGACGATGTCCGAACCATTTCTCGAAACCTGGAACGGCTTGATGCAACAGCATGCCAAGACCATCGATAACAGCAAATCCTTGTCGTTCGGCTTGGATAAGGAAAGGCGTCTTCAGAGGGACGTAGACAATATCCGTTACAACTGCGTCGGACAGCAGCGACGAAAAGTCGATCTCTGGCGCATCCTCACCGTCCATGCCCAGTGAAGTCGTGTTCACGAAAAGGCCGGCACCGCGCATGACTTCTGACAGAGCCGCCATCGAATGCGCGTTTACACTCGGCCCAAAGCGATCTGCCAATTCCTTGGCACGTTCGACCGTCCTGTTGACCAGATGAATTTCCTTGATGCCTCGATCGCGCAGCGCCTGGATGATCGACCGGCTCGCGCCACCGGCACCGAGGACCACAGCCGACTGGGCCTTGTCCCAGCCTGGATGCCGCTCGTCCAGATTTGCAGTGAAGCCGCGTCCATCCGTGTTCGTCGCCTTGAGCCGGCCCTCCTCCATCCAAAGCGTATTGGCTGCACCGAGCTCCTCAGAAAGTGCATCCGGATCGTCGGCGAGCTTGAATGCCATTTCCTTGTGCGGGATGGTGACGTTGCCGCCTACGAAGCCCGAGTCGCCGCTCTTCATCGACGCGATAAAGGCTGGAAAATTGGCCGGTGCTACTTCATGGGCGCGATATGATCCCGGGAGCTTAAGCGTCTTCAACCAGTAACCATGAATGAGAGGCGATCGGGAATGCTTGATAGGAAAGCCCGTAACGAAGGCCTGCGGGCCAAGTGTTTCACGTGAATCATCCATCAATCGCACCCAATTCTCTCAGCTTCTCCAACAACGGTAACATCGGCAGTCCCAGGATTGTAAAATAGTCGCCCTCGATCCGCGAAAACAATTGAAGCCCCTCTCCCTCGAGTTGGTAAGCACCAACGCTCGCAAGCGCTTTCTCTCCGACGCGCATCAAATGCCGTTGGATGAAGTCGGCATCGAGCGAGCGCATCGTAAGCTCGGCGTGCGAGACATGCTCCCAGACGATGTCGCCGTCGTAGGCGATCGCAATCGCGCTGTTCAGCCGGTGCGTCTTGCCCGACAACACTTGAAGGTGGTTCGCGGCATCGGCCATGTCCTTAGGCTTATGAAAGGTCTGTGGGCCGAGAGACATTGTTTGATCCGAGCCGATCACGAAGCAGGCAGGAAACCGATCGCTGACCTCCTTGGCCTTCGCCTTGGCAAGAACGAGGGCGACGGCATCCGGCGTTGCGCCTTGGCGTTCGAAAGGTGCTTCGACTGCGCGCTCGTCGATGTGGGCAGCATGAGCCTCGAACGCGAGACCAGCGTTTTGCATCAGCATATGGCGGAACGGACTGGAGGATGCGAGAACAAGTTTGGGTGTCATGGAGCCTCGAACGGGTCTGGTGCCGTTGCGCTTAACGCAGCTTCGGACGGAGAGCAACAATTGCAGCCGCCGTCTCCTCGATGGAGCGGCGCGTCACGTCGATGAGGGGCCAATTGTGCCGGGCGCAGAGCGATCGCGCATATTTCAGCTCCTCTGATATAGCGGCTCGGTCGGTATATTCCCCGCGATCAAAACCCGGCGTTGCTCCGAGGATACGGTTCTCGCGGACCTGGGAGATGCGGTCAGTCGTGGCGATCAGGCAAACGATCAAAGGCTTGGTCGCGGCGAACAAGCTCTCTGGGAGCGCCACGCCATAAACGACCGGGATATTGGCGGTCTTGATGCCGCGATTGGCAAGGTAGATGCTCGTCGGCGTTTTAGACGTTCGACTGATGCCGATGATTACAACATCGGCATCGTTATAGTCGTCCGGCATCTGACCATCGTCATGATCCATCGTGAAGTTAAGCGCTTCGATGCGGGCGAAATAGCCTGCGTTCATCACGTGCTGGGCGCCAACGCGCCGACGCGACGGCGCACCGAGATAGATCTGGAAAGCGTTCATGACCGGTTCCAGCACGTTCACCGACGCAACACCCATCTCTGCGCAGCGTTGGTCAATGAAAGTCGCGAGCTCTCGGTCGACAATCGTGTAGAGAACGATACCCGGCTGGCTGTCGATCGATTGAAGAACCTGCAAAAGCTGCTTGCGATTGCGGACAAGCGGATAGACGTGCTCGATCGGCTGCGCGGACTTGAATTGAGCCGATGCCGCGCGCCCGGCGGAAATTAGCGTTTCGCCAGTCGAGTCAGAAATCAAATGCAGATGGAAGAAGTTCGTGCGGTTCTCCACGCTATTTTCCGTGACCTGTTGAAAAGACTGGACAACGGAGAGCTAAGAGGCCCAGCGGGTGTTAGGCAAGGGAAAACATGCCACCTTTTCCACAAATCGAATTTCGTGGGAGCTGACAAACGCGGCTTGTTGGTTCTGTGGATAGCGGCTGCTAATTCGAACATGATCTATATTTTTTCCACAGCTTTGTCTCACCTGCGATGCCTTTTATGCAGTTGGAATAATTCGTATTTTCTGACTTTTCCACGATCTCAGGCAAAGAGGCCGACACTCAATTGCTGCGAGCTCGTGGAGGCGCGACAAAAGGCTCCGGCAGTGGATGAATTTTAATCCTTGATAGAAACAGACTCTAAGAAATAGAAACCTTTTAAAATATCTTAGATTTTTTATAGGGATGAAGCGCGTGGGTGAAAGCCGCCGGAAAATCATGAGGGTCTTGGATGGCGAAACGCTCAGCCCTCCGCCAATATGGCTGATGAGGCAGGCAGGACGATACCTTCCTGAGTATAGGGAGACGCGGGCGAAGGCCGGAAGTTTCCTTGATCTCTGTTATTCTCCTGAGCATGCTGTAGAGGTGACTCTCCAGCCCATTCGCCGCTACGGCTTTGATGCGGCCATTCTCTTCTCTGATATCCTGGTGATCCCAGATGCAATGAAGCGCAACGTTCGCTTCACGGAGGGGCATGGACCGGAGATGGATCCAATCGATGAAACCGGAATCGATAGGATCGAGACAGATCATGTCATCGACTACCTCAAGCCTGTTCTCGAAACGGTGGAGCGCTTGCGGCGCGAGCTGCCTGCCGAGACGACCCTGCTTGGCTTCTGCGGAGCTCCGTGGACGGTCGCGACCTACATGATCGCCGGCCACGGCACGCCCGACCAAGCTCCTGCACGGCTCTTTGCCTACAAGCATCCGAAGGCCTTCGAACATCTGCTTGCCGTCCTGGCAGAGGTTTCGGCCGACTATTTGGTCGCGCAGATTGATGCAGGAGCCGATGCCGTACAGATCTTCGATTCCTGGGCTGGTGTTCTCGGGGAGCGGGAGTTTGAGGCGTTCGCGGTGAAACCTGTTGCGCGGATGATCGCCTCCATCAAAGCGCGTCGGCCTAGTGCTCGGGTCATCGCCTTCGCCAAGGGTGCCGGCTTCCTGCTGAAGGATTATCGCCGGAAAACGAACGCCGATGCGATCGGACTTGATTGGTCCGTGCCTCTGGATTTCGCAGCTGAGCTGCAAAAGGACGGAGCTGTCCAGGGCAATCTCGATCCGATGCGGGTCGTTGCCGGCGGCTTGGCGCTCCAGGAAGGTATCAATGACATCCTCGAGAAGCTTGGTGACGGCCCGCTGATATTCAATCTCGGGCATGGCATCACGCCCCAGGCCGACCCTCAAAACGTCCAGCTGCTCGTCGAGCATGTCCGCGGATGGAGGCGATAGCTGATGGAAAAGCAGACTGACGAAAAGCCTGGCGTCTATGCGCGTCGTCGCGCGCATTTCGCGATTCTGTTCTTCGCATTTCTGGCTGTTGGGCTATTTCTCTGGAATCCTGATAATCTCTATCTCTGGATCAAGGCGCTTCACATTATCGCGGTGATTTCGTGGATGGCCGGCCTCTTCTACATGCCGCGGCTTTTCATCTATCATACCGATGCGGAACCGGGTTCGACGCAGTCGGAGACCTTTAAGGTGATGGAGCGTCGCCTGCTGAAGGTAATCATGAATCCGGCGATGATGCTGACTTGGATCTTCGGCCTTTATCTCGCCTGGTCGGTCTACGGTTTTCACGGCGGCTGGCTGCACGCGAAGTTGGGTCTCGTGGTGCTTCTGACCGGCATTCACATCTTCTTCTCACGTGCGCTCAAGACGTTCGAACGCGATGAAAACCGACGGTCGGCGCGCTACTGGCGTTTCATGAATGAAGCACCGACCCTGTTGATGATCGCGATTGTCATTCTGGTCGTGGTGAAGCCATTCTGATGAAAGACCTTTCGGCTAAATTTGCTTGATTTTAAGCAGCCCCCTTGCGGCGGTGACCCTTACTCGCTATTTTCGCTTCACCTCATCCTTGTGGCATGTATGTAAAGTTCGATCGTCTGCGATCCCTTCGCAGGACCGATTACAGCCTCGACATCGCCTTCCCCCCAGAATTTAAGAGTAATGGTCACTTCATGGCTGAAATGAAGCTTCAAGAACTTAAGAGTAAGTCCCCGACGGATCTGCTGGCATTCGCCGAATCGCTCGAGGTCGAAAATGCGAGCACGATGCGCAAACAGGAATTGATGTTTGCCATCCTGAAAGTGCTTGCCAGCCAAGATGTGGAGATCATCGGCGAAGGCGTTGTTGAAGTTCTCCAGGACGGCTTTGGTTTCCTGCGGTCCGCTAACGCAAACTATCTTCCTGGCCCGGACGATATCTATATTTCGCCCTCGCAGATCCGTCGTTTCTCATTGAAGACGGGCGATACGGTCGAAGGCCCGATCCGCGGGCCTAAGGAAGGCGAGCGCTACTTCGCGCTTTTGAAGGTCAACACCATTAATTTCGACGATCCCGAGAAGATTCGTCACAAGGTCCATTTCGACAACCTGACGCCGCTCTACCCGAACGAGCGCTTCAGGATGGAATTGGATGTTCCCACCTCGAAGGACCTATCGCCACGCGTCATCGATCTTGTCGCGCCGCTTGGCAAGGGCCAGCGTGGATTGATCGTCGCGCCGCCACGTACCGGTAAGACTGTTCTCCTTCAGAACATTGCGCACTCGATCACTGCGAATCACCCCGAGTGCTACCTGATTGTTCTTCTCATTGACGAACGCCCGGAAGAAGTCACGGACATGCAGCGCTCTGTCCGCGGCGAAGTCATCTCCTCGACCTTCGACGAACCGGCCGTGCGCCACGTCCAGGTGGCCGAAATGGTCATCGAGAAGGCGAAGCGCCTCGTCGAACACGGGCGCGACGTCGTGATCCTGCTTGATTCGATCACGCGTCTCGGCCGCGCCTACAACACTGTTGTCCCCTCCTCCGGTAAAGTGCTCACCGGTGGTGTCGACGCGAACGCTCTGCAGCGCCCGAAGCGCTTCTTCGGCGCAGCGCGCAACATCGAAGAGGGCGGGTCGCTGACGATTATCGCGACGGCTCTCATCGACACCGGCAGCCGCATGGATGAAGTCATCTTCGAAGAGTTCAAGGGAACCGGTAACTCTGAAATCGTTCTCGACCGCAAGGTTGCCGACAAGCGTATCTTCCCGGCGATGGACATTTTGAAGTCCGGTACGCGTAAGGAAGACCTGCTGGTGCCGCGCCAAGATCTCCAGAAGATCTTCGTGCTGCGCCGCATCCTGGCCCCAATGGGAACAACCGACGCGATTGAGTTCCTGATCGACAAATTGAAGCAGACGAAGAACAATCCGGACTTCTTCGATTCAATGAATACGTAATCCTTAGCCGGATTCCTCGACAAAGCCGGTCACCGATGTGGCCGGCTTTCTCATTTCAACAAACGTTCTCTTCAGCCTTGAACTGGAGAAGGAAGATGCTGCCCCACAAGGAAACGATATTCGCTCTGTCGAGTGGCGCTGTTCCGGCTGGTCTAGCCGTCATGCGAATCAGCGGACAGGACGTGCCGGCTGTTCTTGCCGCTCTGATTGGGAGCCTTCCGGCCCCGCGGCAGGCCGCATTGCGATCGATTCGGACTCGTAATGGTCTGTTGATTGATACCGGCCTCGTCCTGCTCTTCCCGGCGCCGCATTCCTTTACGGGCGAGAATGTCGCGGAACTGCATCTTCACGGAGGTCGTGCGGTTGTCGACGCCCTACACCGCGAACTCGCTGGGTTTCCGAATTTGCGACCGGCCGCACCGGGAGAATTCTCGCGACGAGCCTTCGAAAACGGGAAGCTGGATCTGATCGAGGTCGAGGGTTTGGCGGATCTTATTGCTGCCGAAACGGAGATGCAGCGCCGTCTGGCCGTCGAGCAGAGCTCGGGAGGCCTGTCCTCGATCTACTATGGCTGGTCAGACAGACTGACCCGCGCGCGGGCGCTGATCGAGGCTGAGCTCGACTTTCCCGATGAGGAGGATGTTCCCGGTTCAGTCTCGGATCAGGTCTGGGCGGATGTGTCGCGCCTGGCAGAGGAGCTCGCCTGCCATCTCGAGCAGTTGGAGGCCGGCGAAATTATCCGCGATGGCTTCAAGGTCGTTATTGCCGGCAAGCCAAATGCAGGCAAGTCCAGCCTTATGAACGCCCTAGCCAAGCGCGATATTGCGATCGTCACCGAGATCGCAGGTACAACCCGCGATGTTCTGCAGGTTGACATGAGTATGGACGGGTACCTTGTCAAACTCTACGATACTGCTGGTCTTCGAGACACCGATGAGATCGTCGAACGTGAGGGTATTCGCCGTGCGGAGAAGATCATTACAGAGGCGGACCTACTGATCTTTATCGAAGACCTATCGATAGACAGCGTGACGGAAGAGCCTCCTGAAGGTGCAGTTTTGGTGGGCACGAAATCCGATCTTCCACGTCGAAGCGTGAGGCAATACGATCTCGTCATTTCCACGAAGGACGGCGCGGGACTGGAGCCGCTTCGAGGCTTAATCATACAGCGTCTAAAGGCAAAAGTGCAGCCTCAATCAATGGCCATCCCGAGCCGCGCTCGTCATAGAGACGCGCTTTCAAGATCATTAGCGGCTTTACGGGCATCCCTTCTTTCCCCGGGCCGCGGTCTGGATTTACGGGCCGAGGATCTTCGTGTTGCCGGCGATGCCTTAGGACGCGTAACCGGACGTGTTGATGTCGAGAACCTGCTTGATGTAATCTTCGGTGAATTTTGTATCGGAAAATGATTCACGTGAAACATGCGATCCAGGCTTGGTAGTCAGGTTTCACGTGAAACGCCTTGACTCGCCTGACAACATCGCGCATCACCTGACGATCTCAGGAGCTTGAAGAATGGATACCTCACGGTTCGATGTCATTGTCATCGGCGGCGGGCATGCGGGATGTGAAGCCGCTGCCGCTGCCGCGCGTCTTGGCGCCAAGACGGCCCTGGTGACGCATCGACGCGATACCGTCGGGGTCATGTCTTGCAATCCGGCAATTGGCGGACTTGGAAAAGGTCACCTGGTTCGAGAGATCGACGCAATGGATGGGCTCATGGGTCGTGTCGCTGACGCGGCCGGCATCCAGTTTCGTATGCTGAACCGGAAGAAGGGCCCAGCAGTGCGCGGCCCACGCACGCAAGCAGATCGTAAGCTTTATCGGCAAGCAATGCTCGCGGAGATTGAGGGCGTTCGAAATCTCACCGTGGTTGAGGGCGACGCGTTTGATCTGTCGATAAAGGATGGTCGAGTTACCGCTGTTGTTATGAAAGATAGCCGGATTCTGTCGTGCGGATCGGTCGTGCTGACGACCGGCACCTTCCTGCGAGGGCTCATTCATATCGGAGATCAGAAGATTCCAGCCGGTCGTGTCGGCGAGGAGCCATCCGTTGGCCTCTCTCAAACGCTGCTGAACCTTGGGCTGCGTCTTGGACGTCTGAAGACCGGAACGCCGGCGCGACTGGACGGAACGACCATCGACTGGCAGAGCGTCGGCCGCCAGGGCGCAGATGAAGATCCGATCCCTTTTTCCTTCATGACCGATCGCATCGTGAACCCGCAGATTGATTGCGGCGTTACACGGACAACGGAGGCGACTCATCGCATCATCGTTGAGAATCTAAAGCGCTCCGCGATGTATTCCGGCCAGATCGAGGGCGTCGGCCCCCGCTATTGCCCGTCGATTGAGGATAAACTTGTTAAATTTGGCGAACGAGACGGGCATCAGGTCTTCCTTGAACCGGAGGGACTTGATGATGATACGGTCTATCCAAACGGCATCTCGACGTCCCTGCCCGCCGAGATTCAAGACGCCTTCATTCGCACGATTCCCGGCCTCGAACGGGTCGTTATTCTGCAGCCTGGTTATGCGATCGAATATGACCATGTCGATCCGCGGGAGTTGAAACCAACGCTTGAAGTCAAGAAGATGCCGGGCCTCTTTCTGGCCGGGCAGATCAATGGAACCACCGGCTACGAAGAAGCAGCAGCGCAGGGGCTGGTCGCGGGTATTAACGCGGCGCGGCTTTCTGGTAATCAGGACGAGGTCCGCTTCAGCAGAACGGATTCCTATATCGGCGTGATGGTCGACGATCTGACCTCGCGTGGTGTTGCCGAACCGTATCGTATGTTCACCTCTCGCGCCGAATACCGCCTATCGCTGCGCGCTGATAATGCGGATATCCGCCTAACGCCTCTGGCGATGAGCATAGGGGCGGCTTCCTCCAGGCGCCGTGATCGCTTTGAGGCATACAACGATGCTTTGGACGCGGGTCGCGCCAGACTGAAGTCACTCTCGGTGACGCCAAGTGAAGCTGCGGGCTTTGACCTGAAGATCAACCAGGATGGACAACGCCGATCGGCTTATGATCTTCTTTCCTACCCGGATTTTAGCCTCGCGGATCTTGAACGGATTTGGCCCGAGCTAGAAGAGATCGGCGGTCGCGTGGCTGGGGCCTTGGAGATTGAGGCTAGCTACGCCGTCTACATGCAGCGTCAATCAGCCGACATCGCGCAGGTCAAGCGGGACGAAGATCGCGTAATACCGGATGACTTCGACTTCAACGCGCTCTCCGGCTTGTCCAACGAACTGAAGCACAAGCTACGTGTTGCGCGTCCTTTTAATGTCGCACAGGCGGCGAAGATTGACGGCATGACGCCCGCTGCTATTTCGTTGCTACTCGTTCACCTGCGTCGCAACGCGATTGACGTCGCGGCGTCGGCCTGAAAATCATCTTATTGCAATCTACGAGAGCCCTACGATGCAGCTGAACGGTCGACGTGTTTCACGTGAAACACAGGAGCGTCTCGAACACTTCGAGGCGCTCTTTCAAAAATGGGCGCGGTCGATCAATTTGAGCGCGCCGTCGACCCTGGATGATGCGTGGAACCGCCACATCGCCGACTCGGCTCAGATTTTCCAGCTCCAATCAACCCCTCTTCGCTGGATCGATCTAGGCAGCGGAGGTGGCTTTCCCGGGATTGTCACTGCCATCATGTTGGCCGAGCTCGGTGGAGGGTGGGTTCATCTCGTTGAGAGCAATCACAAGAAGGCAGCATTCCTGCGCACGGCCCTCCGCGAAACCGGCGGCAGAGGGTCTGTACACCCGGTTCGGATCGAAGATGCTCCCTTAATCGTGGAGGATTGTGATTTTGTGTCCGCGCGGGCGCTTGCTGATCTCGAGAAGCTCTTTGGCTACATTGAACCGTGGTCGAAACGGAACGCAAAACTTCGCGCTTATCTTCATAAAGGCCGGGATTATCGGAGCGAGCTCAAGAAAGCGCATGGTGGCTGGGGATTCGATCTGTTAGAACATAAGAGCGCTGTCGACCGGGATTCGGTCATTTTGGAAATCTTCAATCTCCAGCGCGTGGCTTAACAGATCGGGCTTTGGCTATGGCTGGCGAACGAAATCGGATAATCACCATTGCAAATCAGAAGGGCGGCGTCGGTAAGACCACGACGGCGATCAATTTGGCGACGGCGCTTGCTGCAATCGGTGAGCGGGTCCTGATCGTAGACCTCGATCCGCAGGGAAACGCCAGTACCGGTCTAGGTATCGACCGAAAGCATCGCCGGCTATCTTCCTATGATCTGTTGCTGGGCGATTATGGAATTGAAGAGGTGTCGCAGGAAACTGCTGTTCCGAATCTCCATATTGTGCCGTCGACGATGGATCTCCTCGGGATTGAGATGGAGATCGCGAGCCAAAGCGATCGTGTTTTTAAGTTGAAAAAAGCGTTGACGAAGGAAGCGGCTTTCCGCTTTTCTTATATTCTCGTGGACTGCCCTCCCTCCTTCAATCTGCTCACCATGAACGCTATGGCAGCCGCGCATTCCGTGCTGGTGCCGCTGCAGTGCGAGTTTTTTGCGCTGGAGGGCCTGAGTCAGCTGCTAGAAACCGTCGACCAAGTGCGGCGCACGGTCAATCCCCGCCTTGATATCCAGGGGATCGTGCTGACGATGTTTGATTCCCGCAACAATCTGGCGCAACAGGTTGTTAACGATGTCCGTACGCATCTTGGTGAGAAAGTCTACCATACGTTGATTCCACGGAACGTTCGCGTGTCGGAAGCACCGTCCTACGGCAAGCCGGCGATTCTCTACGATCTGAAGTGCGCAGGGAGTCAGGCATATCTCCAGCTGGCGTCGGAGGTTATTCAACGCGAACGTCAACGTCTCGCGGCATGATTTGAAAGAGATAATGGCGAGTTAAGACATGAACGATGACGTCTCGAAAAGAAGACTTGGGCGCGGTCTGGCCGCATTGATCGGTGAGATGGATCAGCCGATGCCTGTTGACGCGCCCAGTCGCGGAGTAAGCGCCGATCAAATGGTGCCGATCGAGTTCGTCAGTCGTAATCCGCGCAACCCTCGGCGGTTCTTCGATGATGGCGAATTGCACGAGCTTGCAAGTTCTATCCGGCAACACGGCATCGTTCAGCCCGTTGTCGTCCGGACTCTGGCGACCAACCAATACGAGATCATAGCCGGCGAAAGACGGTGGCGTGCGGCGCAGCTTGCCGGCCTCGTCGAGATTCCTGTGATCGTGCGCGATGTCGATGACAAGACCGCTCTCGAAATTGCGATCGTTGAAAACGTTCAGCGCTCCGACCTCAATCCGCTGGAAGAGGCTCTCGGCTATGAGCAACTCATCGCGGAATACGGCTATACCCAGAACGATCTCGGTGAAATCATCGGCAAGAGCCGCAGCCATGTGGCGAACTCGTTGCGGCTTCTGAAGCTGCCGGAGCCTGTCCGAGATCTCTTGGCCGCTGGAAGCCTTTCGGCCGGTCATGCCCGCGCTTTGGTGCCGACCTCTGATCCGGCCGCCCTCGCCCGAACGATCGTATCAAAGGGCATGTCGGTACGTGACGCCGAACGTTTGGCTCAAAATGATATCAAGGCTCAGTCCGAGCCGAGACCCTTGGCGCATCAAAAGGATCAGAAGGATTCGGACACGTTGGCCCTGGAACGGACCCTAACCGATGCACTCGGTCTTGATGTGACGATCAATCACAAAGCAAGCGGCGGTCAGATCAGAATATCCTATAAGTCGTTGGAGCAGCTGGAAGAAATCTGCCGTCTTCTCGAGCGCCGCTGAAGAGAAACGCTACCGACGCGCCGACTGCAGTGTGGTTGAAAGTAGTGTTTGGAGCGCGATACTGTCTTCCAGGGACGCTCGCTTGCGGGTCTGCAAGATGGCGGCCTGCAAACGATTGGCTTCTCGTGCTATGGCGTCTGTAGACCAAGTTCGAAGTGCTTGTTCGATAATTGGTTTTCGTCGAAAATGCTGATGACGGCCGAGCGTCTGCATGACTTGCGCGGACGGCAATCGCTTCTCTTCCATTTCGGTCTTCATGGCATCCAGCAACTGAAATTGCTTCAGACAGGCCTGGATAACGAGAAACACGGCAGTCTTGGACGACATGATCTTCTGCATCGCGTGCAGGAAGCTGGTTGGATTGCCGCTCAGCACCGCATCGACGGCGTCATCCACCGAGATTGCGCTGGCGTCGCCTATAATTTCCGTAACATGGTGCTCTTCTATCGTCGACTTACCGCGGCAGTAGAGTGCGAGCTTTCGAAGTTCGTTGCGAGAGGCAATCCGGTCCCCGCCAATAAGCTCCAGCAAGGCCTGGCGCGCAGCTGGCGTGATGCTGAGACCGGCGCTTGAAAGTTCACCGTCTATCAAGCTGTTAAGCGCACGCGCATCGTCGGAGTAGCAAGGTATCGCCATGACATTGCGGGCGGTCTCGGCGCCTTTGCGCAGGAGCGAGCCCTTCTTGAGGTCCGCAGCCTCGATGATGACAAATGTGCCCTCCGGCGTGCTCGCTGAAAGAGATTGCAGGGAATCGACAAGATATCTTTCGTTGGCGGCTCCCCGGATCCAGATAAGCTTATCGCCCCCGAAAAGGCCGATCGCCCCAGCCTCATCCAACAGCCGGCCCTGGTCTCGCTGCAACTCGGCGATATCGAGCTTGATCAGTGAAAATGGGTCATCCAGCGAGACGCCCGTCTTGCCGGCAAGCAAGGCAGCGCGCTCCGATACAAGGCCACGATCCGGTCCATAGATCACGAAGAGGCGGTAGTTGCGGGCGGATCGCTCAAGAAAGCTCTCAAACTCGTGCGATTTGATCTCCGCCATACGATCCGCTCCTCAGCGGCCAAGCGCAGCCGCAATATCGGCACCAACGAACTCGGCAGCCTGCCGCGCGGCGCGGTTCTCGGCGTCACGAATGGCACGCTGCTTGGCAAATTCCTGGCCCGGAAAGTCAAGTAGGGCCGTGGCATAGCGATTGCCTGCCTTGATGACGTGGCCATCCTTCGTCGACTTCAGAGTGTAGTCAACGCTGACAGTCGCGCGTCCGGCCAGAGACTCATCTGACGACGCGACAAGCAGAGTGCTGATGACGTTCGATCGAACACTGAGTTCGACCTTATAATCTGGGTTCTCGGGCTCGCCACCACCGCGTGAAGCGATGAAGATCAGTCGATTGCGAACTTCTTGCTCGACGCGGCCCGTCGCTTCCGAGAAGCCAACAGACGCGAGTTTACCCGCGACGCCGGAGCTTTCGGAATAGAGGGGGCGAACCTGGCAGGATGCAAGAAAGGCCGCGGATGCAACGATTGCGGCCATGCCCGAGCCGCGCAGCAGCTTAAAAGCGATATCAAACGACAATGTTCACAATCCTTTGCGGAACCACGATGATCTTCTTAGGCGTCTGACCGTTCAGAGCCTTCTTGACATCATCCAATGCGAGCACACCTTCGGTAACGGCATTCTGATCTGCGTCGCGAGAAATTGTCAATTCGGCGCGCTTCTTGCCGTTGATCTGAACCGGCAAAACCACATCGTTTTCAACGACAAGGCCCTCGTCATAACGTGGCCAATCGGTGTGCGCCAGCAAACCGTCGTTACCCAGCACTGCCCAGCACTCTTCGGCCAGATGTGGCGTCATCGGTGCTACCAGCTGAATAAGGACCTCCGAGGCGTTGCGCACGGCGGCGCGATACGCCATATCGCCCTCACCTGCTGCGACGCGGGTCAAGGGTGAGGCCAATGCGTTGACGAGCTCGTAGATCCGCGCAACAGCCTTGTTGAACCAGAGACGATCGTAGTCGTTCTGGACCGCCTTCAGAGTCTTGTGCGCGATTTGCGAAATAGCCTGAGCTTCCCCATCGTTAGCCGGAGTCGGCGCCACTTCTCGCAGATTATCCGATGCCTCGGCAATCAGACGCCACAGTCGCTGCGTGAACCGGTGAGCGCCTTCGACGCCTGCTTCCGACCAGATGACGTCGCGCTCTGGCGGCGAATCCGAAAGCACGAAGAAACGGGCGGTGTCTGCGCCGTAAGAAGCGATGATATCGTCCGGATCGACGACATTCTTCTTCGACTTCGACATCTTCTCGATCGATCCGATCGCGACTTCCTCGCCGTTGGAGAGGTGATAGGCGCGCCGTTTCCCTTCCAGTTCCTCGATGCGAATGTCTGCCGGTGCGACCCACTCGCGGCTCATACCCGTGCCGCGGCTGTATGTCTCGTGCACGACCATTCCCTGCGTGAAAAGACCCTTGAAGGGCTCCTTGGCGTCGACGTGGCCTGTCTCGCGCATCGCCCGCGTGAAGAAGCGGGAATAGAGGAGGTGCAGGATCGCGTGCTCGATGCCGCCGATGTACTGATCGACCGGCAACCAACGATTGGCAGCGCTCGGGTCGGTCGGCTTGGTTTCCCAGGGCGCCGTGAAGCGCGTGAAGTACCAGCTCGAATCGACAAAAGTATCCATCGTATCGGTTTCCCGTCGTGCGTCCTTGCCGCACTGCGGGCAAGCGACATGCCGCCAGGTCGGATGACGATCGAGCGGATTGCCCGGCTGGTCGAAGGTTACATCTTCCGGCAACTTTACCGGCAGGTCCTTCTTTGGAACGGGAACAACACCGCAATCATCACAATGGATCACTGGGATCGGGCAGCCCCAATAGCGCTGACGCGAGATGCCCCAATCGCGCAAGCGGAAGTTCACCTTACGCTCGCCTTGTGGAGCATTACCGAGCGTCATCGATGACAGACGGTCAGCAACGATTTCGAACGCCTCGCTGGTGGACTTTCCGTCGAGGAAGCGTGAGTTGATCATGACGCCGTCGCCATCATAGGCGACGTCGCCGACACTGAAGGTCGCAGCATCACCACCTGCCGGCATGACAACTGGAACTACAGGCAAACCGTACTTCAGCGCAAAATCGAGGTCGCGCTGGTCACCGGACGGGCAACCGAAAATCGCACCGGTGCCGTAGTCCATAAGGACAAAGTTTGCGATGTAGACCGGCAACTCCCACGAAGGGTCGAGAGGATGTCTGACGCGAATGCCGGTGTCGATACCCCTCTTCTCTGCAGTTTCCAGCGCAGCAAGCGAAGTTCCGGCGCGGCGGCATTCTTCGCAAAAGGAATCGATAGTCGGATTCTTCGCGGCGGCATCCTTGGCCAGCGGATGGTCGGCTGCGATCGCCAGGAACGAGGCGCCGAAAAGTGTGTCCGGCCGTGTCGTGTAGACCTCGATCTCGGTTTCTCCGGCAGGAGCCGTCTCCTGCACGATCTCCCAGCGCAGCATCATGCCCTCGGAGCGGCCGATCCAGTTCTTCTGCATCAGTCGAACCTTTTCCGGCCACTGATCAAGCGTATCCAACGCCTCGAGCAGATCCTGGCTGAAGTCGGTGATTTTGAAGAACCACTGCGTCAATTCCCGTTGCTCAACCAGTGCGCCGGAACGCCAGCCGCGTCCGTCAATCACCTGTTCGTTGGCGAGCACCGTATTGTCGACCGGATCCCAGTTCACCTTCGACTGCTTGCGATAGACGAGCCCTTTCTCGAGGAAGTCCAGGAAGAGATGCTGTTGGTGCTGATAATAGGCGACATCGCAGGTTGCGAATTCGCGGCTCCAGTCCAGCGAGAGACCCATCGCCTTCAACTGGGACTTCATTGACGCGATATTCTGGTAGGTCCAGGATGCCGGATGTACGCCGCGCTCCATGGCAGCGTTCTCGGCCGGCATGCCAAAGGCATCCCACCCCATGGGATGCAGCACGTTATAGCCGCGAGCGCGCTTGTAGCGGGCTACGACGTCTCCCATTGCGTAGTTCCGCACATGGCCCATGTGGATGCGGCCGGATGGATACGGAAACATTTCGAGGACGTAATACTTCTCGCGCGGATCGCGGTTGTCGGTCTCAAAGACCTTCGCTTCGTTCCATTTCTGCTGCCAGCGAGGTTCAGCATCGCGCGGGTTATAACGTTCGGTTGCCATGGTATTCGTATTTCCGAAAAATCAGGGGAAGTTGGTGGTGACCTTCACCATGAAACCACCGTAGCGTCAAGTTTTACGGGTGCGGCAAGCGTCCGATCCCGATCTGTCGGCCAAGATTTCCGGTGTGTGGGCCTTGGCAAGCACAGCCCGGGCGTTTAGTGCATGGCCATCTTCCCATGCGGTCATGTCGAGGGCGAGTGATGGAACTTGAAGGGCGGTTGAACGATGTGCGCTCGCGTATCTCTGTGGCTGAACAGCGGGGCGGACGGCCCGACGGTTCGGTTCAGCTTGTCGCCGTTTCAAAGACATTCGACGCAGACGCAATCCGCCCCGCGCTTCAGGCCGGGCAGCGGATCTTTGGGGAAAATAGGGTTCAGGAAAGCCAGGGAAAATGGCCAGAACTGAAAGCCGAAACGCCAGGCATCGAACTCCATCTCATCGGCCCATTGCAGTCGAACAAGGCGGCCGAGGCAGTCGCGCTATTTGATGTCATTGAAACCATCGACCGCGAAAAGATCGCCCGTGTCCTGGCGGACGAGATGAAGCGTCAAGCGAGGACCCCTCGGCTCTATGTTCAGGTCAACACCGGGCTTGAACCGCAGAAGGCTGGAATCGCGCCGGACGACGTCGCGATGTTTGTGGATTTCTGTCGTAACGAACTCGGCCTCACCATCGAGGGATTGATGTGCATCCCGCCCGCAGATGAAAATCCCGGCCCACATTTCGCGTTGCTTGCGAGGCTTGCAAAGGACTGCGGCGTCGAGAAACTCTCGATGGGAATGTCTGGCGACTATGAAACGGCCGTTGCCTTTGGGGCGACCAGCGTGCGCGTCGGGTCCGCGATCTTCGGCGCCCGTTGATACGCTGCTTTCGTCGGGCTTCCTCTCCCGGCAGACCTCTCCTAGATTGATAGGATAACTCGCATATCCTGGGGAGGAGCATATGCAGGGAAGCTATCGCCAGACCTACGCCAGCTGGAGGAGCGATCCGGAGGCCTTCTGGCGCGAGGCAGCCGCGGATATCGACTGGTTCAAACAGCCGACGCGGACTTTCTCGCCGGAGTATGGCCCCTATGGCCGTTGGTTCGCTGGAGGCAAAACCAATACCTGCTTCAATTGTCTTGACCGCCACGTTCGGTCTGGCCGCGGCGACGATACTGCCTTTATCTACGATAGCCCGATTAGTGGTGCGAAGACTGTATTTACTTATGGCGAAGTCCTTGCCGAAGTGAGCGCCATTGCAGCGACGCTGCAGGAGCGCGGAATTGCCAAGGGCGACCGCGTCATTATCTATATGCCAATGGTGCCGCAAGCGGTCTTTGCCATGCTCGCCTGCGCCCGCATCGGCGCAGTTCATTCCGTTGTGTTTGGCGGCTTTGCGGCGAATGAACTTGCCGCACGAATCGACGATTCGGGAGCGAAACTAATCCTCACTGCAAGTTGCGGGCTCGAACCAGGGCGGGTGGTGCCCTACAAGCCCTTGGTGGATCAAGCGATCACCATCGCGAAGTCGAAGCCGGCTCGTTGTCTTGTCCTGCAGAGGACGCAGCTCGTGGCAGAACTGGTTGATGGTCGTGACGAGGATTTCGAAGCAGCCGTCGCGAGAAATCGCGGTGTGAACGTCGAATGCACTCCCGTCGAGGCGACGGACGAACTCTACATTCTCTATACATCAGGCACGACCGGCCAGCCCAAGGGCGTTGTGCGTGATAATGGCGGCCACATGGTCGCCCTCGCCTGGTCCATGGCGAATATCTTCGGCATCAAGCCTGGCGAGGTGTTCTGGGCGGCTTCCGATATAGGTTGGGTCGTTGGCCATTCCTACATTGTCTATGCGCCGCTTCTCGTGGGCGCCGCCAGTGTGATTTTTGAGGGAAAGCCGGTTGGCACGCCTGATGCTGGCGCCTTCTGGCGCATTGCGTCGGAGCATGATGTTCGTGTTCTTTTTACCGCGCCCACGGCGTTTCGTGCCATTCGCCGCGAAGATAGCGATGGTATCCATATCAAGGCGTACGCAATGCCGAATTTTCGTGCGCTGTTCCTCGCAGGAGAGCGTGCCGATCCGGAGACGCTGAAATGGGCCGAGCGGATGCTTGATGTTCCCGTGATCGATCATTGGTGGCAGACGGAAACCGGATGGCCGATGGTAGCGAACCCGCTCGGCCTTGAGGCTTTGGCCGTGAAGCACGGCTCGCCATCTGTGGCCATGCCCGGCTACGGCATCCACGTACTCGACGATGCCGGGCACCCGGTCGAGCCGGGGACGCTTGGGAACGTCGTTGTCGAGCTTCCCCTGCCCCCCGGTTGCCTGCCCACGCTGTGGAATGCCGACGAGCGCTTCCGTTCAGCCTATCTGGCAGAATTTCCTGGCTATTACAAAACCGCGGACGCCGGCTACATCGACGAAGATGGTTATCTCTTCATCATGTCGCGGACCGACGACATCATCAACTGCGCTGGCCATCGTCTGTCCACGGGGGCAATGGAAGAGGTTTGTGCGATGCATCCGGATGTCGCCGAATGTGCGGTGGTCGGAATTGCTGATCAACTGAAGGGCCAGGTACCCTGTGGCTTTCTCGTTCTGAAGAAGAATGTTTCACGGGAAACATCGGCGATTGAATCTGAGGTCGTGCAGTTGATCCGTGACTCGATCGGCCCGGTGGCCGCGTTCAAGACCGCGATCACCGTCGATCGCCTTCCCAAGACCCGCTCCGGCAAGATCTTGCGCGGCACCATCCAGAAGATCGCCGATGGCGTGCCGTGGAAAATGCCGGCAACGATCGACGATCCCATTATTCTCGAGGAAATAGCCGAAGCGCTGCGCAAGCGTGGGTTCGGTTCCCTGCCGATGTAGGCGCTAACGAAAAGGCCCGCTTACGCAGGGCCTTGAGTGTCGATCACCTGAGACAATCAATATTGATCGTCTTCGTCCTCGTCCTTCGGGGAAGACTTCAGAGACTTGAGCTTTGCGAAAACGGCATCGGCGTCGATTTCCTTCTCCTCTTCGCGCTCATGGCCTGTCAGACGCTCGGTTTCGTGGGCCGACTGCAGGGTTGCGCCAAGCTCGGCGGCGGTCGGCAGCGGACGGCCCTTTGCCGCCTTTTCGACTTCCATGTCGAGATCGATCTGGCTGCAAAGGCCGAGTGTTACCGGGTCCATCGGCGCGAGATTTGCGGAGTTCCAGTGAGTACGTTCGCGAATTTGCTCGATCGTCGACTTCGTGGTGCCGACGAGGCGGGAAATCTGCGCATCCTTCAGTTCCGGATGATTGCGCACCAGCCAGAGAATGGCATTCGGGCGATCCTGACGCTTGGAAACCGGCGTGTAGCGCGGGCCGCGGCGCTTGGATTCGGGCACGCGAACCTTCGGCTCGGAGAGCTTCAGCTTGTGCGCCGGGTTCTTTTCTGCGCGGGCGATTTCGTCGCGCGAAAGCTGACCGGTGGCAATCGGATCGAGACCCTTGATGCCTTGCGCGGCTTCGCCGTCGGCAATTGCCTTCACTTCGAGCGGATGCAGTCTGCAGAACTGCGCGATCTGGTCGAATGACAGGGCTGTGTTGTCGACGAGCCAGATGGCAGTCGCCTTCGGCATGAGCAATTGTTGAGCCATGGATATAGTCCTTCTGTCGTCCGCGCCGGTGTCGCGGTCCGTGGATTGTCACCACTATGTCCGGGAAATATGGCGCTATATAACCGCAGTGACGCAGAATTGCAATTGATCACGAATGAAATGACCTTTGTCTAATTGCCGGGCAGATGCGACCTGCTATGAATGCCTAAAGCCAGTCAGGGCTGCTTCGCTTTTTGGCCGCCCGGTATCCGAGTGAGGAGGAGTTCCATGTCCGAAAAGATCTACCCGGTGCAAAAGCCGGTGAAGAACCATGCGCTTATCGATAAGGCCAAGTACGAGCAATGGTACGAGGAAAGTGTCGAGAACCCCGATAAGTTCTGGGGCAAGCATGGCAAGCGGATCGATTGGTTCAAACCTTACACCAAGGTCAAAAACACGTCCTTCAGAGGTAGGGTCTCGATCAAGTGGTTCGAGGATGGGCAGACGAACGTTTCTTACAACTGCATCGACCGGCACCTGAAGACGAACGGCAACCAGGTGGCTATCATCTTCGAGGGCGACAATCCGTACGTCGACAAGAAGATTACCTACAACGAGCTCTATGAGCATGTGTGCCGCATGGCGAACGTCATGAAGAAACATGGCGTCAAGAAGGGCGATCGCGTCACCATCTACATGCCGATGATCCCAGAGGCGGCCTATGCCATGCTCGCCTGTGCCCGCATCGGTGCGGTTCATTCGGTCGTGTTTGGCGGTTTCTCGCCGGAAGCACTGGCAGGCCGTATCGTCGATTGCGAATCCACTTTCGTGATCACTTGCGACGAAGGCGTGCGCGGCGGCAGGCCCGTGCCGTTGAAGGACAATACCGACACCGCAATTCATATCGCCGCTCGTCAGCATGTCATCGTCGACAAGGTTGTTGTGGTGCGGCGTACTGGCGGCAAGACAGGATGGGCGCCCGGCCGCGATCTTTGGTATCATCAGGAAATCGCTACGGTTAAGCCGGAGTGCCCGCCCGTGAAGATGAAGGCGGAGGATCCGTTGTTCATCCTTTACACCTCTGGCTCGACCGGAAAGCCCAAGGGTGTGTTGCACACGACAGGCGGCTATCTCGTCTACGCGGCAATGACCCACGAGTATGTCTTCGATTACCACCCGGGCGATATCTACTGGTGCACCGCCGACGTGGGCTGGGTCACCGGGCACTCGTACATTGTTTACGGTCCGCTTGCGAACTGTGCGACGACGCTGATGTTCGAAGGTGTTCCGAATTTTCCGGACCAGGGCCGGTTCTGGGAAGTCATCGACAAGCACAAGGTCAATATCTTCTACACGGCGCCAACGGCGATCCGCTCTCTGATGGGTGCCGGGGACCACTTCGTCACGCGCTCGTCGCGCTCCAGCCTTCGCCTGCTCGGAACGGTTGGCGAGCCGATCAATCCGGAAGCGTGGGAATGGTATTACAACGTCGTTGGCGATAAGCGTTGCCCTGTTATCGATACCTGGTGGCAGACGGAAACCGGGGGTCACATGATCACGCCACTGCCGGGCGCGACTGACCTTAAACCGGGGTCCGCGACGAAGCCGTTCTTCGGCATCAAGCCGCAGTTGGTCGACAACGAAGGCAATGTGCTCGAGGGTGCTGCCGATGGAAACCTCTGCATTACCGACAGCTGGCCGGGACAGATGCGCACGGTCTATGGTGACCACGAGCGCTTCATCCAGACATATTTCTCGACCTACAAGGGCAAGTATTTCACCGGCGATGGCTGCCGACGAGATGAAGACGGCTACTACTGGATTACCGGTCGCGTCGATGACGTGCTGAACGTTTCAGGCCACCGTCTGGGTACCGCCGAGGTCGAATCGGCGCTTGTTTCGCACAACCTCGTCTCGGAAGCCGCCGTCGTTGGCTATCCGCACCCGATCAAGGGTCAGGGCATTTACTGCTATGTCACGCTGATGGCGGGCAGTGAAGGTTCGGACGATTTGCGGCAGCAACTGGTCAAGCATGTTCGCAGCGAAATCGGCCCAATCGCAGCACCCGACAAGATCCAGTTTGCACCGGGGCTTCCGAAGACCCGTTCAGGCAAGATCATGCGCCGTATCCTGCGCAAGATTGCCGAGGACGACTTCGGCTCGCTGGGCGATACGTCGACGCTTGCCGATCCGGCTGTTGTCGACGATCTGATCGCGAACCGCCAGAACAAGACGGCCGCCTAAGAAAAAAGCCGCTCCGAGCGATCGGGGCGGCTTTAGTTCTCTGCCGGGCATGTTTCTCGCGGTTTTCGGCCGCCGTCATAGGCTTGCACGATTCCTTCTTCCAAAAGGTCTTGAGCCGGATTCCTGCCATTCGAAAGGGTGACGTTGGCCAGGATACGACCGAAATACTTGTCGCCGGCAATCTGCGTAAGATGGATCTCGTGTGATCCTGATGTCAGGTTTTCCAGAGCGTGGCGAGCGTCGATCCCCGCACGCCTTATTTCAGCACAGTTGGAGTGCATCTCAGGGGCGTCGATCCCGCGAATCCGAACGTAGACTTCCATTGTCTGCCGCGGCCAAGGGCGCGCTTCGACCAGCAGAGTGTCACCATCGATCACTCTCAGGATTTCAGCCAATACTGGTCCCTCTATTTCGTCGCGAGCAACCGCCGCTACCGGCGTCGCAGCGAGGGCCAGCGCGACAAAGGAAACAATCTTCCTCATAAAAGGAATAAATTCCGATCACAAAGGAAAGTCAATAGGAATATTTACTTAAAAATCGATCGCTCTGCCGTTTATTTCCCAGTCCCCGAAGCGGGAAGGATCTGCACCGCCGCGGCCACCGATCTCGAGCGGCATTTCTACTTGCTTCTCGTTTCGCCGACGCTCTTCGGCCTCGGCAAGCGCACGCCTGGCAGCCGGCGACAGCAACTTGCGAGGAGCCTCGGCGGCTTCAGTCGCCAAGGTTTCGTTGTTGTCATTGTCCGCTGCTTGCATCACGCGATTCCGCCCGAAAAATATTGAAAATGGCTGGTGAATGACCAAATCATAGAGCGCTGGCGCCGCAATTGAAACCCTATAACCTTGCGCGGTTCGCTCAGGCGTACTTTGGAGATAGCGATGAACCTCGTCCGTACAGCCATGTTGCTCGCCTTCATGACCGCATTGTTCATGGCCGTCGGCTTTCTGATTGGCGGGCGCGGCGGCATGATGATCGCGTTCGTGATTGCCGCTGGGATGAACTTCTTTTCCTATTGGAATTCCGACCGCATGGTGCTGTCGGCCTATCACGCGCAGGAGATCGACGAGCGCAATGCCCCGGAGTTCTTCGCCATCATCAGGGATCTGGCGCGCAATGCCGGCCTGCCCATGCCGAAGGTCTATCTCTACGATAGCCCGCAACCAAATGCTTTCGCGACAGGTCGCAATCCCGAGAACGCCGCCGTTGCTGCGTCCACAGGCCTGTTGAGCGCACTGACGCCGGAAGAAGTGGCTGGCGTCATGGCCCATGAGTTGGCCCACGTGCAAAACCGTGACACCTTGACGATGACGATCACGGCGACCCTAGCCGGCGCGATTTCCATGCTGGGCAATTTTGCGTTCTTCTTCAGTGGCAACCGGGGAAACAATAACAATCCGCTGGGTTTCATCGGGGTATTACTGGCAATGATTGTCGCGCCGCTTGCCGCGATGATGGTTCAGATGGCCATCAGTCGTACGCGCGAATATTCGGCCGATCGCCGAGGTGCAGAAATTTGCGGCAATCCGCTGTGGCTTGCCTCGGCACTCGGCAAGATTGCACGTAGCGCCTCGCATGTGCCGAACTATGATGCTGAGCGCAACCCGGCGACCGCTCATATGTTCATCATCAATCCGCTGACAGGTGCTGGCATGGACAATTTATTCTCTACGCACCCGAACACGGAAAATCGGATTGCTGCTCTGCAGGAAATGGCACGTGGCAGCATGAATGTCTCGACGGCGACGGCGCGCGCTGATAATCCGATGCGCAAATCGCGCTCGGTTCCGAATACCGGTCTTGATCGCGGTGGCTCACAACCGCCGAAAGGTCCGTGGTCTTGAATTCAGACGGCAAGAAAAAGCCATTTCGCAAACCAAAGTCGTCCAATCAGGGGTCTGTTCCTGGTCCAACAAAACCCGGACTGCAGGTTCGCGCTGCCGCAGCCAAGATCCTGGCGGCCGTCGTCGACCGGAAGCTTTCACTTGACGGCGCCTTGGATAATGAACATGGCAATCCGGTGTACAAGGCTCTCAACGAGGGAGACCGCGCCCTGGTGCGCGCCATTCTCAATGCGACGTTGCGGCATTTGCCGCGGATCGATGCCGCGATCTCCCGCCTGCTTGAATCGCCGCTTCCCGAAGGTGCAAGGGCGCTGCACCATGTTCTTGCGATCGCTGCCGCGCAGATCCTCTACCTTGATGTGCCGGATCATGCGGCGGTCGACCTCGCCGTCGAGCAATCAAATCAGGATCCCCGGAATCGCCGTTTTGCGAAGCTGGTGAACGCTGTTCTGCGCCGTCTTGGACGCGAGAAGGACCATATCCTTGCCGAGATCAACTCGACCCCGGTGATGCCGGAATGGTTTCTCGACAGGCTTGAGAGGGCCTATGGCAAAGAAAGGGCACAATCGATCTCTGAATCGCAGCTTGAGCCGGCCGCAATCGATCTTACGGTCAAAGACGACGCGCAGGGATGGGCGGGACGTCTGGGCGGCTTTGTGCTGCCGACCGGTGGTGTTCGGCTTGCCGCCTTCGAGGGTAGCGTTCCCTCATTGGAAGGATTTGCGCAAGGCGCGTGGTGGGTTCAGGACGCAGCCGCCAGTATCCCTGCTCAGCTGTTTGGCGACCTGGCGGGCAAACGCGTTGCCGATCTGTGCGCAGCTCCTGGCGGAAAGACGGCCCAGCTGATCCTTGCTGGAGGCAAGGTTACCGCCGTCGAGCAGTCCGAAAACCGCATCAAGCGACTGCGAGCGAACCTTGATCGGCTTGGATTGAATGCCGAGACGGTTGCCAGCGACCTCACCAAATACGAGCCGGTGGAGCTTTTCGACGCCATATTGCTGGATGCGCCCTGCTCATCGACGGGGACGACGCGCCGGCATCCGGATGTGCTCTGGGCCAAAGGGCCGGAGGACATCGCGAAACTTGCTGCGCTTCAGGAGCGATTGCTGCGCCACGCTATAACCCTGTTGAAGCCCGGCGGCACGATCGTCTTTTCCAATTGCTCGCTTGATCCGGCCGAAGGAGAGGATGTGGCCGCCCGCGTTCTTTCGGACGCACCGATGCTCGAGCGCGTCGCCATCGAGGCTGAGCACTGGCCAGGCCTGGAGTCCGCCATCAGCCCTCTTGGAGAGTTCCGCACGACACCCGACATGCTCGAGGTTCCCTCCGGTTTTGCGGGTGGTCTTGACGGCTTCTACGCCGTCGTGATTCGCCGTGTTGCCTGATCGAAAGGCAACTGGCATAGTTAAGCACCTGTCATAATTTGATACGTAAGTGTCACTGATTCCGGGCTTATTCACTTATTCTTAACGACGCGGGTCAATAGACAATAAACATGTGGTCCGGGTTCTCGACTCTTTACGTGGGAGAGGCTTGGCGGCGCGCGCTGTGCCGCGGAGCAATTCTGCGGCTGCGTCTCTTCCGCCATACGGTTCACGCCCCGGAACGCTTAATCGTCGCTCCGACCGACCTGCGTGCAGTTGATCCGCATGTGGCCGAAGAGATTTTGAACGGCCGCTTCCCGCTCGCCGGCCGGCTCCTCGAGACCGGCGGCAAGTCGCCCTTCAATTTCAGCCTTCCGTCTCGAGCTTTCGCGCTGCGGCTTCATAGCTTCGGCTGGCTTCGCCACATGCGAACCAAGAAGAGCGACCTTCATTCAAGCGTTGCCCGCTCCATCGTCAACAACTGGCTGTCGCTGCATGGTGGCCGCATCGAGGGCATTGCCTGGGAGATCGATGTTACCGCGCAACGCGTGATTTCCTGGCTTTCGCATTCGCCTGTTGTTCTCCACAATGCCGATCGCGGCTTCTATCGCCGCTTCTTGCGCTCGCTCGCCTTTCAAGTACGATTTCTGCGTCGAATGGCAAAATACGCGCCTCCCGGTGAGGTTCGTTTTCGATTGCGGATTGCTCTCGCGATTGCCTCCATTGCGATGCCAACGCGCGCAGGCGCCCTTCGACGCGCCGCCGAAGCATTGGACCAGGAGTTCGATAGCCAGATTCTGCCTGACGGAGGTCATATCTCGCGCAATCCACGCGTCGGGTTGGAATTGCTCCTTGATCTCCTTCCGCTACGGCAAACCTACGTCAATCTCGGTCATGACCTGCCGCAGAAGCTGATCTCGGGTATTGATCGCATGTATCCGGCCCTGCGCTTTTTCAGGCATCAGGATGGTGATCTCGCGCTTTTCAATGGCGCGACGTCGACTCTCGCGACGGAATTGATGTCGTTGCTGCGGTATGACGAGACCGCGGGCGATCCCTTCAAGGCAATGCCCCATTCGCGCTATCAGCGGCTGGCGGCGGGAAGAACCGTAATTATTGCCGATACCGGACCGCCGCCTGCCGGGAGCCTGTCCCGCACAGCGCATGCCGGGTGTCTGTCGTTCGAGATGTCCTCCGGACGTCACCGTTTTATCGTTAATTCCGGGTCGCCGAAATTCGCCGGCCGGCGCTACCTACAGATTGCTCGAACGACCGCTGCGCATAGCACCGTCACTGTCAACGACACTTCATCAAGCCGTTTTGCACCGTCCGAGTTCGTTGCGAATGTGATTACTGATGGCGTGAAAGCCGTGAATGTTGATCGCGCGCTCACCGATGACGGCCGCGACGTGATCAAGGCAAGCCATGATGGCTACCTCAACGCCTTCGGTATCCTGCACGAGCGCGAACTGACCCTGAACGCAACGGGATTGATCGCCACGGGCTGTGATCGACTGGTTGCGCCGGAAGGCAAGGTCGATGAGGCCGTGCGCGCAGTGGCACGCTTCCATGCCCACCCTTCTATCAACCTAAAGCAAATCGACAAAGAGTCGATCATGATGACGGCAACCGATGGAGAAACATGGCTGTTCTCCACGCCCGGCAACGAAGTGCTGATTGGCGAGGACGTCTTCTTTGCCGACGCGTCGGGCATTTGCGGATCCGACCAGATCGAGATCGCCTTCTCCTATCCCGACAGGCCGGAAATACGCTGGTTTTTATCGCGCAAGAGCTAGCGACTGTTTCCGCGGGCGCAAAGCTGTGCTAACGCGGCGCCATCATCCGCTTATCCCTCGCCGGATATCTCCTGAAAACCAAATGGAGAAGCCTCATGGCCGTTGTTTCCAAGAAAATTCCCGCACCCGACAAGGTCGCCGTCAAGACCGCGTTGCTTTCGGTGTCGGACAAAACTGGTATCGTCGAACTCGCGCGTGCGCTTGTCGACAAAGGCGTTCGCCTCCTATCAACGGGCGGCACTCATAAGGCAATTGCGGCGGCCGGACTTGCCGTGACCGATGTTTCCGACGTTACAGGTTTTCCTGAGATCATGGATGGTCGAGTGAAGACCCTGCACCCGAAAGTGCATGGCGGCCTACTTGCCATCCGCGATGATGCGGAACACCAGGCGGCGATGAAGGCGCACGGTATCGAGGGTATCGACCTTGCTGTCATCAATCTCTATCCGTTCGAGGACGTCCGTGCCGCGGGCGGTGACTATCCGACAACCGTCGAGAATATCGATATCGGCGGTCCGGCGATGATCCGCGCATCGGCCAAGAACCACGCCTACGTAACGATCCTGACCGATCCAGCGGACTATTCCGAACTGCTCGAGCAGATCGCTTCGAATGCCGGCCAGACCGCTTACGCATTCCGCCAGCGGATGGCAGCCAAGGCCTTCGCTCGCACGGCAGCTTACGACGCCATGATCTCCAACTGGTTTGCCGAGGCTCTTTCGATCGACACCCCGCGTCATCGCGTCATTGGCGGTGTGCTCAAGGAAGAGATGCGCTACGGCGAGAATCCGCATCAGAAGGCGGCATTCTATGTGACAGGCGACCGTCGTCCCGGCGTTGCCACCGCGTCACTGCTTCAGGGCAAGCAACTCTCCTACAACAACATCAACGACACCGATGCGGCCTATGAGCTCGTTGCCGAGTTCCTGCCGGAGAAGTCGGCGGCCTGCGCGATCATCAAGCACGCAAATCCCTGTGGCGTGGCGACGGGTTCCAGCCTGCTCGACGCTTACAAGCGCGCGCTTGCCTGCGATTCCGTCTCCGCCTTCGGGGGCATCATTGCGCTCAACCAGACGCTTGATGCGCAAACCGCTGAAGAGATCATCAAGCTCTTTACCGAAGTCATCATCGCGCCCGACGTCACCGAGGAGGCGAAAGCCATTGTCGCACGCAAGGCAAACCTTCGGTTACTGACTGCAGGCGGCTTGCCGGATCCGCGCTCTGCTGGTCTGACGGCGAAAACCGTCTCCGGTGGCCTGCTCGTGCAGAGCCGTGACAACGGCATGGTCGAGGATCTTGAACTGAAGGTGGTTACCAAGCGTGCGCCGACCCAGCAGGAACTCGAAGACATGAAATTTGCCTTCAAGGTTGCCAAGCATGTCAAGTCGAACGCCGTGGTCTATGCCAAGGACGGACAGACAGCCGGCATTGGCGCAGGCCAGATGAGTCGCGTGGATTCTGCCCGTATCGCCGGCCTGAAGGCCGAGGAAGCGGCTAGAGCTCTCGGGCTCGTAGAACCGTTGACGCGAGGCTCGGCCGTTGCCTCGGAAGCCTTCCTGCCGTTCGCCGACGGTTTGCTGTCGATGATTGCAGCCGGTGCGACGGCGGTTATCCAGCCGGGTGGATCGATGCGCGACCAGGAAGTGATCGACGCCGCCAACGAGCACAATGTCGCGATGGTCTTTACCGGTATGCGGCACTTCCGCCACTAACCGGTGGCCTCTTCCGTTACGCCCTGTCCGCGGGATAGGGCGTACGGACAAGTAGGATCAGTCCTGCAGCGAGGAAAAGTACGAGTGTTGCCATTCCAAGCCGTGACGAGCCGGTCATATAGGTCACGACGGAAAAGAACAGCGTCGCCATGAAGCTCGTAGCGCGCCCTGAAAGCGCATAGATGCCAAAATAACGGCCTGCCTCGTGCAGGCTTACGCTGCGTGCGAGGTAGGAGCGGGACGAGGCCTGCACGGGGCCGAAGGCGAGCCCGATCAACAGGCCATAGGCAATATAGGCTTTCTCGGCTGCCGTCCCGAAGAGGCCGCCGGAATCGGCGGTTGGCAGCTCAAGCAGGCCAAAGAGTGTGTATCCAGGCCCAGTCGACACTATGCCGATGGTGGCGAGCAGCAACATCGTCAGGCTGATGACGATCGTTGACTTGGAGCCTATGCGCCGATCAACGCGACCGGCAATGATGCAGCCGAAGATCGCAACGACGTTGAGTATGATTCCGTAGATCCCTATCTCAATCGTCGCCCATCCAAACATTCCGGCGGCAAAAGCGCCGCCGAGGATCAGTAGTCCGTTGACGCCATCCTGATAGATCATCCGCGCGATCAGGAAGCGAAGAATGCCATGGCGTTGCTTGAGCTCGCCAAGCGTGCTTTTCAACTCGGTAAAACCGGTCCGCACCGCGGCACCGAATGGGAGCCCCTTGCTGATGTCGGGCGTAAAAAAGAACATCGGGAGAATAAAGATCAGGTACCAGACGGCCGAAATCGGCCCCGTGATGCGGGCGTCCTCTCCCTGGTGCGCATCGAGACCGAATAGAGGCTCAAGACCGAGAATTGTTTTGCCGGATTCGAGATTGCCGGCAAGCAAGACCACTACCGCGATCAGGACAATCATCCCGCCGAGATAGCCGAGGCCCCAAGCCGTATTGGATAATTTTCCGACCTCGTCCTTGCTGACAAGCCGCGGCATCATGGAATCGTTGAAGACGATGGAGAACTCGGCCGCGATCGAAGCCAGGATCATGAAGATCATGGGATAGATCAGCGGTGAACCAGGGGCAGCAAACCAGAGGCCGAAGAGGCTCGCAATCTTGATGATCGCAAAGAAGGCAATCCAGGGCTTTCGGGCGCCGGACTGATCGGCGATCGAACCGAGGACGGGCGACAAGATGGCGATGATCACCGAGGAGATCGTCGCCATGTTGCTCCACATTGCCTGGGCGGAGACCGGATCGGCCGTCAGGCGCGACACGAAGTACGGGCCGAAGATGAAGGTCGTCACAACAGTGAAGAATGGCTGGGCTGCCCAGTCGAAGAGCATCCAGCCCCAGATGCCCTTCTCCGATGCCCTAGCCGGCTGCGTTCCCGTCCAGTCGATGCGATTCACAATCCGCTCCTGATTCCGAGCGGAACTGTCTCACCTCGCCCCGTCGCGCGCAAGATCGCTCAACAGACCAGCAGCCACAGTGATGCGGGCAAGGTTCGGGTCGCCGCTGTCGCTCAGCCCGGACAGTTCTTCTGCTATCCGGTTGATCCTGATGCGATCGCCGGCATGCCAAGCTTGGACTGGAAGCTTGTCCTTGCCGTGGTTGGCAAGTGCCGAAATGACGATGTCGCGTCGCGCGCTGGCGATCTGGTCGATACTGCGGGCCAGCGCCAGGTTCTCGTAATGGTCAGCTGTGATGATCCGTGAGCCGGCGGCAAGCAAGCGCCCGATCCGGAAGGTCTGGGAGACGGCAAAATAGCTTTCCGCCGCGCGCGCCAGCGGTTCGCCTGTGCGCTCGGCGATCTGCATGATCTCAGGCACGAGCGCAAAGCCGAGCAGCCCAGAAATCTCGGCGGCCAGCTTATCGGGCACACCGGCCTCGCGATACTCCTGCTGGCGTGCCTCGAGCTCGGGCACTGTCTGGCTGGCGAAGATCGGCTTGAGCTTCTTCAGGGCTGTCTGGAGCCCCTCGATCGTAGCGGCCATATCGCCCTTGGCCATCTGTGTCTTCAGAAGCAGACGCGTCAACACCGTGAAGGTGTGGCTGATCTCCTCGTAGATGCGGTTCTGGATCTGGCCGCCGATCTTGCCATCCAAGGCATCCGTTTCGGTCCAGAGCCGCCCGAGATCGAAACCGTCACGGGCTATGATCGCAGCTCGAACAACTTCCGGCGCGGATGCCGCGGTGGCATCCATCATGCTGACGGCGAAGCCGGGGCCGCCACGATTGATCGCCTCGTTGGCGAGTACAGTCGCAATGATCTCGCGTTTTAGACGATGGGAATCGATGTCGGACGCGTTCGTCTTGCGCATTTTTGCAGGGAAGTAGTTCGAAAGCGTTGCATTGAAATAAGGATCGTCGGGCAAATCACTGGCGGCCAGGGCATCGAACAGCACGATCTTGGCATAGGAAAGCAGGATGCCGATCTCGGGTCGGGTCAATGGCTTGCCTGCCGCATAGCGCTCGGCAAGGACCGTATCGTCAGGAAGCGTTTCAACCTTGCGGTTCAGTTGCTTGGCACCTTCTAGCACCGTCATGAGCCGGGCAAGTTCCAGCCCGTTGGCCGTGCCTTTGCGCTCGGTCAGCGAAATCGACAGGGACTGCAAATAGTTGTTCCTGAGCACAAGCTTCGCGACCTCGTCCGTCATGGATGAGAGGAGCTGGTCGCGCTTTGCTCGCGTGAGGCGATTGTCGTGCATTGCGGCGGCAAGCGCGATCTTGATGTTGACCTCGACGTCCGAAGTGTTGACGCCGGCCGAATTGTCGATCGCGTCGGAATTGCAGCGTCCGCCTCTCAGGCCGTAGGCGATGCGGCCCTTCTGCGTGACGCCAAGATTTGCGCCCTCGCCGATCACCTTGGCACGCACATCTTCCGCCGTAACACGAATGGGGTCGTTGGCACGGTCGCCGACCTCGGCGTCGGTTTCCGACGGCGCTTTGACGTAGGTGCCGATCCCGCCGAACCATAGGAGATCAACCGGGCTCTTCAGAATAGCCGTCATGATCTCAAATGGCGTTGCTACCGTCTTGTCGATACCGATCGCAGCCGCCGCTTCCGGCGTTAATGTGACGGACTTTGCCGATCGGGAAATGATCATGGCGCCCTTCGAAAGAACGCTCTTGTCGAAATCCTGCCAGCTCGACCGGGCCAAGTTGAAAAGCCGCTGCCGTTCGGCGAGCGTCTTTGCCATATCCGGATCCGGATCGATGAAAATGTCGCGGTGGTCGAACGCGGCGACCAGCCGGATTTTTGGCGACAGCAACACGCCGTTGCCGAACACATCCCCCGACATGTCGCCAATGCCGGCAACGGTGAAGGGCGTGGTCTGGATGTCGATATCCATTTCTCGGAAGTGGCGCTTTACCGTTTCCCAGGCGCCACGGGCGGTGATGCCCATCTTCTTGTGGTCGTAGCCGGCCGAGCCACCCGAAGCAAAAGCATCGTCCAGCCAGAAACCCGCCTCCTGAGCGAGTGCGTTGGCGGTGTCCGAGAAGGTGGCGGTTCCCTTGTCGGCGGCGACGACGAAATAGGGGTCGTCGCCGTCAAGCCTGACCGTGTCCTTCGGCGGCACGATATCGGCGCCATTGATGTTGTCAGTGATGGATAGCAGCGTGCGGATATAGGTCTTGTAGGCTTCGCGGCCAGCGTTGAAGATCTCGTCGCGGCTGCCGCCGACCGGGAGTTTCTTCGGATAAAAGCCACCCTTCGCGCCAACCGGCACGATCACCGCGTTCTTGACCTGTTGTGCTTTCACAAGCCCCAGCACTTCGGTTCGATAGTCTTCAGCACGATCCGACCACCGCAGACCGCCACGCGCCACCTTGCCGAAGCGCAGGTGCACACCTTCGACTTCGACGCCATAGACGAACATCTCGCGGAAGGGGCGCGGTTCGGGCAATCCGTCCACCTGATGCGGATCGAGCTTGAAGGCCAGCATAGCCCTCGGCGAGCCGTCTTGATTGCGCTGGAAGTAGTTGGTTCGCAGTGTCGCATCGACGACGTTGACGTAGCGGCGCAGAATTCGATCGTCATCGAGACTTGGCACATCGGAGAGAGCCGTCTCGATCCTTTGGTGATGTTCGGTCGCCTTCTTGATCCGCGCCTTCTCGGAAATTTTCGGATCGAGCGCGTCGTAGAACAGCCGGAAGATCATCGCCGCGATGACCGGATACTTGTCGAGCGTCGTAGCGATATAGTCCAGTGAGTATGGAATGCCGGCCTGCCGTAGATAGCGTGCATAGGCACGAAGGACGCTGGTTTCGCGCGCAGTCAGTCCCGCCGAGACGATCAAGCGGTTGAAGTTGTCATTGTCGATCACGCCGCTGAACGCTGCGAGGAACGCTTCTTCCAACATCGCTCCATGACGATGGAGGTCAATTTGAATGCCTCCGCGAGGCTCGAGTTCCATATCATGCAGCACCACCAGTGTTTCGGGGCCACCGTGAAGGGTTACATCGATGTCGAATGTTCCCTCGCTGATGACGTTAAAGCCGAGGTTCTCAAGCAATGGCACGCGGCGAGACAAAGCGAGCTGGCCGCCGGAATGGAAAATCTTCAGGCAAAGCAGCTCAACGCCGTCTTTTTCTCGCGTGTAGAACGCAATGCGGATTGGTTCTCCGGCTGCGCAAGCGGCGATATCCTCGAGATCGTAAAAGGTTTCTTCCGGCTGGAAGAGATCCTGGAAGGCGTGGCTCACGTGCAACTGAGGAGCCTTGGGTCCAGCCAGAGCCTCGAAGCGGTCATCCCAGCGCGCGGTGATGGCACGAATTGCCTCTTCCAGCTTTGCCTGCGGCACACGCGGGGTTTTGCCACCGGACCGGCCGATGATGAAATGGACGCGGGCAACGCCGCCTTCAGGAAAGGCCGGGTAATAAGCCGAGACGCGGCCGTCATAGACCGTTTTCAGATGAGTTCCGATCTTTTCTCGCACGATCGAGTCGTATTCTTCGCGCGGCACATAAACGATCACTGAAACGAAGCGGTCAAAGTGATCGATGCGTGGCAGCGCGCGCACACGCGGCCGGTCGGCCAGATCATTGATCTGCTCGGCAAAGCTCGCCAGAAGCGTCGTGTCGATCTGGAAAAGGTCGTCGCGCGGGTAGGATTCCAGCGTATTGTCGAGCATACGGCCCGAGTGACTCATCGGGTCGAAGCCGAAATGTTCCTTCACCCGCTCGATCTTGGAGCGAAGTAGAGGGATATCGCTGGCGAGAGACGTATAGGCGGTTGAAGTGAAGAGACCGACGATGCGCAGTTCGCCGGTAACATTCCCGTCGGCATCAAAGCGCTTCACGCCGACATAGTCCATATAGGCGCGGCGATGGACGATCGATTTCACGTTCGCTTTGGTGACAATCAGAAAATCCGGTCCATCGAGGAATGCCAGAATTTCAGGTGTCGTCGTTACGGCATCCTTGCCGGTGCGCAAAACGAGCACGTCGGGGTTCGAAAGGATGCCGAGACCGGTGCCCTTGTCACGCTCTACCTTCGCGTTCGCGCCTTTGCCCGAGTAGACGTACTCGCGCATCCCGAGGAAAGTAAAGTTTGCGTCGCGCAGCCACGTCAGGAAGGCGAGCGCTTCATCCCGTTCCGCTTTCCTGCGGCTGGCATTGTAGGCGGAAAGTTCGTCAATGACCGTTCCGAGCTTATCGAGCATCGGCTTCCAGTCGGAAACCGTCACGCGCACCTGTTCGACCACGGTCTTCACCCGTTTGATGAGGTCGGCTGCCTGGGCCGTCGTCAGGGGTGCAAGGTGCAGTTGAATATGGCTGACGCGATTGGCTGGCTCACTCGGGAGGTCGGCAGAATAAAGTTCCGGCGCTTTGCCGTCCTCCATCACGAGGATCGGATGCACGGCCATATAGAGGTCGCGATAGCTGCTGGTGACCTCACCCATCACCGATTCATACAAGAACGGCATGTTGTGGTCGGTGACTGAAAGAATGGACACGGCAACGCCGTCAGGCTCCACGTCGGCGATGGTGTCGATGGTGATGCGCGCCGAATTGCCTGCCCAGGCTGCTAGTTCTTTCGCTGAATGCGCGGCCGAAAGCGCCAGCATCTCCGGTGTGTAGCGTTCCAGGTCGTCGCCGCTGGCGCGCCCGAACAAGAACTCGGGATCGAGGAAGGTCTCCCCGGTTGCGGCCGCGATTTTGGTCGCGCTCTCGAGCTGTTTTTCTCGCTTCGGATTGTTTCGACCGGCCATCTCAGATACTCCCTCATCTCCTCGATTTGGCGCAAGTTAGCAGAAGATTTGACGAAAGAATCTCTAAAAGAGCGCTTTGCGAGGCAGCTTTCATGCGTTTTTGGCCATCGGGACGCAAATTTTCGAAAGATTTTGCTTCGTCGCACAGATTTCTGACTTTCTTGCAGCCGACGCTTTCATGTCTGCGTGAAGAGCAGTTGACAGTGGAGCTGCAAAAAGGAGATCAACGGGCATCGAAGGCCGAGTAGAGCATCATGTCAGATAATGCCGCAGGAACCGTCATTGTTATCTCCAGCCACGTTGTGCGCGGGTCCGTCGGAAACCGTGGGGCGGTCTTTGCGCTAGAGACCCTCGGTCATCAGGTCTGGGCGCTGCCGACGATCGTGCTGCCGTGGCACCCCGGCCATGGCCGGTCTACACGGCTCACGTTTGCCGAAGCCGATTTCGACGCGGCGATCGACGATCTCATTCGCGCGCCTTGGATCGGCGAGGTGAAGGCTGTTCTATCGGGGTATTTCGGCAATGCCGCGCAAGCGCGCTCGGTTGCCCGCCTCGTGACGGCTTTGCGCGAGCAGAAGCCTGAGCTGCTTTACGTTTGCGATCCGGTTATGGGGGATCTGGGTGGCCTTTACGTCCCGCAGGCGACGGCCGAGGCAATCAGGGATCATCTGATACCCCTCGCTTCGCTTGCTACGCCTAACCGATATGAGCTCGCCTGGCTCGCTGGCGCGCCCCTTGAAGACAATACCTCGATAATGGAAGCGGCCCTATCACTGGGGCCGTCACGTATGCTGGTGACCTCAGCCGTATCTATGATGGCAGGAGGCACGGGGAATCTTTACCTCACAGGGCGACATGCGCTGCTGGCGGAACACCGCCTTATCGATAAACCGCCAAATGGCCTCGGTGATCTTCTCGCCGCGCTGTTTCTGTCGCGGCTTCTTTCCGGCATGGAGGACGAGAAGGCGCTTCAGCTTGCAACGGCAAGTGTCTACGAGGTGCTTGCCCGCGCCGTGAAGCGAGGGAGTGACGAATTGACGCTGGCAAGCGACGCGTCAAGCCTCGCAACGCCCATGGCGATGGTGCAGATGCGGCGCCTGATGCATCCCGTGCAAAGGCGCAAGGGCTGACACCACGACTACGCTCGCGATCTTGCAGTGCGATATTGATCTTGTTTGGCGCAGGCTGTAATCGAAGATCATGCAGCGTTTTCCAAACATCCTTCTTGACGGTTATCGCAACTTTATGAATGGGCGTTATGTGGACGCCCGTGATCGCTATAAAGCGCTGGCCGAACACGGCCAGAACCCAAGCACGCTGGTGGTAGCCTGTTCGGACTCACGTGCTGCGCCCGAGTTGATCTTTGATGCGGGTCCCGGCGAACTTTTCGTTATCCGCAATGTTGCCAACATGGTGCCGCCTTACGAGCCGGATGGCCATTTCCATGCGACCTCAGCCGCGCTGGAATTCGCGGTTCAGGCTCTGAAGGTTACGGATATTGTCGTCATGGGCCATGGGCGCTGTGGTGGCATCAGGGCAGCGCTCGATCCGAGCGCCGAGCCGCTATCGCCTGGCGACTTTATCGGGCGCTGGATGTCGCTCGTCAGGCCGGCGGCGGAGCAGATCGGCGCCAATGACGTGATGACTCCCGCCGAGCGCCAAACCGCCCTCGAGCGTGTCTCGATCCGCAATTCGATCGAGAACCTCAGGACGTTTCCGGACATCAAGGCCCTGGAGGACGCCGGCAAGATTGCACTTCACGGTGCCTGGTTCGACATTTCGACGGGAGAACTGTGGGTGATGGACGCCGAAACCCGCGACTTCATTCGCCCGGAAATCTAAATTAGCCAAACAAAAAGAGCGCCGAACCGAGGTTCGGCGCTCTTGGTTTGCGCTGACTTATTCTTAGTTTCCGTCGATCTGCTGGCCGATGTAAGCGATGGCCTGCTGATAGACCGTCGCCGCGTTCCAGCCGGCGATCGCTGCGAAGTTGGGTTCGCCGGGCTGATAGCCGGCACCGGCCTGCCAGCCATGGCCTTTCAGGAAATTGGCAGTCGAGGCGAGCGCATCAGCGCGCGAGCCGACCATATCGACGCGGCCATCGCCATCGCCATCGGCGCCGAAGCGCACGACATTGCGCGGCAGGAACTGCGTCTGCCCGATCTCGCCATGGGCCGCACCGCGCGCCTGCGGATTGAGGTAACCCTCCGAGACAAGCTGCAATGCTGCATAAAGCTGATCGGTGAAGTAGTCGGAACGTCGGCAGTCGTAGGCGAGGGTCGACACTGCCGACAGCGTATGCTGATTGCCCATATAGCTACCGAATCCGGTCTCCATGCCCCAAATCGCGATCAGCGGACCGGCCGGTACGCCGAAACGGCGTTCAATCGACGCAAAGAGAGCAGCATTGGCACGCTTCATATTCTTGCCGCGCGAGATGATCGCCGCACCACCGCGCTTCTGCATGAAGGCATCAAAGGAAAGCTTGAAGCTCTTCTGGCCGCGGTCGGCAGCAATCGTCGGTCTGTTGTAGGAGACGTTTGCAAAGGCACGATCGAGAACGGAGGGGCTGACACCGTTTGCGGCCGCCTCTTGCTTGAATTCGCCAACCCAGGCCTCGAAACCGGCGCCGTTGTTACCGCACTGGGCTGCCTTGGCTGCTGCAGGAACTGCGTGGAGAATGCAGGCGGCAGCAGCTGCCAGCAAAAATTTCGTCATGCGCATGGAGATATCCCGATCTGACTGGCCTTCAAACCGGGCCATCGGCCCGCTTTCGGCAATATTGTCACCGTCTTTGATTTGGCAAGCGCGGGAAGCCGTAAACGGCGAACCCGCGCCAAGAAAAGCCCTTACCTTATTAAGCCGGGCTTAACAAACCATAGTTAACAATTGGTTCAGGCTGCCTGCTTGCGCGGCTTCACAAGTCCGCGATTAATAAGCAGCTCGGCGATCTGGATCGCGTTGAGAGCAGCACCCTTGCGAAGGTTGTCGGAAACCACCCACATGTTCAGGCCGTTCTCGACCGTCGCGTCCTCGCGGATGCGCGAGATGTAGGTCGCATCTTCACCGGCAGACTCGTAGGGCGTGATGTAACCGCCGTTCTCGTGCTTGTCGATGACGAGGCAGCCGGGAGCTTCCCGCAGGATGTCGCGTGCCTGGTCGGCCGTAATCTCGCTTTCGAACTCGATGTTGACCGATTCAGAATGGCCGATGAAGACCGGAACGCGAACTGCTGTGCAGGTAACCTTGATCTTCGGGTCGAGCATCTTCTTGGTCTCGGCGAGAACCTTCCACTCTTCCTTGGTGTAGCCGTCTTCCATGAAGCTGTCGATGTGCGGAATGACATTGAAGGCAATGCGCTTCGTGAACTTCTTGTTCTCGATCGGATCAGCAACGAAGACGGCTCGCGTCTGGTTGAACAGCTCGTCCATGCCATCCTTGCCGGCGCCGGAAACGGACTGATAGGTCGAAACCACGACCCGCTTGATCTTAGCGAAGTCGTGAAGCGGCTTGAGCGCCACCACGAGCTGCGCAGTCGAGCAGTTCGGGTTGGCGATGATGTTGCGCTTGCTGAACTGGGTAACGGCGTCCGGGTTCACTTCAGGAACGATCAGCGGCACGTCCGCGTCGTAGCGCCACGCCGACGAGTTGTCGATGACGACGCAGCCCTGGGCACCGATCTTGGGCGACCACTTCTTGGAGACCTCGCCGCCAGCCGACATCAGGCAGATATCGGTGTCGGAGAAATCGTAATTCTCGAGGTTTGCGACCTTCAGCGTCTTATCGCCGTAAGAAACCTCTGTACCCTGCGAGCGCGCAGATGCAAGCGCGACGACTTCATCGGCGGGAAAACCGCGCTCGGAGAGGATATTGAGCATTTCCCGGCCAACATTTCCGGTCGCTCCCGCAACTGCAACTTTAAAACCCATTTCTCAAGCTCTCTTTCTCTTCTCTCCTCTTATCCGGTGAGGGGGAAAGCGCGAAAATATCGCGGCTTCCTTGTCCCCAGCCGAGCCGGGGAGAGAGCGGCAGGCCAGAGACGTCAGACGGTTTTCGTCGTCGTTTTGGCCTTGGTTTTGGAAGAAACCGGAACGGCAATATCCACCCCGGCACCTTGTGCCCGGTCATTGCATACAGCAATGGCGTGTTCGTCGCGAACCATGGATATTCCTTTTCCGCCGTTGCTCTTAAAAGGTTTTCCACAGGAGTCAAGGTTTTTACGATTAGATACGGAGGCGCGACGATGGGCGCACGATCGCAGCAGACGGATGCCGCTGACGTCTAGCGCCGATCCCGCGAACGATCAACGCGCACAGGAACCGGCATCATCCCTCGGCTGGGCAACCTGTTTCGGTCGCCTGTCTCGAGCTTGCGCTTGCGTTCAAGATGGTAGGCGTAGGCGAACTGGATGGCGATGCCGATAACCACAAAGACTGGCCCGATGATCCGGTCGTGGTTGTTGATGTAGAGCACCACCTGACCGACCATCGCCAGGATGGTACCGGCGACAAAGATGTTCAGCGAGTGGCGGCCGAGAACGGTCAGCGGATGGTCCGCTGACCGGCGCAGCAGGAGCGAGATTGCCGGAATATTGATGACGAGATACGTCAGCGCCAGAACGTGCAGCAGCCTCGGCAGAGACAGAAATGTTTTGTCGAAACCTGTCAGTACCGGCGGCAGGCCGAGTGCTGCCAACGCAATTCCGAAGCTCCAGAGTTGGCCGACCACCCAGGCAAAGGACAATACGACGTAAACCGCTGCAGCGGCAAAGAGGACCGGGTGCTGAGGCAGTTTGCCTCCACGGCGCACATGCATCATACCAACGATGCCGATCGTGAAGAGGAATTGCCAGGACAGTGGATTGAGGAACCAATAGCCCTCAATCAGCATGTTATGTGGCGCAACCTCATACACGCCCGCAAACAGCCAGACCGTGCCGGAGACGACCAGCGCGAGAAGAGGGCTTGCCGCGTTGAGCAGAAGGATGACCGGCACCATCAGCATCAAGGCCCCATACATCGGCAGGATGTTGTTGTAGCCGATCTGGTGTCCCAGCAGCACCAGCGAGGGAATGCCAGCCTTCAGATTGGTCAAGACAGCGAGGATGTTGATCTCGCACAGCAGGCCAGGGCGGTGGAAGATCCAAGCGCCGGTCAGGAACAGGGCGAGCGTCATGAACGTCGTTATCATGTGAGCCAGATAAAGCGTAAACGCCCGCTTCGTGGCCTTGGCCGCCGTCAGAAGCCACGCGCTCGGCTCAAAGCGCGTACCATAAGCCAAGCCGACCGCAATGCCCGAGATCAGAACGAAGGCTTCGGCCGCATCTGAGAAGCCGAAATTCTTGGTTGTAAGATTCTCGAAAATCTGACCGGGGACATGATTGATGAAAATCGTGATGAGCGCGAGTCCGCGTAGAACGTCCAATCTCGTATCACGTTTCGGCGTCGCTACCGTAACAGAACGTTGCTTGGCGCCAATCGTTCCCTCGAGCGCTATTGCCATGGACTTCTCCTGCTTTTCCGATTTGCAAACGCAGTTGCGGCCAAAAGGTTTCCCTTTTGGCCGCAACGAAACGCCGGATGATTAGCTAGGAAAAATGCTGTTATCCGACCGGATATCCCTCGTCGGGATCGGTGACTTCGCGTCCGTTGATGGTCACATCGTAACCTCTCGGATGGGACGATTTTGAGACCGAAATGAGGTATTTAGCACCTGTGTGCTCAATCTCGGCGGAGAAGCCGTCCCAGGCACTCGCCAGCGCTGGACGCACGTACAAGCGGCCATCCCTCACCCTGATGCCGAGGATGCCTTCGATGACCGCGCGATAGAGCCAGCCTGCGGAGCCTGTATACCAAGTCCAACCGCCGCGACCGCTCAGCGCGCCCTCACCGTAGACGTCAGCTGCGATGATATAGGGTTCGACGCGATAGCGTTCCGCCGAAACCGGGTCGCGGGCATGACCGATTGGATTCAGCAATTCAAAGCAACGCAGGGCATCGTCGCCGCGGCCAAGTTCGGCCAGCGCCAGGACAACCCAAGTCGCGGCATGGGTGTATTGGCCACCATTTTCTCGAACGCCTGGCGGGTAGGCCTTGATGTAGCCAGGATCCTTAGCCGAGTTCGCAAAGGGCGGTGTGAAGAGCCGAATGATCCGTGCCTCTGGATCGACGAGCTTATCCAGCACGGAGTTCATCGCCTTCGCCGAATGCGCCGGATCCCCCTCCCCGGACAGCACGCTCCAGGACTGGGCGATCGAGTCGATCTGGCATTCGAGGCTTTCCTTGGAGCCAAGCAAGCTGCCATCATCGAACGTGCCGCGCCGGTAGTGGGCGCCATCCCAGGCGACGGTTTCGAGCGCTGCCTTGAGCGTCGCGAGGTGCTGGGTCCACCGCGCCACGCGTGCCTTGTCGCCACGTTCCTCCGCATATGCCGAGAACGAACGCAGCGCGCCCGCCAGGAACCAGCCGAGCCAGACGCTCGTTCCCTGTCCGCCAATGCCGACACGATTCATGCCGTCGTTCCAATCGCCTCCGAGGAAGAGCGGCAGGCCGTTCTTGCCTGTTCGGGCGATCGCGAGATCCAGCGCGATGGCAGCGTGTTCGTAGACGCTCGCCTTATCTTCGGAGACTTCGGGCAGATAGAAGGAGTCGTGCTGTCCCTCGAGGAGTGCCGGCCCTTCCAGGAAGGCGAGTTGTTCGTCGAGGACGCTCTTGTCTCCCGTAACGCTGCAATAGTGATGGATCGCGTAGGCGAGCCAAACCACGTCGTCCGAAATCATCGTCCGGACGCCAGCGCCGGTGCCCGGCAGCCACCAATGCTGAACGTCGCCCTCGCGGAACTGGCGCGAGGCGGCATTCAGGATTTGCTTGCGGGCAATCGACGGCTCATGGATAACGAATGCCAACGTATCCTGCAACTGATCGCGGAAGCCGAAGGCACCGCTTGCCTGGTAGAAGGCCGTACGCGCCATGATGCGGCAGCCCAGGCTCTGGTACGGCAGCCAGGTATTGATCAGGTTGTTCATGCTCTGATCGGGCGTGGAAATCTGCAGCTTCCCGGTGAAACTCTGCCAGAACGCACGGTTTGCCTGGACAACGTCCTCGAAGGCAACCTTGCGGATATCGTTGATTAACGCCCGCGCCTCGGCCTTCGTCTTGGTATCACCGAGGAAGAAGCAGACATCGCGCTCCTCGTCCGGTCCGATCTCGATATCGATCGCGAGAACCGCTGCCGGGTCGCCGTCGAGCTCCGTCGCGCCGGAAAGGCCGGCTCCCGAATTCAGGGCGTGCGGCGCCTGGATCGTACCTGTCTTACCGATAAATTCGCGGCGGCTGGCCGTAAAGCTGGACGGCTTCTCACCGGCAACAAAGAAAGCGACCCGACCGGAATAATCGATGCTGTAGTTGTTGCTTGCAAACAGTGCGCCAGTCTCCTCGTCGTGCTCCGAGAGGATGAACGGTGCAGACTTCTGCGCATTGTTGCCCAGAACCCACTCGACGTACCCGTAGATCCGCAGCTTCCTTGGCTTGGAGCCGGCATTGCGTAGCCGGATTCGCTGCAGCTTGACCGGCTTTTCGCGGTCAACGGTCTGCGTCACCTCAAGCGCGATTTCGTTCTGTACGCTGGAGAATACCGAATAGCCCAGACCATGTCGTGCTTCGAAGCGGATATCTTGCCGCGTCGAGAGGTTTGCGAACGGAGTCAGTACCGCGCCACTATCCCGATCGACGACGTAGATCGCCTCACCAGGGCGGTTGATGACTGCGTCATTCGACCACGACGTCAGCTGGTAGTCGCGGGAGTTTGTGCTCCAGGTGAACCCCGCTCCTTCTGCCGACACATGGAAGCCGAATTTTTCATTCGAGATGACATTGATCCACGGATGCGGCGTCGCGTGACCTCCGGGAAGGCGGACGACATATTCGCGACCGTCGCCGGCGAAGCCGCCGATACCGTTCCAGTAATTGAGATCGCCTTCTTCCTCGATCACGACCTTGGATGGTCGTGAGGCTGGCGTCGGGGCGATCCGCTTGCCCGGTGACTTCGCGCGGTCGGCACGCTCCAGCTCCTGCTGCTCTTCCTTGCTTGGGGAAAACAGCGCGACGGCACGATTGATCTGATCGATAATCTTGCCGTTCTTGGCATGGAGCGTGACGCGCGAGGCCGAGATCAGTGCATGGTACGTTGATTCTTCCATCAGATCCTTGCGGACCGTGAAAATGTGCTGGCGCAAGCCATCGGCCTGTCCCATGCGGCGAACATTCTCGGCCATCTGATCGACTGCGTGCTGCATGTCTTGCGCATAGGATGAGGCGCGCTCGTTCATGATGACCAGATCGGCGGTGACGCCTCGCGAGCGCAGGTATTCCTGCGCAAGCAGCGCTTCCCTGACGATGTCGAGATCCATGTCGTCGTTTACGCGCAACGTGAAGATCGGGAAATCGCCGGAGATCGCCAGCGGCCAAAGTGATGACTGCGACTGCATGCCTGCGGCGACCGCGGCCGCATCAGCGCGCAGATACATATCCGGATAAACCAGATGGCGGCCCAGATGCTGGAAGGCTGCCGCCTGCTGGGACGTCACGCCGACATGGCGCATCTGAATCTGCGTGCGGGTCCAGGCCTGGACGAGCTCGTGGTTGAAAGCGTCCGCGTGGCGATACCGGTCAACAGCCTGATCCACCTCGTTGCGGCTCGGCGCAGCGATGGTCCAGAAGATCACGCTGACTTTCTTGCCGGGCGGTACGCGCACGGTGCGGCGAAGTGAGATAACCGGATCGAGGGTGAAGCCGTCGGTGCCGGAAAGGGTTGCGCCCGGATCGAAGGCGGCAGCGTTCGCGAGGCTGCGCCCACGGCCGAGGAACTTGCGGCGGTCCGTTTCGAACTCGGTGTGGCGCGAAGAGCCGGAGTTGTCGACGATGAGGTGGGCAACGGCCATGTTCGGCTCGTTCGGATCACGCTTGTTGCGTTCGACGCGGATGACGTCCCCACGCTTGCCGATCTCCGTCTTGACGAACATGCGAGCGAATGCCGGATGGGCGTTGTCGACGTCGTCTGTCGCAAGGACAGGCTCGAGATAGGAAGTTACCTCGATAAATCGATCCTCCGTCCCCGAGTTGATAAGCGTCAGTCGGCGTGCTTCGGCGTCATGCTCGGTGGCGACAATGCATTCGACCTCGCTCGTGAGGTCGCCCACCGTCTTGGTGAACTCCGCCTTTTCGTCGGCGAAGAGAACCTTGACCTGCTCGCCCTCGACACTCTTCGGCTCCGTGGTTGCCGACCACCATTCGTTGGTCGCCGTATCGCGAAGGAAGATGAAGGTGCCCCAGCGATCCTCGGTCGGATCGGCTTTCCAGCGGCCAACCGATTGGCCGTTCCACCGTGAATAGCCGGCGCCTGTCGCGGTCAGCATCAGCGAGTAGTGGCCGTTCGAGAGGAAAACCAGCTCGCGATCGCGCGAGGCCGGATCATAGATCTTGCGCAGTTCAGGACGCAACAGATCGTCCTGAATGCTGGCTGGCGTATCGGATTCGTGTTTACCGCTCATAACCGGAATATCCCGCGGTGCCTTCTCTTGCAGAAGGAGTTCAGCAGCCTCGATCACCGGATCCGAGTGGAAGAGTTCGCGCAAGTGGCCATTGAAGGCGACGTTCGCGACGGCCGCGATCGACATGCCATGATGGTGAGCATAATAGTTATAGACGACCGCGCAAGTCTTGCCTTCAGGCAGGCGGGTCGGCGTAAAGTCGACGGCGTCGTGGAAACCGAACTTGCCGAGTGCGCCGAGTTTGCGTAGGCGCTGGAGATTTTCAAGCGCCGCGTCGGGATTATACTGGCTGGCAAGGATGGAAGCATAGGGCGCGATAACCGCATTGTGGCCCAGGCCCCGCTTCAGGCCAAGCGACGGTACGCCGAAGTTCGTGTACTGGTAGTTGAGGTTATGGTCGCGCGCATTGAACGCCGCTTCCGAAATACCCCACGGAATCCCCAGCTTGCGGGCATGGTTCATCTGCTCGACCACGACCAGGTTGTTGGTCTGGTTGAGGATGCCTCCACCACGTTCCTGCATGACGAGCGGCGGCATCAGGTACTCGAACATCGATCCGGACCACGAGACAAGCGCACCGCGCGAGCCAACTGGAACGACCTGGCGGCCGAGACGGTACCAATGTTCCGTCGGTAGATCGCCCTTGGCGATGCCGAACAGGCTGGTGAGGCGGCATTCCGAGGCCAGCAGGTCGTAGCAGGCCTGATCGAGCTCGCCGCTTTCCACGCGGTAGCCGATCGAGAGCAGGCGCCTTTCGGGCCGGAACAGGAAGCCGAAGTCCATCGAGAAGGCGAGGTCGCGGGCCTTGTCGCGCAAGGCAATCAGGCGTGGACGCAGCGCATCGATGTTGGACAGATCGAAGGTGCTGTCCGAGATGTGGGCTTCGCAAACCTTGACAAGAGACTCGGCCCAGCGCGTGACCTCGACGCTCAAGGCGGACTTCACCTCATGATCGAGGTTGGCAGCAAGCTTTTGAATGTCGCGCGCGAGAACGGCGAGGTTGATGATGCGGATCGATGCGAACTCGTGCTCGCGCTTGACCGCTGCGAGCGCGTTCTGGAAGCCGATGATACGCTCTTCCAGACGACGACGCAGCGGGCGGACCGTCTTGCGGTCGTCCGGCAGTTCCGACAGCACTTCCGCGAGGATGCCTGCGGTGTCGCCGACACCATCGAGATTGCCTTGCATATGGGCGGAGGGCGCTTCCGCCCAGTTGCGGCAGGCCGATGAGATCGCGATCAGGTGGCCGGCGAGGTTACCGCTGTCGACCGCCGAAACATAGCGCGGCCCGAGCGTTTCGAGACTATCCGTGTGGTACCAGTTAAAGAGATGCCCGCGGAATTTCTCCATCTTGTCGATTGTCGCGATCGTCTGTTCCAGCCGATCGATGGTTTCCTCGAAGGAGAACCATCCGAAATGCCGGCCAGACACGACGGACAGCAGATAGACGCCGATATTGGTCGGGGAGGTGCGCGTCGCGACGATTACGTGCGGCGTCTCCTGAATGTTGTCCGGTGGCAGATAGTTCTGTTCGGCGGTGGTGAACGTCTCGAAATAGCGCCACGTGCGGCGGGCGATCTTGCGAAGCTCGCTGGAAACGGAATCGGCGACTTCAAGCCGGTCTTCTGTCTCTGCCGACTGGCTGACATAGTAGGCGACCAGCGGTGAGAGGATCCAGAGAAGCGCGAAGGGAACGCCGACGAGATAGGCCTTGTCGCCGGAGAGCGCCGCAAAGGCCAGTGCAAACAAGGCCAGTACCGGCGCATGCCACATCGCTTTATAATAAGAGAGGACCGTTCCCTGTTTGCCGGCCTGGACGCTGGCAGCCGTTCGCCATTGCAGCATCAGCTTGTGGCTGACAAAGAGGCGATAGAGCGAGCGGCCGATGGCATCGGCCATCATGCATGCGGAATCGGCGATGAAGATAATCCGAAGAGCGACCTGCGCGTTGGCGGCACGGATATCGGACCAGACGGTGTAGAGATGGGCGCGGGCGACGATATCGCTGGTCCGCGGGATGATGCCGTTGATGAGGGAGAGCGTCGGGGCGACGAACAGGCAGAAAATCAATAGGATCTGCCACACGAGCGCGCCAAGCGGGGCCATGAAATACCAGCCAAGCACCGAGGCGAAGAACCATGCGATTGGCGTCAGCGATCGGCGGAGGTTGTCGAACATCTTCCAGCGCCCGAGCCCGGTGACGCCGTGCTTCGGATTGAACATGTATGGCAGTAGCTGCCAGTCGCCACGCGCCCATCGATGCTGGCGCGAGGTTTCGACCTCATAGCGGATCGGGAAATCCTCGACGAGTTCCAGATCGGTGACGAGCGCGCAGCGGGCCATCGAACCCTCTAGCAGGTCGTGGCTGAGTACCGAGTTTTCATCGATACGGCCCTTCAGCGATGCTTCGAAGGCATCGACATGATAGAGGCCCTTGCCGGTAAATGTGCCCTCACCCGCCAGATCCTGATAGACGTCGGAGACGGTAAAGACGTAGGGGTCGAGACCACGGTTGATCGAGAAGACTCGCTGGAAGACCGAGGCATCCTTGCCTGTCGTCAGTGACGGCGTGACGCGCGGCTGTAGCACGCCATAGCCGCTTTCGACGCGACCGCTGGCCGGATTGATCACCGGACGGTTGATGGGATGATAGAGCTTACCGGCGAGCTTGGTGACCGCATCGCGCATCAGGCGCGTGTCGGCATCGAGCGTCATCACGTACTGAACGTTTGCCGGTACGATATTTGCGCCCGGGAGATAGGTGGTATCGCGGTCGCCGCGGAGCAGCAGATTCAATTCATGCAGCTTGCCGCGCTTGCGCTCCCATCCCATCCAGGCGCCTTCGGCTGGATTGTAGAGTCGACGACGATGCAGGAGGTAGAAGCGCGTCTTGCCATCGAAGGCATAGCGCGCAGAGAGGTTCGCGACTTCGCGACGGGCATAGTCCAGCACCTCGAGATCGGCGGATGTTTCCTCGACCTGGCTGTCCGGCCAGTCGCTGAGAAGCGCGAAGTAGATTTCGCCACGTGGGTTGGCGAGGTAGTGAACTTCGAGATTGCGGACGAGTTCATCGACGCTGTCGCGGTTGGAGATGAGGCAGGGGACGACCAGTAGCGTCCGGGCTTCCTCGGGAATGCCCTCCTTGAACTCGTAGCCGACCAACCGGGCCGGTGTCACGAAGAACGACAGCACCGTATTGAAGAGACCAGTTGCTCCTTCCGAGGCAGGGAGGGAGAACATGACCAGCAGGATCGCGATCTCAAGCGGCCCCATGCCGGCATTGGCCATGAACTTGCCGACGATTGCCATGGCAATGATGGTGAGCAGGATGACTGGTGCGGCAATCGAAAGCCAGTTGAAACGGCGGACGGTTCGGACGAAGTGCTGCGTTGCGGTCGGGCTATAGTTCGCGCGCGCTTCGAGCTTTGGCCTCTGCGCGCCCGTCAGGAAGCCGCCGACATTCGGTTCGTGCGGCTGCGTCTCGCCGGAGGTCTTCGCCTCCTCAGTCATGTCGAGCGCCAACTGGGCGATCTCCATTTCCGACAGGGGCGAGCGCTTCGCAAGCTTTTCAATCTGCTTGCGATACTTGTTGCGCGAACCGGAATCGAGATCGCCGTAGTCGGAATGATCCCACAGCAGTTTGTCGACATGGCTGACCTGTTCGACCCAGACCGACCATTCCGTGTCGTCGATCTCGCGCAGACCGCGTATGATGTTACCCATCGTGACGTTACCGGAGGACAAGCGGCTGTGCTCCGCCATCGTCGTCTCTTCGGTGTCGCGACCGAGGGCTTCAAGGCGCTCATCGAGCCAAGCGATCGCCACGCTCGATGCCTGCGACCCATCGCGCATGCGGTAGAGGAATTGCGTTGCGAAGGTATTGTCTTCGGCAAGAGACTCGAGCGACCTGAGATACTCGGCCGCCTTTGCCGGGTCAGTCAGCCGCACAAGCTCATCTGCAGCCTCGTTGGCACGCCGGCGTAACCGGCGGCTGCGCTCGACGCGGATCGAAATGCGACGCAGATTTTCCACGAGTACATAGCGAACAAGCGACGGCAATGCCCAGAGTTCACCGATCCTTAGTGTTTCGCTCTGCTGGAAGCCATCGACCAGGGCCGTCAGGCTTTCCTGCGAGATCGAGCTGTGGGTGTGGGCGACATAAAGCCATGCGAGGGCCAGGGTGCGTGGGATCCGTACACCGCCGACGTCGATCGTCGGCAGTTCCCGGTAGAAGCGCCGCGGGAAGTCACGACGGATTTCCTGGATCGCTTCCTCGACGATATAATGGTTGTCGAGCAGCCATTCCGCTGCGGGAGTGATCGTTTCACCCGATTCCACGTCCGTTGCTGTCGTGCGGTAAACCCGCAGGATTTCCTTCTCGTTTTCCTTGTGTCGCGCGAAGAAATCGAAAGGCGCAAAAGCGGGCAGCGAGTCGACGCCACGGGCGGCGACGGAGGCGCCTATTCCCCTGATATCCTCGATGGAAAGATAGGTTGAGCGGATCGAGTCATTGTGATCGATCTGCTTCGTTTCGGACTCGCGGGACGGGCTCGGAGACGTGGCGGAAATGGACATGGGTTCGGTTCTGGATCCAAGCAAAGTTATGATGATTGCGTAGCCTTTTGCACTGCCAAATATGACTACCACATGAACAGCGCCGAGGTTTCGTGATCTCGGACAGCAAGATCGAAACGGCAATCAATCGACGATGCGAAACGGTTTAAACGCGACCTGTGCGGCTACGCGCGAAGACGGCTCCGTTGCGCCCTCCACCCTTTTGGAGCCATTTCGAGAAAGTTGGACACCATTGCGATAATTCAAGTCAAGATGTTTCAAAGGATGCAATCCGGCGGCGTGCGGATATCACCTGCGGTCGAAAGGAAACCGGCGCTCAGGCAAGCGCCGGTTTCCGATTTCACATCAGCGTTTTTTCGTCAGGCGCGCCGCATGAGGCGCATAACCAGCGAGACAACGAACAGAATTATGAAGATGAAGAAAAGCACCTGAGCGATGGATGCCGAAGCACCTGCAATGCCGCCAAAGCCCAGTACGCCGGCAATCAGCGCTACAACGAGAAATACAAGTGCATAATAAAGCATGGCGATCTCCTTTGTCTTTGCTGATCAAATAACGGGAGGTCGCCCTATTGGTTCCGTTGGAGGTCCAAGGCCTGGTTCAGCCAAATAGAAAAGGCGCGTCCAAATCGACGCGCCTTTTGAAATACCGGCAGCCAAACGTGGTCTGGGGCAGCATCCTTCGTCTGCCGCAAGTCTGCGTACTCTTTGGCTTAACCTACGATGCCAAAGACGAGGGCTGCGACGAAAACAAATGCCGCCGTGACAAGGGTTGCGTGAACTGCAAGCTGGATCTTGCTACGGGTCGTGCCAGGTTTCTTGGTCTGGACGGAACCATACTGATTCACATGAGCGTGCGAGATACCCAAGTCTGCCATGTGCTGCCTCCGTTTCTCCGCGCTTCTTTTTTGTTAGAGCGTTTTCTTATTTTCTCTATCTGATAGGTAGAGATAAAATTCTGTCCTGCCAGGGGGGCGTTAAAAAATCCGTCCCTTCGGCGATCAGACGAGAGTTCTCCACGCCCAGAGCAAGGAACGATCCTCTCCGCTACCCTGATGGATCTTGGCCGGCGCTTCGGGCGTTTCGAGCAACCGCCGGTCTTTCTCTGCGGGAATGGAGGTCGAGGCTGGAGCTTCTCTATCGGTTTTGGCCGGTGGATGCAGATATCCCATCGTCATGCCGCCGAGAAAAAACATGCCTGATCTCCATGATCACGAAAATTAACGGGCGTTAACCGGATCATGACAGAAGTAAGGCAAGTGTCAATAGTCTAGTTGAATGGTCGTGTTTTAGTCGATCGTTAAGGCTGAGGCCCGGAGAGTCCCAGCGAAATCAATTCGTTGAAAGGATTGCCCTTCAAGCTTTGACAAAACCCTTGCTGGCGACCATCAAATTTCGCGTGTAATCCTCGGTAACGGCTGCCTGTGCCAGTTGGGCCGAGGTTAACCGCTCGACGACGGTCCCGTTTCGCATCACGGCCAGTTGATCGCACATGTGGGTGACGACGCCGAGGTCATGACTGACCATTACGAAGGTAAGGCTGCGATCTCGCCGCACCTCTTCGAGCAGGTTCAGAACCTCCGCTTGTACGGAAGCGTCAAGAGCCGAGGTCGGCTCATCAAGCAAGAGAATTGACGGCTCGACGATCAGCGCGCGGGCAATCGCAACGCGTTGACGCTGACCGCCGGAAAGCTGATGCGGATAACGAAAACGGAAGCCGTTCCCAAGCCCGACCTCATCGAGGGCGCGGGCAATCCGCGTGTCGCTATCGCCGATGCCGTGTATCGCCAGCGGCTCGAGCAGCAGGCGATCGATGGTCTGGCGAGGGTGCAGGGATCCGTAAGGATCCTGGAAAACCATCTGCACCTGTCTGTAGAAGGCCTTTGATCGCTTCGAGCCGGCGAGTGGCTCGCCATGAATTTTGATGGAACCGCTTGCCACTGGCGCCAGGCCGGCAACGGCACGAAGCAGCGTCGATTTTCCCGATCCGGATTCGCCGACCAGGCCGAATGACTCGCCGGTTTCGATATCGACACTGACGTCCTTGAGCGCATGGAAGTGATCATAGATGACGCTCAGCTTGTCGACTGAAAGTGCAATGCTCATGCGGCCCACTCCGGCTTGCGATCGAGGACCGGCAACGGATGCCTGCTTTGGCCAATTTGGGGCATGCAGTTCAACAGACCCTGCGTATAGGGGTGGCGCGCATTCTTAAGCTCGGATGCCTTGAGTTCTTCGACGACCTTGCCGGCATACATAACGATGACGCGGTCGCAGAAGGATGAGACGAGGCGCAGGTCGTGGGATACGAAGATCAGCCCCATGCCGCGTTCCGACACGAGCCGGTCCATGATCCTGAGAACGTCCAGCTGGACCGTGACATCAAGTGCGGAGGTCGGTTCATCGGCGATCAACAGCTCCGGATCGGCAATCAGCATCATGGCGATCATGGCGCGTTGACCCATGCCGCCCGAGACCTCGTGCGGATAGAGGTCGAATACTCGTTTCGGATCGCGGATCTGCACGGCCTCCAACATGGCAAGAGCCCGGTCTCGCGCCTCTGCCTTGCCGACTTTCTCGTGGGTCCTCAGCGTTTCGCAGATCTGCCGACCAATCGACATAACGGGGTCTAGCGAATATTTCGGATCCTGCAGAACCATCGCGATGCGTTTGCCACGCAACCGGCGGCGTTGCTTGGCGGATACGGCGAGAAGATCAATGCCGTTGAAATCGAGCTTGTCGGCTGAAACGATGCCGTGCTTCGGGGTCAGACCCATGATGGCGCGCCCCGTCTGGGATTTGCCGGAGCCGGACTCGCCGACGATGCCGAGGCGTTCCTTGCCAAGTGTAAACGAGACACCGCGGACGGCTTCGATCACGCCGGTGCGCGTGGGATAACTGACCTTGAGGTTTTGGACGGTGAGGAGATCCGTCATTGGCCGCTCTCCTTGGGGTCGAGAGCGTCGCGCAAGCCGTCGCCGAGCAGGTTGAAGCCGAGGCTCACGATCAGGATGGCGAAACCCGGCATAGCTGCCACCCACCACTGATCCAGGATGAAGCGCCGGCCAGACGCAATCATCGCGCCCCATTCGGGAAGCGGCGGTTGGGCCCCGAGACCGAGGAAGCCGAGGCCGGCAGCCGTCAGGATGATGCCGGCCATATCGAGCGTCACGCGAACGATGAGCGAGGAAAGGCAAAGCGGCATCACGTGCCGGACCACAATCCGCAAGGGTGATGCGCCCATCAGCTTGACCGCAGAAATGTAGTCGGATCGCCGCACGGTTAGCGTCTCCGCACGTGCGATGCGCGCGTAGGGCGGCCAGGAGGTGATCGCAATCGCGATGATCGCGTTCTGGATGCCAGGTCCAAGAGCCGCGACGAAAGCGAGGGCAAGCACCAGCTTGGGGAAGGCGAGGAAGATATCGGTAACGCGCATCAGCGTCGCATCAACCCACCCGCCGGCATAACCCGACACCGTTCCAACGATCAGGCCGATCGGTGCCGAGATGGCTGCGACGAGAACGACGACGAGCAGCGTCAAGCGGGAGCCGTAGATGAGACGCGAATAGATATCGCGGCCCTGATCGTCCGTGCCAAACATGTAACCCTCGGTGCCGGGCGGCAGCAGACGAGCGTTCTTCAGGTCGCCCACGATCGGCGAATGGGTTGCGAGCAAGTTCGCAAAGGCAGCCACAAACAGGAGGGCGATGATGATCACGAGACCTACGACGGCCAGGCGGTTTGCGGTGAATTGCCGCCAGGTCACGTAGGCTCGGCCCAAGCGAGCCTGCGTGCGTGACTGCGGCCGATCGGAAAGCAACCACTCACGGCGGCTCAGCGGCGCTGATTGATTTGCGGGAACCGTCATCGGCTTCGCGTCCTAGGGTCAAGCGTCCGGTAGAGAAGGTCGGACAGAAGATTGATGCCGATGAAGACCGTGCCAATGACGATGGTACCACCGAGGACGGCGTTCATATCCGCGTTCTGAAGGGAATTGGTGATGTAGAGTCCGATACCAGGCCAGGAGAAAACCGTCTCCGTGAGCACCGAACCCTCAAGCAAGCTGGCATACGAGAGTGCAATGACGGTGACGAGGGGTACGGCGGCGTTGCGTAGCGCATGAGCCCAGATCACCCTGGTTTCCGAGAGCCCCTTGGCGCGCGCCGCAACCACATATTCCTGGCTCAGTTCGTTGAGCATGAAGCTGCGGGTCATGCGGCTGATGTAGGCAAGCGAGAAGTAGCCGAGCAGCGAGGCGGGCAGAATGATATGGCGGAAGACGTCGTAGAAGACGTCCCATTGGCCCTGCATGGCGCTGTCGAGCAGATAGAAGCCGGTTATCGGCGTGAAGCTGTATTCGAAGACGATATCGATGCGGCCGGGGAAGGCAACCCATCGCAATTGCGCGTAGAAGATCACAAGCGAGATGAGCGCTAGCCAGAATATCGGCACGGAATAGCCGATCAGCCCGATCACACGGACGATCTGGTCGGCGATGCTGCCCCGGCGAACGGCGGCCAGCACACCGAGCGGCACGCCGATAACCGAGCCGATGATCGTCCCGAGTGTTGCGAGTTCGATCGTTGCGGGAAAAACGCGCCTAATGTCGACCATCACGGGGTTGGTGGTCAGAACGGAGGTTCCGAAGTCACCCGAGAGAATGCTCTTCAGATAAATGTAGAACTGCTGGTAGAGCGGCAGGTCGAAGCCGAGCTCGCGGCGGACACGTTCAACGACATGCGCAGGCGCGCGGTCGCCGAGAATCGCAAGAACTGGATCAATCGGCACGACGCGGCCGATGAAGAAGGTCACGGCCAAAAGGCCAAGATAAGTCGTGACGGCGGCGACAAGAAATCGCCCGACAGCTTTGGCAATGGGAACGGCACGGCCCTGTTTGGGCCGTGCCTCCATCTTTGTTTCAACGATGCTCAACGGATCAATCCTGCCGGATTATTCCTTACCAATCGGGCCGACATAGTTGGTGTCGAAGCTCGGGCCGAGTTTGAAGTCCGTCAGGCTCTTGCGGGCGCCTGCCACTTCGATCTGCTGGAAGATGATTACGAAGGGGCTGTTGGCAAGGAACTTCTTCTGAATGTCCTCATACATGGCAGCGCGCTTTGCGCCGTCACGTTCGAGCAAGGCAGCCTTCGTTTCCTTCTCGAGTTCGGGCGCTTCCCAGGTATTGCGCCATGCGAGCGTCTTGACCGTACCGGCGTCCGAGTTGTCCGGGTTGGTGGTGAAGGTATCGGCATTCGAGTTCGGGTCGAAGTAGTCCGAACCCCACTGGCCGATGTACATGTCGTGCGTACGCGCACGGAACTTCGTCAGGGTCTGCTTGCCGTCGCCGGGGATGATTTCCATCTTGACGCCGGCCTGGGCGAGCGACTGCTGCATGGATTCCGCAATACCAGTTACCGGCTGCGTGTTGCGGACGTCCATCGTCACCGAGAAGCCGTCCTTCAGGCCGGCTTTCGCAAGCAGTTCCTTGGCCTTGGCCACATCGAGCTTGTACGGATTTTCATCAAGCGCGCCGAGCTGGCCCTTCGGCAGGAAGGTCTGGTGGATTTCGCCGATGCCCTTGATGAGGGTCGAGCCGATCGCATCGTAGTCGACGAGGTATTTGAAGGCTTCCTGAACTTCCGGCTTCTTCAGGTTCTCGTTCTTGGAGTTGAGGCTGACGTAGTAGACGGTGCCCTTCGGCGCGCTGACGGTCGTCAGTTCGGCATTCTTGGAGACTGCATCCAGGTCACCGGGCTCCAGGTTGCGGGCGACGTCGATATCGCCTGCTTCCAACGCAAGGCGCTGCGCAGAGCTTTCCTTCATGAAGCGATAGATGACGCGATTCAGCTTCGCCTTATCGCCATAGTAATTGTCGTTGCGTTCCATCACGACAACTTCGTTGGCACGCCACTCGCGGAGCTTGAAGGCACCGGAGCCGGCGTAACCGGTCTTCAGCCACTCGTTGCCGAAATCGTTGTCATACTTGTAGTCGGCGCTCGGCGTCACGGACTTGACGTGATCCATGACCAGCTTCTTGTCGACAACCGAGGCAACGGTTGCCGTCAAGCAGTTCAGAACGAAGCTCGGCGCATAGGGCTTGTCGACGGTGAAGACGAAAGTGCCTCCATCAGTCGCCTTTGCCTTCTCGGTGACGTTGTCGCCATTGATGCCGAACTGGGTGATGATGAAGGCCGGGCTCTTGTCGAGCTTGACGGCTCGCTCGAAGGACCATGCGACGTCTTCGGCGGTAATCGGATTGCCGGAGGCGAACTTCATCCCGGGCTTCAGCTTGAACGTATAGGTCAGGCCATCGTCGGAAACCGTCCAACTCTCGGCGAGGTCGCCTTTGACCTTCGACGTGTCGCTCATGTCGAGACGGACGAGCAGGCTGTAGGTGTTGCTCGTGACTTCGGCCGTCGACAGCTCGAACGCCTCGCCCGGGTCCATGGTGATGATGTCGTCAATGGCGAAGCCTTCGACCAGCGTGTCCTTCGGCGTTTCCGCAAAGGCAGCGGGTGCGGCGGCCATCATGATCGACAGAGCGGCGCCTGCCGAAAGCAGACGGAAAGTGCGGTTAAATTTGCTGACTATCATGGTTTTTGTTCCCCTGTTTTCCATTTCAATGCAAAGCGATAGGCAAGCTTAGGCGGCCTCTTCTCCCCACGCCGAAGCCAGAATTCTCAGCCAGTTCCCGCTGGCCAATTTTTCGAGATCTCGTGCACCATAGCCAACACGCTGGAGGGCGACAATCAGCTTCTGGTTACCTGCGGCATCCCCGATTTCTTCGGGAATGGTCGCGCCGTCAAAGTCCGAGCCGAGCGCGACGCAGTCGATGCCGACGCGCTCGACGAGATAGTCGATGTGGCGCACCATGTCGCTGAGCGGTGTGTCACCATCGGAACGACCGTCGCTACGCAGCATTGCCGTCGCGTAGTTCACGCCAACAAGGCCGCGCCTTTCTCTGATGGCGTCGAGCTGCTTGTCGGTGAGGTTGCGGGCGACCGGCGTCAGCGCGTGAGCGTTGGAGTGGCTGGCGACGAGCGGCTGATCGGTCGTCTTTGCGACATCCCAGAAGCCCTTCTCCGTGATGTGCGCCAGATCGATCAGAATGCCGAGCCGGTTGCATTCGCGTACCAGGGCAAAGCCGGCTTCTGTCAGGCCGGGCGCGGTGTCCGGCGACATGGGGAAGGCGAAGGGCACGCCGTGGCCGAAGATATTGTGACGGCTCCACACAGGTCCCAGCGACCGCAAGCCAGCGGCATGGAATACTTGGAGTGCCGCCAGGTCCGCCCCGATGGCCTCGCAGCCTTCCATGTGCAGCACCGCGGCGAAGACGTCGTCGGCCATGGCTTTGCGAATGTCCTTGACAGTGCAGCATAGGCGCCAGGCGCCAGCGCGGTCCAGGCGAAGCGCGATCGCGGCCATTTCCGTGGCGATCCTCAGCGAGGAAAGCGGCTCCAGCGGAGCGGCAAGCGGCGTGACGTAGTGGCCATTCTTGTCGGGATCGGCAAAAACGAGATCACCGGAGGGCACGTAGATTGCGCAGAGGCCACCTGCCAGTCCGCCAGCCTTGGCGCGCGGGGCATCGATATGGCCCAGATCGATACCGTTTGAGAATTCAGCGACCGGATCGCCGCCATCCCGTTCATGTGTCCAAAGCCGGAGGAGGACGTCGTTGTGGCCGTCGAATACGAATTGCATCTGCGTTCCTGTGTGCCCGGGCGGGCGATATGAAGAGCGCAGAATAGAAAAGCTAGCGGAATACGCTACCCTTTTTTTTCAGAAATCTTTCTGTTCCGTGTCGATGGTTAGCGCAAACGAAAAACGGGAGCCGAGGCCCCCGTTCCGAATTGCTTTCGTCAATGCTTCGCGCGTTTCTTCTGTCGGTAAACGTCGATCACGACGGCGGCCACAATGATCAGTCCTTTGACGATCTCCTGGTAGTAGGCATCAACCCTAAGGAAGGTGAAGCCCGAGGTCATCACGCCGAGAATGATCGTGCCGATAACTGTGCCGGTGATACGGCCGACGCCGCCTGTCAGAGACGTACCGCCGATAACGGTCGCGGCGATGGCGTCCAGTTCGTACATGACGCCCATGCCGGCCTGCGCGGTCTGGGCGCGGGCTGCAGTGACCACGCCGGCAAGACCCGCCAGCAGACCGGCGATCGCGTAAACCTTGATCAGGTGGGCTTCGATATTGATACCAGATACACGTGCGGCCTGCAGATTAGCGCCGATTGCGTAAGTGAACTTGCCGTAACGGGTATAGCGCAGAGCAATATGGAAGATCAGCGCAACGACGAGGAACACAATCACGGGCCAAATGCCTGTCCCGATGAAGTTGAACTGGTCGGTGAGACCGGAGACAGGTTGACCCTTGGTATACCACTTGGAAATGCCGCGTGCCGAGACCATCATGCCAAGCGTGGCGATAAACGGCGGGATCTTGGTCCTTGCGATCAGCTGCCCGTTGATAAAGCCCGCTGCGAGGCCGATGAGGAGACCGACGCCGATCGGGATGAAGAATGGCAGGTCCGTCAGCGAAGGATAGAGCGCCCGCGGCCAGGTCGATGCCTGCGCAAAGCTTGCCGCAATCATCGCCGTCATGCCAACGACAGAGCCGGATGACAAGTCGATGCCGCCGGTGATGATGACTTGTGTCACACCCACCGCGATGATGCCGATGACGGAGACCTGAAGGATCATGATCGTCAGGCGCTGCGAATTGAACAGGAAACTCTGGCCGATAAAGATCCAGCCGAGAATTTCATAGATAAGCGCAATGCCGATCAGGACGAGAAAAATACTGAGCTCGGGCGGAACGCGCCGTCTGCGAGCTCGCGTTGCGAGTGGGGCTGTGGCCTCAGCTGCGTTGGTATTCATGATTATCCTCCCTTCGGTTCCCGAGCCCGCGCGTCACTGCGCTGCAAGCTCCATCACCTTGATCTGCGTTGCTTCGTCGCGATTGAGAAAACCGGTTACGCGTCCTTCATGCATCACCATGATGCGGTCGCTCATGCCCAGCACTTCCGGCATTTCCGACGAGATCATGATCACGGCTACTCCGCTTCTCGCCATCTCCGTCACCAAACGATGGATTTCGGCCTTGGCGCCGACATCGATGCCGCGTGTCGGCTCGTCGAGAATGAGGATCTTCGGATTGGTAAGCAGCCAGCGACCAATCAGGACCTTCTGCTGGTTGCCACCGGAAAGGTTTTCCACGCGCTCGTCGAGATTGGGTGTCTTGACCCGGAGTTTCTTCGCCATGTCTTCGCAGGTTGCTTCGATCGAGCTTTCCTGCACAAAGCCACCCTTGACGAACCTATCCTGGAGAACGGCGATCTGCATATTCTCGAGAACGCTCAGAATCAGCAGGCAGCCCGTGTCCTTGCGGTCTTCGGTCAGGAACGCCATGCGGTTCTGGATCGCAACGGTAGGCGAGACGATGTCCGTCTTCTTGCCGAAGAGTTCGATCGTGCCTGAGGTCGCCGGCGTTACGCCGAACAAGGTCTCCGCGACATTCGATCGGCCTGATCCCACAAGTCCGGCGACGCCAAGGATCTCGCCCGATCGGACATCAAAGGAAACGTCATGGAAAACGTTGTTCAGTGAGAGGTTCTTGACCGAGAGCACGACGTCGCCGATCGGGACCTCCTCTTTCGGAAACATCTGGGTAATCTCTCGGCCAACCATCATGCGGATGATGTCGTCACGCGTGACATCTGTCGACGCATGGGTGCCGATATAACGGCCGTCGCGGAACACAGAGAACTCGTCGGCGATCTCGAACAGCTCGTTCATCTTGTGTGTGATGTAGACGATCCCAATGCCCTGAGCCCTGAGGTCGCGAATGATCCGGAAGAGATGCTCGACCTCGCGCTCGGTCAGTGCCGATGTCGGTTCATCCATGATCAGGACGTCTGAATTGTAGGAGACTGCCTTGGCGATCTCGACCATCTGCCGATTAGCGACGGAAAGTTCGCGAACCTGAATCTCCGGGTCGATGTCGATATTCAGTCGTTGAAACAGCTCGTCCGTCTGGCGGAACATTGCCGCGTGATCGACGAAGCCGAACCTGTTCTTCGGCTCGCGCCGGATCCAGATGTTCTCGGCAACGGTCATATAGGGCATCAGGTTCAGCTCCTGATGGATCATCGCGATACCATTTTCCAACGCATCGAGCGGCGATTTTAGCTGAATCTCGACGCCCTTGAGGCGCACCTCACCCTTATCGGGGATATAGATGCCAGCGAGGATTTTCATCAGCGTGGACTTGCCGGCGCCGTTTTCGCCCATCAAGGCGTGCACGGTGCCGCGTTTCAGCTGGAACTGGACGTCGTCGAGTGCAACAACGCCTGGAAACTCCTTGCGCACGCCTTCGGCGCTCAGCAGGTATTCCGCATTCGGAATAGCGCCGCTGTGACGCACTGCGGCCATTGTAGACGGGCTGACAACCATCTCATTCCTCCCGGACACGGATTGAAGCTTGGGATGCGGAACCGTGTGTCCGCACCCCATTTCTCCGACGTTAGTTCTTCGCGACGAAGTCCTTGACGTTTTCAGGCGTGACGAGCTGGAAAGGAATATAAACCTTCTTGTCCACCTTTTCGCCCTTCGCGAGCTTCAGAGCCGCGTCGAGCGCGCCTTTGCCCTGCCCGGCTGCATCCTGGAAGACCGTCACGTCGAGGTCGCTAGCCTGCATGGCGGCAAGTGCGTCCTGGGTGGCGTCAACGCCGCCGATCACGATCTTGCTGAGATCTTTGCCGGCTGCCTTGAGAGCCTGAATAGCGCCGATGGCCATTTCATCATTGTTCGAGATAACGGCGTCGAACTCGAGACCGCTGGAGAGCCAGTTGGTCATGAGGTCCGAACCCTGGGTGCGGGACCAGTTGGCCGTCTGTTCTTCAATGATCTGGATGCCCTTGCACTCGTCGGTCGCAATGACGTCGTGAACGTCCTTTGTGCGCATGCGAGCGGCCTGGTTGGAGAGTTCGCCCATCATCACGACGGCTTTGCCCTTACCACCCAACAGGCGGCAAACCTCCTTGGTTTCAAGCGTGCCGGATTCCTGCTCGTTTGAAGCAACGAAGGCCTGCTTGTCCGGCAGACTGTCTACGTTGACCGGCTCGCGGTTGACGTAAACGAGTGGAATGCCAGCCTCAGCGGCAAGCTTCGACATTGCGGCCGTGGCGTCGGTATCAACCGGGTTGACGACGATTGCGTCGACCTTCGATGCAATGAAGTTCTGGATCTGGCTCTGCTGTTTGGCGACGTCGTTCTGTGCGTCTTCGACCTGCAGTGTCACGCCCTTCATGGTCTTGGCATAGTCCTGCATACCGTTGCGCAGGACGGTCAGGAAGTTGTCGTCGAAAAGCGCCATAGAGACGCCGACGGTTTCGGCATGAGCGGCCGTCGACAGGACGAGCGCCATGGCAGTACCCATGATAAATTTCTTCATTCTTCTTTCCTCCACAAAGCGGTGTCCGGCTGCACCCTCCTCACGCCGGAGCTTCGGGCAGTGCCCAAAAGCCAGTTTTTTAGTTCACCTGGGCCATCTCCCGCTGGCCGTCCGTCAAGAAACGGAACAAACGAACCGTAAAATCTGTGTCGCGGAATATTCATTCCATTTTCTGCTGAGGGCGTCAAGTCCAATTCATGGGCGAGGTCGCGAGCGCTCCGTGAAAATCTCGCGAAGATGCTTGCGCTGGCGCTGAAAAGCGCGATGCCGCGAACTATATGAACGGCCTAACGGCGGCGGTTTCGCTGCCTCAAGGGAGAAACCGATGCCTATTTCGATGTACCGACTAACAGTTCCCGTCTTCCAGCACGGTCTTGAAACGTTGAAGACCTACCTCGACAAAGCCGAGACCTTCGCGAAGGAGAAAGGGATTGATAGCGCGGATCTCGTCGCCGCGCGGCTGGCTTCGGACATGCTGCCCTTCTCGGGTCAGTTTCAGCGCGCGACCGACAGCGCCAAACTGGCGATTGCGCGGCTGACCGCCAGCGAAGCGCCGAAATTCGAGGACAATGAAGCGACGATCGCCGAATTGCGCGAGCGTGTTGCCAAGACGCAAACCTACCTCGGTACAGTCGCACCGGCTGCACTTGAAGGGACGGAAACGCGGGAAATTACCCTTTCGCCGGGGGGTAACAAAATCACGTTCCGCGGCGACGAATATGTCGTGACCTTCGCGCTACCGAACTTCTTCTTCCACCTTGCGACTGCACACGCGATTCTGCGCAATCAGGGCGTTCCTGTTGGCAAGCTGGACTATCTCGGGCGCCTCGCCTGATAAGCTTAGGGCCGGCGCCTGATCGGCCCTTTTTCCGTAAGTTCGGTGAAAGCTAGCGTTTGATCCAGATGACGGGCACGCATCGAGAGAAGCTTCTCGGCATAGGAAAGCCTGGTCGACAGACAGGCTGGGTCCGACGCGAGGTTGTTCAATTCCATCGGATCGGCCTGCAGGTCGAATAAGAGTGGTGGCAGTGCCGCGAAATGCACGTATTTGAAGCGTTCATCTCTGATGACGGCAAGGTTGCATTCGTTTGACTGCAATCCGAAATGAGCTTCTGGTTCCTGGTTGGCAATATCGCGGAAGTCGAATTCCCAGAAGGCAGCATCGCGCCAGGTTCTCGGCGCCTCCCGCTCCATGAACGGCAGCAGGGACTGGCCATCCAGGGCGTTTCTAGGTTCGATATTCAGGCGATCGCAGAGCGTTGCGAAGATGTCTGCGGCCGACGTGAATCGGTCGACCACCCTGCCCCGCGTGACAGCTTGCGGGTCGCGGATGACAAGCGGGATGTGATAACTGCCATCAAAGAAACCGCCCTTGCCGAGCGTCCAGTGATCGCCTGCCATCTCGGCGTGATCAGACGTGAAGATGATGAGAGTGTCGTCCCACGCCCCTGTTTCCTTCAATGCGCGCCAAATCCGCCCAAGCTGCGCGTCCACCTCCGCGATCATGCCATAGTAGATGGCGCGGATCGCGGCGAAGTCACTGGCCTGCCACTCGCTAACTGAGCCGGTCGCACCATGGATGAAGCCGCCCTTTCCTACCCTTGGCATGGCATAGGACAGATAAGGGTGTGATCTCTGTTCCGTTTCGTGGTTTTCCGCCCGGGCGAAATGCGAACCGTCCTCCGGGCTGAACAGATCGTTGTATGGAGACGGTGCCGAAAATGGCGGATGCGGACGAAGGAACGAAACATGTGCGAACCAGGGCGCATCCTGCTCTCCCAGCCAGCGGATGAACTCTCCCGCGAGATACGCCGTTTGCGTTTCGTCCTTCGAATAGGTCGTTGCCGCGTTCGAAATCTCACCGCGCCGCGCGCCGACGGGGATGTGAATGTCGCGACTATCCGCATCCGGGTGTCCACGCTCGCGCAACCAGGACAGCCATTGCTTTTCATGCTCGGGAAGCAGTTGTCGGGCCGTAAAGCCGGGTAGCAATCCTTCATAGGTTGTCAGGTGCGGGTCGTTCGCGTTCATACCGCGCGGGTCGGGCGCGGTGTCGGTATAGCCGAACAGCGTCGGATCATAACCCGCCCGCCGGACCGCCAGCGCCAGATTGTCAAATCGCGCATCGAGGGGTGAGCCGTTGCGGCAAACCCGGTGGTTCATCTGATAGAGGCCGGTATAGAGCGTGGCGCGCGCCGGTGAGCATGGCGCGGCGCCAGCGTAGTGGCGGGCAAACAAGACGCCTTCCGACGCCAGCGCATCCACATTCGGCGTCCTGACGCAGGCATGTCCGGTCGCCGACAGGCAATCACCGCGCCATTGGTCCGCGGTGATCAATAAAATGTTCGGTCGACCGGTCATGGATGTATTTCAGTGCTGGTTTGATTTTGCGTGCCAGTTCCACGCCGATCGGATGATCTGAGACAAATCATACCGCGGCGTCCAGCCTAGAATCTCCCGCGCCTTGTCATTGTTGGCAACTAGCGTGTGCGAGTCGCCTTCGCGGCGACCGACATATTCCACAGGAAACGGTCGCTCCGACACGCGCTCGATGGCGCCGAGCAACTCCTTCACCGTTGTTCCCGTGCCGGTGCCGAGATTGAGCGCAACAGATTCCCCGCCCCGCAGCAGATGCTCTACGGCGCGGACATGCGCATCGGCGAGATCAAGGACATGGATGTAGTCGCGGACGCAGGTGCCGTCCCTCGTTTCATAGTCGGTGCCAAACACCTTGAAGCCTTCACGACGGCCAAGAGCGGCATCAATCGCGAGCGGTATGGCGTGCGTTTCAGGCTGATGCCACTCGCCGATCCGGCTCTCGAAGTCGGCGCCGGCTGCGTTGAAGTAGCGAAGCACGACCGATCGAAAGCCGGTGTATTTGTCGTAGTCGGCAAGCGCCTGCTCCACGATATATTTTGTACGGCCATAGGGATTGATCGGCACCTGGCGATGCGTTTCATCGAGAGGCACGCTTTGCGGCAAGCCATAGGTCGCACAGGTGGATGAGAAGACGAATGCCTTGACGCCCGCCGCCTGAGCGGCAGCCAAAAGTGTCAGCGTGCCGATGACGTTGTTCTCGTAAAAGGCGATCGGATCCTTGACCGATTCGCCGACCTCGATGAGGGCGGCAAAGTGCAGGATGGCAGCTGGCTTGTGCTTGGCCAGAACCTCGTCAAGGCGAACTCGGTCCCGGATATCCCCTTCCTCGGCGGGTCCCCACTTCACGAATTCGCGATGACCGTTGGAGAAATTGTCGAAAACGACCGGTTGGAACCCCTTGTTCGCAAGATCGAGACACGTATGGGAGCCGATATAACCAGCGCCGCCCACGACCAGAATCGTTTCACCTGCCATGCACCACCTTCAATTCTCGTTTCGGATGTAGAAGACTTAGAGCAGGTCGATGGCGAGAAAAAGAACGAAACGAAGGTGGCGTCGATGTCACGCTCTTTTTGTCGATGACGGCATTAGCAAATTGATTTGCCGAAGATTTTCCATGGAGTTGACTGTCCACCAGTACCCGACAAACGCAACGCTCGAAATAACATCGCGACCGTTATTCAACAATGATTGCCACAACAGTCGTACTTCTAAATACTCCCGGCACGTCATTTTAAATAGAATTGACTTTTGTTCTTATTCTCTGCGAAGAATTGTTCCCTTCGGTAGTTCTCATCGTGAAACTGAAGGCCGAACCCAGATGGATTCGTCGATCAGAAAGTTCATATTCCATGATCTTCAGGCGATCGAAGGATACATTGATCCGCCGGACGCTCTGGTATTTCTTGCGGTCTTGCTATCCCAGCAATCAGCATCCTTGCAAGGTGGCTTAGCCGAGATCGGCGTTTACTATGGTCGTTCCTACTTTCTGTTGCGGAAGATCTGCGGAGACGCGGAGAAGATTGTGGCCATCGATCCGTTTGGTATCGTGAATCCGGATCATGGCGCGACGCAGTACGAACGTTTCGCGGCGGGCGGCCGTCAACTTGGCCTTTCCGTGGACGCCGAATGCGTCATTAAGAGCGACAGCACGCTGCTCCGACCCGAGAACATTACCGAAAGAGCCGGGATGGTCCGGTTCTTCAGTATCGACGGTGGCCACATGCTGCACCACATCGCGGCCGATAGTCGTCTTGCTGCCGCGTCGCTTGCAGAGCACGGAATCATCGTTTTCGACGATACGTTCAATCCGGCTTGGCCCGAGGTAACCGCTGGCGTGACCGACTTCCTGCGTGAAGAAGCTGGTCGCTTTTCCGTTTTCTGCCTGACGAAATACAAGACTTATGTTTGCCGACAGGCGTTTCACGCGTTTTACGCGCGTGCGATCAGGACTTCGCCTGAACTCAAGGCATTCGATCACATCGAAACCGAGTTTTTTGGTTCAACCGCCATCCGATTGCACAATCCGATTCGCCGTCGCATCGCTTACGAAGTGATGGTCGGGCTCGGTATGCGCGCACTATCGGAGCGCGTCTATCGATAACCTACCCTGTTGGCGGATCCGCTTCCTTCAGTCTGTACCCGACACCGGTTTCGGTGGTGATATATTGCGGCTGGTCCGGGCTCTGTTCGATCTTCTGGCGCAACTGTCGAACATAGACCCGCAAATACTGCACGTCGGCGGCCGGTCCCCAGATCTGCTTCAGGAGGAACTGGTGGGTCAGGACCTTGCCGGCATGCTGGGCAAGAACCCTGAGGATATCGTATTCCTTCGGCGAGAGCTTGATTTCCCTGCCATCGATCTTGACGATGCGTTTGACCAGATCAATCGACAGGCCGCCGGCCTGAAAGATCGCCCGCTCCCCCTGCTGCTGCAAGCGATGGCGTAAGGCGACCCGCAGTCGAGCGCCGAGTTCGTTCATGCCGAACGGCTTCGTTAGATAGTCATCAGCTCCCGCTTCAAGAGCGTTGACGATACCAGTTTCATCTGTGCGGCTGGAAAGGATTACAATGGGCAAGGTTAGGCCCGCGTCTCTCCATTCCCGCAACAGTTCGTGACCCGATTTGTCCGGCAGGCCAAGGTCGAGCACGATCAGATCAGGCGGTTCGTCCTTTGCCGACTGCAGGGCAGAGGCGCCGTTCGGCGCCTCGTGCACTTCATAACCTTGCGCGGTGAGGCCAACGCGAAGCAGTTTGCGGATCGGAGGCTCGTCATCGACGACGAGAATTTTTACGGCTGAACCGGTCATTTGAGCTCATCCAATTTCGGAATCTCATTTGGTCTTGGAAGACGGATGGTGAAGACGGCACCTGAATGATCAGAGCGATTTCCGGCTGTGATCGTGCCACCCATCGCGTCGACAAAACCTCGGCAGATCGACAGGCCGAGACCCGTGCCGGCGCGAACCTGATCGCCTTTGCGCACGCGGTAGAAAGTATCGAAAACGCGGTCCAGGTCGGCCGGCGGAATGCCAGGGCCTTCGTCCGAAACCTGGATCATCACGTTGTATTCATCCGCCCGCCCATCGATCCGGATCGACGATCCTTGTGGAGCATATTTGGCAGCATTGTCGAGCAAATTGAAAAGCACCTGCTCGAACAGCACGGGATCGACACGGACCATCGGAAGGTCCGCAGGAATCGTCATGATGGTGTGATGGTGCGCGAGAATTTTCTCGGCGCGGCGCAGCGCGCTTCCCGCAATGTCGCCGGGATAGTGCAACGCATAGTTAGGCTCCATTGCCCCGGATTCGATTTTCGTCATATCAAGCAGGTTGGCGATAAAGCGGTTGAGCCGTTCCGACTCGTCGATAACGGTCGATAGAAGGTCCATGCGATCTTCCTGCGGCATGGAATCGAGATAGTCACGCAACGTGCCGGCGGCGCCAAGAATGGCCGCGAGCGGAGTCTTCAGGTCATGCGAGATGGAGGTCAGAAGGGCAGAGCGCAAACGGTCGGCTTCCGCCGCAAGCCTTGCACGATCGACATCCGCCACGAGTTGAATGCGCTCGATCGCAAGGGCTGCCTGGTCCGCCAACGCGTCGAGTAGGCGTTGCTGCTCGGGCGTCAATAGGGGGCCATCGCGTCGGTCATTGTCGAGGCCGATCACGCCGACAGCTGCCCGTCCGGTCCGCAGCGGTACATAGAGGCGTTTGGCGCCGGGCAGGGTATCAGCGCCGCGGCCGGCCGCGTGATTGTGCTCCCATGCCCACCGGGCAGCGGCAATATCCGCGTCATCGAGCGTGTCGTCCGGCGGATAGCCGGCCTTGACGCAGATCGTGCCTTCCTCCGGCAGTAGAAGCACGACGCGGACCTTGAGCATCGATGCGAGCTGAAAGGCGGTGGCCCAGAGAACGTCATCGAGCGTGCCGGTGCCGGCCAATTTCTTGGAGAACAGGTAGAGGTCTTCGGTCGTCCTGGCGCGCTGCCGGGCCGCCGCCGCCTGGCGTTGGACCGTTGCCGTGAGATTGCTAGCAACGACGGCCACACCCAGGAAAAAGAACAATGCAAGCACGCTTTCCGGATCGCTGATCGTCAGCGTGTAGCGAGGCGGCAGGAAGAAAAAGTTAAAGGCCAACGCGCTGAGGATGCAGGTGTAGAGCGCTGGACGAAGCCCGTGGATCACCGCTGACGTGAGCACGGCCATCAGGAACACAAGGGCAAGGTTCCGGACATCCAGCACCTGATCAAGGACGACGCCAGCGACGAGCGCGATTGCCACATAGGCCGTGGCGGAGAGATATGCCTGGATATTGAACGCGGGCGAGGAGGGGGCAGCTTTCATGCTGCGCGCGGATGCCTCATCTTTCTCGTTGCCGGAAATCACATGGACGCTGATGTTGCCTGACGTTCTGATCAGGTCGTCGGCGATGGAGCGGTGAAACCAGTCACGCCATGTCGGCCTGCCGGGCGCTCCGATGACGATATGCGTGACATTATTGGCCGCAGCGTGCCGGACCAGCTCTTCCGAGACTTCGCGGCCGGGAATGGTGATTGCCTCGCCGCCGAGCTGTTCAGCCAGCCGGAGCGTCGCCGCAATCGTGTCGCGGTCAGATTCCGTCAGGTTGATCGAACGATTGGTCTCGACGTAGACGGCTGCCCACGGTGCTCGCAGTCGCGAGGCCATTCGAGACGCGTAGCGTACGAGCGAAGCTGATCGTGGATGCTGATCGACAGATACAAGGACCCTTTCACCGGCAGCCCAAGGACCAGCGATGGCGTGTGCCTGCATGTGGTTCAGCAACTGGTCATCGACACGCTGCGCGGTCTTGCGCAATGCAAGTTCACGCAGCGCGGTCAGGTTTCCTGGCGTGAAATAATTGGTCAGGGCACGTTCGGCGGTCTTGGGAATATAGACCTTCCCGTCGTGCAGCCGTTTGATCAGATCGTCCGGCGTCAGATCAATGATCTCAACGTCATCTGCCATGTCGATGATCGAGTCAGGGACAGTCTCGCGGACGCGGACGCGAGTGATTTGGGAGACGACGTCGTTCAGGCTCTCAACATGCTGGATGTTCAGCGTCGAATAGACGTCGATGCCGCTGTCGAGCAATTCCTTCACGTCGAGGTAGCGCTTGGGATGACGGCTTCCTTCGGCGTTCGTATGGGCAAGTTCGTCGACAAGGACGAGCCCGGGCCGGCGCGCAAGGATGGCATCAATATCCATCTCCTCGAGAGGGCGGCCCTTGTAGTCGATCTTGACGCGCGGGATGACTTCGAAGCCTTCGACGAGGGCCTGTGTTTCCTTGCGGCCATGGGTCTCGACGATGCCGATCACCACGTCAAGGCCATCGAACAGTTTGGCGCGGCCCGACTCCAACATCTCGTAGGTCTTGCCTACGCCGGGCGCGGCGCCGAGGAATATCTTCAGGCGGCCACGGGCCTCCTGTCGCGCCTTCTCAAGCAGTGCATCGGGCGAGGGCCTGCCAACCTTGTCGCGGCTGTCTTCCGGCATGCTTTTCATCTTTCCCTGACGAGGAAGCCCCGGCCACGCGCAAGCTGCCGGGGCTTTCCACCCTACTCAGACATAGAAGCATCAAGAGACTGGTTCAATGCCAGAACATTGACCGTGCGCTCACCGAGAAATCCGAGTTCGGGGTGATCGACGGCCGCTTCGACAATCGCCTTCAGCTTGGTTTCGTCCAGGCCGCGCGCCTTGGCAATGCGGGGTACCTGGAAGTAGGCCGCCTCGGGCGAGATGTGCGGATCGAGGCCGCTGCCAGAGGCCGTCACGAGATCGATCGGCACCTGGGCATTCGGGTTGGCGGCCTTGGCTGCCTCATAGTCAGCCTTCACGCGATCGAGCAGCTTTTGGCTCGTGGGGCCAAGGTTGGAGCCGGAAGAAGAGGCAGCGTTGTATCCATCGCCTGCCGCCGAAGGGCGACCATGGAAGTACTTGTCGCTGGTGAAGGCCTGGCCGATCAGTGTCGAGCCGAGCACTTTGCCGTGCTTCTGGATCAGGCTGCCGTTCGCTTGCGCCGGGAAGAGAGCTTGCGCGGCACCTGTCATGGCAAGCGGGTAAAGCAGACCGGTGATGGCGGTGGTGGCAACGATCATGACGATTGCCGGACGAAGTTCTTTCAACATGATGTCAACTCCTCAGGCGAGACCGATGGCCGTAATGACCATGTCGATCGCCTTGATGCCAATAAACGGGACAATGATGCCTCCGACGCCATAGATGAGCAGGTTACGGGAGAGCAGCGCGCCGGCGCCGATCGCGCGGTATTTCACGCCTTTCAGCGATAGCGGGATCAGCGCGACGATAATCAGTGCGTTGAAGATGATGGCCGACAGGATGGCGCTTTGCGGAGTCGCCAGCCCCATGATGTTCAGCACACCGAGCTGTGGATAGAAGGCCAGGAACATTGCCGGGATAATGGCGAAGTACTTGGCGATGTCGTTGGCGATCGAGAAGGTGGTCAACGCGCCACGGGTCATCAGCAACTGCTTGCCGATCTCGACGATTTCGATGAGCTTCGTCGGATCACTGTCGAGGTCGACCATGTTGCCGGCTTCGCGGGCGGCAACCGTGCCGGTGTTCATGGCAACGCCGACATCGGCCTGGGCGAGGGCGGGTGCGTCGTTCGTGCCATCGCCGCACATGGCAACGAGCTTGCCCTTGGCCTGTTCCTCACGGATCAGGGACAGCTTGTTCTCCGGCGTCGCCTGGGCGAGGAAGTCGTCGACGCCGGCCTCGGCCGCGATAGCTGCTGCCGTCATCGGGTTGTCGCCCGTGATCATGACGGTCCGGATGCCCATCCGGCGCAGCTCGGCGAAGCGCTCGCGGATACCGCCCTTGACAATATCCTTGAGCTGGATGATGCCGAGAAGCTTACCGTCGCGGGCGACTGCCAGCGGCGTACCACCTGCTTTGGCGATTTCATCGGCAATCGCCTGCAGTTCCCGTACGGTCTCGGTGTTGGTGCGGAGGGCGACGGTCGTATTGCCCGAAGCCGGTGACGATGCAGCCCCGACATAAGCGAGCACGGCATCGACGGCGCCTTTGCGGATCGACGAGCCTTCGATATCGACACCGCTCATACGGGTCTGGGCGGTGAAGGGCACGAAGGCGGCGTGCAGGGTTCCCATGTCGCGGCCGCGGATCGCGTACTTCTCCTTGGCGAGCACGACAATAGAGCGGCCTTCCGGCGTTTCGTCGGCGAGCGATGCCAGTTGCGCGGCATCGGCAAGGTCCTGTTCGGAGATGCCGTGAACGGGGCGGAAGGACGTGGCTTGGCGGTTGCCGAGCGTGATCGTGCCGGTCTTGTCGAGGAGCAGCGTGTCGACGTCACCGGCTGCTTCGACGGCGCGGCCCGACATCGCAAGTACGTTGAAGCGTACGAGACGGTCCATGCCAGCGATGCCGATCGCGGAGAGCAGCGCGCCGATGGTCGTCGGGATCAGTGTCACGAAGAGCGCGACGAGGATGATGATCGGGATCGAGCCGCCGGCATAGCTCGCGAAGCTCGGGATCGTCGCGGTGGCCAGAACGAAAATCAGCGTCATGCCGGCAAGCAGGATGTTGAGCGCGATTTCGTTCGGGGTCTTCTGACGTTCCGCGCCTTCGACGAGCGAGATCATGCGGTCGAGAAAGGTGTGTCCTGCGGCAGCAGTGATGCGGACGCGAATCCAATCGGACAGAACCTGCGTACCGCCGGTCACGGCCGACCGATCGCCGCCGGATTCGCGGATGACAGGGGCGGATTCACCCGTGATCGCGGCCTCGTTGACCGATGCGACGCCCTCGATGACCTCGCCGTCCGAGGGAATGATATCGCCGGCTTCCACGAGGACGAGATCGCCGACTTTCAGGCTCGTGCCCGGAACGAGGCGATAGCCGCTCCCGTTATTGGCTGTCAGCAGCTTCGCCTGGGTTTCGGTACGGGCTTTGCGCAGCGAGTCTGCCTGTGCCTTACCGCGGCCCTCGGCAACCGCTTCGGCGAAGTTGGCGAAAAGTACGGTGAACCAGAGCCAGAGGTTGACCTGGAAGGAGAAGCCGAGATTTCCGCCGCCGGTGACGAGGTCGCGGACGAACAGGATCGTGGTCAGCGCCGAAACCGTTGCAACGACGAACATGACGGGGTTCTTGGCAAGGGTGCGCGGGTTCAGCTTCCTGAAGGCGGCGCCCACGGCCGGAATGAGGATGCGAGGATCCATGACGCTCGCTGATTTTGCCTGGCTCATAAGAGACTCCAGCTTGAAAAGGGTGAGGCGACAGTAATGCGATCAGCCGTGTAGAATCCGGAATATCGCGACGACGACGAGGAGACCGGCGAGCATCACCAGGATGATGTCGGAGGTGCGGGTCATCCGCTGGCTCTCACGTCCCGGCAAACCGGGACGCGCATTGAAGGATCTGCGAAGCCCGTGACGAAGGATCATTGCTTCACCTCAGAAAGTCTGGCCGGCGATCATGACCAAATGCTCGATGACTGGACCAAGCGCCAGCGCCGGGAAGAAGGTCAGGCCGCCAACGATCAGGATCGTGCCTGCCAGGAGACCCACGAAGAGCGGTCCATCCGTTGGGAAGGTGCCGGCGGAGGCCGGAACGGTCTTCTTGGCGACGAGCGATCCTGCGATCGCGAGCGCCGGGACGATGACTAGGAAGCGACCCATCAACATGCCCACACCGAGGGTGATGTTGTACCAGGGCGTGTTGCCGGTGAGACCGCCGAAGGCGGAGCCATTGTTGGCCGCGGCCGAGGTATAGGCATACAGGATCTCGGAGAAGCCGTGCGGGCCGGCCGTGCCGGTCGAGGCAACGGCGGACGGCAGGACGCTGGCGATTGCAGTAAAGACGAGCATCGCGAGCGGCAGGCAGAGAATGGCCAGAACCGCCATCTTCATCTCCTTGGCTTCGATCTTCTTGCCAAGATATTCCGGCGTCCGGCCGACCATCAGCCCTGCGACGAAGATCGCGATGATCACGAAAAGCAGGATGCCGTAGAAACCTGCACCCACGCCGCCGACGATGATTTCACCGAGCTGCATATTGATGAGCGGGATGAGGCCGCCGAGCGCCGTGAAGCTGCCGTGCATCGCATTGACCGCACCGCAGGAGGCAGCGGTTGTTATGACCGCAAAGAGCGAGGACATGGCGACGCCAAAGCGGACCTCCTTGCCCTCCATGTTGCCGCCCTCGAGGCCGAAGGCATGCATCAGCGGATTGCCAGCTGCTTCCGCACAATAGGTGACAGCGACGCCGACGATGAAGAGAAGGCCCATCGTCGCGAGGATCGCCCAGCCTTGACGCTGGTTGCCTACCATGCGGCCAAAGACGTTGGTGAGGGCCGCGCCGATCGCGAAGATCGACACCATCTGGATCATGTTCGAGATGTTGTCAGGGTTCTCGAAGGGATGCGCGGAGTTGGCGTTGAAGAAGCCGCCGCCGTTAGTGCCGAGCATCTTGATGGCAAGTTGCGAGGCAACTGGGCCGAGCGCGATTGTCTGCTTGGTGCCTTCGAGGGTCGTTGCGTCGACATAGGGGCCGAGGGTTTGCGGCACGCCAAGATAGACATAGACCAGCGTCAGCACGATGCAGATCGGCAGTAGGACGTAAAGGGTCGCGCGGATCATATCGACCCAGAAATTGCCGATCGCCTTGCCCGAGGCGCGCGCAAAGGCACGAATGAGGCCGACAGCAATGGCGATACCGGTCGCTGCCGATACGAAATTCTGCACGGAGAGTCCTGCCATCTGCGTCAGGTAGGACATGGTGCTTTCGCCACCGTAGTTCTGCCAGTTTGTGTTTGTTACGAAGCTGACGGCGGTGTTGAAGGAGAGTTCGGCTGGAACGGCGGGCATGCCGGCCGGGTTATAAGGCAAAACCGCTTGCAGGCGCATCAGCGTGTAAAGAACGAGAACGCCGAATAGATTAAACAGCAGCATGGCAAAGGCGTACGAGGTCCAATGCTGTTCGTCGCGTTCGCTGGTACCGGCAATTGCATAAAGTCCCCGTTCGATCGGAACGAGGACCGGTGAGAGAAATGTGCGTTCGCCATTGAAGACGCGTGTCATGTAACCGCCGAGCGGTTTGACGAGCACGATGATAATGCCGCAGTAAAGCAGGATCTGAAGCCATCCGTTGAGGGTCATGGGAGGTAACTTTCAATACCCGATTGGTTCCATCTGTCGCGATGGGAGAAGGTGCGACGCTAGAAGCGTTCGGGGCGAATGAGAGCGTAGGTGAGGTAAACTGTAAGAAACACGGTGACAGCACCACTGAGAATATAATCGAAGGTCATGGCGTTTCCTCCGGTTAGAGCCGGTCGCAGGCTTTGGTGTAGGCAAAGCACAGGGCGAAAAATACGATTGTTATGGCGAGTAGACCTATGTCCATCATCGATCGTGACTCCTGTTGTTCTTCTGGAGTCAGACAAGACAAAGGGCGCCATCCCATCGGGTGGCACCTCTGCTTTCTGGCGTGGAGATGATCCTTGGATCTCTCGGACATCAATATGCGGCCGAAGCGCATAAGCGTTCGAGATCGGCGGCAGGGCGCGGATATAAAAATCTTATAAATAGGAGAAAGAAAAATGCCTCGCCGAAGCGAGGCTAGTCCTAGGCCGCTTCGGGGAAAAGAAGAAGCGGCGTCGTTGTTCTATTGCCCGGCCGCGCGGCTGCAAAGCGCACTTTCCGGCTTTTCGGTACGCCTGAGGAGGATTGAGCGACGTGCATCAATTGCCTACGCGGTCAGCCTCCAGATTTCGAACGACGTTTTTGCCTCGGCGCAGCGCCGTTAAGGCAGCGCCGACGGCGATCAGCCAGAGTGCCGCGAGCAGGACCTGATTATGCCCGTCCCACAGCGGCTCGAGGATCGATAGAAGAGCCGCGGCCGTAATTGTCGCCATCCGATGCTGTTTTGCCATCGGGCCTGAGAAGTCGCTCGGTATTCCCGTCGCTCGCCCGAGCTCGCGAACATAGGCTGTCAGCACGGCAAAAGATGCCGCTGCCCAACCAAGCCCAGGCGATCCGATGCCATATCCCACGCCAGCCAGGATCAGTATATCGGCGATACGGTCGGGGAATTCGTTCCAGAACGGTCCATCGGCTGTGCCCTTGCCGCCTTCGACGGCGACCATGCCGTCAAAGAGATTGCAGAGCAGCCGCAATTGGCAGAAGGCGGCCGCAAGGACTAGGAGGAGTGCTCTGCTCAACCCGTCATCTCGTCCGGCGAGGAAAAACATGCCGCCCGCCAGGGCTGCGGCGATCATGCTCGCTTGCGAGATCTGGTTCGGCGTAATCGACCTCGCGGCCAGCCATTGTGCAATGCGCTTTGCCCATTGTGTGTCTCTGCTTGCCAGCGGCCGCCGATCGCCCGTTTCCGTCATACCTCGATCCTCTGTTGATAGAGAAAGTAATTGTAGACCGCTGCGTAGCTCGTCGAGACAGCCAGCGGCACCGCTATGGTTTTCAGGATTTCCGGCGTGCCGCTCAGTGCGTGGATCGAGATCAGTGCGGCAGTGGAAGCAAGACATGCGATCAGCGGTGGCGCCCACAGACCGGCGCGCCCTTTGAACTGTCTCGAGAGCCGTTCAATGACCGTCTTGAGAAAAAAGGTGAGGCAGGCCGAGAGTCCGCCCTGCACAACGCCAGCCAGCAAGGCTCGCGGCAGCGGGTGGTTGCTATTGGCGAGAAGCGCCCAACCACCCATGGCGACAAACGCGAAGAGAACGTGCGTCACATTGCTCTGAGCCAGGCGACGTATCAGCGCCATCATGTGACCGACCACCAGTAGCGGACAATGTGGAAGAAGATCGGTGCGGAAAAGACTACGGAATCAAGCCGGTCGATCAATCCGCCGTGTCCTTCGATCAGGTGGCCCCAATCCTTGACGCCGCGATCTCGCTTGATTGCTGACATGACGAGGCCGCCGAAGAAGCCCATCATTGTGATGACAAGGGCCAAGACGCCGGCCTGAAACGGCGTGAAAGGCGTGATCCACCATAGGGCAGCACCGATCAATGTTGCGCTCACTACGCCGCCGACAAAGCCTTCCACAGTCTTCGAAGGGGACAGGCTTGGCGCGATCTTCGTTCGACCGAACAGCTTGCCCCAGACATATTGGAGGACATCGCTGAGTTGCACGATGATCACCAGGAAGGCGATTAGGAGAACGTTGCGGCCTTCATAACCCGGGATCGTCAACGTCAGCAGCGCGGGGACATGTGAGGCGCAGAAGACGCAGATCATCAGCGCCCACTGCACTTCGGCAATGCGTATCAGGAAACGCTCGGTATCGCCGCGCAGTACCGAAATGATTGGCATCAGCAGGAACGCGTAGACGGGAATGAAGATCGAGAAGATGCCGTATTGTCGCTCCCACAGCAGCCAATATTGCAGCGGCAGTACGACGAAGAAGGCGGCTGCGAGGGCCCAATGGTCGGCACGTTTGGTGTCGGTCAGGGTGATGAACTCGCGTAGCGCCGCGAAAGAGCAGAAGCCGAAGAGCAGCAGCACGCCAACGCGACCGGCAAGAAAGGCGAGCCCGATCAGGATGACCATGATCCACCATGCCTTGATGCGCGCATTCAGATTCTCGATCGCGGCATTCGACTGACCGGCAGGCAGTCGCCGCTGCAGCAGGTAGCCGATGGTCGAGGAAACGACGAGGAGCGTGAAAATGCCGAGGACGAGCATCCACAGGTCGGAGTTTGCGTTCATTGGTCACCGCCCGGGTGCTTTGGTGACAGATCGAGCAACGCTCTGCGCGCCCTGTCAAGGAAGGTTTCCTTGTTCTCACCGGCTTCGATTTGCAGGGCGTCGCCAAAGGTCACGGTGCAGATGAGGGGGATCGGAACAATCTCGCCCTTTGGCATGACGCGATTGAGATTGTTGATCCAGACCGGCACGAGCTGAACGTCGGGCCGGATCGAGGCGAGATGGAAGAGCCCGCTTTTGAACGGCAATAGCTGGGCATCCGTCTGGTTGCGCGTGCCTTCAGGAAAGAGGATCAGCGACGCTCCGGAATCGATGACCTCGGCCATGACTTCAATCGGATCGCGGGTACGCTTATCGCGATCCCGCTCGATAAGCACGGCGTCGAAGACATCGCGGCCGATAAAACGGTTGATCGACGACTTTAGCCAATATTCCGCGCCGGCGACGGGGCGCGTCCGGCGCCGCAAGCTCGGTGGCAGGACCGCCCAGACCAGAATGAAATCGCCATGGCTGGAATGATTGGCAAAATAAACGCACTGGCCCTGAGGAATGCCCTCATTCGGCCAGATGGCGCGCACGGCGGTAAGTGCGCGCGCGAATACCACGATGGCCGCCGCGACAGGCTTCGCAATTACCCTTCTCACCGATTTCAGCCCCCTCGCTGCATCGACAAAGCAGCACAGAAACCTAGCTGCATTTTTGATGGTTCGGAAGTCCTGCTTGCGATGGAAGGCCACCCCTCAAAATTGCCCGCTCCGACGCATCGCCGAGATTCGCGAGAGATCGAACCGGCACGTTTATCTGAGGCGAAGAGGAAAGCGTTAACCATGGTCGGCTAGGAATGAGTCGGACGCAACGGAATGAGTCGATGCCAGTACAGTCAAACCAAACTCTGCAAGCAATGACGACGAGCGAAATCGTGCTTTTCCCGGTCGCTTCGCGCGCCGGTGACATTGAACGGTGCGCGGCCGAACTGGATCGCCGCCACGGCGAGGATGCAGTCGCCTTCTGGAAGACGGAGTGCCGCCGACTGGCTGCTGAGCTGACGTCGCTTGGCTGCTCCGACGATGAGGTCCGCAACCAGGTCATGACATTCCAAGCCGAGGTCCAGGCCGAGCTGGTTCGCCGCCATCAAGTCCGGGCAATCGCCGAAAGCCGCAGCGGCCGCGCCATCAAGCGCTGATCACATCACGATCGGTTCCTGCCGCCATTTGGGCTGCTGCTTTGTCGGACAGCCCTCGAGGGGTTGAACGCGTCGTCCCGCCGACGAAATCTTTCCATATTTTGCGCCAGACGAACCGTCTTGGTTCAGAAATTCCGCGCGCTCGGTGCTAGCATCCCTTCGTTCTCGCGCGGATCTGCAGAGATCGGTGTGTATTCAGGTTGTTGCCTATCTCGGGAGGAAGGGCAGATGCTGGCGGAAGATCTATCGAATATTCGCCGGAGCAAACTGGCGGTCAGAAATGTCTGGCCGACCGGAAAAGCTTGCCATTTTCGCGTTCTTCAACGAAATTTATCGGGCCAACCGGCAGTGGAGGAGCTGCCGACAAGATAAGCGCGTGAAGAACAATGACGGGAGAATCACGACACACGCATACCGGATGCTGCGCTAGTCGCGCGCCGGACTTGGGAGGGAAGGCATGTATTCCGGTGGTTTGAGATTTGGTCTGGCGGACGAGATCGAGGCGCTCCGCGACAGCGTTCGACGATTCGCGACGGAGCGCATCGCGCCGCTCGCCGCAGAGACGGACAGCAACAACAGTTTCCCAATGCCGCTCTGGCGCGAGATGGGTGACATGGGGCTGCTCGGGATCACGGCCGAGGAGGCCTATGGCGGTGCCGGCTTGGGATATCTGGCCCATTGCGTCGCGATGGAGGAGATCAGCCGCGCTTCGGCCTCCGTTGGGCTTAGCTACGGCGCCCATTCCAACCTTTGCGTCAACCAGATCAGCCGCAACGGAACGGAAACGCAGAAGTCTCGGTATTTGCCGAAGCTCATTTCGGGCGAACACATCGGCGCACTCGCCATGTCTGAGCCGGGCGCTGGGTCTGATGTCGTTTCGATGAAGCTTCGGGCGGAGAAACGAGGCGACAGTTACGTTCTCAACGGCAACAAGATGTGGATCACCAACGGTCCGGATGCAGACGTTCTGGTGGTCTACGCCAAGACCGACCCGGAAGCGGGACCGCGGGGCATCACGGCGTTCCTCATCGAGAAGACCTTCAAAGGCTTTTCAACCGGCCCGAAGCTCGACAAACTCGGCATGCGCGGCTCCAATACCTGCGAACTGATCTTCGAGGACTGCGAGGTACCCGCGGCAAATGTGCTTGGCACTCTCGGTGGCGGCGCTCGCGTTCTGATGTCTGGGCTCGACTATGAACGTGTCGTCCTTTCCGCTGGGCCGATCGGCATCATGGCGGCCTGCATGGATGTCGTCGTGCCCTATCTCCACGAGAGAAAGCAGTTCGGCCAGCCGATCGGCGAGTTCCAGCTGATGCAGGGTAAACTCGCCGACATGTACGTGACCATGAACACGGCGCGCGCTTACGTCTACGCGGTGGCGGCCGCCTGCGATCGCGGCGAGACGACACGCAAGGATGCGGCGGGCTGCATTCTCTATGCCGCCGAGAAGGCGACGCTTCTTGCCCTTGAGACGATCCAGGCACTCGGAGGCAACGGCTACACGAACGACTATCCCGCTGGCCGGCTACTGCGTGACGCGAAGCTCTACGAGATCGGTGCCGGAACCTCTGAAATCAGACGCATGCTGATCGGCCGCGAACTCTTTGCAGAAACGGCCTGATCCGAACGTTCATCCGACAACCATCCTGGTGACCAATGACGGTTTTGAAGTCGCAGATTTCGACGAATTCGGAGAGCTTCAGGACAAATCGCGCGGCGATGGCCGAAGCAATCCATGTCATCGAGGAGGCGGCTGTGAGTGCCGCAAACGGTGGCGGACCTGCAGCGCGTGAACGTCATGTTGCCCGCGGCAAGATGCTGCCACGCGACCGGATCGCCGGTCTGCTCGATCCGGCCACACCGTTTCTGGAAATCGGATTGACCGCAGCCCACGGCATGTACGGCAACGAGGCTCCCGGCGCTGGCCTGATTACCGGTATCGGCCGCGTTTCGGGGCGCGATTGCATGATCGTCTGCAACGATGCGACCGTCAAAGGCGGTACCTATTTTCCGATGACGGTGAAGAAGCATCTGCGCGCGCAGGAAGTTGCCGCCCAGAACAATTTGCCCTGCATCTATCTGGTGGACTCCGGCGGTGCGAATTTGCCGAATCAGGACGAAGTGTTCCCGGATCGCGATCATTTCGGCCGGATATTTTATAATCAGGCCAATATGTCGGCAGCGGGAATTCCGCAGATTGCCGTGGTGATGGGTTCGTGCACGGCGGGCGGTGCCTATGTGCCTGCCATGTCCGATGAGGCGATCATCGTCGAAGGCCAGGGGACGATCTTTCTTGCCGGTCCTCCACTGGTCAAGGCCGCGACCGGCGAAGTCGTCTCCGCGGAAGATCTCGGCGGTGGCGATGTGCATACAAGGCTCTCCGGCGTTGCCGACCATCTCGCTCGTGACGATGCACACGCTCTCGCGCTGGCGAGGCGCGTTGTCGCCAATCTCAATCGCTCAAAGGTCGGCGGCGTCGCGCGTCAGCCGGTTGAGGCGCCGCTGTTCGATCCCTCGGAAATAGCAGGTATCGTTCCGGCCGACCTGCGCGCGCCCTACGACGTGCGCGAAGTCATTGCCCGCATTGTCGATGGCTCGCGTTTCGATGAATTCAAGGCACGCTATGGGACGACCCTGGTCTGCGGCTTCGCCCATGTCCATGGTATACCGGTGGGCGTCGTCGCCAACAACGGCGTGCTGTTTTCGGAATCGGCCCTGAAGGGCGCCCATTTCGTGGAACTCTGCTCGCAGCGCAGGATACCGCTCGTCTTTCTGCAGAATATCACTGGCTTCATGGTTGGCCGCAAATACGAAACCGAAGGCATCGCGAAGAACGGCGCCAAGCTCGTGACCGCGGTCGCGACGACCGGCGTGCCGAAGGTAACGATGCTGGTTGGCGGCTCTTTCGGCGCGGGCAATTACGGCATGGCAGGTCGCGCCTTCTCGCCGCGCTTTCTCTGGACGTGGCCGAACAGCCGCATCTCGGTCATGGGCGGAGAGCAGGCGGCGGGTGTCCTTGCGACTGTGCGGGGAGAAGCGCTCTCTCGCGCCGGCACCCCTTGGACGCCGGAGGAGGAGAGCAGTTTTAAGCAGCCGGTGCTCGATCTCTTCGAACGGCAGAGCCATCCGCTCTATGCGTCAGCACGCCTATGGGACGATGGGGTGATCGACCCGGCCAAGAGCCGCGATGTGCTCGGTCTCTCGCTGTCTGCGGCGCTGAATGCACCGATTGCAGATACGCGCTTCGGCCTGTTCCGGATGTGAGGTAGCGATGTTCCAGAAAATTCTCATCGCAAACCGTGGCGAGATAGCCTGCCGGGTAATCCGAACCGCCAGGCGCATGGGGATCGCCACGGTGGCGGTCTATTCGGATGCCGATGTCGGGGCGCTGCACGTCGAGATGGCGGACGAGGCGGTCCGCCTGGGATCGGCCAGTGCGCAGGAAAGCTATCTCTCGATCGAACGGATTCTTTCCGCGGCGGAACGAACGGGCGCCGAAGCCATTCATCCCGGCTACGGGTTTCTTTCGGAGAACGCCGATTTTGCGGCAGCCGTGGAGGCCGCCGGCATCGTCTTCATCGGACCGCAGGCATCTTCCATTCGCGCGATGGGATTAAAGGATGCGGCAAAGGCGCTGATGGATCAGTCGGGCGTGCCCGTTGTCCCCGGCTACCATGGCGAAGAACAAAATGACGGCTTTCTGGCCGATCAAGCGACCCTGATCGGTTACCCCGTGCTCATCAAGGCCCGCGCCGGCGGTGGCGGCAAGGGCATGCGCCGTGTCGATAGTGAAGAGGACTTTCCGGAAGCGCTTGCTGCCGCCCGGCGCGAGGCAAAGGCCGCTTTCGGCGACGACGCCGTGTTGATAGAGCGCTATCTCATTCGCCCGCGCCATATCGAGGTTCAGATCTTCGGGGATCGGCATGGCAACGTTGTTCATCTTTTCGAGCGCGATTGCTCGCTTCAGCGCCGCCATCAGAAGGTGATCGAGGAGGCGCCAGCGCCAGGGATGACGCCGGAGATGCGCCGCGCGATGGGCGATGCCGCGGTGCGCGCGGCGCGTGCCATCTCCTATCGTGGCGCCGGCACTGTGGAGTTCATCGCGGACGTGTCAAACGGCCTCTGGCCGGATCGTTTCTACTTTATGGAGATGAATACCCGCCTTCAGGTCGAGCACGCCGTCACCGAGGCGATCACCGGGGTCGATCTCGTCGAATGGCAATTGCGTATTGCCGCCGGCGAGCCGCTGCCGAAGAAGCAGTCAGAGCTCGAAATCTACGGCTGGGCATTCGAAGCGCGAATTTATGCCGAGGATGCGGCCAAGGGCTTTCTGCCCGCGACAGGAACGATCAGGCATCTGGATTTTCCTGACGTTACGGCGCGGATCGATGCCGGCATTCGTCCCGGCGACACGGTCTCCGCCCATTACGATCCTCTGATCGCCAAGATGGTTGTACACGGGCCTAGCCGGAGCGTTGCCCTGTTGCGACTGACCCGGGCCTTGCAGAGCTCGCATGTCGTCGGCGTCACCACCAATCTCGACTTCCTCGCCAGACTGAGCGTGCAGGAGGAATTTACTGCTGGCCATCCGGATACCGGCCTGATCGATCGTAATCTTCAATCGCTGACAGCCATCGAGCCGCCAGCGGACACAGTCGTTGCTCTCGCTGCCGTCCTGTCGTTGGGCGCGCTTGCGTCATCATCGGATGGCGATCCATGGCTGACGCTGGGGCACTGGCAGCTGTGGAGTGAAATGCAGCGTATTGTCGCCCTGACCTATGAAGGCGGGCATTCAACCCTGAGGGTTGCCGCCAAGGGGTTCGATTTCTTTGCCGTGCACGACGGCAGGAGGGTCATTCCGGTGAAGATCGTCAGCCGGCAGGATGACGGATGCAGGGCGGAGGTCGACGGCCGGCAGGTCCAGGTCAAGGCAAGTGTAGCAGCGCATCACCTGGTGGTCAGCGTCGACCACAGGACGCATGTGTTTCACCTTGGCAACCCGCTCGATTTCAGCGCGGCTGACGTGGCGGATGGCAACAGGCTGATCGCCCCGATGCCGGGCTTCGTGAAGATCGTGCGCACGAGTTCGGGGGCGGAAGTCTCCAAGGGCGATGCGCTTGTCGTCATGGAGGCCATGAAGATGGAACTCACGCTTGTCGCGGCCCGCGATGGGACGGTGGAGGCTGTCGAGGTGAGCGAAGGACAGCAGGTCGATGAAGGCGCCGTGCTTCTGACACTCCGGGTAGAGGAGACGTGATTGTGCAGCCCGGAGAATCCACACTGCTGCCGCGGGATGTCTCGATCGTCGAGATGGCGCCGCGCGATGGCCTCCAGAACGAGAAGGACCTGATACCGACGGCGACGAAGATCGCCCTGATCGACATGATCTCGGAATGCGGTTTCGAGCGGATCGAAGCGACGAGCTTTGTCAGCCCGAAGTGGGTGCCACAGCTTGCCGATGCCGCCGAGGTGATGGCTGGTATCAAGCGCAGGCCAGGGGTCCGCTATGCAGTTCTGACGCCGAATATGAAAGGGTTCGAGGCTGCAATGGCCGCGGGCGCCGACGAAGTCGCGATCTTCGCTTCCGCCTCGGAGAGCTTCTCGCAACAGAATATCAACTGTTCCATCGCCGAGAGCATCGAACGCTTTAAGCCGGTTGCCGAAGCAAGCCGTGCGCGCGGCGTCCCGATGCGCGGCTATGTCAGTTGCGTCGTCGAATGTCCCTACGAGGGCGCCATTTCGCCGGATGCGGCGGCGCGCGTCGTCGAGAGCCTGCATTCGTTGGGCTGCTACGAGATCAGCCTCGGCGATACGATTGGTAAAGGACGACCGGAAGAGGTCGATCAGATGTTGGTGACCGTCCTCTCCTATGCACCCGCGACGATGCTTGCCGGTCACTTCCACGATACCGATGGCTGGGCCCTCGACAATATCGATGTTTCGTTGACGCACGGGCTGCGGGTTTTCGATGCGTCGGTCGGCGGATTGGGCGGCTGCCCTTACGCACCGGGCGCAAAGGGCAATGTGGATACGCTGGAAGTCGCGCAGTTCCTTTCCCGAAAGGGGTACCGAACCGGGCTCTCGCCGGAGAAGCTCGACGAAGCTGCGCGTTTTGCCCAGAGCCTTAGGAGCGCAGGATAATGCCGGAAACGCTGATGATTTCGATCGACGAACGCGGTGTTGCTCGGCTTACGCTGACCCGCGAAGACAAGCACAACGCAATGTCCGCCGAGATGATCGACGAATTGACCGAAGCCGCAAGTGCTCTCGGATCGGACAGGAGTGTGCGCGTCATCGTGCTTGCCGGGGCGGGAAAGAGCTTTTGTGCCGGCGGCGATCTGGAGTGGATGAGGGCCCAGTTCAAGGCGAGCCGGTTGGAGAGAATCGCCGAAGCGCGACGACTGGCGATGATGTTCAAGGCATTGAACGAGGTTCCGAAGCCGCTCATTGGCAGCGTCCACGGGAACGCTTTCGGCGGTGGGGTCGGGCTGATCAGCGTCTGTGACACGGTTATCGCTTCGGAGGCCGCACGTTTCGGCCTGACAGAGGTCCGGCTTGGCCTGATACCGGCAACGATCAGCCCTTACGTCGTGGCGCGGATCGGCAGCCCAGCCGCAAGATCCCTCTTCGTCTCAGGGCGAACGTTTGATGCTGCCTGCGCCAAGTCGATCGGTCTTGTCGCTTCCGTTGTTGTGTCCGCCGATCTCGATCGCGCGGTCGACAAGGAAATCGACGAATTCATCGCGGCCTCGCCACAAGCTGCAGCGCGCGCCAAGGCCCTCGCGCGTTCTCTCGCCTCACCTATCACGGACGAGATCATTGACAGCGTGATTACTCAACTAGCGGACAGTTGGGAGACGGAAGAGGCGCAGGCCGGCATTGCGGCCTTCTTCGAAAAGCGCCGGTCGAATTCTTAGAGGCTGGCGTCGACGGGTGCGGAAGAACCTGGCGGACAGGCGATTTATGGCGGAGAGGGTGGGATTTGAACCCACGATACCCTTGCAGGTATGCCGCATTTCGAGTGCGGTGCATTCGACCACTCTGCCACCTCTCCGCGGTCTGGTCGGCGCTTGTTCGGCGCGGTGGGCTACATAGCGACAGAATGAGGGGCACATCCCGCAACCGGGGCGCGCCGCGCGCGTGCCGTGATCGCTAACCCCTTAGCCCGAGCGTTCAATCAGCCATTGGAAGAGCCCGTTTTGCACCGCAGTCACGGCTAAGGTTCTCCCCGTGAAAAGATGCTCGTTCGGCCCGGTGAGTGATAGATTGCCCTTTGGAGAATGGCAGACAAAAAAGAACCTGTCGCATCCGCTCTCTACAAATCTCAATCTGTAGTCGTCCAGAACCGATTGGCTCGCACGAGACTTGACCTGCACGAATGCACGCTCACGGATTGTCGTCTGTTCAAGGATCATATCAATGTCAGCGAGTCCCTCCCCAACCTGTGTGCTCCTGATCCAACCGGAGCGGGCAAATATGAGATCGGCGAGAATTTCAAAGTCCGACCAATGAAGCCCTTTGATAAGTCTCTCTGCCGAGTCGAAAAGTCTCTCCTGCGCCTGGCGCGCCTCCACGATGAGAGGGTCGGGTCGGCAGTTGATCTGCCGCAGCAGGTAGTCCTCGTCCTTGACGGAACATATAGTCGCCCGGTAGGCGGCAAGTTGCGTTAGACGGGAGCTTAGCGCGCTCATCCTCAGTGGATTGAGCCGGATGTCAGTTTTCTTCCAACCATCGATCGTTTGGCGATAGCGGCTCGGCGCATCTGGAACTGTCGACACGAAATGGACCTTGGGTTCGGCAAAGGCCCAGTAGAGATGCTTATCCGCGAATGTGACCCAAAGACAATTGTCATCAAGGGTATAGAAATCACGAAGCTCGCGAACGCCGTTGGCTAGCGCACCTTGCGACTTCCGGCTCGAACCCAGTTGTGCCGCGACCCCACCCCAATCGTTTGCGAGGCATAACTTGTGATCGATCGAATGATATCCGAAGTTGAGGCGCCCTTTGTCGATGCCATCGCTTGCAAATACGCCGCCGCGCCCCAGCTTGATATAGCGGATGCTCGACGGTTTGATCAGATTCACTTCTTCCTTCATCTCCGCCTCGGCTGTCGTTCGGGTCAAATTTCTGGTTGCAAGCTCTATCTAATTGATACGTTGCGTTGAGTGGCTGCAGCGATCAGCCGGCTATGGATGCCTCGTGTTGCTGGCGCAATCATGTAGCCACTCTCGAGGTCGCCGATCATTACCGACTGTTCGCGTGGAGCGACAAGCCAATGTAGTCCGATCAGCCCACAGATGACCGCGTCGACCTTGTCCTGGTCTGCCTTTCTCGGTGCCTCGGAGTTCGCTACCACTGAACACCATTCGTCCAGGTGCCGCAGCGAATTGAGCGCGCCAAAACATCTGACGACTTCAGCGACGGCCTGCCAGTCGCCGATTTTGAAGCGCTTCCGGTTGACGGGGTTGTATTTCGGGGCCCCAAGTCGCGAACAGAACGCGCTCTCAAGAGTCGCCAGTGCCAGCGCAGGAAAGACCTCGAACAGAAAGAGGCCGCTCGATGCAGTTCGTGCCAACTCCGGATCTTCTATCGCTCCCAAAACCTGCTTAAAGCGCCAAATTGGTGCGGCGTCATCGAACATGCCCTTCTTCGATCGACTGGCAGGCTGAACGCCGCCTCCGATCCAGGAAATCAGCGAGCCGGCTACTTTATCGACCGGGCGCGAGCCTGTGAGGTTTGGGACGATTGTAGGCTGATCCAGTGCCACGAGGCACTTCTGAGCATGCTGGCCCTCGCCCCGGATGACGTCCAGAGCCTCCGCAAACGAGGCAGGCCGTGGCGCGAGATGTAAATGAGCGCCATCGGATTCTAGGCGGATGACACAGATTGCTCCAGGAGTTCTTGGATTGTCGGTCCAGGCCGAATCGAAGCCGACTATTGAGGTAAAGCTGGCGGACACGCTCATCCCCCTTCGTAAGCCTGTCGCAGGAGGGGCTGCGCTTTCTCGAAATCCGCCATCGATTTGAGCGTCACCTGCAGATCACCAGTGCCGAAATGCCCGACATTACGAACATCGCGCGTAAAGCCATCCTCAAGGTCCTGCTCCCCGGGGTTCAACTTGAGGAAAAGTGTCACCGTGCGCGCCTGTGGATAGATCTCCATGCACACGAAATTCTTCAGCCTCTTAAACGCGGTGTAGAGCTTGAGCTCCTTGACCTGGACGTCGTCCCCAAGGCCGATGAGGAACTGGTAGACCGCGTCGTAGATGTCGCGCAGATCCGGCGATGACTGAGAGAGCCGGTAACTCATCCGTTGGCTGAGATAGGGATCGTTATCCTGGCCAACCTCGGCTGGTTGATCCGCACTGTTAACGGGTCTCGATTCGGCCGACGTCTTAGTGGCACCAACCCGTGCTGCCTTTGGTGCGTGGACGAGCTCGATCATTAAAAGGTCCTCGCCGAAGCGGCGATAGCGGATAAGCTCGATGTTTCGGGCTATCTGCTTGACCGCATGCTCGTCATATCGAGTGAAATCGCCGGCTATGCAGAGCAGCCGTGGCGAGGTCCAATCCACCGCCTTGCCAGCCTCTGGCCCGAGGCGTTCCATCACCAACCATTGGAACTCCTTCCGGTGATCGAGCAGCCAGTCGAGATAAAAGAGCCCCTGGTTGATGACGTTCTCGTTCACCGAGCGCTTGTATTCGATGATGACCGGCGAATTGTCCTCGTCCAGACCGAGAGTATCAATTCTGCCGCCATGCACAGCACCGGTGGAATGTTCACTGGCGAGAAATCGGATCCCAAGCAGTGCTTCCAGATTTGCTTCGAATAGTTTCTGAAGCGACTTTTCGACCTGGACGGCCGCACCGGCAAGCTCGGTCACCTGGGCGCCATTGAAATGAAACAGCTTAATGTCGCTCAAAATCGACTCCGAGTAAGCTCATAGATTGCAGACAAGTTCTATTCGCCTGTGCGGCGTTGTCTAGGTAAATTGCCAGCGCACACCGATCTGATAGGATCGGTCGCAAATCATGACGGGGATTGCATAAAGTGACGACTCTGACCTTGTCGCAGCTGGAGAACCATCTCTGGCGGGCGGCGGATATCCTGCGCGGATCGATCGATTCCGGCGACTACAAGCACTACATTTTCGGGCTTCTGTTCTTCAAGCGCCTCTCGGATGTCTGGGAGGAGGAATATGAGGAGCGGCTAGCGCGCTATCACGATGCGGATCTCGCCGCTGATCCGGACGAGCATCGATTTGATATTCCCAAGGGCCATTTTTGGAAGGATTTGCGTAAGCACACGACCGATATCGGCACCCATCTGAACGCTGCCTTCCGCGCCATTGAAGACGCGAACATGAAGCTGCGCGGCGTCTTTCAGGATGTCGATTTCAACAACAAGGAGCGCTTTCCGGATGCCATGCTGGAAAAGCTGCTGCAGCATTTCGAGACTTATCGGCTGCGCAATTCCGATGTTGAGCCGGATGTGCTGGGCCAGGCCTATGAATATCTGATCGCGCAGTTTGCCGATGATGCCGGCAAGAAGGGTGGCGAGTTCTATACGCCGAAAATGGTCGTGCGGCTGATCGTCGAGTGCCTGAAGCCGGAAGAAGGCATGTCGATCTATGACCCCACCTGCGGCTCGGGCGGTATGCTCCTGGAGGCGGTGCATCATCTAGAGCGGCAGGGCAAGAACCCGAAAAGCCTTTCGCTGTTCGGCCAGGAGCGGAACCTCAACACCTGGGCCATCTGCCAGATGAACCTCTTCTTGCATGATATCGACGATGCGCAGGTGGCGCGCGGCGATACGCTGCTGGAGCCGAAGCATCTGATGGGCGACAATGTGAAGGCCATCCGCACCTTTGACCGGGTGCTGGCCAATCCGCCCTTTTCGCTGAAAAGCTGGGGCCATGATGTCTGGTCGAAGGGTGATGCCTATGGCCGCGACCGCTATGGCTGCCCGCCGAAATCCTATGGCGATCTCGCCTTCGTGCAGCATATGGTGGCAAGCCTGAAGGAAGACGGCGTCTGCGGCGTAGTGCTGCCGCATGGTGTGCTGTTTCGCGGCGGCGCGGAAGGCAAGATCCGCGAAGGGCTGATCAAAGATGATCTTATCGAGGCCGTCATCGGCCTGGCGCCCAACCTGTTTTATGGCGCGGGCATTCCGGCCTGTATCCTGATCCTGCGCAAGCAGAAGCCGGCAGCGCGCAAGGGCCAGATCCTGATCGTCAATGGCGCGGAGCATTTGGTCGAGGGCAAGGCACAGAACCATCTGTCGGAAGCTAATGTCGCAGCGCTGACAAAGGCCTATGGTGACTTTGTTGATGCCGAGCGGCTGGCGCGGGTGGTGCCGGTGAGCGAGATCGCGGCGAACGACTTCAACCTCAACATCACTCGCTATATTCACCTAGGTGGAGAGGCAGCGGAAGTGAATGTCGCTGCGGAAGTGGAAAAGCTGGTCGAGCTTCAGGCCGAGCGGGATGCGGCGGAAGCGCGGATAATGGGCTTTCTGCGGGAGCTTGGCTATGTCGCGTGAGATGCCAGAGGGGTGGCGTGCAGTTTCCTTAAGTGATGTGGCGGACTTATCGCTAGGCCAGTCCCCGAACTCATCCGAAACGAACGAGCAAGGGATTGGTCTGCCTTTTTTTCAAGGAAACGGCGAGTTCGGTGAGCGTTATCCCATCCCGCGGAGATGGGCGTTAAATGGCCCACGATTGGCCGAAGAAGGAGATATTCTAATAAGCGTCCGGGCGCCCGTGGGCGAACTGAACGTTGCACCTTTTCGATGTGTCATCGGACGAGGGCTCGGGGCAATTAGAGCACGGAAAGTTGACACTTCGTTTCTCTGGCACGCCTTACACTTCTCCGCGCCGCAGTTGCATTCGGTATCTCAGGGAAGCACGTTCGATGCTATCAATCGGGGCGATCTGTCGAAACTGACACTGCCTCTCCCTCCACTCCAAGAGCAGCGCCGCATCGCCGAAATCCTGTCCAGCGTCGATGAGGCCATTGCGGCAACGCGGGCGGTAATCGAGCAGACGAGAAAGGTCCGCTCAGAGATCCTTTCGACGTCCTTCCCAGAACATCGGGCTGTCGGGCGGTCAACTACGGATGACACCTTCAAAGGATGGTCGGTAGAACCTGCTTCAAGCATTTGCGAGAGCATCATTGACTGCAAAAATCGCACTCCTCCGGTGACCGAAAATGGTTACGCAGTTGTTCGAACGCCAAATGTTCGTAACGGCCGCTTCCGATATGATGGGCTTCAATTCACTGACAAGCACAGCTTTCAAGAATGGACGGCGAAGGGAGTGCCTAGAGCAGGGGATATTCTTTTCACGCGAGAGGCTCCATATGGCGAGGTCTGCATGGCCCCTGCAATGGCGTTTTGTCTGGGGCAGCGGATGATGTTCATGCGGCCGGATCCATCTCGTGTGAGCTCCGATTTCCTGTTGTATGCGCTCCAGTCAGGATCAGTAAAACAGGAGATGTTCCGGCGGGCTGGCGGTTCTACTGTCGGCCATCTGCGAGTAGGAGATGTTCGTGCGCTACCTATACCTGTGGCTCCCAGAGAGGTTCAGTTGCGCTTGACTTCCACCCTCAGGTCGCTGGATGAGGCGCTACACAGAAACGAGAAGACTTTATCGCGCCTTGAGGACTGCAAATCCGCCCTGATGTCCGACGTGCTCACCGGCCGCAAGCGCGTCACCGACGCCCTGCCCATGGCTGCGGAGTAAGCGCCCCATGAGCCACGGTCCCGAATGGCATTTTGCCGAGCGCCCGACGATCGAGCACCTGAAGGCCATTGGCTATCGCTTCGTGGCGCCGGCAGACCATGCAGCCTTGCGCGAGGGCGAGAACCAGGTTCTGTTTCGCCCTCATCTGATCGACGCGCTGATGCGCATCAACGGGATCGACCGCGCCTCGGCCGAGGCAGCCTATGGCGAGCTGGCTGTGATCAGCGACAACGAGGCCTGGCTGAAGGTGCTGCGCGGCGATTATGCTCGCAAGGTGACTGGCCAGGAGACGCGCCAGACGCTGCGGGTGATCGATTTGCTGGAGCCCCGCAACAACCAGTTCTCGGTGACGCATCAGCTGCGCGTGAAGGCGGAGAACACGCGCAGGCCGGATGTCGTGGTCTATGTCAACGGCATTCCGCTGGTGGTGATCGAAGCGAAAAGCCCGCTGAACGTCAAAGATAAGACTGGCGAGGCTTTCGAGCAGATCAAGCAATATGAGCAGGACATTCCGCGCCTGTTCTTCTCAAATGTGTTCAACATCGTGACCGACGGCGCGCTGGTGCTCTATGGCGCGAGCGGCTCGGGCTCCAAATACTTTGCTGAGTGGCGCGACCCCTGGCCGAAACGGGAGGCCGATTTTCCCGACACGCTCGCTAAGGGTCTCTGGTCCCTGCTGGAGCCGAGCCGTCTCCTCGACCTGATCGCGCATTATGTCGTGTTCGAAAAGACAGAGACCGGCACGATCAAGAAGATCTGCCGCTACCAGCAGTTCCGCGCCGTCAACCGCATCGTCGACCGCGTCATCGAGGGCAAGCATCGCCAGGGGCTGATCTGGCACACCCAGGGCAGCGGAAAATCGTTGACCATGGTGTTTGCCGCGCTGAAGCTGAAGACGCACCGGACAATCCAGTCCGAGGCGCTAACCAATCCGAACATTCTGGTGCTGACCGACCGCGTCGACCTGCATTCCCAGATCAGCGGCACCTTTGTCGCGTGCGGCCTGCCGAACCCGACGGCGATCGACAGCATTAAGGACCTGCACGCTCTGATCCGCAGCGGCAAAGACGGGCATACGGCGCTTTCCACCATCTTTAAGTTCCAGGGTTCGAAGGAGGCGATTGCCAATTCCGAAAACTGGATCGTGATGGTGGACGAGGCCCACCGCACCCAGGAAAAGGATCTCGGCGCCTATCTGCGCGCCACGCTGCCCCATGCCCGCTTCTTCGGCTTTACGGGCACGCCGGTGAAGAAGGATGACAAGAACACCTACGAGAATTTTGGTGTGCTGGGAGAAGGCTATCTCGACAAATACGGCATCGACGACGCCGTGGCCGATGGCGCGACCGTGCCGATCTACTATACCGGTCGCAAGACCGACTGGCATATCGACGAGGCGAAGATCGACATCCTGTTCGACACCTGGTTTGCTGAGCTGGACGACGACAAGCTGAACGAGATCAAGAAGCGCGGGGTTCAGATCGAGGATCTGGTCAAGCATCCGCGCCGCATCGAACTGATCGCCTACGATATCTGGACGCATTTCAAGCAGTATGCCCGACCAGATGGGTTCAAGGCGCAGATCGTCGCCATCGATCGTGAGGCGGTGATCCTCTACAAGCAGGCACTGACCAAGGTCATTGCCGAGGATCTTGAGGCAGAGGGCATGGAGCCTGCCGAGGCGCTCGCCCGCGCCGATGCCATGTCGGCTTGCGTCTATTCGATGAACCAGGAAGACGGCAAGCCGAGCGAGGATGCCCACAAACAGGCGATCCGCACTGAGCTCAAGGCGCATTATCTGGATGCCGAGGCGGAAAAGCTGGCCAAGAAGGCATTCGGTCGCAAGGGCGATGATCCGCAGTTCCTGATCGTCTGCGACAAGCTCTTGACCGGCTTCGACTGCCCGATCGAAAGTGTCATGTATCTCGACAAGCCGCTCAAGGAACACGGCCTACTGCAAGCGATCGCCCGAACTAACCGCGTTTCTGACGCCAGGAAGCGCAACGGGCTGATCGTTGATTACATCGGTGTCTCCGGCCATCTTGAGGAGGCGCTATCCTCCTATCGCGCCGATGACGTGAGGAACGCCATGCGCGACCTGGACGATCTGCGCAATCAGCTGCGGGCTGCGCATTCTGCCGTCACCGCGCTGATGAAGCCGCTGAAACGCAAGGCGAGCGACAAGGACGCGTTGAAGGCCGAATACGATACCTTCGTGAAGCTGCTCGGCACCGAGGACAAATGGTTCGACTTCAAGGCGAAGGCCCGCAGCTTCATCGCGCTCTATGAGACGCTGAGCCCGGACCCGAGCGTTCTGGAGTTCACCGCCGACCTAAAGTGGGTCGCTAACTTCCTGCTCTATGGCACCCAGCACTTCGAAAAGCGCCAGGCCTTCGACCAGATGAACTACAGCGAGAAGATCCGCGAGATGCTGGAAAAGCATCTGGAGGCAACGGGCCTTAGCGTCACCGTCAAGCTGCGCCATATCACCGATCCGGAGTTCTGGGGGGATTTCGATCCTGAGGGCAAGACCGAGGAAGACCTGATGACGGCAGCGATCCGCAAGACGACGGAGCTGCGCAAGACCGTCACCGAGCGGATCGACGATAGCCCGCACCAATATGGCAAATTCTCCGAACGGCTGCGCCAGCTCTTGGAAAAGCTCGAAAGCGCGCAGCTCTCCTGGTCGGAGAAGCTCAAGGCTGCGGAGGAACTGGCGAAGGACATCACCGCCGAAGATGCCGCCCATGTCGAGGCGGGCCTGTCGCCCGGCGCCTATGGCATCCTGCAGATCCTCAACGGCTTCACCTCCCAGCCGGAGGGCGAGGCTCTGGCGATCCGTCTGGAGGGGCTCTACACCGACCCCGTGACCGCTCCATCAGGTTGGTGGCAGAAGGACGGTCTGCGCAAGAGCCTGCGCCAGCAGGTGCGCTCGATGGCGCACCTGGCCGGCCTGACGCAGCTCAGGGAGATCCCGGAGGAGGTGGAGGCCTACGCGCTCAAGCATTTCGCGGGACAGTGACATGGCCGTCTATCACATCGGCAGCCAAGAAATCGAATACACCCTGCGGCGATCGCCCAGGGCCCGCAAGGCGAGCCTCAGCGTCACGCCAAAATCCTTCGAGCTCCTGGTGCCGGAGGAAGCCACCGACGAGCAGATCAGCGCCGTGCTGAACCGCAGGCGCGCTTGGATCATCGAGACCGTGCAGCACATGGCGGAGCGCGCAAGAGCGCAGACACGCGTCTACCAATTCGTGACCGGCGCCAAGATCCCCTATCGTGGCCGGATGACGAGGCTCACCATCGAGCCTTTCGACGGCTCCCTGGTCGAGGTCAGCTTCCGCAACGGTTTTCAGATCCGCAAGCCCGCCGACCTGTCTCAGGAATCGTCCGACGCCATCATCGAGAGCGCTCTCCGGCTCTGGCTGAAACGCCGCGTGCGCGACGACGCCCGCGACTTCGTTCGCCGACATGGCGAACGCCATGGGTTGAAGCCGCGCGGCGTGCAAATCAAAGACCAGAAGCACATGTGGGGCAGCTGCGGCCAGGACCGACAGATCAACCTCAATTGGCACCTGATCTTCGCGCCGAAGCCCGTGCTCGAATATGCAGTCGTCCATGAGATGTGCCACCTGAAGCACCGTAACCACGAGCCGGAATTCTGGGATCTCGTTGGGCGCGTGTTGCCGGACTGGGCGGTGCGGAAGGACTGGCTCGACAAGAATGAACACATGCTGGGCTGGGAGAAGGTGGAGCCGTCGGTCTAGCGCGCAGTATGTGTTCTTTGACTCAGAGGTGCTCATTGGCTGGCTCGGTGGTCGCAAACGTTGATTCGCAGCTTCCAACGTGCCCATCGCGCCTGTGAGCTTCTGTGGCTCATCGGCGAGTGACGCCGGTGGCATCTCAAACCAGATCTGCTCGCTGCTATCGAAAAGTGGCCGTAGCTGAAGATCCACGCCCCTAATCAACCTTAAGCCGATTAATCTCCTTTGAGCGCTTCACATCCACGAACTAGCGCTGCAGCGTTTGTGCGGAATATCTGGCTCCTGGCTTCGGAAAAGATGACAAGGTCGAGATCCTTCAGCCCTCCACCTGGCGACGCCTTCAGCTTAATAGGGAAACCCTGCATCCACGAGCGCGCTATATCTTCGGCATGGCCGGTGACGTCGATACTGATGGTCATGAGGTGGGTAACACGCGAGGCGTTCAGCCTGGTTTGGAGCTCCGGAAAGGAACCTGCCTGAGAAACGAGCCTTGCGTCCACATCGACATCGTGATCGTCGCCAATTGAAGGCCAGGGGTCGAGATCATCAGCGGTGTCGATCGACATAACTTGGCGGCCGCTATCGTAGCAAGTCAACCAAACGCGCGGCGTGCGCATGAATTCGCGCTCCGAAAGATCCTTGTCCGTTAGCTCGGCTCGCAATCTTACATTGAGACCGTCAAGCTTGATCTCTGCGGTATCCTCGTTGAGAAAGAGGTAGACGCTTGCTTCTTGCGCGCAAACTATAGCAGGAGCGCTTGAGGCGATTGCTAAGGCGAAAAGCGCGACGTGAAGTCTCATGCGAAATCCAGGGAATCTAGCCGACAAAAGGGAACCTTTATCCCATAACTCGCTCTCACCAATCCGCCCCGCCGTAAGCCTCTGTTTCTACTCAGCTCGCTTCAGCGGTCTACATAAAACCCCGCGTCCGACAAAAAGGTTCCTTTAAGTCAATGGGTTACCGGGTATTATGCCCGATGGGGCGTCATGGAATTGAAGGCATGTTATGCGGAAAATTGGATACGCTCGGGTCTCAACGAACGAGCAGCACCTGGACCTCCTTGAAGGCTCTGGAGGCGAATGACTGTGAGCTCGTGTTCACCGATCAGGGCATTTCGGGCTCGACTTTTGATCGGCCTGGTCTTGCTGAAGCGTTGAGCATAGCAGAGGGCGGCGACATGCTGGTGGTTTGGCGGCTAGATCGGCTCGGCCGGTCGCTGATAGATTTGATCCAGGTTATTAACGATCTTGGAAAGCGAGAGGTCGAATTCCGTTCGCTTAATGAGGCCATTGACACATCCACCTCCGGCGGACGGCTGACATTCCACATCATGGCGGCGATGGCCGAATTCGAGCGCTCCATCATCAGCGAACGAACCAAGGCGGGGATGTCCGCCGCGCGATCCAGGGGCAGTTTGATCGGGCGGCGACCAGCGCTCACACAAGAACAGATTCTCGAGGCACGAGACGCCTTCATAATCGATAAAGTCTCGATCGACGAGCTTGCCCAACGCTTTAAGGTCCATCCCCGCACCCTCATACGGGGGATGAAGCCGGGCGTTCTACACCCCGAGGACACGGGCCTATGACTCCGCAGGACGAGACCAGGCCTGAGAAATCGCCTTTACCCGAATCCGCGGCTTCCGCGGCTCCGGCACGTGGTTCGGAATCTTTCCGAGCATCTCCAGAAAATCCAGTTCCCGCTGGCGATACTTCTCGGCCATTGCCCTAACTCTCGCACTCAATTCTTCGCTGATCATCGCATTCTTCCTTTAGAACATGTTCCAGTCGACATCTCCGCCGACGGTTTCGCTTGAGCCGTCGGCATTGGCACCATTCGCGCTCAGCGAAAGCCGCGCACGCTCGCGTTCACGGGCCTTCCGTTCAGCAGCCAACCTCCGCCGGTGGACAGCTTTCTCCTCGTCTGACATCGAAGAAAGATCAGTCCAAGAGCGGACGCTCGTTTCGTCTACACCACGCTTGGCGCGGGCTCTGTCGCGATGAAGGCGACGTTCACGACTCTCATGAGTTTCGCCGAACTTCCAAGGTTCGTGGTCGTGGTAGTTGTAGGGGCGGACAGTCTTGCCCTCCGCCTCCCTCCTCAAACGATAAATCCTGCGCGACTCCGCCGCCGACGCAAGCGCAATAGGGTTGGGATTGCTGCGCTGAAATTCCGCTAGGCGCTTCTGCCATTCGTCAATAGCATGCCGCAGCGCCGACGCGGGCTGAAGACGAAGCCGTCCGCCATCCAAAACCGGTGATCCGCCTTCTTCTCCGGAAGAGTGTTCGATATCTACTTCGTGCATAGAGCGCGCTCCTTTCTGCGTCTAACTTAGTTATAGCCAGGTCCTGAGCCGGAGCGCCCATTTTCTTCCAGTCACGCTTTGTGCTGTTTCTCCCTTATATTAATATTTACAAAGGTATAGATATGGAGAGAGACCGCACAAAGCGTGACCCTGCCCGGGAAACGGAGACAGCGCCTATCGCCCTCCGCTTACCTGCGGCAGCTAGCTCCGGCTTCGCCGCATTCGGAATTTAAAGGAGTGCGAGCCTGGTGTGTCTTGCCGACTCGAGGATGCGTGCTGGCGCGATCCGTGATGGTTTGTGATTAATGAGCTGATTAGCCCCAAAAGCCTGCCGGCAAGCCGCTGTGTCAATTTCCCGGCATGGGAGGTTTGGTCGTCGGAATTCGGTGAACCCAAAAGCCATCCCCATCGAGCGCATTGCCTTTTTCTAGGACCTCCATTTCGGCAACGACACCAAGTCAGCGATAAGGAAGCCCAGCTCTCGCGGGCAAGGGAGGTTAGCGGTCACCACCAGACTGCAGAGAGAATGACGGCGCGGAAATTAGCATCGTCCATGTTGGCGACGGCCAGTGAATATCCCAGCCCCCGACGGTGTCCCTTGAGACAATGAGCCTGACTTAAGAGCTGGCTGAGCGCGCTCGGCAGTCATTCTTGAGAGCCTCCAGGATAAGGGAGCTGAATACGTTTTCGGTGCGACCAGGCAAGGCTTCCGGCAATGGTGGTGAACGATCGGTTACTGTGTTCCGCGCGGTTTCAGATGAACGATAACCGACCACCTCAGCCGCTCAGATGTGTCGCCGGTGCTAATCGCATTTTAGATTTCACTCAAGTTGACACTTTCGGGAAAACCATGATTTCGGCGCAAAAGTGCCAACCAAACGTAAAGCTCTGTCAACTTAGCGCAACCAAATCGGCGATTTTGAGCACAGGAATGGATGAAAAGTTGACATCTCATGTGGCATGTAGTCTCAAAAGTTGTCACTTTTGTCACAATCATATGGCGAGTTTCAACTTTTTGCAACCTTCCTATGCGTGTTGTTGTCGAGCATAATCTATCCGAGACGTCCGACCAGGGCATCTGCGCTGAGATGGGTGTAGCGCTTTAGCATCCGGAGCTCCTTGTGACCGGAGACGCTGCTTACCTCAATCATGTTCAAACCACGCTCGAACATTCGACTGACGCTTTCGTGACGCAGATCATGGAAACGCAACGCCTTGACGTCCGACCGAGCCAGCAAACGGCGCCAGGCTTGTTCGAGTGCACCGGCTGTCGTTGGGAAGACGGTAGATTGATCTACCTCTGCTCGTTCCTTCCACTCTACAAGAGCCTGGAACGCCCGCTGAGACAGCGGAACCTCGCGTCCGGAGCCGTTTTTTGTCATCGTCAATGTGATCACCCGGCGATTATGCGAAATATCTGACCACATCAGTCCCAAGATCTCCCCTCGGCGCATCCCGGTCTCGATCGCGAGAATGACGAGCGTCTTGAGGAATGAGATCTGTCCGGCGTCGCAGCCATCCAGCAGACGCTGTTCCTCGTCGCCCGTCAGCCGGCGGCTGCGCTCATTCCGGATGACCGGACGGCGCACAAGCTTCACCACATTGCGGCTGAGCGGTAGCCCCCAATCGCGGATCGCCACCTCGATGACATGGCTGAGGATCGCAAGCTCACGGACGGCCGTCGATGGAGCTACCGAACGCAAGCGCTCGTCACGGAACGAAGCGATGTCCTGCTGGCTCAGTCCGATCATGGTCCGGTAAGCCAGCTCGTGACGTCGCAGAACATCGATCCTCTGGATCTCCTGGATAGAACCCCGCTTGGTCGGTGAAACCTCACGCTGATAGCGCTCCAGCAATTCGCCGAGTGTCGTGCTCTCGAGGATCCTGGTATCGGGTGCAGCACCGAAGCGATCGACCTGGGCCTCCAGGTCGCGTGCCCATTTCTCAGCTTCGAGCTTGCTGTCGAACGACTTGCAGCGGGGCTTCATACCACGCCGACGCACCTGGGCTTGCCAGCGTCCTCTAAGTTTTCGAATTGTCGCCATGTCAATCCTCTCTAGTGCGTCGAACACGCGTAGGATACCCCGAGCGGGGAGCCAAGGACCACTAGACACCTAGATCCGCATCGTCGGCGAGAGACTGTCGAGGCCTCTGAAAGGTATTGTTAAACTCTGCGGACTATTCGTCATCAGCCTTAGGCATCTGTGCGATGCAGGGAACTCCAAATACTACCAAGAGGAAAATGTGTTTATTGTTTATCTATCATTGATAATCTTCTTGCTCTGCTTGCTGCTCGCCTTTTTCTGGCCCGACTGGTTTAATCATCTATCAAAGTCGCTGAAGATTTATGGAACTCTGGCGGCCGTCATCAGTGGTATGTGGTGGCTTGCCAGCTCCGCGATAGCGACAAAAGCTAGCGGGCCGGATGCCAACACATTGATCAATACCCTCAATTACTGGGCGGCCAATGCGGCGGTCATGTCGTCCGTGCTGTTTCTCAGCGACATCGTTGGCACGCGATTGGCATCATGGAATGCTCGACGGTAACGCGAAGGCGACGTTTTTCTGAATGCATCAGACGATAGGCTGCAGCGTCGCAACGAAGGCGACAACGACAACCTCTATGATGCTATTTTATTAGATACCTATAGATGCGCCCCAAGAGCTGCTTGGCGCAGCATCCTTACCCCTCAAGCTTGCGGCCAGGAAAAAAATCTCCACCGTTAACTTGACAGTAAGACTCTAATGACTATTTTCGCTTTCGAGGCGCAAGCCTTTCAGGTTCACCGTATGGGGGCCGCGAAGAACCGGGTTTAGCCCGGTTTTTTCGTTTTTAATCAAAGCAGTAGTATTTCACGCCCATGTGCGGCAGATGCTCGTTCTCGAGTGCAAAGTCGGCGATTCGTTTCGCGTCCCGGAGATGGCGATACAGCGCGAACTTTTTATCGTAGGCATGACGCGACATTGCATAGATGTAGCTGTCTGCGAGCTGAAGCACCGGGTGCGCTTTGGGCTTGTGCTGTATTCTACCAAGCGTCTCAGCGAAATCTGCCTGAGTTAGCGGCTCATATTTTGCGCTATTGCTAGCATCGAACTCCAGCCCATTCTCCTTCAAGTTCTTGAAGTAGTTAGTGATACTCTCATTGATCGCCGCATCTTGCTCGAACACGACATGAAGCTTTCGACCCTCTAGCCTCGCAATTTTGACCGCACGCTCGACGGTGATGTCAAATGCGCTGCGGCAAAGCCTCCACGCATCGGCATGCTTCTTAAGATATCCTCGAGCGACGTAGCCCGGCCTATCAACAACGCAACCCAATCCCATCACCGGGGCTCGGCACAACACCTTCCGCCAGTCATCCCAGAACTCGTCGCGCTGTGACTGAGATACCCTTCCCAGCCACGCAAATTTTTTGTGTTCAGAAAGCATGTCAGTGATATGGGCCGGATTATCACCAAGCTTCCATTTCTCTGCAAAGGATTGACGAAGCGCGCGCACCTCATCGTTATCCTCACCCTTCACGAGAATACCACCGAATCCAAACCAATCACGCCCCTGTCGAGAGGCGTCCGACTTCTTGTCCGGGTGGCGATTTCCCGTCTCGTCCATGTAAAGCGTAAGCGGGCGACTCATTTTGCTACCAATTCCTGAGACCTTACACTTCATGGCAGCAATAGAACGAAATGCCAACGCCGCCGTCTCTACGGCATATGCGCTTTCCACCAAGAACGATGGGCGGCCCGGGGATCAAGTCTGCCGGAACGGCCTAACGGCATCGGACATCAAATTTGCTTGCAGCTGATCGAGTTGACGCCTGGCGTCAGTCCACGAGCAAGCGAAGTGCCGAGAGCGTGGCTGCAGCCGATTCCGGCACTAGAATCCAATTTTTAGGGGTATCGTAATAGAGGCCGGAAAACCTTGGCATTCCGAGGGATTTATGGCGGAGAGGGTGGGATTTGAACCCACGATACCCTTGCAGGTATGCCGCATTTCGAGTGCGGTGCATTCGACCACTCTGCCACCTCTCCGCGGTCTGGTCGGCGCTTGTTCGGCGCGGTGGGCTACATAGCGACAGAATGACGGGCTGGCAAGACGAAATCTCAAAGCTTTTCATCCTTTTGCCTTGACAGTGTTTTGGGCCTCGCGTATCTCGGCTTCGCAATAGGTGTGGATAAGTCCGCGCCTGCCCGTTTCGCGCTCGCGCAGGCGGATCACCGGCAGCGAGAGTTCTGGGCGAAAGCCTCTGAAATCCCTGCTTAACCTCGACTGATAAAAAGACGGCCACCTGCTTGTTTGGCGGGTATGAGCCGGAACGAACATGAAAGGATAAAAAATGTTCGCAGTCATCAAGACCGGCGGTAAGCAGTACCGGGTGGCGGCAAACGACGTGCTGACCATCGAGAAGCTTGAAGCAACCGCTGGCGACGCAATTGAATTCACCGAAGTCCTCGTAATCGGCGAAGGCGCCGACGCTGCGATTGGTGCTCCCTTCGTCAAGGGCGCTTCCGTCAAGGCCGAAGTGGTCGAGCACAACCGCGGCAAGAAGGTCATCGCCTTCAAGAAGCGCCGTCGTCAGAACTCGAAGCGTTCGCGCGGCCACCGTCAGCATCACACGGTTGTCCGCATCACGGACATCGTGGCTGCCAAGTAAGATCACGGGACTTTAAGGTTTAAAGGAGAACACCAATGGCACACAAAAAAGCTGGCGGTTCGTCGCGCAACGGTCGTGATTCCGAATCCAAGCGCCTTGGCGTGAAGAAGTTCGGTGGCGAAGCCGTCATCGCAGGCAACATTATCGTGCGTCAGCGTGGTACGCAGTGGCATCCGGGTTCCAACGTCGGCCTCGGCAAGGATCACACGATCTTTGCTCTTACCGCCGGCAATGTGAACTACCGAACGAAGGCCAACGGTCGCGTATACGTGTCTGTAATGCCGAAAGCGGAAGCAGCGGAATAAGCCGGTAGCGCTCTAAAACAGCCGGCGTCTCATCGACCCGGCTGAGCGTATCAGGTTCAGTCCAGAAAACAGGGGAGATGGGGCGCCATCTCCCCTTTTTTCTTGTCCAACGAAGGAGGACTGAACATGCAAGGCGAATTGTTGAGGGAAGGCCAATCGTGGTCTCCCCGGGAAGACCAGCGGTCTCCCAAGGAACGGCTGAGGCCGGAGCGGTTAAGGACCGATTGCCCTGTCTTACTATCGGAGCGACTCGTTATGCGCGCGCCGCACGAAGAAGACATTGACGCCCTTGCCCATCTTGCCAACAACGCCAAAGTCGCCACCATGGTGTCGCGTATGCCGCACCCGTACACGGCCAATGATGCCGCCGACTTCGTGCGACGCACGAAAAACGGCGAGATTGGCAAGTGCGTCTATGCGATCACCAAGGCCGAAAACGGCGCCTTTATCGGGTGCTGTGGGGTCGAACCGCATCTCGACGGGCGAACCGTCGAGATCGGTTACTGGCTTGGAGAACCTTACTGGAATCAAGGCTTTATGACTGAGGCATGCCATGCTCTGGTCGATATGGTCTTCCGCACGCGGCAGGATGTCGATCAGATCGATGCCCGGTGCCGGGTGATGAACGTCGCTTCGCGGCGAGTCATCCAGAAGTGCGGTTTCCAGTTCCAGGGATCGGGGCTGGCGGCATCGCTGGCGCTCGGCAGCAACGTGCCGGTCGAGTGGTACAGGCTCGACCGCAAGACCTGGATGTCGCTGAGAAGCTGGGGGAGCGTCCTATGAACGCGATCAGTCTTCAAAGACCCAGGAGCCAGTCGATGACGCCCGGTCCGTTGCCGGTCATTGCAACGGACCGGCTGGTGCTCCGCCCGCACAGGCTGAGCGATGCAGATGCGATCGCCGACACGTTGTCCGACTTTGCCGTTACCCGCATGCTCGCGCGCGTCCCTGCGCCTTACGACAGGCAGGACGCGCTCGACTGGCTGGTGCCGGTGACGGCGGGCGGCATGCCCGACTGGCAGTTTGCCATCACTGCTGGTGACGACGCCCATATCGGCGTCGTCGCCATCGAGCTTCGCCATGGTCTATGGCACCTCGGTTACTGGCTGAACCGCTACTACTGGCGGCGCGGCTATATGAGCGAGGCGGTATCGGCTGTTCTGGAGCGGTTTTCGCGCCGTATGCCCGAGACGGTGGTTCATTCCGGCGTCTTTGCCGATAACCCGGCTTCGCTGAAACTGCAGGAAAAGCTCGGCTTCCGGATGACCGGTTGCAGCGAAATCTACAGCTACGCGCGCAACACCATGGTTACGCATGTCGAGACGATACTGAAGCCGGGCGCCCTGCAACAGGCTAGGATCGCTTGAGATGAAAAGGAGGCGTCCCGATGTGTCGGGACGCCTCAACCCTAGCCATCGATCTCTGCCCAGACAGGGAAGTGATCGGAGCCGACCGAATTTGTGTCGATCTTCACGGATTTCAGGCGGCCCGCGAGGCCGCAACTGACGAAACAGTAGTCGAGATGCATGCGTTTGCCGTGATCCTTGGGATCCATCCAGCTGTAGCTGCCGGGCGTGTGGGCCCTCAACACCGCAAATGCGTCAATCGGCGTGCCGATACGCTGGACACGGCCGTAATAGCCGTCGCTGGCGCCGGCAAAAATGCAATATTCCGGCGATTCCGGCGTCATGTTGAAGTCGCCCATCACGATGTAGTCCTCGGGCAACGGCGGATCGCTGATATCGAATTCTTTGCCACCCGTAAGCGATCCGCCTTCGGACACGAAGGCATTTATGCGCTCGTTCAGATGAGAAAGCTGCCGGCTGCGCTCGTCGATGGAGACATGATCGAGATGCACCGAATAGACGCGCAGCGCGCCGGCAGGCGTCTCGATAACGGCCTCGGTCGCGCCACGCTGGAGATTGATCCTGGAGATCGTTCGGCTGCGCGGCAGAAGCAGCGTTCGGGTCGAGACGATCGGCCAGCGCGAGAGCACCATGTTTCCGAACTGGAAGCGGGTTCCGCGCGGCGGCCAGCCTTCCGACGCCTCCTCGAGATACAGGTCGCAAGCCGGTCCATAGACCCAGAAATGGTTGGGAAAAAGCGCCGCCAGGTCCGCGACCATGTCGGCATAATCGTTGCGGACGAAGCCCCGGGTCACCTCCTGGAGCGCGATGATGTCAGCGCCCTTAAGGCTCGCAGCGATTCGGTCGAGGTCGTAGATGCCATCAAGACCGAAGCCGTACTGTATGTTATAGCTCGCAAACTTCACGATAATCCTTTGACCTCCGATTGAACCGCCTATATCGAAAGCGGCAAGAGGGGCGATGAACTGCCACTGCACAATGGAAGTAAGATGAAATTTCTCGACGAAGCAAAGGTCTATATCAAGTCCGGAGACGGCGGCGCGGGCAGTGTCTCGTTCCGGCGCGAGAAGTTCATCGAGTTTGGCGGCCCTGATGGTGGCGACGGCGGACGCGGCGGTGATGTGTGGGTCGAGGCGGTCAACGGTCTCAATACGCTGATCGACTTCCGTTATCAGCAGCACTTCAAGGCCAAGATCGGCATGCATGGGATGGGCAAGAACCGTACCGGCGCCAATGGTGACGACGTGGCGCTCAAGGTGCCTGTCGGCACGCAGATCTTCGAGGAAGACAGGGCGACGCTGATCTGCGATCTGACCGAAGAAGGACAGCGCTTCCGGCTCGCCGCGGGCGGCAATGGCGGCTTCGGCAATGCGCACTTCAAATCCTCGGTCAATCAGGCGCCGGACTGGGCCAATCCCGGTCTTCCCGGCGAGGAAAAGACGATCTGGCTGCATCTGAAGTTGATTGCCGATGCGGGCCTTGTTGGATTGCCGAATGCCGGCAAGTCCACGTTCCTCGCAGCCGTCACCCGCGCCCGACCGAAGATTGCGAACTACCCCTTTACGACGCTGCACCCGAACCTCGGTGTCGCGACCGTCGACGGGCAGGAATTTGTCCTTGCCGATATTCCGGGGCTGATCGAAGGCGCACATGAGGGCGTCGGGATCGGGGACCGCTTCCTTGGCCACGTCGAGCGCACACGCGTACTGCTGCATCTCGTGTCTTCGCAGGAGGAAAAGGTTGGTAAAGCTTACACGACCGTCCGCCGCGAACTCGAGGCGTATGGCGGCGACCTTGGCGACAAGGTTGAGATCGTCGCTCTGTCGCAGATCGATGTTCTCGACGACGACACGCTGAAGAAGAAGATGAAGGAACTTGCTAAGGCCTGCGGCAAGACACCGTTCCAGATTTCCGCAGCGACGGGCAAGGGCATGACGGAAGTGTTGCGTGCCCTACGCGATATCATCGTCGAGGCGAATGCCGGCGCGGCGGAAAAGCTTGCCAAGGCACCGAAGCTTCGCCACCGCGATATGGTGTCGGAAGATGAAGGCGAGGCCAATGACGACGCGTAAGTCGCTTGGGCGCTATCGCCGCGTCGTTATCAAGATTGGCTCGGCTCTCCTTGTCGATCGCAAGACGGGTCTGAAGAAGGCATGGCTGGATGCAATGTGCCGCGATATTGCGGCGCTGAAAGCCAAGGGCGTTGACGTCCTCGTCGTTTCCTCGGGTGCCATCGCGCTCGGTCGTTCGGTGCTGGACCTGCCTTCCGGCGCGCTGAAGCTGGAGGAAAGCCAGGCGTCGGCGGCCGTCGGCCAGATCGCCTTGGCGCGCGCCTGGTCAGAAAGCCTGTCGCGCGATGAGATCGTCGCTGGCCAGATTCTGCTGACGCTCGGCGACACGGAAGAGCGTCGCCGCTATCTGAACGCGCGCGCCACCATCAACCAACTTTTGAAGATCGGTGCCGTGCCGATCATCAACGAGAACGATACCGTTGCCACCAGCGAAATTCGCTACGGCGACAACGATCGCCTCGCCGCCCGTGTTGCGACGATGACCGGCGCCGATCTGCTGATCCTGCTGTCGGATATCGATGGCCTCTATGCGGCGCCGCCGCACCTCGATCCGCAGGCGGAGTTTCTGGCCACGATCGCTGAGATCACGCCTGAGATTGAAGCCATGGCTGGCGGTGCCGCGTCCGAGCTGTCGCGTGGCGGTATGCGCACCAAGATCGATGCCGGCAAGATCGCGACGACGGCCGGCTGTGCAATGATCATTGCGTCCGGCAAGACAGACAGCCCGCTCTCGGCAATCGAGAATGGGGCGCGGTCCTCGTGGTTTGCCCCTTCAAGGACGCCCGTCACGGCACGAAAGACTTGGATTGCCGGACAGTTGCAGCCGGCGGGCGAACTTCACGTCGATGAGGGCGCCGTTGCTGCGCTCGGCGCCGGCAAGAGCCTGCTTCCTGCAGGTGTTCGCAAGGTTATCGGGCTTTTCAGCCGCGGCGATACGGTGGCGATTGTGGGGCCCCAGGGCCGCGAGATCGCGCGAGGGCTTGCTGGCTATGATGCCGAAGAGGCACGGCAGATCACTGGTCGCAAATCGACGGAGATCGAGGCAATCCTCGGTTACGCGGGACGCGCGGCAATGATCCATCGCGACGACATGGTGATGACGTCGCAGATCGGTTCGAAATCGGAAAGGCAGAAGAAGGACACAAGCTATGCTTGATACTGTTGCGCAGAGCCCTGACATTGACGCGCTGATGAATGACATCGGCCGCAAGGCCAAGGCTGCGGCGCGACCGTTGGGCTTCGCATCCACCGAGGCGAAGAACAGGGCATTGAATGCTATGGCAGATGCGATCCTCGCCAACAGGGATCATATCCTCTCCGAAAATGCCAAGGATCTGAAGGATGTCGCCGGCACCGAGATGCTCGCATCCTTTGTCGATCGTCTGACGCTGACCGACAAGCGCATCGCCGAGATGGCTGAAGGCATTCGCGCGATTGCTGCTTTGAAGGACCCGGTCGGCGAAGTAATCGCGGCGTGGGAACGGCCGAATGGCCTGAAGATCGAGCGCGTCCGCACGCCGCTCGGCGTCATCGGCGTGATTTTCGAGAGCCGTCCGAACGTCACGGCGGATGCTGGTGCGCTCTGCTTGAAAGCCGGCAATGCAGTCGTTTTGCGGTGCGGTTCCGATTCCCGGCGTTCGTCGCAGGCAATCCATGCCTGCCTCGTTCAGGGCCTGAAGGCTGCCGGACTCCCGGAGCATGCAATTCAGCTCGTGCCGGTGACCGATCGCGCTGCCGTTGGCGCGATGTTGCGCGGACTGGATGGTACGATCGACGTTATCGTTCCACGGGGCGGCAAGAGTCTTGTTGCGCGTGTTCAGAACGAGGCAAGGGTGCCTGTCTTTGCGCACCTTGAAGGGCTTTGCCATATCTATGTGGACGCGTCGGCCGATCTCGGCATGGCCAAGGAGATTGTCGTCAACGCCAAGATGCGGCGCACGGGTATTTGCGGTGCGGTGGAAACGATCCTCGTAGACCGGGCCGTTGCCAAGACCCATCTTCGCCCGCTGCTGGAGGCCCTCGCGGGAGCCGGTTGCGAGATTCGCGGTTCGGCTGAGGTTGTTCAGGCAATGCCTGGCGCGAAGGCCGCCACCGAGGAGGATTGGTCGACGGAATATCTGGATGCGATCGTTTCGGTTGCCATTGTCGACGGCATTTCCGAGGCGATCCAGCATATCCAGACTTATTCCTCCAACCACACCGAGGCAGTGATTGCCGACGATCCTGATGTGGTGGAGCGGTTCTTCACCGAGGTCGATTCCGCGATCCTGTTGCACAACGCGTCGACCCAGTTTGCTGATGGCGGCGAGTTCGGAATGGGTGCGGAGATCGGCATCGCGACCGGCAAGATGCACGCCCGCGGCCCCGTCGGCGTCGAGCAGCTGACATCATTCAAGTATCGGGTGCACGGCACCGGACAGACCCGGCCCTGACGTGATCAACGACGAAGTCGACCGACGTTATCTTCGCATGCCGCATACGGAGCGCGGCATGGTCGTCGGTCTTTTCGGCGGTTCCTTCAATCCGCCGCATGACGGACATGCGCTGGTGGCTGAAATCGCGATCAAGCGGCTCGGCCTCGATCAGTTGTGGTGGATTGTCACTCCGGGCAATCCGCTCAAGGATCGACGCCATCTGTTGCCGCTTGCCGAACGCATAGCGCTGAGCGAGCGGCTTGCCCGCCATCCCTCGATCAAGGTCACAGCATTCGAGCGCGATTTCGCGACAAGCTTCACGGCAAACACGCTGGCTCGCGTCAAAGCGCGCAATCCGCATGTCCACTTTATCTGGATCATGGGGGCGGACAGCCTGAAGACTTTCCATCAGTGGCAACGCTGGCAGGACATCGTCAACACATTTCCGATTGCCGTGATTGACCGCCCCGGCTCCACTCTGTCGTTCCTTTCATCGAAGATGGCGAGGACGTTTGATTTCGCCCGCGTTGACGAGGACGATTCCCGCGCGCTCTGGAAGCGCCGAGCGCCAGCCTGGACCTTCATACACGGTCCGCGCTCCGGCCACAGCTCGACCGCCATCCGCGCCACGAACGGCACCATCAGATAATTCGATTTTTCCGAGGTTTGACAAATGAAAAGCCCGACGGGGGAGGAGATCCGTCGGGCTTCATAAACTTGATCGACAACTGGGAGGAGGAGTGTTGCCGATCCATATCCAACGGCTTTGGGAGGAGGAGATCGCCGTTCGATGCGTGTGTTGTATCATAGTCGCCGGATTTTTGAACCGGGTTCATTGCATTGCAGCAATGTGATACAAGCATGGCTCCGGGCCGAGACCTCTCCTTTCTTGCCTAATTATTTCGCAATCTTGGCTACTTTTGCAGAAATTTCAAACCCTTGGAGGATCTTACCCTAAAATCACAGGGCCATTTCTGCGATTTTGTGAGCCGATGGTGCTTAGATATGCGATTCACGAATGCGTGAAGTCTGAGGTTGATCGGCGAGCCGGAGGGTTATGCTTGTGTAAATATAGCGCTAGCCAAGGCGCTGGCGACGTTATATCTCTGCGAATATTTCGAACTCGGGGAGATATCATGCGCAGTCGCCGCCAATGGATCAAATTCGCCGCCGCCGCCATTTCGGCCGCCTTTCTGGGTGTCGCCGCGACACCTGCCGCGGCTGCGGAGAAGGTTACTGTTTTCGCGGCGGCCAGCCTGAAGAATGCTCTCGACGCGGCGAATGCCGCTTGGGCGAAAGAGGGTGGTAAGGAGGCTGTTGCTTCCTACGCTGCGAGCTCTGCACTTGCTAAGCAGATCGAAGGCGGCGCACCTGCGGACATCTTCATCTCCGCCGATCTAGACTGGATGGACTACCTTGCGAAAAAGAATCTGATCAAGTCCGACAGCCGGTCCAATCTGCTGGGTAACAAGATCGTGCTTGTCGCAGCCAAGGATCACGCCAAACCGGTCGAGATCTTGAAGGGCTTCGATCTTGCCGCGCTGCTCGGAGACGGCAAGCTTGCCATGGGCGAGGTGAAGTCGGTTCCGGCCGGCAAGTACGGCAAGGCTGCGCTTGAAGCGCTTGGCGTGTGGCCCTCGGTTGAAGCCAAGGTCGCCGGCGCTGAAAGCGTTCGTGCCGCGCTCGCGTTGGTATCGCGCGGTGAGGCTCCCTATGGCATCGTCTATCAGACCGATGCCTCCGCGGACGCCGGCGTTGCCGTTGTCGGCACTTTCCCGGCGGATTCGCATCCGCCGATCATTTATCCGATCGCCATTCTCTCAGAGAGCAAGAATCCGGATGCTGCGGCCTACCTGGACTTCCTGAAGTCGGAAAAAGCCGCTCATTTCTTTACCGAGCAGGGCTTCACCATCTTGAAATGATTGCGATTTTTCGCATGAAGACATAGCGTGAGAAGGCCCGCTCGGACGGGCCTTCTATTTTGGAGAGAATGGCTTGGACGCACTCGGCCTGAGCAATGATGAATGGACGGCGATCTTGCTCAGCCTGCGCGTGTCAGTGGTCGCGATGCTGGCGAGCCTGCCATTCGGTATCGGAGTCGCCCTGTTGCTGGCGCGCGGACGGTTTTGGGGTAAGTCGATCCTGAATGGGGTCGTTCACCTGCCGCTGATCCTTCCCCCTGTCGTCACAGGCTTCGTCTTGCTGATCCTCTTTGGGCGTCGCGGACCGATCGGCAGTTTTCTCGACCAGTATTTCGGCATCGTCTTTTCGTTTCGCTGGACAGGTGCGGCACTCGCCTGCGCGGTGATGGCCTTCCCCTTGATGGTGCGTAGCATTCGGCTCTCGATCGAAGCGGTCGACCGAAAGCTGGAGGAGGCGGCCGGCACGCTGGGAGCCAGCCCGCTCTGGGTTTTCATGACGATCACGTTGCCGCTGACATTGCCCGGGATCATCGCCGGAATGATCCTTTCCTTCGCCAAGGCGATGGGGGAGTTCGGGGCAACCATCACGTTCGTCTCCAACATCCCCGGGGAAACACAGACCATTTCTTCGGCGATCTACTCCTTCACGCAGGTCCCGGGCGGTGATGCCGGTGCCCTGCGGCTGACACTCGTCGCCGTCGCCATTTCGATGGTCGCTTTGCTTGCCTCGGAATTCCTCTCGCGCATCGCCGGCAGGAGGATTGACCCGGAATGACGCTCGTCGTGAAAGCAAAGCAGCTGCTTGGCACCTTTTCCCTCGATGCCAGCTTCACCTCTGAGCGGGGGATCACTGCCCTTTTCGGTCGTTCGGGCTCAGGCAAGACGTCGATGATTCGCATTATCGCCGGGCTAGCGAGGCCCGACAACGGGCAAGTGATCCTGGACGGCGATGTCATGACGGATACCGACCGGCGGATCTTTGTCCCCAAGCACCGCCGAAGATTCGGCTATGTGTTCCAGGAGGCGCGGTTGTTTCCACATCTCAGTGTCCGTCACAACCTGTCATACGGTCAGTGGTTTGGTAAAATCGCCGGTCCGGCGGAGAGCCTGGATCGAATTGTTGCGCTGCTCGGTATCGAAAGCCTGCTCGAGCGCAGACCGGAAAGGCTCTCCGGTGGCGAGAAGCAACGCGTAGCAATCGGCCGGGCCCTGCTCTCGACTCCCCGCCTCTTGTTGATGGACGAACCCTTAGCGGCATTGGATGATGCGCGAAAAGCAGAAGTCATGCCCTACCTCGAGCGGTTGCGCGACGAGATGGATATTCCGATCGTCTATGTCAGCCACTCGATCGCCGAGGTGGCGCGCCTCGCCAATCAGGTCGTGGTCATGCGGGATGGCGAAGTGGAGGCGGTCGGCCCGGCCGTGGATGTGTTGAACCACCCGCCTGCCTCGTTCGAGCGGCGTGATGCGGGCTCGCTCCTCGAGGGAAGGGTCGAAAGCGTCGATGCGCAGCATCGCATTGCGACGATTGCACTGAAATCAACGCGGCTTCATGTCCCGGGCGCGGCGCTCACGCCCGGGAAGGCGGTTCGGGTCCGGATCCCCTCTCGCGACGTGATGCTCGCAATGAGAAGGCCCGAGGCGCTCAGCGCGCTGAACGTGCTTGAAGGCACTGTTCAGGACATGACGCAGGCCGATGACGCCACGATCGATGTGCTCGTCGATTGCGGGGGGGATATAATTCTCTCGCGGATCACGAGTTTTTCGGCGGAGCGGCTGGGCGTGTGCATCGGAGCCTCTGTTTTTGCCGTCATAAAGACCGTCGCGCTGGAACAGTGATCAACGACCGGTTTGGGGCGATCTGTTGGCCTCGAGCCAGGCCAGATCCTCCGCAAGGGTGAACTTCACCATCCGCTCCATCTTTCGAAAGCGGGCAAGGAGTTCATCACCGAACGGTGTCAGCGCTGCGCCCCCACCCTTCTGGCCACCGCGCTGGGACTCGACCACCGGATCCCGGAACATCCGATTCATGTCGCTGACAAGTAACCAGGCGCGACGATAGGACATGTCCATCGCCCTGCCTGCGGCGGAAATCGATCCGGTTTCCCTGATATGTTCGAGCAGTTCCATCTTGCCGCGGCCGAGCCGGTCCTCATGAGGAAAGCTGATGCGGAGCACAGGAATGAGCGTGTCTTCGGCGGGGTTTTTCATCGGACGGATCTTTGCGGTCGGAACGGAACTTACTTTACGTGTGGTGATAAGGACTGTACACAGCAGGCCGCATGCGCAGTCCTCCATTCAATAATGGTTTGTGATCAAGACGGACATTCACGCTTTGTGATTGCACACGTCTTGAAACGTTAATGGTTTGATGCCTATCTTAATTATGATTTGGTCACCAAATCAGTGATGTGCATGTTTTGTCATTCCGAGAAAGGGAAAGCACTGACAACAGTACACGCCAAGGGAAAAACGCTTGCCGTTGTCCCGAAGAGCCCGGAACGTGGCGCCGATGCTGCCGCCCGCGCCCTGCACGCCGTCCTCACAAGCCTTGAGGACTCTAAGGCTGAAGATATCGTTACCATCGACATTGCTGGAAAATCGGCACTGGGAGACTTCATGGTCGTCGTCTCCGGGCGCTCGAACAGGCATGTCATGGCGATCTCTGACCACCTGCTGACTGATCTCAAAGACGAGGGGCTTGGAAGCGCCCGTGTCGAAGGTCAGGAAGGCGGTGATTGGATCCTGATCGACACCGGCGATGTCATCGTCCATGTCTTCCGTCCTGAAATACGCGAGTTCTACAACATCGAAAGGATGTGGGCCGCGCCCGATATGGACGAAGAAACGGTGCACTAACAGGCTGCTGGACGCTATGTCCGCCGCCTGATAGACGGCATTTTATTGGCCGGACGAATCCGGCCGGCGGCAGGTGTGTGCCGCCTATGCCGAGCTGCAGGGAGCGGATGATGCGTGTTGGTCTTTTTGCAGTGGGGCGGCTGAAGTCCGGCCCCGAGAAGGATCTTGCGGCCCGCTATTTCGATCGTTTTGCCAAGGCCGGCCCTGCGGTCGGCCTCGAATTCTCCCGCGTGGCCGAAGTTGCCGAAAGTCGTGCGTCGAACGCCGATACCCGCAAGCGTGACGAAGCGGCGATGCTGCAGAAGTCGCTGGCGGACGGCAGTGTTCTCATTTTGTTGGACGAGCGAGGCAAGGCGGTGGACAGCGAAGGGTTTGCCAATCTCCTTGGAAACTATCGCGACCAGGGCAAGCGCGACCTGATGATTGCCATCGGCGGCGCCGACGGTCTTGATCCGTCTTTATACAACCTTGCCGATGCAACCCTCTGTCTCGGCAAGATGACTTGGCCGCATCAGTTGGTTCGTACGCTGATCGCCGAACAGCTTTATCGAGCCGTGACGATCCTTTCCGGCCATCCCTATCATCGCGTATGATGGGCCTTACTGCTCACGCAGGCGTGTCCGTCATGGAGGTGGCGGACCCTCAATCGATCTGGCAAAGAACGCCAAATCAGCCTAATCTCCGCGCGATTTGAAAGGATTTCAAAGTTCGTATGCCGACACGTGCGTTCAAGCCAAAATACGTCATTCTGACGGCCATGGCCGTAGGCTTGAGTGTGTCTGTGGCAGCAGTTGAGAACCGCGCCGTCGCTCAGGATGCGCCGGACGCAGCGCAGATGCCGCCGGGCGAAACGCCTGCCGCCACAACTGGCACGGCCGCCCAGGAGCGGCCCGATCCGGCAGCTGATCTGGCAAGGAAGCGCGACGAGACGCGGACTGAACTCGAAGCCTTGTCTAAAACGATCGATCTTTCATCGGATAAGGTCGCCGAGCTTCAGAAGAGCATCGCGGATCTGGACAAGAACAGCAGCAGCGTTCGTCAGGCGCTGATCGATTCAGCGACGCGGCGCAAGTCGCTTGAGAAGCAGATCCTGGAAAGCGAGAAGAAGCTGGCCGATCTGGGTGTAAAGGAAGACGCGGTTCGCCGGTCGCTGCATGAACGGCGTGGTTTGCTGGCCGAGGTGCTGGGGGCCTTGCAGCGCATGGGCCGCAATCCGCCGCCGGCCCTCCTCGTGACACCCGACGATGCGCTCGCTTCGGTCCGCAGCGCAATCCTGCTTGGCGCGGTGGTTCCCGGTATCCGAAAGGAGACCGACAAGCTCGTCGCCGATCTTGCCAACCTGTCTTCGTTGCAGGCAGCAAGTGCCGCGGAGAAATCTGCCTTCACCGCCACGATGACGAACAGCATCGAGGAAGAGCGACGGATGGATTTGCTTCTCACTGAGAACGAGAAGCTGAGCCGCAGCAGCGCCGCGGAACTGGATGCAGAGAAGAAGCGCTCGGAGGATCTTGCCAGCAAGGCGACAAGCCTGGAGGGGCTGGTCGCATCGATGGAAACCGAGATCGCATCGGTTCGCGACGCCGCCGCTGCAGCCCGCCAAGCCGAGGAGAACCGCAAGCTTCTCACCGACGAGCAGCGTGCCCACGCCAAGGCGCTCGCGGAGAGCGGTGTGCCTGATAAAAACCGCATTGCGCCCGCATATCCCTTCGGAGAATTGAAGGCGAAACTGGAATTGCCTGTGGCAGGCGATGTCCTCCGCCAGTTCGGCGATGCCGACGGAACCGGCCATGAGGCGATGGGAATGACGCTTGCCACCAATCCGGAAACGGTGGTTACCGCTCCCGCAGACGGCCTTGTCGTCTATGCGGGTGCATTCCGCAGCTACGGCCAGATGATCATCCTCGACGCAGGCGACGGCTACCACCTTGTCCTCTCTGGAATGGAGACGATCAGCACGCGTCAGGGCAAGTTCGTTTTCGCCGGCGAGCCGCTTGCCGCCATGGGTGCAAAAAGAGTGGCGAGCGCGACTGCATTGGCGCTGGAAACCAACCGTCCAACGCTTTACATTGAATTTCGAAAAGATGGAAAACCGGTCGATTCCCGACCATGGTGGACCGCTAAAGACACTGGAAAGGCACGCAATGATTCGTAGGGCTTCTCTTGTTCTGGTCGGCGCATTAATGGGTGCGACCGCGATGAGCGTCATCTATTCGGCGGGCGTGCCTGCGGAAGCAGCCGGAGCCTCCACTTACAAGGAGCTTTCCGTTTTTGGTGACGTTTTTGAGCGTGTGCGCGCACAGTATGTGACGCCGCCGGCCGAAGACAAACTCATCGAAAACGCCATCAATGGCATGCTTTCTTCGCTGGATCCGCATTCGAGCTATATGAATGCCAAGGATGCAGCTGACATGCAGACCCAGACGAAGGGCGAATTCGGCGGTCTCGGTATCGAGGTCACCATGGAAGACGAGCTCGTCAAGGTCATTACGCCGATCGATGACACGCCTGCAGCCAAGGCCGGCGTTCTTGCTGGTGATTATATCTCCGAGATCGATGGTCAATCGGTTCGCGGCCTGAAGCTGGAAGACGCGGTCGAAAAGATGCGTGGTCCGGTCAACACGCCGATCAAGCTGACGTTGATCCGCAAGGGTGCCGACAAGCCGATCGAGCTGACGATCGTTCGCGATGTCGTCGCGGTTCAGGCCGTGAAGTCGCGCGTCGAGGATGATGTTGGCTATCTGCGCGTCATCTCCTTCACGGAAAAGACCTACCCTGATCTCGAGAAGGCGATTGAGAAGATCAAGAAGACAGTCCCGGCTGACAAGCTGAAGGGCTACGTCCTCGATCTTCGTCTAAACCCGGGCGGTCTGCTCGATCAGGCAATCCAGGTTTCCGACGCGCTGCTGCAGCGTGGCGAAGTGGTATCCACCCGCGGTCGTAATCCGGACGAGACCCGCCGCTTCAATGCTGGTCCGGGTGACCTGACGGATGGCAAGCCGGTGATCGTGTTGATCAACGGCGGTTCGGCGTCTGCTTCGGAAATCGTTGCCGGTGCGCTGCAGGACCTGCGTCGTGCGACTGTTCTCGGCACGCGTTCGTTCGGCAAGGGCTCGGTTCAGACGATCATCCCGCTCGGCGAAAACGGCGCGCTGCGGCTAACGACAGCGCTCTACTACACGCCGTCCGGCCGTTCCATCCAGGGCACGGGCATCACGCCTGACATCAAGGTCGAGGAGCCGCTTCCGGATGACCTGAAGGGCAAGATGGTCACGGAAGGCGAGTCGAGCCTGCGCGGGCACATCAAGGGCCAGAGCGAGACAGACGAAGGCTCCGGTTCGATTGCCTATATTCCGCCGGATCCGAAGGACGACGTCCAGCTCAACTACGCGCTTGATCTGCTTCGCGGCAAGAAGACCGATCCGGCCTTCCCGCCCAATCCGGACAAGGCCGTCAGCGCCAAGTAATTGCAATTTGAGGCGTCAGGCCGGATGGTATGTCCAGCCTGACGCCTTTTTGCTGTCCTGATTCTGAAGCGGGAAAGAAGTTTGAATACCGATCTGCACGCCCCTCTAGGACAGAGCCGTAAGGCTAAGCCGCAACGGCCGGGTATTCTGCGCACCGGGCGTGTTGTCGCCGGGATCTGCCTCGTCCTGATTGGAGCGACGTCGCTCTATACGGCATTTCGTGGCGACGGATTGAAGCGAGAGGTGCCGTGGACACAGGACCAGACAGCTGCGCCTTCCGACACCGTTCCGAATCAGGTGCCGTCGCAGACTTCATCCGCTGCCGCTCCCAATGGCATGGTGCCATCCGATCCGAGATCGGGCGCAAATGTGGAGCGGATGGTCACCGGCGACGGATCTGTCGTCACGAAATACTCCCCCAGACAACGCGACGGAAATGGACCGGTGTTGGTCGATGCCTCACAGGTCGGGCAGGATCCACGGATGGCGGCGCTACCGAACGACGCGCTTCTGGAAGACACGCCGTTGGGACGGCTGCCGATCGTCGGGCCAGACGGACGTCGCCCGATGGACCAGTATGCGCGACCATGGTCCGGCGCTCACGGGACTCGCATCGCGATCGTCGTCAGCGGTCTCGGGCTTAGCCAGACGGGCACACAACGGGCCATCCAGCAGTTGCCGGAGGAGGTCACCTTCGCCTTTGCCGCCAGCGGCAACAGCTTGCAGCGCTGGATGCAGGAAGCGCGCCGTGGTGGCCACGAAATCCTATTGCAGGTGCCGTTCGAGCCTTTTGATTACCCGGCAAATGATCCCGGCCCGGACACGCTGCTGACGGCAACGTCGGTTGCGAAGAATATCGAAAACCTGCACAGGGCGATGGGCGAGATCACGAACTATACCGGTATCATGAACTACCAGGGTGGGCGCTTCCTCTCCGACCCCAACGCCATGGAGCCGGTCATGCGCGATATCGGAAAGCGCGGGCTGCTGTTTCTCGATGACGGAACGTCGGCTCAGTCCAAGACCGCCGCGATCGCAAAGGGAACAGAGGCGCCCTACGCCTTCGCAGATGTGCAGTTGGACAAGCAGCTTGACGTGAACGCGATCATCCAGAAACTGGACGAACTGGAACGCGTCGCGAAGCGTAACGGCCAGGCGATTGGCGTCGCTGCCGCCTTCGATGAGAGCATTGACGCCATCGCGCAATGGACGCAGGAAGCGGCAATGCGAGGCATTGAGATTGTCGGTGTAGCAGCGCTGACCAATGATCCGAGAAGACCTTGAACAGAGATAGCCTATGAGCAAGCCGATCGTCAAAGCCGAAGACCTGCCGTATCGCCCCTGCGTCGGTGTCATGATTCTCAACCGCCATGGCCTCGTATGGGCAGGGCGACGGATTCCGGAAGAAAATTCCGAGTATGACGGATCGCCGCAGCTTTGGCAGATGCCGCAGGGTGGCATCGACAAGGGCGAGGATCCCCTTGAGGCGGCCTACCGCGAGCTTTACGAGGAGACGGGCATCCGCACCGTGACGCTGCTCGCCGAGGCGCGGGATTGGATCAACTATGATTTACCACCCCAGCTGATCGGCATCGGATTGAAGGGCAGGTTCCGTGGCCAGACGCAGCGCTGGTTTGCGTTCCGTTTCGATGGTGACGAGAGCGAGGTCGCGATCAATCCGCCGCCCGGCGGCCACGCGCCTGAGTTCGATGCTTGGGATTGGAAGCCGATGGAGAGCCTGCCGGGTCTCATTGTGCCCTTCAAGCGGGCTGTCTATGAGCAGGTGGTCGACGAGTTCAGGCACCTGGTTGGCCTAAGTGCCGCAGAGTAAATGACCGGCGGCTGAGGGCTGCCGGTCATGGCAATCGTTACTCGGCCTCGTTGGCGGAGTCGGCGTTGAGCTGGCCGTACTTCGATTCGCCGATCTTGCCGAGCAGCTCCAGCTGCGTTTCGAGGAAGTCGATGTGACCTTCCTCGTCTGCCAGGAGTTCCTCAAAAAGCTTCATCGAGACATAGTCGCCGGCCTCGTGACAGATGTCGCGTGACTTTTTGTAAGCCGTGCGCGCATCGTATTCGCCGGCAAGATCGGCCTCCAGAACTTCCTTGACGTTCTGGCCGATGCGAAGCGGAGCAAGGGTCTGGAGGTTGGGATGGCCTTCGAGGAAGATGATGCGTGCGACCAGGCGGTCGGCGTGATGCATTTCCTCAATGGATTCCGACCGTTCCTTCTTGGCGAGCTTGGTGTAGCCCCAGTCTTCAAGAAGTCGGTAATGGACCCAGTATTGGTTTACGGCGCCGAGTTCGAGAAAGAGGGCCTCGTTAAGCCGCTCGATGACTTTTTTGTCGCCTTTCAATGTCCGCTCTCCTGTTTTCTTCATGGAATTTTCTCAGGCGGGACATGAAATCAAATATTTCGGCTTCCGTCGAGTGGTGACGGGCGTGATATTCCTCGGTCGTCTGGATGATAATATCGACCACGTTTGGGAAGCAGCCACAGCAGCGGCCGCGCTTTCCCATGGCGTGGTATACCTTTGCAGGCACGATCAGCTGCCAACAATCTTGCTCGAGAAGCTCAGTGATGACTTCCCGGATTTCATGATCCGTTATGTAATTGCAGCTGCAGACAAGCACGGCGTCATTCCAAACATGACATTCACTATCGTCTTTTCTGCAAAAGGAGACGGCCAGTGTCAAGAAAAATCGAGTGATGGACGAGGCCATTCATTGCAGTTGAAACGAAAGAGGCTCTTCGTGGGTGCTGCGACCCAGCAGGTCACGACCTGATGATCTCTCGTCAATGAAAATTGCGACCTTTCGGCATGACTTGAGTTGTTTCTATCGCTCCGACATGGCTGCTTGAGATCAGCCTTTTCTCCATGACTGCCTTCTCAAGTGAATTTGCGAGTTTCCTTTGGCGCGGATCCATCGTTGGATTGAGCGCTTCATCCGAACGATCACTAACGCCGAAACGACGGGCTTCCTTCTGCAGGATGCCAAGTGCGGGCGTCATATCCTCGATATGATCGACGACTGTGTGGATCACGCCGCTCTGGCTTTGAAGCTTGCCATATATCTTCACGAGCCGTGCTCCCATGACAATCGGGCGGTACTTCTCAAATACCTTCTTCCAGACAATGGCATTGGCAACACCCGTCTCGTCTTCCAATGTCATGAAGATGACGCCCTTGGCCGAGCCGGGGCGCTGACGCACCAAAACCAGGCCGGCAATCGTCACCCTTCTGCCGTTCGGGACGGTGAGAAGATCGACATTCCGAACGACCCCGACTTTGCGGAATTCATCTCGAAGGAATGAGACGGGATGGCCCTTCAAGGAGAGCGAAAGGTAGCGGTAATCCTCGACGACTTGTTCACCAGCCAACATTTCCGGCAACAGGGTCTCAGGCTCGACCTGCAGGTCGATGTGGCTCACCTGGTCGAACAGAGGTAGCTTTTCCGCGGCGCTCTTCGCATCAAGCGCCCGTACGGCCCAGAGTGCATCCCGTCGCGACAGTTTTATGGAATGAAAAGCATCCGCATCAGCGAGCCGTTCTATATCCGCTTTCTGCAGGCCTGAACGCAGCCAGAGATCGCGGATGGAAGAATAGCCCTTGCCTCTATTGGCAACGAGCTGCTCCATGCTTGTTTCCGAAAGGCCCTTTATCTGCCTGAAGCCAAGCCGAACGGCTCGCTTTGTCTTGATGATATCCCGCATGCTGGCATGCCGGAAATCGACTGCGCGCTTGTTGAATTCGACCTCCTCAAGCAAGCAGTCCCAGTTCGATTCATTGATGTCGACGGGCCTGATCTCAACGCCATGCTCCCTGGCATCCCTGACAAGCTGCGCGGGGGCATAAAAGCCCATTGGCTGCGAATTCAGCATCGCAGCACAGAAAACGTCGGGATAGTAAGCCTTTACCCAGGAGGAGGCGTAGACGAGCAAGGCGAAAGAGGCGGCGTGGCTTTCCGGGAAGCCGTATTCGCCAAAACCTTTGATCTGGTTGAAACATTGCTGGGCAAAATCACGAGAGTATTCTTTCGCGACCATGCCTTCGATAAATCGCGTTTCGAAATTGCCGATGGTGCCTGTTCGTTTGAAGGTTGCCATGGCGCGTCTCAGTTGATCCGCTTCAGCCGGCTTAAAACCAGCTGCCGTAATGGCAATCTGCATGGCCTGCTCCTGAAACAGTGGTACGCCGAGCGTTCGCTCTAGGACTCCCTCAAGTTCAGGGCTCGGGTATGTCGTCGGGATGCCGCGCGCCTTTTCTTCCCTGCGCTTGAGATATGGATGGACCATATCGCCCTGAATGGGGCCGGGCCTGACGATGGCAACCTCGATGACAAGATCGTAGAACTTTCTAGGTTTCAGACGCGGCAACATGCTCATCTGCGCCCGGCTCTCGATCTGGAAGACGCCAAGCGTGTCGGCCCGGCACATCATCGCATAGACCGGCTCCTCGTCTTCATGCGTGGTGTTGCCGAGATCGGCGAGTGTCTTCTTGACGTCGTAGTGCAGGAGAAGCAGATCGAATGCCCGCTTCAATGCGGTCAGCATTCCGAGCGCCAGGATGTCGACCTTGAGGATCTTCAGATTGTCGAGGTCATCCTTATCCCACTCGACCATGTAGCGCCCGGGCATTGCCGTCTTCATGATCGGAACGACTTCATCCAGCCTGTCCCTGGTGATGACGAAGCCGCCGACATGCTGGGTGAGGTGCCGGGGAAAACCGAGAAGCTCGGATGCATATTTCAGCACGTTCCTGGTCATGGGATCGGAAGTTTCGAGCCCGGCTGCTTTTGCTTCCCGCTCAGACAGCTTCTCTTCCGACCAGCCCCAGACCAAGCTGCCGATGGCAGACTGGACGTCCTCGGAAAGACCGAAGGCCTTCGAGACTTCGCGCCCGGCGGACCTGGTGCGGTAGGTCGTTACCCCTGCCGTCAAGCCGGCATGTTCCTTGCCGTATTTTTCGTAGATATGCTGGATGACCTCCTCGCGCCTCTCATGTTCGAAATCGACATCGATATCCGGCGGCTCGTCACGGTCCATCGAGAGGAAGCGGTCGAAGAGCAGGGTGCTCTTCTCCGGATTGACCTCGGTTATCTCGAGGCAATAGCAAATGACCGAGTTTGCCGCAGAGCCGCGACCCTGGCAGAGGATTTTCTTCTCGTGCCGGGCATACTGGATGATCCTGTGGACCGTCAGGAAGTACGGTTCATATTGCTTCTGACGAACAAGGCTCAACTCGTACTCAATGTTCTTCCGAACTTTCTCAGGTACGCCGTCGGGGAAGCGCTTTGCGGCACCTGATCTGGTAAGACGTTCCAGTGTTTCATATGGCGTTTCCCCCTCGTCATTCTCGGGGGGGTAGTTGTGCTCCAGTTCGTCGAGTGAAAAGGAAAGGCTTCCAAAGAACTTCCCTGTGTTTGTTACGGCGTGCAGATAGTCTCTGAAAAGGCGCAGAATTTCGCTGCCACTCTTGAGATAGCGTTCGGCATTCGGAGCCAGGAGAAAGCCAGCCTCGGGAATGGGAACATGCTCCCTGATAGATGTCACGATATCGGCGAGAGGGCGGCGGGTCGTATCGTGATAGAGTGGCTGGTTGGTGGCGATCAGCGGGATACGGCTGCGGTCAGCCAGCATGGAGACGGTTGCAAACATGCGCTTGTCGCGGCCGTCATAGGCGGGAGCGAGCGCCATGTGGATGTTTTTCTGGAAGCGCTTTCTGAAACGCTCCAGACAGGCTTCGAACGCGGCGTGATTGTTATCATCAGCAATGGACGGGTGCGGAATGATCGCAAGCATCATGTCGTCGCCCCATTCCATTAGATCCGCTTCCGACAGAATGCATTTTCCCTTCTCGGCTCTCAGGTTTCCGGCGCTCAGCAACCGGCAAAGATGCGCCCAACCTTGACGATTTCGGGGGTAGGCAAGGATGTCAGGGGTTCCATCCGAAAAGACCAGACGGGCGCCCGGCTGGAAACGGATCGGATCGAGAATGACGTCATTCTTTTCGTGCTCCTCCAAAAGTCCGGCTCTCATTCGTTCGAACTTCTTTTGGATCGCCTTTGACTGGGCATGCGCCCGAACGACACCCGCAACCGAATTACGGTCAGCAATGCCAAGTCCTCCAAGCTTCAAAACGGCAGCCTGGACGGTCATTTCCTCAGGCTTGGAGGCGCCCTCCAGAAACGAGAAATTGGTCTTCGCGCCGATTTCGAAGAAGGCGGACATCAGGCGATGACCCCATGCATGTACCAGTTCTGTGCTGCGTCACGCTCATAATGGCCATGGCGATAGATCCAGAAGCGGCGTCCCTGATCGTCTTCGATCCGGAAGTAGTCTCGGTCCTCAGCATCCGATCCATCGAGCCACCATTCCATTGCCAGCCGTTCCGGCCCCTCGCTCCTCAAGACACGATGCTGCATGCGTCGCCAGCGAAAGCTTGCCGGTGCGCCATCGGGGACTTCGACGGCAAAAGCGTCCATCGGCTCCGGTTTCCGCAATAGCCGGATGGGTCGCTCGTTCCTGGCCGGCGGCGGATGTCCTTCTCGGGTTTTCTGGGCGGATAGCTGATCGATTGCAGGCACGGCAATGACGGCTCTTTCGGGTATGTGGCTCTCCCGCAATTGGAAGGTTTGCAAGCAGTCCCCCCCAAGGCGGGCGGAAACTCGATCCACGAAGGCAGCAAGCGACGCATCCTTCTGCTGGCGGTGTTCGAAATCACCCTGTGACGTTACGAAATCTTCGTGCAGGAGCACGTTGAGACGAAGGATCTCGAATCCGTAACCGGCATCGAAATCGTCGTGAATTGCCTGCAGGCGTTCGGCAAAGAGAGCGGCGATGCGCTTGGGCTCTCGCAAGGGCTGCGCGGTCCCGGCAGAAATCCGGAACACCTTGCCATCGACACGGAATAGTACCAGTTCGAAGATGCGGCCGCCGACGCCACGCGCTTCCAATGAGGGCTTCAGGGAGACAGCAATCTGATCGGTGAGCGCAAGGATATCGTCTTCGGCTCCGATCGGCTCAATCAGGCGACGTTCGACCGAGAGGCTCGCGACCGGAAGGCGTGGAGAGACTGGCTCCTCATCTGTTCCAAGCGCCTGATCGAGCCTCAAGAGCAATGCTCCTCCAAAGCGACGGGCAAGCGGGGCGCGTGGCGCACTCAGTAAATCGCCGACATATTTGAGTCCCATCTTATGCAGGGCGCTTACGGTTTCTTCTTCGAGACGCAGGGCCGCGACGGGCAAGGGCGCAAGCGCCTGCTCGGCCTCCCCATGTTCGATAATGCCGCCTTGGCCGAAACGGCTGATGGCCCAAGACAATCCCGGCGACGAGGAGATGGCGCCACGGGCGTCAATTCCCATCTGGAAGAGCCTTGCGAGAATATCCTTGAGAAGGGACGTCTCACCGCCGAACAGATGGGCGCAGCCGGTAATGTCGAGAAACAGGCCATCCACGCCGTCGAGAGCGACAAGCGGGGTATAGCGATCGCACCAGTCGGCAATCGCTTCCAGGAAGCGTTGGTTGGCGGCCGGATCGTCCTCGATCACATCAAGCGTGGGGTAGATGGCGCGGGCTTCGGCGACGCCCATATGCTTTCGGAGATTGAGGGTTTCGGCTGCCTCGTCGAGCGCTGTCAGCCGCATGGTATTGTTGAGGCGGCTGGAACAGACAATCGGCGCGACCTCAGGACGTCCGCGCGAACGCCAGGAGAGCCCCCATTTCTTTCTTGATATCCGGTCGGTTGGAAGATGCGGAAAGTGGAGTGCCAGAATGCGCTGCGCGTTCGTCTGGAAGGCGAGGGTCGACTGATCGTGAGACGGCGAAAAAACGGCGGTCATGAGGGTTCCACTCCAGTAGAAAGGAGAGGGGAGCCGGGTTGCGGCTCTTCTCCAGGGTGAGATGAAAAACCGGATTGCCGATGCTACCGCCCAGCATCGTGCCATCCGGCAAGGGGCGCGCCTGCGCCGGCGCGGGTGCGACAAGGAAGCGGAGGCAAGCGCTGCTGGCCTCTTCCTCTCCAGCCTGCCGCAACAGGAAAAGCGGGCGTTTCGATGCTTTCGCCCGCAAGCTCAAACGACGGCTTTCCGTAAGGCTGAAGGGCTTCGGATTGCCGCGAACCTCCAGAATTGTCGCAGAAAAGACGCCGCTTTCGACTGCCGCTTCGGCAAGCCACAGAGCGTCCTCAAGCTTGCGTGGACTGGCATAGAAGAACTGGTCCGACTTCAGACCGAAATCGCGCAGGCCCACCGCGTAAGGGACGCCTGCTTCTATCGTGGAAACCATGTCCGCGATCCACAGGATCGGCAGCGATGCACTGGGGCTCTCTTCCACTTGGCTCTGCAGCATGGCGGCAAGTGCCAGCACAAAGCCGCTGCCGGCACCGGCTTCGCGCAAAAGATCGGAGCGAACCTCGGTGACCCCATCGAGCGGTAGACCGCCATCAATCGCCTCGTCAAGCGCGGGTATTCCAAGCGGGAGACGCAGGACGCTTTCGTTCTTCGCGGAGAGTCCCTTATCGACCAAGGCTTCGCTTTCCGCGGCAGCCAAGGCCGGCGCGGGCTTTCCTTCAAGCTTTGCAATGGTTTCGCGGAGCGCAAAAAGCCGCTCGCGCGTCACGGCCGACTGTGCCATGACGTTCTCCAAGTCTCGTATGTTCCTGTTATGTTCTTATGGATTCCAGAGGTGGGCCGAAGAGTCAACAGCCATTTGATGTGAATTTATTCCTGCCTTTGATTCCGCTCTCGAAAATCGTACGCAAAGGTTCTATATGGGCCGCAAAGGAAGGAATATTCATGGCCCGCATAGACCAGAGCGAGGATTGGCGGGATCGCCACGCGCCGACGATCAGCACTTTCGAGTCGTTGGCAATGGAGGCGTATAGCCACCTGCCGGAAGAGTTCCGCTCGCTGACCACCAATCTGACGATCGAGATCGAGGATTTCCCCGACGACGACGTGTTCGAGGACATGGCGCTGGAAACGCCGTTCGATCTTCTCGGCCTCTTTGAGGGCCGAGGCATCTCGGAGCGTTTCACGATGGAAACCGGCGAATTGCCGAACCGTATCCGCCTCTACCGGCGGCCGATCCTCGATTACTGGGCTGAGAACGACGAGACGCTGGGCGATATCATCACTCACGTCCTCATCCATGAGATCGGCCACCATTTCGGTCTCAGCGACGACGACATGGAACGGATAGAGGCGAGCGCCGAAGAAGCGGGCGAACGCTAAGCTTTCGCTTACTGTTCGGACAGCTTCATGTCCGGGTGGTAGTCCTTGCCTTCGACTTCCTTGACGATCGCCTGAGCGCACATCACCTGGCCGGTCTGGGTGTTGAAGGTCAGCGACGGCGAGCCGTTCAGCGACCAGCCCTTGTTGAGGGCGTCGGTCACGCGGTGACAGAAAGCGGCATCATCCTGGCCGGTCAGAAGGCGATAAAGCTTCATCTAAAGTCGTCTTTCACTTCGCCGTTTGGCGTTCTGTAATCAGGCGAGCTTTATGAACCAGACTTTCCGCCTGGACAAGGTGCAGCCGCTCGATCATCCGACCATTGGCATTGATGACGTTCAGGCCATCGGCAGCAGGGTCGGCAAAGGCGGCGATGATCGCCTCCGCTTCGGCAATTGCCGCCTCATCGGGGCCGAAATGCAGATTGGCGGCTTCGATCTGAGCCGGGTGGATCAGCATCTTGCCGTCGAAGCCCATGGCACGGGCATGTGCGCATTCGGCATCAAAGGCATCGGCATCCTTGAAATCGTTGAAGACGCTGTCGATTGCGTCGAGGCCATAGGCGCGCACGGCAAGTACCACCTGCATCAGCCAGGGCACGAGATAGGTGCGGCCCGGTTGCGGCAGGACGCCTGTTTCCTTGCGCAGGTCGTTGAGGCCGACGACGAAACAATCGAGTCTTGAGCCCGGTGTGCGCCCGGCTTCGGCAATCGCTGCCGCGTTCAGAATGCCGCGGGGCGTTTCGATCATCGCCCAGATGCGGAGGCTTTCCGGCGCGTCGGCATCGGCGAGCCGGTCGCTGATGGACATCACATCCTGAGGCTCGTCCACTTTCGGCAGGAGCACGGCATCCGGCTCCAGTGCCAGGACCAGTTCCATGTCCGCATTGCCGAATATGGAGTCAAGCGCATTGATGCGGATGATGCGCTCCTTGTTCAGAAGAGGAGCGCCTGAAAAAAAGGCCTTCAGATTCTCGCGAGCTTCCGCCTTTCGCTCCGGTGCCACGGAGTCTTCGAGATCGAAGATCACGGCGTCGCAATCGAGTGCACGGGTCTTTTCCAGTGCGCGTGCATTGATGGCCGGAACGCTCAGCACCGAACGGCGGAGATTCAAGGAACGAGTCGGAGAATTGCGGGTCATCACAAATGTGTGCCAAGCTTTGTGATGGGTGGCAAGACAACAAAAAGCCATGCTCACCTTGCAGAGAAAGAAATGAAGGACCACATTCCTTTCCGAAGAAAGGTCTAAACTCATGCAAAGCATTCGTTCCGTCTTCCTCCTGCTCGCAGGCATCACCGCCTTCGTTGCGCTGGCGTTCGTCACCTTTTCCGTGACGCTCGCAGTCGGCGGTATTCTGACGGTGCTTATGGTTGGCCGTGCGCTTTCGTTGAAGATGAAACCGGCGCCGATCCGCGCCACCGCCAAGACCAAATCTCATTCCGGCGAGAACATGCGCATCTGGAATGACGGTCGTGGCACGATCATTGACCTCTGACCGTCGGGTCACTTTCAGAAAAATTTCGACATTGCTGTCGGCTCGACTGATCTTCCCGCGTCTTTGAGAGGCCAGGGCTTCTGCCCGAACCAATCAAACGATGGAGGACAGTATGGATACCGCAACGGAAACCGGCACGATGAAGATGCCGCCGGTCAAGAACGGCTTGCTGCCGTATGTCACGGTCGATGGTGCGTTAAAGGCCGCGGAATTTTACAGGCGTGCGTTTGGCACCGAGGAGGCGTTTGTTGTCCCTCCGGATGAAAACGGGCGGACGATGCATGTCCACCTCTACATCAACGGAAGCTCGTTGATGCTATGCGATGCCTATCCCGAGCATGGTCACCCGTTCGAAAGGCACCAGGGCTTCACCCTTCAGCTTGTTATCGACGATATCGATTTCTGGTGGGATCGTGCGGTTGCTGCCGGCGCAGAGGTGATCATGCCTGTTCAGTTGATGTTCTGGGGTGATCGATACGGCCAGCTTCGTGACCCGTTCGGGGTTCTCTGGGCGATGAATGCGCCAGCGAATGCAAACTGATCCCATGTCGACCATAGCCGGCTGCGCGTCGAATCCGCGCGCAGTCGCACCTACGATATAAATTTTCCTTCATTTCGGCGGCAATCTGGACTAAACGCTGATCAACAAAACTACGTCTGCTGATATTGGAGCCAGGCCATGGACAAATTCGTAAAGCTGACGGGCGTCGCAGCCCCTCTGCCGGTTGTCAACATCGATACCGACATGATCATCCCGAAGGACTATCTGAAGACGATCAAGCGCACCGGTCTTGGCAAGGGTCTTTTCGCCGAGGCTCGTTACAATGAAGATGGCTCGCCGAACCCGGATTTCGTGCTGAACAAGCCGGCCTATCAGAATGCGAAGATCCTCGTTGCCGGCGATAATTTCGGTTGCGGCTCCTCGCGCGAGCATGCGCCGTGGGCGCTCCTCGACTTCGGTATCCGTTGCGTCATCTCGACCAGCTTCGCCGACATCTTCTACAACAACTGTTTCAAGAACGGCATTTTGCCGATCAAGGTCAGTCAGGAAAATCTCGACAAGCTGATGGACGACGCCTCGCGCGGTTCCAACGCAATCCTGACGGTCGACTTGGAAAACCTCGAAATTACCGGTCCGGACGGTGGCTCGATCAAGTTTGATCTCGACGAGTTCAAGCGTCACTGCCTGCTGAACGGCCTCGACGATATCGGCCTGACGCTCGAGAAGGGCAAGGCGATCGACAACTTCGAAGCCAAGAACACGGCATCGCGCCCCTGGGCAGCTTAAGTCTGACAAAACATAGCATGGTCAAAGCCGGGTTTTCGCCCGGCTTTTTCTTTGGCGGCTTACAGCAGCCGTTCTTTCCAGGCCTTGAGCTTCTCCAGCGAGACGCCGATGCCGCCGCAGACTTCGATCAGCGGATTGTTGAAGCGGGCGAGGATATCGGGATGCACGTCGGCGACCGCGAGTGCGGCTCCGCAGGCGGGTTCGACCAGAATACGATAGGCATCGGCGAACTTCAGGCAGGCGGCGACTGCCTGTGCGTCGGTGACTGTCACGCTCTCGATGGGGTGGTGTTTTGGCAGGTCGAAGACGTGCTGGGCTACCTGGCGTGCGCCGAGCGAGCTGGCGATGGAGGTAATACCCGGCAAGGTGATGCGCTCTCCTGCGGCAAGGCTGGCATGGAGGGACGCGGCCCCTTCGGTTTCGACGGCAATGACGGGCACATCAGACAAGCCATTTCGCTGAAGGCCGGCAACGATGCCCGCAAGCAATCCGCCGCCGCCGACGCTCGTGATGACGCAATCGAAGTAGGCACCTTTGGCGACAACCTCGTCGATCAATGTGCCATGCCCTTCCCACAGAAGCGGATGGTCGAACGGGTGCACATAGGCGGCCTTGCTGGCCTTCGCTTGCTCGATCGCGAAAGCGTTGGCTTCATCGAACACCGTTCCGTGGACGATAACCGCGGCGCCGGTTGCCTCGATCGATTGACGCACTTCCGCCGATGTCGTCTCGGGCACGACGATCGTGACCGGAATGCCGAGCGCTCGTCCGGCATAGGCTGCAGCGATCCCGGCATTACCGCCGGAGGCGCAGAAAATCTCTTGGGCACCGTTTTCGATTTCATGCTGGCAAAGCCTGCCGACGCCGCGAAGCTTGAAGCTTCCTGAGGGCTGCAGCGCATCGAGCTTCAGCCAAAGCGGCTTGTTGCTCGCGCTGTAATCGGCGGAGGTGCGGAAAAGCGGGGTGTCGAGGTGGAGTGGTGCAGATGGCATGGCGGTATCCGATGAGCTTGGCGATGCTCTCCTTGTGGACCCGCTTGCGTTGATCGGTCAACGAGCGATCTCACCGTAATTCCGCAACCGTACCGAATCGGCCTCCCACTCGCTTGAAATGCCGTTTTTGCGGGTCTAAGAAGCCGCAACTTGTTTTTCCGCGGAGGGTTTCATGACAGCGCGCAATCTTTTCCTGCTGCCGGGCGACGGCATCGGCCCAGAGGCCATGGGCGAGGTCCGCAAGATCATTGCCTATATGAACGAGGCAATGAATACAGGCTTCGTCACCGACGAAGGCCTGGTCGGCGGCAGCGCCTATGACGCGCATGGTGCGGCGATCTCCGAAAGCGACATGCAGAAGGCGCTTACCGCTGATGCGGTTCTCTTCGGCGCCGTCGGTGGCCCGAAGTGGGATGACGTTCCCTATGACGTGCGCCCCGAGGCCGGCCTGCTGCGCCTGCGCAAGGATCTAGAGCTCTTCGCCAACCTGCGTCCGGCCATCTGCTACCCAGCGCTCGCTTCCGCTTCCTCGCTGAAGCCGGAGCTCGTTGAAGGCCTCGATATCCTGATCATCCGCGAGCTCACCGGCGGTGTCTATTTCGGCGAACCGAAGACCATCACCGATCTCGGCAATGGCCAGAAACGTGCTATCGACACGCAGGTCTACGATACATACGAAATCGAGCGCATCTCGGCCGTGGCCTTCGAAATGGCCCGCACGCGCCAGAACCGCGTCTGCTCGATGGAAAAGCGCAACGTCATGAAGTCGGGCGTGTTGTGGAACCAGGTCGTCACCGCGACGCACAAGGACAAGTATTCAGACGTCAAGCTCGAGCATATGCTGGCTGACGCGGGCGGCATGCAGCTGGTGCGCGCGCCGAAGCAGTTCGACGTCATCGTCACCGACAACTTGTTCGGCGACATGCTGTCCGACGTTGCCGCCATGCTGACGGGCTCGCTCGGCATGCTGCCCTCCGCTTCGCTCGGCGCTCCGGATGCCAAGACCGGCAAGCGCAAGGCGCTCTACGAGCCGGTGCATGGTTCGGCTCCTGACATTGCCGGCAAGGGCATTGCCAATCCGATCGCGATGATCGCTTCCTTTGCGATGTGCCTGCGCTATTCCTTCAACCTCGTGAAGGAAGCCGACAACCTCGAAAAGGCGATCGCCAATGTGCTCGACAAGGGCATTCGCACCGGCGACATCATGGCCGAAGGCTGCACGAAGGTTGGAACCATTGAGATGGGCGACGCGATCCTCGCCGAGTTCAAGGCGCTTTCTGCCTGATATTTCACGTGAAACATGCTTTGGGCCTCTCGCATCGATCGATGCGGGAGGTCTTTGCTTGAAGGCAGTTGTTACCGCTCCTATCTCCCTTCTGCATTGAGGAAAGAGCGGAGTGGAATGAGCGAGACGGTCGATCGTAAGCCAAATTTCTGGAGTTATCTGCGAAAGCGCTACGAGGCGCGGCGCACGATCCATCGGCGGGTTCCCTGGAAGGGATTTGCGTTTTCGGCAGTCAATGCCATTGCCATCGCCTTCTTCGTTTTCGATCGCCCGCTCGGCCTGGCAGCCAAGGATCTGGCGCCGCCACTGATCTCGATTGCCGGCGATGTTACCGATGTCGGCAGGCTCGCCTGGATTCTTGCCGGCCTCTCTACGATCTTCGCCACGGGCTATCTTGTCCGTCGTCGACTTTGGAAGGTCCGGAGACGGTTTCGCATGGTCTATTTTGGGCAGATGACGGCCTATGTCGCGCTGAGCGTGCTGTTCACCAGCATCGCCGCCAACCTCCTGAAGGACGCGATCGGCCGGGCGCGACCATTACTCTATGATCAGGAGGGGATTTTCAGCTTCGCGCCCTTCAACATGGATTTCCTACACCAGAGCTTTCCCTCTGGACATTCGGCCAACATTGGCGCGCTGTTCGTGGCGCTCGCGCTTCTCTTCCCGCGCTTTCGCCTTGGTTTCATCGGTATAGGGCTCTGGCTTGGCGCTACGCGCATCATCATCGGCGTGCATTATCCAAGCGATGTTGTGGCTGGCCTTGCGCTGGGCGCCTGGTTTGCCTTTGCCACTTCCGTCCTCTTCGCGCGCTTCGGCCTAGTTTTCTCCATCGATCGCGATGGCGGCTGGCCGACACCGCGGCTAAGCCGCCTTCTCTGAGTTCCATAAATGAAAAACCCGGCGCCTTGTGAGCGCCGGGTTCGCGTTTGCAGTCTTCCCCCGTTTCAATCCATCGCGTGGATATCGCGGTCCTTGGTTTCCGGCAGGAAGATCAGGCCGATGACCAGCGTGATCGCCGCGAAGACGATCGGATACCAGAGGCCGAAGTAGATATCGCCGGTAGCGGCGCTCATTGCGAAGGCCGTTGCCGGCAGCAGGCCACCGAACCAACCGTTGCCGATATGGTAAGGCAGCGACATGCCGGTGTAGCGGATGCGGGTCGGGAAGAGTTCGACCAGCAGGGCGGCGATGGGACCGTAGACCATCGTCACATAGAGAACGAGCACGAACAGAATGGCAATCGTGCCGATCCAATTGACGCGGGCCGGGTCAGCCGTCATCGCAAAGCTGCCGCCATTGGCGATGGTGTAGACCGCCATGTCGGTGGCGCCCTTAGCTTCGTCGGCCGTCAGAAGCTTGTCGGCGACAAGCTTGTCAGCTGGGACCGTCTGCTTGTCGCCGGCGCGTACTGCATCGGCGTTGAGTGCAAGTTCCGGGTTGGCCGCGATGAAGGCGTCCAGCTTTGCATCCGGAACTTTGACGGCGCCGCGTTTCAGCGGATAACCGGCATCATGCAGGGCGATATTGACGCTCTTTTCGAAAGCGCCGGTCATTGCCTTTGCCTTGTCGCCGGCTGCAACGGCATCGAAGCTGGTGATTGTCTCGTCGTTGATCTTGACTGTCGCCGGCTGTCCCGCCGGGCCTGGCACAACATCGTAAGGTACCGAGTTCTTGGTCAGGAAGGCCGTCGCCACGTCGCAGGAGCTGGTGAATTTCGACGTTCCTGTCGGGTTGAACTGGAATTTGCAGTCAGCAGCGTCGGCCGTCACGGTTGCTCGGACCGAGGCCTGGGCTTCAGCAAGCGCCGGATTGGCGGTCCAGGTCATTGCCTTGAACAGCGGGGTGTAGGTGACGGCCGCAATCAAGAGGCCGGCCATGAGGATCGGCTTGCGGCCGATCCTGTCGGACAGGCCGCCGAAGACGATGAAGAAGGGCGTGCCAAGGAAGAGTGCAATGGCGACCATGATGTTTGCCGCCTGCAGGTCGACCTTGAGCACGTTCTGCAGGAAGAACAACGCATAGAATTGGCCGCCGTACCAGACGACTGCCTGACCCATCGTCGCGCCGAGAAGCGCGATCAGCGCGATCTTGGCATTCTTCCACTGCCCGAAAGCTTCCGTCAGCGGTGCCTTAGACCCCTTGCCTTCGGCCTTCATACGCTGGAAAGCCGGAGATTCATTCATCTTCAGTCGAATCCAGACGGAAACGCCGAGGAGCACGACGGAGACGAGGAACGGAATGCGCCAGCCCCATGCCGCAAAGGCTTCCTTGCCCATCAAGAACTGGACGCCGACGATGACGAGAAGCGACAGGAAGAGGCCGAGCGTTGCCGTTGTCTGAATCCATGAGGTGAAGTAGCCACGGCGCCCATTTGGCGCATGCTCGGCCACGTATGTTGCCGCGCCGCCATATTCACCGCCGAGCGCAAGACCTTGCAGCAGGCGAAGTCCGATCAGGATGATGGGTGCTGCGATTCCGATCGTCGCTGCACCGGGAAGGACGCCGACGAGGAACGTCGAGAGGCCCATGATGAGGATCGTCACCAGGAACGTATACTTGCGCCCGACGAGATCGCCGAGGCGGCCGAAGACGAGCGCGCCAAACGGGCGCACCAAGAAGCCGGCGGCAAAGGCCAAAAGCGTGAAGATGTTTCGTGTTGCTTCCGGATACTGCGTGAAATAGGTCGCGCCAATATAGGTGGCGAGCGAACCGTAAAGATAGAAGTCGTACCATTCGAAAACGGTACCGAGCGACGAGGCGAAGATAACCTTCTTCTCTTCGCCCGTCATCGGGCCGGCTTTTGTGCCGTCGACGCTTGCGACATTTGCCATTTTCTGTCCTCCACAGAGCGATGTGAAACGCGGCGCGCGACCATACTCTCCTCAAAGCATACCCCGAGGTCGCGGTTCGCCTGACGAGAGTGTGACAGAAAAGCTCCCTCATACAGAGAGCGGCTTTGGGATTATGACTTTAGTCTAACGCCGTCGCGCAGATTGTCGCAGGCAAGAACCGTCGCGCGCTTGCCGTGATGCAGGGAGCATTCAGGACTTGTGGGAAAGGATATTCACTAGGGTTCCGAAGGGGTCGCGAACATAGAAACGGCGTACGCCCCACGGCTCGTCTGTCGGGCCGTAACAAATTTCGAAACCGGCAGTACGCATGGCTGCGTGTGCCTCATCGACGTCATCGACCTCGATCGACAGGCTTGGAACCGGCGTTCCAGCGCCGCCTTCGCTTGCGAAGCTGACCTGAACTGACATCTGCTGGCTCGAGCCGTAAGTTGCGATCCAGCCGTGATCCATCAGGAGATCCAGCCCGAGGATATCCCGATAGAATGCGCTTGCGACGGCCGGGCTGGGAGTTTGAAGATTGGCGACAATTCGTCTGACTTGCATACGACCTCCCCGCGGTTTCGTTTCCGATATTTAGAAAATGATCGCCGGTGGGCAAGAAAAAAGCCGGATGGCAGGACCATCCGGCTTCGATCAATCGATTTGCCTGCTTCCGATCAGGCGGCTTCTGTCGTGTGTGCCTTGCGAACTTCCTCATCCGTCAGGATGCCGCTCGCACGGAGCAACGCAGCGAAGCGACCGTTGCTCTGGCTGAGTTCTTCGAAGCTGCCTTCTTCGACGACACGGCCGCCATCCAAAAACAGGACCTTGTCTGCTTCACGAACCGTCGAAAGGCGATGCGCAATAATGAAGGTCGTGCGGTTCTGGCGCAGGTTGTCGATTGCGGCCTTCACGCGGTTTTCCGTTTCGACGTCAAGCGCGCTCGTGGCTTCGTCCAGCACCAGGATCGGCGCATCCTTGAGGATGGCGCGGGCGATCGCAACACGCTGACGTTCACCGCCCGAGAGCTTGTTGCCGCGCTCGCCGACATGGGTGTCGTACTGATCTTCGCGTGTCTCGATAAAGTCGGCTGCGGCAGCAGCTTCGGCTGCGCGACGCATGTCTTCATCCGAAGCGCCTTCCCGGCCGAGGCGAATGTTGTCACTGATCGAGCGGTTGAGCAGGCCGGCATCCTGGAACACGGTTGCGATATAGCGGCGAAGCGACTTGCGGGTGATCTTCGTCGTATCGTGGCCATCGACCAGGATCTGGCCGCTGTCCGGATCGTAGACGCGCTGCAACAGGTTGATCATCGTCGTCTTGCCCGAGCCGGTCGGGCCAACGATCGCAACCGTCTGGCCAGCCTTGGCGGTGAACGACACGTTGTGCAGGCCTTGTGCGGTATTGCCGAAGCGGAACGACACGTTGCGGAATTCGACTTCGCCCTTCACGTCGGCGATATCGGCATTGCCTGCCGGCTCTTCGCGTTCACGGACCGAGTCTTCGAGCGAGTAGAAATCCTCGAGTTTCGAGCGGGCCTCGAAAATCTGCGTGGCGAATTGACGCATCTGATCGAGACGCGAGATCAGCAGGTTCGCAAAGCCGATAAAGGCAATGACGTCACCGATGCGGAGCTCGCCGGACTGAACCATCAGCGTACCGATCACCAGGATGATCATCATGGCGATGGTCGATGCCATGCGGTTCATTGCGCCGGCCAGCGCCCACCAGTCGAGAACCGGATACTGAGCCTGCAGCAGGCGGTCGGCAAAGGACTTCAGCGCCTTGGTCTCCGCCTCGATGCGGTTGTAGCTGTGCAGAACCGACACGTTGCTGATCGAGTCGCTGACGTGCGAAAATACCGTATGGTAGTGGTTCTCGACCGACGCCTGGCCATCCTTGGTGCGGCTCATGACGAGACGGCCGATCAGCCAGTAGGCCACGCCAAGCACGACAAGCACGCCCGAAAGACGCAGGTCCATCGACATCGCGGTCGGCACCAGAAGCGCGATCGCTACGGCGGTCGCCAGGTGGTTGCGCATGAACTCAAGCCAAAGGCCGAAGAGCGTTTCGCATGCACGCAGCAGCGTATGCAGCGCATTCGACGTGCCACGCTGATGATGCCAGGACAGCGGCATCGAGATGATGCGGCCGAACGCCTCCGTCAGCAGCGTGGCGCGGCGGCCATGAGCCAGCCGGTCCGCCTCACGCGCGACCAGAACAAATGCTATGGTGTTGAAGACGGCAAAACCGGCCCACATGAAAAGGATGGGTTTCACTTCGCCCTTGCCCGAGATCGCATCGATGATGCGGCCGAACAAAATGGGTTCGGCGATTGTGATCGCGGCAAGCACGATATTCGCGATAACGACCAGGGATACGCGGAGCTTGTAGGCGCCAAGATAGCGCAAAGCTCTTGCATAGACCTTGAATAGCGACACAGCGATACCTCTTGTGCATCTGCGAAATAGTGGAGTTGTGACGCTACAGAAAGATACCTGAACCGGCGATTAACGAAGCGTTCAGGGGGCTCTCGCAATGAAGATTCTTTGGGTCTCGAAGCGCAGGTAAATGCCCTGGTTCTAAAATTTTTTGGGGCGGTTTGGAAATTTCGCAATTTTCGCTTGCGTTGAACGACTACACTGGCACACGATAATACATATTCTAGATTGATGTTTTGATTGCATCGAAAGGCGTCCCACCATCGGGGCATGGCCTGCTGTTCGATGTGAAGCCCAGTTGGGGTGGGGGCGCCTTAGTGAATATTCATTCGTTAATTCAATTGCTTGTGGTTCTAGAGGAGTGCCGGAAGGCGGAGGGCGTCATCGCGGAACTCGAGGATGTCGTCCACTCCTATGGCTTCCAGTATTATGGTCTTATGCGACACCTCAGAGCGACTGAAGATCCGGTCAGCCTTATGTTTGCTGGCCATTGGCCCGAGAAGTGGGCACAAATCTATCTTTCGAAGAAGTACGTTCTGACCGACCCGACGGTGCGCTATCTCGCACATGCGCAAAGACCGTTTCGTTGGAAAGACAGCCTGACGGCTTTCCGCAAGGATCCGCATCACCGGCGCATGGAGCAGATGATGGCTGACGCCAATAGCCATGGTCTGAAAGACGGTTACATTTTTCCTATCCATGGTCGAAACGGTATCCTTGGCAACATGAGCATGGGGGGAATGCCCGTGGATCTTTCTCCCGTCGAGATCTCGCTCTTTGGCGCCGTCGCTCGAAAGGCTTTCTGGCGTCTCCTTGATCTCAAGGGAGAGGCTCCGGCACTGGAGGAAGTTTCCGGCATCGACACGCGCTTGACGCGCCGAGAGATGGAGATCCTTCAGTATCTTGCCGAAGGGATGACCTCCGTCGAGATCGGGAAACGTCTGAAGATTTCGAACCATACCGTCGACTGGTACATGAATGGCCTCCAAGACAAGCTGAAGGCAAAAAACAGACAGCATGCGGTTGCCGTTGCTTTCCGGCATGGGCTCATCACCTAGTTTTCGAGAGTCTAGAGAAATTCTATTTAGGTCGGTTCCAGAAATTGAACTTTCCGTGACAGCACGTTAAGACTTCTCTTCGCGGGTGCAGCATTGCCCGTTTCGATGCCGTGAGGAGACAGCATTGCCCATTTCCAAGATACTTGTTGCCAACCGTTCGGAAATTGCCATCCGCGTGTTTCGCGCGGCCAACGAGCTCGGAATAAAAACGGTCGCGATATGGGCGGAAGAAGACAAACTGGCACTGCACAGGTTTAAGGCCGACGAGAGCTATCAGGTTGGCCGCGGCCCGCATCTTGCTCGCGATCTCGGCCCGATCGAAAGCTATCTCTCTATCGACGAGGTGATCCGCGTCGCCAAGCTTTCCGGAGCCGACGCGATCCATCCCGGCTACGGCCTGCTGTCGGAAAGCCCGGAATTCGTCGATGCCTGCAACAAGGCCGGCATCATCTTTATCGGTCCGACGGCCGACACCATGCGCCAGCTCGGCAACAAGGTCGCCGCCCGCAATCTGGCAATTTCCGTCGGCGTCCCTGTCGTACCGGCAACCGAGCCGCTGCCGGACGATATGGCCGAAGTCGCCAAGATGGCCGCAGCGATCGGCTACCCCGTGATGCTGAAGGCCTCCTGGGGCGGCGGCGGTCGCGGCATGCGCGTCATCCGCTCTGAAGCCGATCTTGCGCGCGAAGTGACGGAAGCCAAGCGCGAGGCGATGGCCGCCTTCGGCAAGGACGAGGTCTATCTCGAAAAGCTCGTCGAGCGCGCCCGCCACGTCGAAAGCCAGATCCTTGGCGATACGCATGGCAATGTCGTTCACCTCTTCGAGCGCGACTGCTCGATCCAGCGCCGCAACCAGAAAGTCGTCGAGCGTGCGCCTGCTCCCTACCTGACCGAGGCGCAGCGCCAGGAACTGGCGGCCTATTCGCTGAAAATCGCACAGGCGACGAATTATATCGGCGCCGGTACGGTCGAGTATCTGATGGATGCCGATACGGGCAAATTCTACTTCATCGAAGTCAATCCACGTATCCAGGTCGAGCACACCGTCACCGAAGTCGTCACCGGCATCGACATCGTCAAGGCACAGATCCATATCCTCGACGGCTTTGCGATCGGCTCGCCGGAGTCGGGTGTGCCCGAGCAGATGGACATTCGCCTCAACGGCCACGCTCTGCAGTGCCGCATCACGACCGAGGATCCGGAACACAACTTCATTCCGGACTACGGCCGCATCACCGCTTACCGCTCGGCCTCCGGCTTCGGTATTCGCCTCGATGGCGGCACCTCCTATTCCGGCGCGATCATCACCCGCTACTACGATCCGCTGCTGGTCAAGGTCACGGCTTGGGCGCCGAGCCCGTCTGAAGCGATCTCGCGCATGGACCGTGCGCTGCGCGAGTTCCGCATCCGCGGCGTCGCTACAAACCTGACCTTCCTGGAAGCGATCATCACGCATCCGAAGTTCAAAGATAATAGCTACACCACGCGCTTCATCGACTCGACGCCGGAGCTCTTCCAGCAAGTCAAGCGACAGGACCGCGCGACCAAGCTTCTGACCTATCTCGCCGACGTCACCGTCAACGGTCATCCGGAAGCCAAGGACCGTCCGAAGCCGTCGGCTGATATCGCCGAGCCGATCGTCCCTTATACGAACGGCAGCGGCATCCCTGATGGTACCAAGCAGCTTCTCGACAAGCTTGGCCCTAAGAAGTTCGGCGAGTGGATGCGGAACGAAAAGCGCATCCTGATGACCGACACGACGATGCGCGACGGCCATCAGTCGCTGCTTGCGACCCGCATGCGCACCTACGATATCGCGCGGATCGCCGGTACTTATGCGCACGCCCTGCCGAATCTTCTGTCGCTCGAATGCTGGGGTGGTGCCACCTTCGACGTCTCGATGCGCTTCCTGACGGAAGATCCGTGGGAGCGTCTGTCGCTTGTGCGCGAAGCCGCACCGAACCTGCTTTTGCAGATGCTGCTGCGCGGCGCAAACGGCGTCGGTTACAAGAACTATCCTGATAACGTCGTCAAATATTTCGTCCGGCAGGCGGCGGCCGGCGGCATCGATCTCTTCCGCGTCTTCGACTGCCTGAACTGGGTCGAGAACATGCGTGTCTCGATGGATGCGGTGGCTGAAGAGAACAAGCTCTGTGAAGCAGCGATCTGCTACACTGGCGATATCCTGAACTCCGCGCGCCCGAAGTACGATCTCAAGTACTATACGGACCTTGCTGTTGAACTTGAAAAGGCCGGCGCGCATATCATCGCGCTCAAGGATATGGCAGGTCTCCTGAAGCCGGCTGCTGCCAAGGTCCTCTTCACGGCGTTGCGTGACGCGACCAGCCTGCCTATCCACTTCCACACGCACGACACCTCCGGCATTGCAGCGGCAACGGTTCTTGCTGCTGTCGATGCCGGCGTCGATGCCGTCGATGCGGCGATGGACGCTCTGTCTGGCAATACGTCGCAGCCCTGTCTCGGCTCGATCGTCGAGGCGCTGCGCGGCTCCGAACGCGATCCGGGCCTCGATCCGGAGTGGATCCGCCGCATTTCCTTCTATTGGGAAGCGGTGCGCCATCAGTATGCGGCCTTTGAAAGCGACCTCAAGGGACCGGCGTCGGAAGTCTATCTGCACGAAATGCCGGGTGGCCAGTTCACCAACCTCAAGGAACAGGCCCGTTCGCTGGGTCTCGAGACCCGCTGGCACGCGGTGGCGCAGGCCTACGCCGACGCCAACCAGATGTTCGGCGATATCGTCAAGGTGACGCCATCCTCGAAGGTTGTCGGCGACATGGCGCTGATGATGGTCAGCCAAGACCTGACGGTTGCCGATGTCGTCAGCGCCGACAAGGAAGTCTCCTTCCCGGAATCGGTTGTCTCGATGCTGAAGGGGGACCTCGGACAGCCGCCGTCCGGCTGGCCGGAAGCGCTGCAGAAGAAGGCACTGAAGGGCGATGCGCCTTATACGGTCCGCCCGGGTTCGCTGCTTGTCGACGCCGATCTCGATGCCGAGCGCAAGGTTATCGAGACCAAGCTGGAGCGCGTGGTCAGCGACTTCGAATTCGCATCCTATCTCATGTATCCGAAGGTCTTCACCGACTTTGCGCTGGCTTCCGACACCTACGGCCCGGTCTCCGTTCTGCCGACGTCGGCCTACTTCTATGGCCTAGGCGACGGTGAAGAACTGTTTGCCGACATCGAGAAGGGCAAGACGCTCGTCATCGTCAACCAGGCGATGAGCGGCACGGACAGTCAGGGTATGGTCACGGTGTTCTTCGAGCTCAATGGACAGCCGCGTCGCATCAAGGTTCCGGATCGTGCGCATGGCGCGACCGGTGCCGCCGCCCGCCGCAAGGCAGAGCCGGGCAATGCTGCGCATGTCGGTGCGCCGATGCCGGGCGTCATTTCCCGCGTCTTCGTTTCGCCGGGTCAGGCGGTCAACGCCGGTGACGTGCTTGTTTCCATCGAGGCCATGAAGATGGAAACGGCAATCCATGCCGAGAAGGATGGTGCGATCGCCGAAGTGCTCGTCAAGGCCGGCGATCAGATCGACGCCAAGGACCTGTTGGTCAGTTATACCGGCTGATGGAGACTGGAACGACACGACGGGGCGGCCTTTGGGCCGCCCCGTTATTTTTTACGAAAGGGATTGATATGAGCAAGCTCAAGATTGCCGTCATCGTCGGGAGCACGCGTATCGGACGCTTTGCGGATCATCCGGCCAAGTGGATCGCCGAGATTGCCGCAAGCCGTCCGGAACTCGAGGTCGAAGTCCTCGATCTCCTGGACTACCCGATGTCCTTCCTCGGACAGGCAAACGCGACTGACGCCCAGAACGAAACGGCGGAGCGCTGGAAGAAGAAGCTGCGCGAATTCGACGGCTACATCTTCACGGCCGCCGAATACAACCATGCCCCGACCGCGGTCCTCAAGAATGCGATCGACCTTGGCGATTTCATCCATAAGCCGGTCGCTTTCGTCGGCTACGGCGGCGTCGGCGGTGCACGCGCGGTCGAGCAATTGCGGCTGATCTTCGTCGAAATGAGCGCCGTCTCGGTAAAGACCGGCGTCCATATTTCCTTCCCGGAATATCTCTCGGTCGCCAAGGATGGAAGGAGCCTGAACGACTACGCGCATCTCATCGAGGCCGCCAAGAACCAGCTCGATCAGCTTGTTTGGTGGGGCAAAGCACTGAAGGCGGCGCGCGCGATCTAACGCTCCACCCGCCGCCCGTGCCTAAATGTCGTAGGTATGGGCGGCGTTGATCGTCGAGATGAAGCGCTTGGTGCGCTCGCGCTCCGGCGCCGTGAAGATGTTCCTCGCACTTCCCGTTTCGACCACGCTGCCGGCCTCGAGGAAGACGACGTCGTTGGCGATCTTGGAGGCAAGACGCAGGTCATGCGTCGCCATCACCATGGTCGTGCCCTCGCTGGCGAGGCGGCCGAGAACATCGACGACTTCGGCCGAAAGTTCGGGATCGAGTGCCGATGTCGGTTCATCGCAGAGAAGAACACGCGGAGACGGGGCGAGCGCGCGGGCGATCGCGACACGCTGCTGCTGGCCACCCGAGAGTGTCGACGGCCAGGCGTCGGCCTTGTGGGCCATGCCGACTTTCGTCAGCAATTCCATCGCCCGTTCTCTCGCCTTCTCCTTCGGCCACCTCAGGACGGTGACAAGGCCTTCCATCACATTCTCGATAGCGGTCTGATGCGGAAAGAGCTGGAAATTCTGGAATACCATGCCGGTTTGTCGGCGGATCTTCTGGATTGCCTGCCAGCCGGTCTTCTGGCCCGGCGCAAAGTTCAGCTTTTCTTCGCCGAGGCGGATCATGCCTGCTGTCGGAATCTCCAGCAGGTTGATGCAACGTAGCAGCGTGCTTTTGCCGCCACCGGACGGACCAACGAGTGCCGTAACGCTGCCTTCCGGAATACGGATGCTGATATCTTTCAGGATGACGGCGTCGCCGAAGCGCTTTTCGATATGGGAAAGCTCGATCATGCGTTTGCCTCCAGCATGCCGCCATAGCGCGCGAAGCGACGCTCGAGGCGGACTTGTAGCGCTGACAGAACGGAGCTCAGAGCAAGGTATATCAATGCGGCCTCGATGTAGAGGATGAGTGGCTCGTAAGTCGTTGCAACGATGCGCTGCGCTGCCTGGAACAGCTCCGGCACCGTAATGGCGGCGGCAAGCGACGTGTCCTTCACCAGCGAAATAAACGTGTTGGAGAGTGGTGGCACCGCAACGCGCCCCGCCTGCGGCAGGATCGTGCGGCTCATTGCCTGACGCCAGCTCATACCGATCGAGTAGGCCGCTTCCCACTGTCCCTTCGGTACGGATGAGATGACGGCGCGGATGATTTCGGAGCTGTAGGCACCGATGTTGAGGGTGAAGCCGATCAGCGCTGCCGGAAAGGCATCGAGCAGGATGCCGATGCTCGGCAGCCCGTAGAAGATCACGAAGAGCTGCACCAGAAGCGGCGTGCCTCTGATAACCCAGACGTAGAAGCGCGCGATCGCGGCAGCTGGCGCTGGTGCGAAGAGCCGTGCGATTGCCGTAATCAATCCAAGGATGAGGCCGAATGTGAATGACAGGAGCGTCAGCGGGATCGTGAAGATCAGGCCGGCCCAGAGGAGCGGACCAAGCGACTCCGCCATCAGTTGAAGCCAGTGCTGCAAGGTGAAACCCTCAAAGAAAGATGCGTCCAGCGAGGCTTCGCTGGACGCTTTTCACGCACATATAAAGGATGTAGCGGCGGCAGCAAGCCGCCTCTGGTGGCGACTTATTTCGAAACGTCTTGGCCGAAGTACTTGTCGGAAATCTTCTTATAGGTGCCGTCAGCCTTAATGTCGGCCAGCGCCTTGTTGATCGCTTCCAGCAGTTCCGGCTCGCCCTTGCGGATGATGATGCCGGAATAGTCGGCATTTTCCTGCTGGGCGACGATCTTCACCGGAGCGTCCGGCTTGTGCTTCTTGAAGTCGAGGAAGGAGAGGCTGTCATTGATCGTCGCGTCCGCGCGCTTGGTCAGCACGAGCTGGATCGACTGGTCGAAGCCGTCGGTGCCGACGAGTTCGGCGCCCGACTGTTCAGCAAGCTTGCCGAAGTTGCTGGTCAGCGACTGCGCCGACTTCTTGCCCTTGAGGTCTGCAAAGCCCTTGATGCTGTCGTCACCATCGCGAATGATGAGTACAGCCTTTGAAGCGATGTAGGGCTCGGAGAAATCATACTTCTGCTTGCGCGCGTCGGTGATGCCGACCTGGTTGATAACCGTGTCGTAGCGTTTCGCATCGAGACCGGCGATCAGGCCGTCCCATTTGCCTTCGACGAATTCCGGCTTGACGCCAAGCTTGGCGGCAACCGCTTCGCCGATCTCCACGTCGAAGCCGACCAGCTTGCCGCTGTCGTCATGAAAGGTGAACGGCGCATAGGTTCCCTCGGTGCCGATCTTGAAGACACCTGATGACTTGATGGCGGCGAGGTTCTCGCCGGCAACAGCGGGAAGAAGCGCGGCGGCCTGGATGAGTGCTGCTGCGGCGATGGTCTTCAGAAGGTTCATTTTTTATCCAATTCACGGGGTGTTCGATGCTCAGAAAGTCGCAGAAAAGCCGGCGATGCGAAGCGTAGAAAACTGCAAAGAAAATCGGCATCTGCGAATATTTTTCTCATTTATCACGGATTTGGCGCGGCATGTTTCAGTTTGTGAAGACCGACAGGGGGTTGTGCACTTGTTTGCACGTTTGCATCGGTTTATGCATGTTTATATCAATTCTGTATCAATCGGGCTAAAATCGGCATGAACACGAACGAACTCCTCCTGCAGGAGCGCCAGAGCGTAATCCTGCGGAAGCTGCGGAGCGATGGTCGGGTGCTTGCTGCAGACCTTGCAGTTGAATTCGGTGTATCCGAAGACACGGTGCGCAGAGATCTGCGTGAGATGGCGGCCGCAGGCCTGTGCGAGCGCGTCTATGGCGGCGCGTTGCCGCTCTCCCCCGCTGGCGGAAGCCTCAATCATCGGACGGGTATCGCGCGGGATCGCAAGCAGGCGCTTGCCGTGGCCGCGGTCTCGGAGATCGTTCCCGGTTCAGTGGTCTTTTTCGATGCGGGCAGCACCAATCTTGCAATTGCGATGGCCCTGCCAATGGATTTGTCACTGACGGCTGCAACAAACGCTCCAGCGATCGCCGGCGCCCTGATCGAGAAGCCTGCCGTCAACGTGATCCTGATTGGCGGCCTTATCGACCGGCAGGTCGGCGGCGCGCTCGGTGCGAAGGCTCTGCGCGACATGGAATCCCTGTCACCCGATCTTTGCATCCTCGGTGCTTGCGGCATCGATCTGACGGCCGGCGTAACAACCTTCGGCTTCGAAGATGCCGAATTCAAGCGTTTTGCGGCATCGCGAAGCAGGAAGGTCCTTGTCGCCGCGACGTCCGACAAATTCGGCACGGCCGCGCCTCATAGCGTGCTTCCGGTGGCGCAATGCGGATGTCTGGTGGTCGAGGGTGATGCAGACCCGGTCATGCTGGCTCGCTATCGCGACAGCGGCTGCAGGACGATCGTGGCTGGCGGATCGACGTAAGTATCATTCATGAACGCGTCGTGCGCGAGTGCCGGCGTTGAGACATTGTGGGAAGAGAAATGGACAACCGCGTTAACACAGCGCCGATGGTCAGAAGCGGCTTCATAACGAAGAACAGGATTGCGGTTTCGCTGCTGTTCCTCATCAATGGCTTCATAGTCGGCTGCTGGGCGCCGAAAATTCCCGAATTCGCGGAGCGCTTGCAACTGAGCAAGTTTCAGTTGGGTCTGATGATCCTGGTTCTTGGCGTCGGTTCGCTTACCCTCATGCCAATCGCCGGATCGCAAATTGCGCGCTATGGCTCGAAGCTTGTCGCGCAGATCGCTGCGGTTTGCCTTATGCCGGCGCTTCTCGCGCTGACGCTTGCGCCCAACGTTGTGACGGGGGCGGTTTCGATCTTCCTGTTTGGCGGCTTTATGGGCGCCATGGACGTTGCCATGAATGCGAACGCGGTTGCGGTCGAGCAATCGATGCGGCGGTCGATCATGTCTTCATGCCATGCCTTCTGGAGTTTGGGCGGTCTGATCGGTGCCGGTCTCGGTGGCCTGCTGATCGCCAGGGTCGGCGTGCTCTGGCATGCGCAGATTGCGACTGCGCTTGCAGCGATTGTTCTGGGCATCGCCTGGAGGATGATCCTTGCCGACCCTCCCCATCCGGACGAGAAGAAGGAAAAGCTCCGGCTGCCATTGGTTCCGCTGCCGTGGCTGATCGGCCTGATGGCGCTGTTTTCCATGGTTCCCGAGGGTGCCGTGCTGGATTGGGGTGCGCTCTACTTGCGCCAGGAACTGGGGGCGTCGGTGGCACTTTCCGGTTTCGGTTTTGCGGCGTTTTCATTGACGATGGCAGTCATGCGCTTTGGCGGCGATCTTGTTCGTGATCGGCTTGGCGGCGTGATGACGCTTCGGATCTGCACGCTGTTTGCAATATCAGGCATGCTGCTGGCCGCCTTCGCGCCCAATGCGGAAATTGCGATCTTAGGCTTTGCACTTTGTGGGATCGGGATCTCGAACATGGTTCCGATTGCTTTCTCCGCTGCCGGCAATATTCCCGGTCTCCGTGCCGGCATTGGTCTCTCGGTTGTCACCACGATGGGCTATTCCGGTATGCTGGTAGCGCCATCGGCGATCGGTTTCGTGGCGGAGCATATCGGCTTCAGCGTTGTCTTCATGGCTTTGCCGGTCTTGCTGGTCGTCGTGCTGTTGTTCTCGAACCTTGCGCGCTATGCCGACGGCATATCGGGTGGCGGCCACTGAAACGGCTCCAAGCAAAAGTGATGTGCGGGCGGTTGACAACAAAGCAGGCATGATCCACCTGAAAGACACGAAATTCAGGGGTTCAAGAACTCTATATGTCTTCTGCTGCAGATTTTGATCCGAAACCACGCCGCGCATCTGTCGCCGTCGACGTTGGCGGCGTCATCGTGGGCGGAGGTGCGCCCGTTGTCGTCCAGTCGATGACGAACACCGATACGGCGGATATTGACTCCACCGTTGCGCAGGTGGCGGCTCTCTTCAAGGCGGGGTCCGAGCTCGTTCGCATCACCGTCGACCGCGACGAGAGCGCGGCCGCGGTTCCGAAGATTCGCGAGCGACTGCTGCGGCTTGGCATGGACGTCCCGCTTGTCGGCGATTTTCACTACATCGGCCACAAGCTTCTTGCCGATCATCCGGCCTGCGCCGAGGCACTGGCGAAGTATCGCATCAATCCTGGCAACGTCGGTTTCAAGGACAAGAAGGACAAGCAGTTCGGCGACATCATTGAGATGGCGATCCGATACGATAAGCCTGTCCGCATCGGTGTGAACTGGGGCTCACTGGATCAGGAGTTGCTGACGGCGCTGATGGACCAGAACGCCGAGGCTGGCTCACCGCTTTCGGCACGCCAGGTGACCCGCGAAGCGATCGTCCAGTCCGCGTTGATTTCAGCCAATCTGGCCGAAGAAATCGGTCTGCCGCGCAACCGCATCATCCTGTCTGCCAAGGTCAGCCAGGTGCAGGATCTGATTGCCGTCTATTCGATGCTCTCCGAACGCTCTGACCACGCCCTGCATCTCGGCCTTACCGAAGCTGGTATGGGCAGCAAGGGGATTGTCGCCTCGTCGGCTGCCATGGGCTATGTGCTGCAGCAGGGCATCGGTGATACCATCCGCGTGTCGCTGACGCCGGAGCCGAATGGCGACCGGACGCGCGAAGTACAGGTTGCCCAGGAGCTGCTGCAGGTGATGGGCTTCCGCCAGTTTGTGCCTGTCGTTGCGGCCTGTCCCGGCTGCGGCCGCACGACCTCGACCGTATTCCAGGAATTGGCGCAAAACATTCAGAACGACATTCGCAAGAACATGCCGGTTTGGCGCGAAAAATATCCTGGTGTCGAAGCATTGAACGTTGCGGTCATGGGCTGCATCGTCAATGGGCCGGGTGAAAGCAAGCACGCCGATATCGGCATTTCCCTGCCCGGCACTGGCGAAACGCCGGCTGCGCCTGTCTTCATCGACGGCAAGAAGGCATTGACCCTGCGCGGCCCGAACATTGCTTCGGACTTCGAGGCGCTTGTCGTCGACTACATCGAAAAGCGGTTCGGACAGAAGACCGCAGCCGAATAGGGCGCAACCGAAACCGTCAGATGCGGCTGGTCAGCAGCTTCAATCCCGCGACACAGTAGAAAGCGGCCATAGCCCCTTCGATCCAGCGGCGCAGGTTGCGGTAAATCTTCAATGCGTGCGGTGTCGAGAACGCCACCGCGTAGCCCATGAAGACGCTAAAGCCCGTCACCATGCATACGCCGATGATCAGGCCGGCGACCGATGCCGGGGCGCCCTGCGGCATGCCGAGCGCTATGATCGCCAACCACGCGAAGATGGCCTTCGGGTTGGTGACGTGGATACCATAGCCGCGCAGCAAGAGGGCGCGTGTCGTGAGGCTCTTTTGCACGACGGCCTGCGGCAGGTCATGATTGGCGCGCACGGCTCTGAAAGCCTTATAGGCGAGATAGAGCAGATAGAGGCCGCCGAAGATTTTCAGGATCTCCAGCGCCATGGCATAGGTCTGGAGGATGGTCGCAAGGCCGAGAGCGGCAGCACAGGCCCAGGTGAACGAGCCTGCGAAGATGCCAAGCGAAATGGTCATGCCTGCCTTTCGACCATGCGTCATCGAAGTGGACACGATTGCCATGATCGCAGGGCCAGGGCTGATGACGGCGATCAGATAGGCGACGTAGGCCGGCAGAATCTGCGGGAAGTAGGTCAGGATCTCATGCATCGTGCGTCTCTTGTTTGGCCGGCGACTGTCCATCGTTCTTAGGCGTGGTTCCCCGCGATAGACAAGAGACTGCATAGAGTCTGTTAGCGGAAACATTGTCCCGGTGACGCTTTTCAGCTCTTGCGACCGGCGATGAAGCGGGCCGCTTGCGCAAGCATGCTGCTCCGCTCGGCGTATGGCGCCAGCAATGCTTCTGCCTCGCGCACCTGCTCGGCAAGCTTGGCTTCTGCCCAAGCCATGCCATGCATTGCCACCAGCGTGCCCTTGCCGCGACCGGCATCCTTGCCTGTCGCCTTGCCCATCGTGGCAGCATCGGAGGTGAGATCGAGAATGTCGTCCGCGAGCTGGAAGGCGAGGCCGATCCGCTCGCCGAACTGACGCAATCGCTCGCGATCGTCCGGCGAAGCGCCGGCGATGATGGCGCCCGCCTCGCAGGCGAAGCGGATAAGGGCGCCGGTCTTCATCGCCTGTAGCGTGACGATGCCCTGCTCGTCGGGCGCCTGTTTCTCGGCGGCAAGGTCGAGAGCCTGCCCGCCTGCCATGCCTCCAATGCCCGCAGCGCGGGCCAGAGCCAGCGTCAACGCCAGTTTGGCGGCATCAGGCAATTTCGTTTCGGACGCGGCGATGATGTCAAAGGCATAGGTGAGCAGACTGTCACCAGCGAGGATGGCAGTCGCTTCATCATAGGCGATGTGCACGGTCGGTTTGCCTCGGCGCAGGTCGTCGTTGTCCATTGCCGGAAGGTCGTCGTGAACGAGCGAGTAACAGTGTACGCATTCGAGTGCCGCACCCACCCTCAGTGCCGCGTCCCTGTTTCCACCGAGCAACGATGCCGCCTCCACGACAAGGAAGGGCCGCAACCGCTTGCCGCCGTTCAGGGTGGCATAGTGCATGGCTGAACGCAGCCGTTCCGGCCGGGTGATTTCGTCGTTCAGCGCAGGTGGCGACAGTAAAACGCCGAGCACAGCCTCGACCTCGCGTGCGGTGGTCGTCAATCTGGCTTCGAATGTTTCAGAGCTTGCGTCCATGGCGCGCTGTTTGGCATGAGCCGCCTTCTGCTTGCAACGGAATTGTCGATGGTGCGGTGAAGATTTCCTTTGTCTCTGGCAATGCCAGTTCGCAAACGGTATGGAGGAGAAGGGCAAGAGACTGGGTCGGGGAATTGGACATAACGCCGGAGAGAGAGGAAAGCATGACCGTGCCGTTTCACAGGCACGCGTTGCTTTGGCTCAAGGGTCGGCCCTTGATCACGCGCATCGCTCTCGCGCTGGCGGGGCTCGTCATTCTTCCGTATGTCCTGATTGTCCTTTATCTGCTCCCCTTCGTTCACCCCGTTTCCACGCTCATGCTCCGTGATTTGGTGTTGCTGCGCGGCTACGACCGGCAATGGGTATCACTCGATGATATTTCGCCGGTTCTCGTTCAGTCGGTGATGATGTCCGAGGATGGGCAGTACTGCTTCCACGGCGGCGTCGATTGGGGTGAGATGCGGATGCTGTTGGAGGATACGCTGAGCGGCCAGGCGACCCGCGGCGGCAGCACGATCCCGATGCAGACGGTGAAGAATCTGTTCCTGTGGAACAGCCGGTCCTTCGTTCGCAAGGCGCTGGAACTGCCATTGGCTGTGACGGCGGATTTCATCTGGTCCAAGCGGCGCCTGATGGAGATCTACCTCAATATTGCAGAATGGGGACCGGGGATCTACGGCATCGAGGCTGCGGCACGTCACCACTTCAAGGTGCCGGCATCGAAATTGACCAGCCGGCAGGCAGCTCTTCTCGCCGTGTCGCTTCCCAATCCCTTCGATCGCAACGCCGGCAAGCCCGGGCGTGGATTGCGACGGCTCGCCGGCCTCATCGAGCGGCGCGCGCGCGGGTCAGGCGATTACATCAGATGCATTTATGATTGATATCGCAATAAGTCGTTGGTGTTCATGAGTGTCATCTGGCATTCGTGCTTCAAACGTATGGACGGAAATCCCGCCACCAATGACTGGACTGCCAGCGATGATTTCTGCCTTTTCGCCTAGCCTTCTCACGTATTCCGCCGTTCATAACCGGGCGCCGCCGAACCATCTCGGGACCCGCTATGACGCAACCGGCACGTTTCTGCGCGAGCCTGGCAATACCGTCGTTTGCCATCTGGTCGAGGGATCGCCATCGCAGCAGGCAATCATTGAGGCGCGCCAGAGTTTTCTGGCGATGCCGGAGGCATCTCAGTTCGCCTTCACGCCGATCTCCAGTCTGCACATGACCCTGTTTCAGGGTATTATCGAGTATCGTCGCAGGCTGCCTTACTGGCCGCAGGATGTGGCGCTTGATACCGCGATCGAGCGCATGAGCGAGATCTATCTGGATCGGTTGCAATCCTTCGGGCCGCTAGGCCCCTTCGATGTTGAAGTTACCGACGTAACGCCGGTAGGGCTTACCGTGAACGGTGTTACGGCTGCGGATCGGCGTATTATGAAGGAATGGCGTGACGCGTTCGCACATGTGTTCGGCTACCGGCATCCGGATCATGACACCTATGAATTCCATATCACATTCTGCTACCCGATCGCGCGGTTACAGGAAGCAGCGCTTCCCGCATGGCAGGCCATGCTCGACCGCGCGCTCGCCACGCTGCGCGAAACCACTCCGGTGATAGCATTGAGGCCGCCTGCCTTCTGCACTTTCGAGGACATGAACCATTTCGAGGAGCGGCTTGTGTTCGCGCCCAAAACGTAAAAGGAAGATCTTGTTGGACAGGCTCACGCTCTACATCGGTAACAAGAACTATTCGTCTTGGTCGTTTCGGCCATGGATCGCCATGACAGCCGCCGGCATTCCCTTTGAGGAGGTGCTGGTTCCCTTCGATTTCGCCGCCGGCAATCCGCGCTTCAGGGAGTTTTCGCCGACCGGTCAGGTTCCTGTGCTTCAGCACGGCGATATTCGGGTCTGGCAGTCGCTGGCGATTATCGAATACGTTGCCGAGCTTTTCCCGGAAGCCGGGATATGGCCAAGTGAGCGCAAGAAGCGAGCGGTCGCGCGCGCTGTTTCCATGGAGATGCTTTCGGGCTTCAGGGCCTTGCGGAATGCTTGCCCGATGAATGTCCGGCGGCCGAAGGGCAAGATCGCGCTTGCCGACGGTGTGATGGCCGATGTCGCCCGGATCGAGACGATCTGGCGTGACCTGCGCGCCCACTCCGGCGGGCCGTTCCTTTTCGGCAATTTTTCTGGCGCCGATGCGATGTTCGCACCCGTTGTCAGTCGGTTCGACGTCTATGACCTGGTATCGGCCGGCGACACGCTAAGTTATATTGCAGCCGTCAAGGCGCATCCTGCCTGGAAGAAGTGGGAAGAGGCGGCGCGATCCGAGCCCTGGATTGTCGAAGAAGACGAGGTCTGACCTATGAATCGCGGGAATCTCAAAAAATAAGCTTGGGGACTGGTCAAGTACCCTCAAGGCATGTATAAGCGCGCAAAATTTCCGAAATCGCGATACGTCGTTTCGGCCGCCAGTCTGGCCGTGGGATGTGTTTGCCCGTGAAGTGGAGTAAGAGAAATGGCTGTACCGAAGAGAAAAACGAGCCCGTCCAAGCGCGGTATGCGCCGCTCTGCAGACGCACTGAAGGCTCCGACCTACGTTGAAGACAAGAACTCCGGCGAACTGCGCCGCCCGCACCATATCGATCTGAAGACCGGTATGTATCGCGGCCGTCAGGTTTTGACGCCAAAGGAAAGCGCATAATACTTTTGCGCTTGCTTGAGCGAGAGTTGCAAGGTCGGCCATGTGCCGGCCTTTTGCTTTTTCCCCCGGCACAAATACATTCTTCTGATATCTTGAAGTGATGCGGTTGTTTACGGCACTATTCTCCGGCCGAGGGGGAGCTGTGCCATATGTTCAATGCCGTGCCATTGATGATTATTCCATTCATTCTTTACAATATGTCGATGCTGGGCTTGATGGGCAGCGATGGGCTTCCCTCGCTGCAGAACGACATCATCGTTTTGTCGATGATTTCGGGAGCTATGTGGAGCATGTCGCTCGGCGACCTCTTCATCGTCGTCGCGCTCGGTGTCCTGTTCTTCGAGATCCTGAAGGCGACGCGCAATGACGGCAGCCTGACCAACCACATGCTATCGATGCTCGTTTTTATTGCCTTCCTGGTCGAGTTTCTCCTCGTCCAGGATGCAGCCACTCAGGTTTTCTTCATCCTGATGACGATTGCATTGATCGACGTGATTGGCGGCTTTGCCGTATCTATTCGCACCGCCGGGCGCGATGTTTCGATTGGGCTCTGAAGTTTAGAGGTTATCGAGTTTGTTCTGAAGCGCGCGCAGTTGTTCCTTCAGCTCATCGATATCCTTTGCTTCCGCTTTGCGGCTTTCCTTGGCCGGTGGGGTCATGAATGGCGAGAACATCTGCATGGCTTGCTGGAACATCTCGGTATTGCGACGCACCTGATCTTCCACCATCTGCATCGGCAGTTGCAGATTCTTGCCGATTGGCGTTTCGCCGAAAGCACGCGTGACTTGCTCGCGCATCTGTGCCTGCTGCTCGGTAAAGGCGCGCATGGAGTGTTCCAGGAAGCTCGGAACAACCATCTGCATCTGGTCACCGTAGTAGGTAATAAGCTGGCGAAGGAACGAGATCGGCAGCAGTGTGTTGCCCGTCTTGGATTCCTGTTCGAAAATAATCTGCGTCAGCACAGAGTGGGTAATATCGTCGCCGCTCTTTGCGTCCTGAACTGTAAAATCCTCTCCCTTCTTCACCATCTCCGCCAGATCTTCCAGCGTCACATATGTGCTGGTGCCTGTGTTGTAGAGGCGGCGATTGGCGTATTTCTTGATTACGATCTGCCCGTCATTCTTCGCCATATCAGTCTCCCGAAGCCCGTCTGATTGTTATGGAAATTCCTCCACCTAGGAATGTAGACGCAAACGAAGCCCAGTGACAATCTCTTTGTGCGATGCGGCAACCCCTTTTGCGGCAGAGATAATTTGTCTCAACGTAAGCAATCCCTAAAATTGAATGGCATACTCTTGTCGTTTGACTTGACGGTGAAGCTTTGTCAGTTTCCTCTAATCTGGTCGAGTTAACGAGGAGATCGTAATGTCGAGTTCATCCATCGTCATCGCTAGTGCAGGTCGCACTGCCGTTGGCTCATTCAATGGGGCCTTCGCCACCGTCCCTGCCCATGAACTGGGTGCGGCCGCAGTCAAGGGCGCGCTACAACGTGCGGGTGTCGACGCCAGCGAAGTCGACGAGGTCATTCTCGGTCAGGTTCTCCCGGCTGGCGAGGGCCAGAACCCGGCCCGGCAGGCGGCCATGAAGGCAGGCGTTCCCAAGGAAGCAACGGCGTGGGGCGTCAACCAGCTCTGCGGTTCTGGCCTGCGCGCCGTGGCGCTCGGCATGCAACAGATCGCGCTCGGTGACGCGAAGATCATCGTCGCCGGCGGCCAGGAGTCGATGTCGATGGCGCCGCATGCTGCGCATCTGCGAGGCGGCGTCAAAATGGGCGACATGAAAATGGTCGACACCATGATCAAGGACGGCCTGACGGATGCCTTCTATGGCTACCACATGGGCATCACCGCCGAGAACATCGCCCGCCAGTGGCAGCTTTCCCGCGAGGAACAGGACCGATTCGCGGTTGCATCGCAGAACAAGGCGGAAGCCGCGCAGAAGGCCGGGCGTTTTGTCGATGAAATCATTCCCTACGTCATCCAGACACGAAAGGGCGACGTGACGGTTGATGCCGATGAATACATCCGTCACGGCGCGACGTTGGACTCGATGGCCAAACTGCGTCCGGCTTTCGACAAGGAGGGCACGGTCACTGCAGCGAATGCCTCCGGCCTCAACGATGGCGCTGCCGCAGCCGTGCTGATGACGGAAGCCGAGGCGTCCCGCCGGGGCATCCAGCCGCTCGCCCGCATCGTTTCCTGGGCGACCGCAGGTGTTGATCCGCAGGTCATGGGAACGGGTCCTATCCCGGCATCGCGGAAGGCGTTGGAAAAGGCGGGGTGGTCCGTCGGCGATCTCGATCTCGTCGAAGCGAACGAAGCCTTTGCTGCACAGGCTTGCGCGGTCAACAGGGACCTCGGCTGGGACCCGTCGATCGTCAACGTCAACGGTGGCGCGATTGCAATCGGCCATCCGATCGGCGCATCCGGCGCACGCGTGCTCAACACGCTCCTCTTCGAGATGAAGCGCCGCGGCGCGAAGAAGGGGCTGGCGACACTTTGCATCGGTGGCGGCATGGGTGTCGCAATGTGCTTTGAAGCTCTTTGAATAGCAGGCAATCCAACTATAACCTGAGCCCCGCGGGATAGCGGGGCCTTCAAATGAGGGAGCGGAACATGAGTAGAGTGGCTGTTGTCACTGGTGGTACCCGCGGCATTGGCGCCGCAATTTCCGTCGCACTGAAGAATGCAGGCTATGCGGTTGCCGCCAATTACGCGGGCAACGATGAGAAGGCGAACGCCTTTAACAGCGCGACAGGCATTCCCGTCTTCAAATGGGATGTTTCCGACTACGCCTCATGCGGCGAGGGTATCGCGAAGGTTGAAGCTGAACTTGGTCCGATCGATGTCCTCGTCAACAACGCCGGCATCACGCGGGACGCAATGTTCCACAAGATGACGCCGCAGCAGTGGCATGAGGTCGTCAACACCAACCTCACCGGTCTCTTCAACATGACGCACCAGGTTTGGGGCGGCATGCGCGACCGGAGCTATGGGCGGATCGTCAACATATCCTCGATTAACGGCCAGAAGGGCCAGATGGGCCAGGCGAACTACTCCGCTGCCAAGGCAGGTGACCTCGGCTTTACCAAGGCGCTTGCGCAGGAAGGTGCTGCCAAGAACATCACCGTGAACGCGATCTGCCCAGGTTACATCGGGACAGAAATGGTTCTTGCGGTTCCGGAGAAAGTCTTGAACGAAAGAATCATTCCGCAGATACCGGTTGGTCGTCTCGGCGAACCTGAGGAGGTGGCGCGCTGTGTCGTCTTTCTCGTTTCCGACGACGCAGGCTTCATTACCGGATCGACGCTTAGCGCCAATGGCGGTCAGTTGTTCGTTTAACGGATGGACGCTGTAAGGCCGTTATCGCGGCTCTCGATCTGCTGCGAATAGCGGCCTTGCTGGCTGCGCTTATCGTACGGATTCAAGTATGCCGCATAGGCCGCCATGGCGATGGTCAACAATGCGGCTGCGCCGATAATTCTGGTCATTGCCCTGCACTCCAAATTCCCCACGATGCATTGGTCGTCCAACCCGGTGTCGATATTGGGGCCGATTTGAGGAATTATTTGGCTGTCTTTCAGCCCTTTGGGTGGCGCCTTGCTTTGGCCCGGACCGGCACCTTCTGCATAGCGCGGTTCTCGCCACGAAGAGCGGCGGCGGTTGTTGTTGCGAAGGCGACCGCAACGAGGATGGCGACGGCTGAATTTAAGATGATCTGGGTCATGGGACCATTCCTTTCCAAGCCCGCGAGACATTGGCCTCGCCGCTGTTCTTGAAAGAAATATGCGCCCGACCCTCACGGTCCGGTAGATTGAACTTTGGCGACCGACTGTCGGCGTGGCGTTGACAATCGGGCGCCGAGCGCTCTTAGAGATGAGGATTGCGCGGCCGATACTTCTTGACCAGTCGCTGGTTGACTGCCGCAGCTCCGGGCATATTGGCGCTGAGATAAATTGGTGCGTCGCCGCCTTTCGACAGTTCTGACGCCACTTCCGCCAAGATGGCGTTGAGAATCGTTGCACCAATAGCGGTCGAAACCGGACCAACCTTCAGTTCCGTGCCCGGGAGCTCGATCACCGCATCGCCGGGCGGGAGGCCGTTGTCCAGGACGATGTCGGCGATGTCCGCAAGACGGCGCCGCCCGTTCGCAACTGCGCTCGAGTAGGAGACCGAGGTGAGCGCGATCACCTTGGCGCCGATCTCGCGGCCGTAATCGGCAGCCTCGATCGGCGCTGCATTCACGCCGGAGTTCGACGCGATGATGACGACGTCACCCGGTTGCATTCCATAGCGTTCCAACACCGGCCGCACCAATCCTTCCGTACGCTCGTAAACGGAGCTGATCACCGCGCCCTCGTGCAGCATCGCGGAGCCGACGAGAACCGGAACAGTAAAAGCGAGGCCGCCTGCCCGATAGTGGACCTCTTCCGCCAGCATGTGAGAGTGTCCCGTACCGAACACATAAACCCGCTTGTCATTGCGGGCGGCTTCCAGGATCGCATCGGCGGCCAGGGTCATCGGTCCGGCGAGTTCCGCCTTCAAGGTCTCTAGTCGGCCGATCAGGTTGGAAAAATAGGCATCGGTGATCGCTGTCATCACGTCCTCGCGTTCTAGGTTGCTTCGCCGCTGATGAACGTCCTTGTGACCTCCAGGGCGTCGGTCAGATGCGCCAGATCGGCTCGGGCACCCGGCGAAAGATGGCCGCGATCCTCAAGGCGCAGGAAGCGCGCCGGGTAGAGCGTCGCCATGCGAAGGGCCTCTGCGAGCGTCAACTCCAGATAGGTGACACCATAGCGGACGGTGGACGCCATATCGACGTCAGAACCGGCGAGCGTGCCATCGGAGAGCACCAGTTTGGAGCAGAAGCCACCTCTCTCGCGTCGGACGGTCCGACCATTCAACGTGAAGGAGTCTTGTTCCGATCCAACCAGCGACATCGCGTCGGTGACGAAGAAGAGCTTACCTTCGCCCCGTTTGGCGCGAAGAGCGGTTCGCAGCGCCTTCGGGTCGACGTGGTGACCATCCGCAATGATGCCGCACCAGACTGAAGGATGGTCGATGGCCGCACCGACAAGGCCGGGGGCCCGGTGGCCGAGTTGGCTCATGGCGTTGAAGAGATGTGTCACGCCACGCGCGCCGGCGTCGAAGCGCGCCTCTGCCGCCTCGCTGGAGCAATCGGAATGGCCTATGCTGACGGTGACGCCGGCTTCGCTGAGTTCACGCACCTGCTTCGCCGTGACCTGCTCGGCCGCCATCGTTACCAGCAGTGTGCCGATCGCCTCCTTTGCCGCAATGAAAGCTTTCACGTCCTTGTCTTCGACCGGGCGCATGAGTTCAGCAAGATGGGCGCCCTTGCGCGCCGGCGCCAGATGCGGGCCTTCAAGGTGGAGACCCGCGACCCCCCGGTTCGCCTTGACGGCTTCCTTGGCTGCTTCGATCGCCGCAGCGGTCGCGTCTGACGTATCGGTGATCAGCGTCGGCAGCAGTGCGGTCGTGCCGTAGGGCCGATGACCGTCGGCAATGATGTACATGGAGGCTGCGGATGGCTCGTCGTTGAGCATCCGGCCACCGCCGCCATTCACCTGCGCATCGATGAAGCCTGCTGAGAGGACACCGCCCTCAAAGCGCGTGTGCTCGCCCTCCGGCAGTTCGCCCGCCGCCGCAATGGCCTCGACGCGCCCGTCCGAGATAATGAGCGCTTTGTCGTCGTGGAAGCGCTGACCATCGAAGATCCGCGCGCCGGAGAAGATCTTGCGAACCATCACATCGTCTCCGTGACCTTGAGCAGGTTGGCCGGCTTGTCCGGGTCGAAACCCTTGCGGCGCGTCACCGACTCAATCAGGCGGTAGTAGACCAGCAGCGAAACGAGCGGATCAAGTAGGCCGCTGCCGGTCGTCGGCACTTGCAGGTTGATGCCGGAGACTGGCTGCGCCGAGAACGGCACGGTGGTCGCGCCGAGTTTCCGCAGTCGCTCGAGCGCCTGGACGTTGTTGCTGAATGCCGGATCATCTGGCGTAAAGGCGACGATCGGGAAGCCTGGCTGAACAAGACGCATCGGGCCATGCATCAGTTCGGCAAGCGAGAAGGCCTCTGCATGCAAGCCAGCCGTCTCCTTGGCTTTCAAAGCTGCCTCGAGCGCAATAGCGAAAGCGGGGCCGCGGCCGGCCGTATAGAGCGAACTGGCCTCGAAAAGTACATCCTCGGCTGCCTTCGTATCGATCCCGCTGGTCGCCTGCAGGGCTTCCGGCAGCTTTTCCAGCGAGGCATGCAGGTCGCGTTTGCCGCTGATGGCTGCTGTGACACCGGAAAGCGCGGCGACTGAAGCGATGAAGGACTTGGTTGCCGCTACGCTCTTCTCCGGGCCTGCATTGAGGCCGAGAACGATGTCGGCCTGCTTGGCGAGCGGGCTGTCGGTGACGTTGACGACGGCGATCGTTGTTGCGCCGCCGTGCTTTGCCGCATCCTGCAAGGCAATGATGTCGGGGCTCGCACCAGATTGCGAGACGGTGAAGTGGATGCCGCCTTTGAGATGCAGGGACGCGCCATAAACCGACGCGATCGACGGACCAACCGACGCGACCGGCACGCCGCAGGTGATCTCGAACAGGTATTTGAAGAAGGTCGCTGCGTGGTCCGAGGATCCGCGGGCTGCTGTCGTCACCACAGTCGGCGCACCCGATGCAAACAGCTTCGCAATTTCGTCGAAGACGGGCTTTTCGTTCTGAAGCAGCGTTGCAACGACCTCCGGCGACTGGCCGGCTTCTTGCAACATCAGCGAATGGCTTTCACTCATAGGTCATCTCCGATTCTTAATTCTGCAACAAAATCATATGCATCACCACGATAGTGGGAGCGGGTGTATTCAACGACACGCTGGTCTTCCAGGCGCGACACACGTTCAATCAGCAGCGCGGGGGCACCGGCCTTCACGTCCAGCGCCGCAGCCGATGACGGATCGAGCGTGACCGCCGTCAATCTCTGCAGCGCTCGAACGGGGCGGTGACCGTTTGCCGTAAGCGCTTCGTAAAGAGATCCTTCCCCGCCGGCATTTTCTCCCAGGAACTTCACCGGTACGACAGCGCGTTCGATCGCAAGCGGGAGGCCGTCGGCAAGGCGCAGGCGATCCAAACGAAGGACAGGTTCATCAAGGCCGAGCCCAAGCAAAAAGGCTTCGTCAGGAGATGGCGTATTGACGGTTCGAGACAAGATCCTCGCAGCAGGCGCACGACCGCGTGAGCGCATATCGGCGGAGAACGAAGAAAGCCGCCACAGCGACTGCTCCATCCGCTCGACCTTGCTCGAGACGAAGGTGCCGCTTCCATGCCGGGATTCAAGCGTGCCTGAATTCATTAGGTCGCGATAGGCGGTCCGAACGGTCACGCGTCCGACCTTCAGGGCTTCAGCAAGGTCGCGCTCGCCGGGAAGCGCCGTGCCAGGCTTCAGCAATCCTTCCTGGACCAGGCCGGTCAGGGCCTGCGCCAACCGCTTGTAAAGCGGCCCGCTAAGCGCCACGCCGCGCAGGCCACGGCTGTTCAGCTCCGCTATCAGACTGGTTCTATCCATGTACCAACAATAGAACCTATTTAGAACCAATCGCAAGCCGGAAAATCAGGCGGAAAAAGAAAAACCCTCGCAGGCGACCTGCAAGGGTTTGTTTCTTCGAGCCGAACGGAGGCGTTAGCTCTTCGAGAAAATGTAATCCGTTTCCTGACGCAGCACTTCGCCCGGACGCAGAACCGCATTGGGGAAGCCCTCGTGGTTGATTGCATCCGGCCAAACCTGCGTTTCCAGGCAGAAGCCGGCGAACGGACCGTACTTGCGTCCGTCCAGGCCGGGTACAGGCACGTCGAGCTTGAAGCCGGCGTAAAACTGTATGCCGGGCTCCGTCGTGCGGACTTCCAGCGAAACGCCTGAATTCAGGCTGCGGGCAAGCGCGACGGATCGCTTGGCCGTGCGTTCGGTGGAGAGGCAGAAATTGTGATCGTAGAGCGCCTGTTCGCTGCCGTCGAACCGCTTCATGGGCGACATTTCGCGGAAGTCGAAGACCGTTCCGGCGACGGGCCGCACCTCTCCGGTCGGGATCTGCAACTCGTTTGTCACGAGGTAGCCCTCGGCTGCAATCATGATGTCGTGGCCGAGCGCATCTTCGCGGCCGTCGAGGTTGAAGTAGGCATGTTGGCAGACGTTGGCGATTGTCGGCTGATCACTCGTCGATTCGTAGATGACAGAAAATTCGCCGTCACCATGCACCCAGTAAGTTGCCTGGATGGTGCAGTTGCCGGGATAACCGCCGCGACCGTCCGGATCGACGATCTTCAGCACGACGCGGTCGAGATCATGCTCGACGATTGTCCAGTTCCGCTTGGCGATGTTGTCCTTGCCGCCATGAAGGTGGGTCACGCCCTTCTCGTTGAGATCGAGCTGATGACTCTTGCCGTCCAGCGCGAACTTGCCGCCGCCGATGCGGTTTGCGCAGCGCCCGGGCGTCGCGCCAAAGTAGGAGGAGTGGGCGGGGTAGCTGTCAAAATCATCGAAGCCGAGCAGCAGCGGCGCATCGTGACCGTCAAGGCGAAGATCCTGAATGACGGCACCCCAGGTGATGATCTTGGCCGTGAGCCCGCCACCCTTGATCTCGACGCGATAGACGGTCTCGCCCGACTGGGTCTGCCCAAAAACTTGCCGTTTCAACATTTCCGCCATAGCGACCATCCAGATATATCTTCGATTGAGGCAAGGAACCTGCCCCCATTTGCCACAAACCGCAACGGTGTCGTCGAAAAGAAACGCGGCCGGACCCGGCATTCGTTGCGCCAGCCGCCTTGCATCAGCTCGTGTCAGTCGCTCTTGCCGATATCGTTGAGATCGTAGGGTGTGGTCTGGTAGATCTCGTTGATCCAGTTGCCGAACAACAGGTGTGCGTGGCTGCGCCAGCGGTTTTGCGGCGTCAGCGACGGATCGTTGTGCGGGAAGTAGTTGTGCGGCATCTTGATCGGCACGCCGGCGTTCACGTCGCGGAAATATTCGTCGGAAAGCGACGTTGAATCATATTCCACGTGATTGAACATATAGAGCCTCTTGCCCTTACGTTCGTGCACAAGGCAGACGCCCATTTCGCTGGATTCCATCAGGATCTCCAGGCTTCCCGATTTCTCGATGTCGCTGCGGCGGACCTCCGTCCAGCGCGAAACAGGGACCTCGAAATTGTCGGAGAAGCCGTTCAGGTAGACCGACGACGGCTTCAGGTTCCGGTGCCGGTAAACACCGAAGGCCTTCTCCTTGAGTTCGTACTTGGGAACACCGTGGAAGTGATAGATCGCGGCCATCGCGCCCCAGCAGACGTTCATCGACGAATGGACGTTGGTTTCCGTCCAGTCGAAAATCTGCTGCATTTCGCCCCAATAGTTCACGTCTTCGTAAGGCAGCGTCTCGATCGGCGCGCCTGTCGTGATGAAACCATCGAATTTGCGGTGCTTCACTTCCTCCCACGTCTGGTAGAAGGCGAGAAGATGGTCCTCCGAGGTGTTTTTTGCTTTGTGGTTGCCGACGCGGATGAGCGAAAGCTCGACCTGCAGCGGAGAGGCGCCGACCAGGCGGGCCATCTGCAATTCCGTTTTGATCTTGTTCGGCATGAGATTGAGCAGCCCGATCTGCAGCGGACGGATGTCCTGACGGATAGCCACCGTCTCGGTCATCACGCGCACGCCTTCCTGAACCAGGGTCTCAAACGCAGGCAAGGTATCGGGGATCTTGATGGGCATTGCGGTCACTCGATCAAAACAACGAATACATTGCTATCGGTCCGCACGCGGCCCTTTAGCAACTTCTTTAACGTGGCTGCAAGCCGGCCGGCCAAATCACCACGGAGCGTCTTAAATAGCGTCACTCGATCCGCGAATCAATTGCTCAAACGAAAGGTCGGGGCGATATGAAGTCACCGCAGCGTTAATGACTGCTAGAATCTGTTGGTGGACACAGCGAAACACCATGTTTATTGAAGTAGAATGATGGCTAGGGACGCGTAATGGCAGATGACCTCGAAGGCAGGCCAAGCATTCAAGGGCAGGACAGAGTAGGATACGATCTGAGCCTGGGCTATCGCTTGAGGGTCATGTTCTCGGCCTTCTGGCATTCGCCCGTGCGGGGAAGGGTCTTGGTGATCGCGACCGCGCTGATCGCCATTATTCTCGCCACTGCCTATGCGACCGTCATCCTTAACCAGTGGAATGCGCCCTTCTACGACAGCATCGCTCGGCGCGATCTGCCTGGTTTCTTTCATCAGCTGAAGGTCTTTGCCCTGATCGCAGGCATGCTGCTGCTGCTCAATGTCGTACAGGCATGGCTAAACCAGATGACCGCGCTCTATATGCGCGAAGGCCTGACGCGCGATCTGGTCAACCAATGGCTCCAACGCAAGCGTGCGCTTCGGCTTTCAGCCAGCGGCCTCATCGGCGTCAATCCCGATCAGCGCCTGCACGAAGATGCCCGCAATCTCGCCGAGAGCACAACCAGCCTGATGATCGGGCTGGTACAGGCGACGATTCTGCTTATCAGCTTTATCGGCGTGTTATGGGACCTCTCCAGCGGCTTTGTCTTCCATTTCGGCACGCGCTCCTTTTCCATTCCGGGCTATATGGTTTGGGCGGCAATCTTCTATGCGGCGTCCGCATCGATTCTCAGTCAGCTGGTTGGCCGCAAGCTGGTGAAGCTCAATGCCGACCGTTTTTCGAAGGAAGCGGAACTTCGCTTCGCGCTGATGCACGCCAATGAGAACATGCCGGCGATTACTGTGGCTCGCGGCGAGGAGAATGAGCAGCAGCGTATCAATACCGACATCAGTGCGGTGCTTGCTGTTATCAAGCGGGTGGCGATGGCCAACGTCAACCTCACCTGGGTATCGGCCGGCTACGGCTGGCTTGTCGTGGTTATCCCGATCATCGTCGCTGCACCCGCCTACTTCTCCGGCGGACTGACGTTCGGGCAGCTGATGGTGTCGGTCGGCGCCTTCAACCAAGTCAATACCGCCCTTCGCTGGTATGTCGCGAACTTTGGCCCCATTGCCGAATGGCGCGCCACGCTGATGCGCGTCACCGATTTCCGGCAGGCGCTCACCAGCATGAGCGATGAGATCAATCTGAAGGGCACGATCAAGTACGAACGGAATCCTCCCGGAATCCTGACGCTGGACCATGTCCGGATTGCCGCCAAGATCGGCGAAGATATTGATCAATGCGGCGGCTTTCGTGTGCAGGAAAGCGCGGTGACGATCAAGGCCGGCGAAAAGGTCATGATCAATGGCGATCACAACGTGAATCGCAAACTGCTTTTCCTTGCACTCTCCGAGCTGTGGCCGTGCGGTGGCGGCAGGATCGGCTTACCGCCCACGGAGGATATGCTTTTTATCCCGCAATCGGCCTACATCCCGGGTGGTTCGCTTCGCGAAGCATTGGCGTTTCCCGAACCTGTGGACGCCTATCAGAATGCCGATGTCGTTGCGGCATTGGAAAAGGCAGGTCTCCAAAATCTGGTTTCTCGACTTGATACCCGAGCCCGCTGGGACAAACTGCTTGACTCAGACGAGCAGCGGGCGATCGGGTTCGCTCGCTTGCTGCTCGTGCGGCCGAAATGGATTGTTTTCGACGAAGTGCTGGAGGGCATGGAGCCGGAATGGCAATCCACAATGATGCAGGTCCTCGCCTCCATGCCAGAGGCGACGATGATCTACATCGGCCGGTCAGACACTTACGTCGAGACTTTCAAGCCGCGCGTGCTGCATCTCGAAGCCCTGCACGCGAAGCCTGAAGCGAAGGTTGTGGTAAAAGCCCCGAACGCGCCGGCACCAGCACTCTGATCACTTACATCGGCGGTATGGCGCCGTTTGTGCCGACCGTGACATTTGTCGCGGACACGCTACCGTCGGCAGCTTTTTCACCCATCACGATCACGCGCGCTCCTGCGACAAGGTCCTTCTTTCCCGCAGGGGCGATGGCAACGATGGGTGTATCGTCGGCAATGGATATCGTCTTTTCCTTGCCCTGGTAGGTGAGCGTGATGGTGTGGCCGTCGACTGCCTTGACAGCCTTAGCGACGGTTGCGTTGGTCATCGTGCTGTTTGGCTGCAGGTCCCAGGGGCGACTGCCTTCTCCGGTGCCCTTCATGGCTGCTGGAAAGATCAGCACCTCAAGAGCGCCGTCGCCGCCGTCTGCTTTCGGCAGCGATGCAACGCCAACGAAGTCGCCCGGTTTGATGTCGTCAACAGAGGCCTTCTTGATGCCGCGGACCTTCCAGTCCGGCTTCAATGTTATCGTCTGATCGGTGCCTTCCCGTGTTTTGACCACCAACGTGTTGCCATTCAGGCTTTCAATGGCTCCACGCACACGCTGCGCTTCTTGGGCAAGCGCGCCGTGCGATGCAATAGTGAGGAAACCCGCGACCCAGAGGAGCGCGGTAGATCCTTTGAGATTTTGTGGCATGGTCTGCTTCCTTGCCGTCGTGCAAGCTGCGAATACGGGTGCAGCTTAGTCCGGCCGATCGGAGGCTGACGAATCAATGAAACGTGAAAGCCAGGTTGCGTAGCAAACAGACGGATGGAATTAGCGGGCGAGAGATGCCTCAGCCTTCCAATTCCTCCCGGAGCATCTCAAGCTCCAGCCATTCCTCTTCCATCTTCGTCAGGCTGTCCCGGAGCTTCTCCATTTCTGCTGCCAAGCGGTTGAATGTGGTAGGGTCCTTGGTAAACAGGCTGGGGTCCGCCATCCGCTCCTCGCGTTTGGTGATCTCGGCTTCGGCTTTGGCCATTTCCTTTGGAAGATTATCGAGAGCGAACTTCTGCTTGTAGGAAAGCTTGCCCTTTCCTTTCGCCGTATCGGAGGAAGCTGCTGCTTCCTGCGGCTTTGATCGTTCCGCCGCCTTTTCAGCCTTCTTCCGCTCTTCGACCGCGCCCTTTCGCTGCGCAAGCATGTCCGAATAGCCGCCTGCGTATTCTATCCAGCGCCCATCAGGTGCATCTGGAACTGCCGGCGCGATCGTCGATGTCACGGTGCGGTCGAGGAAGTCGCGGTCGTGGCTGACAAGGATTACAGTACCGGGGAAGCCTGCGACGATTTCCTGCAGCAGATCCAGCGTCTCGATATCAAGGTCGTTGGTCGGTTCGTCGAGGATCAGCAGGTTTGTCGGGCGCGACATGATGCGGGCCAGCATGAGCCGCGCTCGCTCGCCGCCGGAAAGGTTCCTGATCGGCGTACGCGCCTGTTCGGGCTGGAACAGGAACTCCTTCATGTAGCCCGTCACATGTCGCTGCTCGCCGTTGACGAGGAGGTTCTCACCGCGCCCATCCGTCAGGTAGTGGGCGAGCGTTTCTTCCGGATTGAGGTCTTCGCGCTTCTGATCCAGCGTCGCGATTTCCAGATTGGTTCCAAGCTTGACGGTGCCGCTATCCGGCGCAAGCTGTCCGGTCAGCATCTTCAGCAGTGTGGTCTTACCGGCCCCGTTCGGGCCGACGAGACCGATGCAATCACCGCGATGCACGCGAATGGAGAAGGGAGCGACGATCGGCCGATCGCCGAACGTCTTCGTGATCTTGTCGGCCTCGATGACGAGCTTGCCGGATTCCTGCGCGTCGGAAACCGTTGCTTGTACGGCGCCCTGCGGGCCTTTGTGGCCGCGATACTGCGAGCGCATCGTCTGTAGTTCGCCGAGACGGCGCATATTGCGCTTGCGTCGGGCAGTGACGCCGTAGCGCAGCCAATGCTCTTCGCGCTCGATCGCCTTGCCGAGCTTGTGTTGCTCGAGTTCTTCCGCTTCCAGAACCTGGTCACGCCAGGCTTCGAAATGCGCAAAGCCCCTGTCGAGCCGCCGCGATGTGCCGCGGTCTAGCCAGACGGTCGCAGTCGAGACCTTCTCGAGGAAGCGGCGGTCGTGGGAGATCAGGACGAGTGCGCTGCGGCTCTTCTGCAGTTCGCCTTCCAGCCATTCGATGGTCGGCAGATCGAGATGGTTGGTCGGCTCATCAAGGAGAAGGATGTCGGGTTCCGGCGCGAGAACGCGCGCAAGCGCGGCGCGGCGCGCCTCGCCGCCCGAGAGGTTTTTGGGGTCTTCCTCGCCGGTCAGCCCAAGGTGTGAGAGGAGATAAGTCACGCGGTAGTGATCGTCACCAGGACCAAGCCCCGCTTCGGCATAGGCCTGTACGGTATTGAAGCCTGCGAAATCCGGGGCCTGTTCCAGATAGCGGACAGTCGAGGAGGGATGGCGGAAGACCTCACCCGATTGCGCTTCGACGAGGCCGGCGGCGATTTTCAGCAGCGTCGACTTCCCGGAGCCGTTGCGGCCGACGAGGCAGATCTTGTCTCCGGGTTCCACCTGCAGGGCCGCGCCGGCAAGCAATGGCGTGCCACCGAAGCTGAGGAAGATGTCATCGAGTTTCAGAATGGGAGGCGCCAAAGATCAGACTCCGGAAAGGTCATAGGGGCGGGCGAGCACAATGGCGCGGCCGCTCTCAAGCGAAAAGCGCACCTTGCCCTTCGCGACATTGGAAATGGTACGCGACGAGCCGAAGGGCAAATGGAAATCGGCCAGCGGGTAGCGCGCGTTTTCGATCGTCAGGCCGCGCAGTTCGCTGAAGCCAGGAACCGAAAAGAGGCTGTCAGGCGGCAGGTCCAGCTCGATTGCGCCGCCAACTAGCGGCACTGCCTCCTCGCTGCCGGACGTCAGGAGCACGTCATAACCCTGTTCTGCGAGGCTGACCGCATAGAGCAGGTGCTGAATGGCATGATCGGAACGCTCACCCGCAAGGGCTCCCGCCAAGACGAGACGTTTTGCACCGCGCGCAATCGCTTCCGAGACGGCAATCTCGCCATCAGTGGACGCCTTCGCGGCGGGATAAGGTTGCCTGGGCACGCCGGGAAAAGCCCCCTCGAGATCCGCAGGCGTCGAGTCGAAATCACCGACCCACAACTCTGGAACGACACCGAGTGCTGCCGCATGACGCATTCCCCCGTCGGCGGCAATGAAACGGCTGCCCGAGATGGCATTTCGCAGGCGATCGGTTATCTGCAGCTCGCCGCCAAGGAGAATGGTGAAGGTGGATTGGTTCATGCGCACTGCCCTTAGCGCAAAGCAGGGGGGAAGGGAAAGGGCCGCAGCTCAGCCTTCGTCGGCGATATCCTTGATGCGGGCCTCAAAAACACTCTCGAAGCCGGAAATGAACTTCTCGAACAGCTCCCCGAACGCCTCGATCTCTTCGGGCTTCCAGTCCCTGACCACCTCGGAAACGAATGTGAGCTTTTGCGCACGTATCTCTGATAACAGCCTCTGTCCAAGTGGCGTCATCACGACGATAATCCGCCGCGCATCCGCTTGAGATGCCTTTCGCCGCAGAATGTTCCGCCCCACCATCTCCGCGACGATGCGGCTTGCGCGCGACGGGTCGATCCGCATCATTTCGGCAATCGTTCCAACCGTTACGTCGCCAACCTCATGCGCGCGCCGCACCGCGTCCAGCACGTCGAGGTGGGACAGTTCAAGCCCGGGCGCCACACTTTGGATGGCGAGCCTCCCGATCAGTCTGCGCCCGGTCATCAAGCGCATGCGGGTCATGCTTTGACCAATGCGCAGGATGTCCGGTTCGTGGGTCTCGGCCTCGGTGTCGGTCAGGTTCGTCAAGCTCTCGTTCATTGCGGAAACATAGCATCTCAGGCGGCAAATGAGAATATGCCGATGTCAAACAGGTGACATTGACAAATATATGCTAACAGCACATAAATGGCCACTCCCTAATCTGGAACGACGCTTTCATGGACACTCAAATTGCTGCAGCGCCGCTTGTGACGGATCATCGCCGGCGGTTCATCCTCTTCCTTTTCCTGATGGCCGCCATGTTCATGGCGACACTCGACAACCAGATTGTCGCAACGGCTCTGCCGACGATCGTCGGAGAGTTCGGCCACCTCGAGCGGTTCAGTTGGGTTGGCTCGGCGTATCTGCTCGCCGTGAGCGCGGTGATGCCGCTTTACGGCAAGCTCGGCGACCTCTTCGGCCGCAAGTACGTGATGATGGCCGCGATCATGATCTTCACGGTCGGCTCCGCCGTCTGCGGGCTGGCAATATCGATGAACACGCTGATTGCGGCCCGCGTGCTGCAGGGACTTGGCGGGGGCGGCATCATGGTGTCGATCTTCGCCGTCAACGCGGACCTGTTCGAGCCGCGCGAACGTGCGCGGTACCAGAGCTATTCCAGCCTTGTGTTGATGGCATCCGGTGCGATCGGGCCCGTTCTCGGTGGTGCGATGAGCGATCTTTTCGGCTGGCGCTCAATCTTCCTCGTCAACGTTCCGATCGGTTTCGTCGTCCTTGTCGGTCTGGCTTCGATGCTGCCTTACCGGAAGCCCAACCGCCGTCCGAAGATCGATTACGCCGGCGCCCTGCTGCTCGCCTTGACGACGGCAAGCATCGTTCTGGCCGCCGATGGCGCACAGGTCTTCGGCTCGTTGGTTGCGCCGCAAAATCTAGCCATCATGGCGCTTGGCGTAGCGGCGGTCATTGGTTGGATTTTCGTCGAGCGTCGCGCTGCAGAACCGATCGTTCCCTTGTCTCTGTTTCGCAATTCCACGTTCAGCCTGTTGCTTGTTATGTCTGTCATGAGTGGTGCGATCGGTATTGGCATGGTCAATTATTTTGCGTTGTTCCTGCAAACGACGACCGGTCTTTCACCGTCGGCGGCTGGAGCGTTCTTTATTCTTCTGACCGGCGGCATCGTTTGCGGGTCGCTCTCCGCGGGCCGCATCATTTCCATGACCGGACGCTACAAGCCGTTCGCGATCGCAAGCCTGACCTGCAGTGCCATCGCATTCGTGCTGCTCACGCAGGTTCATGTCGGGACACCGGTGATGCTGATCGGGGCGGTAATGGCTCTCCACGGCTTCGGCGTCGGCCTCGCACAGCAGGTGCCGGTGATCGGTGTTCAGAATGCCGCCCCGGCGCGCGACGTTGGCGCCGCAACGGGATCGGTGACGCTGTCACGCATGGGCGGCGCATCGATCGCCATCTCCATTTACGGGGCGATCGTCGGTTCGCGGCTCGGCAAGACGGGTGCTTCCATTCCGGGGGTAACCGACATCGAGCAACTGACTCCAAAGATGTTGGCCGCTTTGCCGGAGCAGGCGCGCCAGGCCGTTGCAGACGCCTATGCCAATGCGTTCACGCCGCTTTTCATGACATCTTGCGCGATCGCTCTCATTGGCCTTTGCGCGGCGGTGATGCTGAAGCCGACGCAGTTGCCGCGGGTGACAGAGGTGCGGCGGGCGGCAAGTGCCGAAGCCGCCGAGTAAATGCCGAGCGCGGCCTAGGGCCACCACTTGCAAGACGCCAAGCGTGGCGATACATCTCAAACGCTCTAACGGGGTGCCCCGTGCCATTAGGCATGCGGCTGAGAGGCTGAAAGCCAACCCGCGGAACCTGATCCGGCTAACACCGGCGGAGGGATTAGACGCGTGACATCTGGCACCGCCCTTTTCCCCTTCAAGCAAAAACCAGAGGAGAGGTGCCATGTTCAAATTCAAGTTCAAGAGCCGTTCGCTGCTTGCTACGGCTTTGGTCGCGACTGTCGGCCTGGCCGGTGCAGGCGCGCAGGCGGCAGACAAGACGCTCACCATTTACACCTACGAAAGCTTCACATCCGAATGGGGTCCGGGTCCGAAGGTTAAGGAAGCATTCGAGAAGACCTGCGGCTGCAGCGTCAATTTCGTCAGCGTGGCCGATGGCGTGGCCTTGTTGTCGCGCCTCAAACTCGAAGGCGCCGGCACGAAGGCCGATGTCGTGCTCGGCCTGGATACGAATCTGACCACGGAAGCGAAAGCAACCGGCCTGTTCGATGCGAGCGGTGTCGATGTTGGCGCGCTTAAAGTGCCTGGGAACTATAAAGACGACGTATTCGTGCCTTACGACTATGGCCACTTTGCCGTCATCTACGACACTCAGACGATCAAAAATCCTCCGAAAAGCATGAAGGATCTGGTTGAGGGCGATCCTTCGCAAAAGATCGTCATAGAGGATCCGCGCACCTCGACACCAGGGCTCGGTCTCTTGCTGTGGGTGAAGTCTGTTTACGGCGATAAGGCGCCTGAGGCTTGGGCAAAACTCAAGAAGCGGGTGCTGACGGTGACCCCCGGCTGGTCGGAAGCTTATGGGCTTTTCACCAAGGGTGAGGCGCCGATGGTACTCTCCTACACGACCTCACCTGCCTACCACATGGTCGCGGAAAATACGGACCGTTATCAGGCGGCCGCATTTTCAGAAGGCCATTACATACAGATCGAGGTGGCAGGCCTGCTTAAGAATGCGCCCGACAAGGAGCTTGCGCGTGAGTTCCTGAAGTTCATGGTGACGCCGGGCTTCCAAGATACCATTCCGACCAACAACTGGATGATGCCAGTTGCCGCGACGTCACAGCCGCTGCCGGATGCGTTCGGCAAGCTCGTGAATCCGTCAAAGACCTTTCTGATGAGCTCGGATGACGTCGCCGAAAACCGCAAGGCCTGGGTCGATGAGTGGCTGGCTGCCATGAGCATAAATTGATGCTTCCGACTAAGACGGAGATGCGACATGCGATGCTGGGCGGGGCTGCGAGCCTCGCCGGCATTGCCGTTTTCGTCGGCCTTGCAATCTTTGCCTTGCTTCTCTCGAACGATACCTCGTCCATTCTGACGGCGGTGTTCGAGCCATACGTCCTGCGGGTCCTTCGTTTCACGTTGTTGCAGGCCCTATTCTCGACGCTGCTCTCCATCGCTTTCGCAATTCCGGTCGCACAAGCCCTGGCGCGTCAGCGGCATTTCCCCGGCCGTATCTGGATCATTCGCCTCATGGCGGTGCCGATGGGGCTCCCTGTTCTGATCGGGGCCCTTGGGTTGATCGGAATCTGGGGACGGCAGGGCATCCTGAACTCGGTGCTGCTCAAGCTTGGTATGGCGGAACCGATCAGCATATACGGGCTTTCTGGAATACTGCTGGCGCATGTTTTTTTCAACATGCCGCTCGCTTGCCGCCTGATGCTGGCGGCACTGGAACGCGTGCCAGCGGAATATTGGCTGATGGCGAGTGGTCTCGGCATGCGGCCTGGCTCGATTTTCCGCTTCGTTGAATGGCCGGTTCTGCGCTCGGTCATTCCCGGCATCGCGGGCCTGATCTTCATGCTGTGCGCCACGAGTTTCACGCTGGTGCTGACGCTGGGTGGTGGACCAGCCGCGACGACCGTCGAGGTCGCCATCTATCAATCGCTGCGCTTCGATTTTGATCCAGGCAGGGCCGTCGCGCTCTCCCTGCTCCAGATCGTTATTACAGCTGTGATCCTTGGGGCGCTGTCGTTTCTTCCGGCCCCGAGGGATGAGGGGACGACGGCCGGTAAGGCCGTCAGGCGCCCGGATGGGGGACTGCCGGGTGCGCGGCTTATGGATGGCAGCGTCCTGCTGCTTGCCATTCTGTTTCTGGGCTTGCCTTTGATGTCAGTGGTTTTCGCAGGCCTTCGGTCTGATCTCATGAAGCTGTTGCGCGAACCTATTTTCTGGCAGTCGGCAGGCACCAGCCTTGCCATCTCGATCTCCGCGGCGGTCCTCGCTTTGCTGATCTCGATGATGCTGGTGAGTGCGCGCCGGGCGGTGCTTCTCCGACGTCCAGGGGTCTCGGGTGCGGGAGCATTCTTTGCCGCCATGGGTGGCGCGTCGTCGCTGGTCTTGCTCGTGCCACCGATCGTCCTTGCGACGGGCTGGTTTCTCGCGCTGAGAAGCTTCAGTGACGTGAGCGCAGCCGCTCCTCTGCTGATTGTTGCGATCAACGCTTTGATGTCTCTGCCCTTTGTGATGCGCGTTCTCGAGCCCGCTTTCATCGTTCATAAACGCCGGACGCAAAAACTTGCGGCGAGCCTCGGTGTCACAGGTTGGGTGCAGCTACGTCTCATCGACATGCCCGCCCTGTTCAAGCCTATCCTCACGGCATTTTCATTCGCGATGGCGCTGTCGCTCGGCGACCTCGGCGCCGTCGCGCTGTTCGGTTCGGATAGTTTCGTCACGCTGCCTTGGCTCGTATATAGCCGCATGGGGAGCTATCGGACGAACGATGCGGATGGGTTGGCGCTGATCCTTGGTATCGTCTGCCTGCTGCTGACGATCGCCGGCACCATGGGGCCTGCGCGGCGAGAGGTGGCTCTCCATGGGTGATCCGCAGTTCTCGGTCGAGATGCGCGATGTCGGTCTCCAACTTGGCGCGCAAGAGTTTCACTTCGATTGCCGGCTTCCCGCCGGTGCGGTGATTGCAGTGACGGGCGCATCGGGGGCTGGCAAGTCGACGTTCCTGAACCTGCTTGCCGGCTTCGACACGGCCATTCGAGGGCGGATTCTGATCGCGGGAAAAGATGTAACCGGCGAGCATCCGGCCCGACGCGCCGTCTCGCTCGTATTCCAGGACAATAATCTGTTCGCGCATCTCGATGTTTTTACTAACATCGGCCTTGGCATTGACCCGGCAATGAAACTCATGGCTGCTGATCGGCAATCGATCATGTCTTCGCTTGAAAAGGTGGGGCTCGCCGGTTTTGAGCGGCGAATGCCGGGGACGCTCTCCGGCGGGGAGCGGCAGCGCGTGGCCTTCGCGCGTGCTCTTGTTCGCAATCGCCCAGTGCTTCTGCTTGACGAGCCCTTCGCGGCGCTTGATCCCGGCTTGAGAAATGGAATGGCAGCGCTGCTGCTCGACATGCATCGCGAGACCGGCAATACCGTCGTCGTCGTGTCGCATGATCCTGACGAGGTCAGACGCATCGCAGACTTCGGCCTTTTTATCGAAGACGGCAGGATTGTCGTGGCCGCTCCGATGGATGAATTTCTGGGCCACGAGGATCATCCCGGATTGGCGCAATTTCTCCGCAGTTGACGAATCTGGCAGCTGCAACGGCACTTTCGCCATAATTTGAGGCGACCGAGGGAACTCGAAAGCACGTTAGGCTTGCTAAAATACAACGGCGCCACATTTAGTCAGAGTCTCGCTATGCAACCGATGCGGAAATCAGTTACAGCAAAGACTTGTGTCCCCGATTGTGCAGTGCAAGAACGGGGACGGACGCCTGTTGAATCACCATGAGACCGACCGGGTCGCGGAAGCGGACCGGCCGACAAGCAAAATGACTTGGAGAGCCAGACTGGACAGTATGCCGACGTGGAAATTCCCCGCGCCTTCCAGTGATTTGCTCTCGTCTGCGTGCCGCTTGGTACAACGGGTGTCATTTGTGTGTGCGACAAGCGTTGCGTTGTACGGCTGCCAATCCATTCTCGAGCAGTCCTATCAGCCAAGTGTTGCACCCTCCTCCAATCCGCAGATCGTCGATGAAGTGCAGAAGAACGATCCGCGCGCTGCCATGGGCGCCCGCGAGCATCCGCGCATCGTCGCGAGCTATGGCGGTGAATACAAGGACGCTAAGACCGAGCGCTTGGTTGCCCGTATCGCGGGCGCACTGACGGCGGTCTCGGAGAATCCGAGTCAGTCCTATCGCATCACCATCCTGAACTCGCCGGCTATCAACGCGTTTGCCTTGCCCGGCGGCTATCTCTATGTGACGCGTGGCTTGCTGGCGCTTGCCAACGACGCCTCCGAGGTCGCTGCTGTTCTTTCGCATGAGATGGGCCACGTTACCGCAAATCATGGCATCGAACGGCAGAAGCGCGAGGAAGCGGAAGTTATCGCCAGCCGTGTCGTTGCCGAAGTGTTGTCGAGCGACATTGCCGGAAAGCAGGCCCTGGCGCGTGGCAAGCTGCGACTGGCAGCGTTCTCGCGGCAACAGGAACTGCAGGCAGACGTGATCGGCGTCCGCATGCTCGGCGAAGCGGGCTACGATCCCTATGCTGCTGCGCGGTTCTTGGATTCCATGGCTGCCTATAGCCGTTTCATGTCGGTCGATCCTGAGGCGGATCAGAGCCTCGACTTCCTGTCCAGCCATCCGAACTCGGCACAGCGTATCGAACTTGCGCGCGACCATGCGCGTGCTTTCGGTCAGGAAGGCAAGGTTGGCGACACGGGCAGGGACTACTATCTCGACGGAATCGACGGCCTACTTTACGGCGACAGTCCGGAGGAAGGGTATGTGCGCGGTCAGACCTTCCTGCACGGTGGTCTCGGTATTCGCTTCGACGTGCCTCCTGATTTCAAGATCGACAACAAGGTCGAGGCGGTCATGGCGACCGGTCCCGGCGATGTTGCTATCCGTTTTGACGGCGTCGCTGATAATCAGAACCAGAGCCTGACGAACTACATCTCGAGCGGTTGGGTTACCGGCCTTGATCCGTCGACCATTCAGCAGATCACGGTCAATGGAATGGAGGCCGCGACGGCGCGGGCGAGCGCAGATCGCTGGGACTTCGACGTCACCGTCATCCGCAACAACGCACAGATCTTCCGGTTCCTGACGGCCGTGCCGAAGGGTAGCGCGACGCTGCAGCAAACCGCCGATGTATTGCGGGCAAGCTTCCGCCGCATGACCCCGGAAGAAACGGCTTCCTTGAAGCCATTGCGGGTCAGGGTCGTCAAAGTACGGCCGGGCGAGAACATCACGACGCTTGCTGCGCGGATGATGGGCACGGATCGCAAGCTCGATCTCTTCAAGCTTATCAATGCTTTGCCGACGGGTGCCTCCGTTTCTCCGGGCGACCGCGTCAAGATTATCGCGGAATAAAAAGAGGCCCGGCTTTCACCGGGCCAGTTCCATCACTGGGAGTAAGCTCTTTTAGGCGGATGCGGCCATATAGGGGTCCGCGCTGACGAGCGCGCTGCGCAGTTTCTCCATCGCCCGGCTTTCAATCTGCCGGACGCGTTCCTTGGAAATGCCGAGATCCGCGCCGAGTTCCTCAAGCGTAGCGCCGTCTTCCGCGAGCCGCCGGGCGCTGATGATCTTCATTTCACGCTCATTGAGGTGCTTTAGGGCAGAAGCGAGCCAGTTGCGGCGACGCTCGCCGTCGATCATGTTCGATACCTGCTCATCAGGCAGAGGCTCATCGCTGACGAGGAAGTCCATCTTCTCGGCGCTGTCGGCATCGCCGGAAACCGAAGGTGCCTGTAGCGAGGCGTCATTGCTTGAAAGTCTGGCATCCATCGTCTGGACGTCTGAAAGGCTGACGCCGAGCGCGGCCGCGATCTCCTGGTGGATGGATTGGAGCGTGAGCTGCGTGTCGCCCCTGGCGAGCTTGGCGCGCAGACGACGAAGATTGAAAAACAGAGCCTTCTGGGCAGAACTCGTACCACCGCGAACAATCGACCAGTTGCGAAGGATGTAGTCCTGAATGGAGGCTCGGATCCACCAGCTTGCATAAGTGGAGAAGCGGACATCACGCTCCGGCTCGAAGCGTGCCGCAGCCTCTAGCAGGCCGACGTAGCCCTCCTGCACAAGGTCGCTCATCGGCAGGCCAAAGTTACGAAATTTACCCGCCATGGAGATGACGAGGCGCATATGGGCCATGGCGATCTGATTGCGGGCGCCACGGTCATCATTGTTCTTCCAGCGGATTGCGAGATCGTGTTCCTCTTCGCGGGCAAGGTAGGGAGCCGCCATGGCGATTTTAATCATGCGCCGGTCTGCTGACATGTTCTTCATATCGGTCTCCTGAATTCAGGCGTGACGTGACGCCAAAAAAGGGCAAAGAATCCTTGCTTCCGGACATCGCTGCCCAGACCAAATTCATGTCTTGAACGTATAAAGGCCCCGAACTCTGGACGTTTCCAGACGGGGCCCTAGCTTAGGGTTATGCGCCGGTAATACGGCCGGGTAGGACCAGTTTCTTCAAGTTGCCGGATAGGCAGAACGTGGAAGGCATGATCCGCTCCTCATCGAACGTTTACAGGGATGCGAGCGTTCGAGGGTGATGTCAGTTCCCGACGCGGTCCGCAGCTACATCCTTGAAACGCGCGAGCACTGAAAAAGTTCCAATAAAAAACCCGGCGCTAGGCCGGGTTTTTTGCAGAAAAAACAGAAAGCTTACGCAGCTTCATCCTGAGATTCGTCTTCTTCGATTGCCTTGCCGCGCTTCGGACCCTTGTTAAGGTTGGTCTCTACGAGGCGGACAGCTTCGGTTTCCGACATCTTGTTCACGGCAGCGATTTCGCGTGCCATGCGGTCAAGAGCAGCTTCATAAAGCTGACGTTCGGAATAGGACTGTTCCGGCTGGTTCTCGGCGCGATAGAGGTCGCGGACAACTTCAGCGATGGAAATGAGGTCGCCGGAATTGATCTTGGCATCATATTCCTGGGCGCGACGGGACCACATGGTACGCTTGACGCGCGCCTTGCCCTGCACAACCTTCAACGCACGCTCGACGAAATCGGTTTCGGAGAGCTTACGCATGCCGATGCTCATGGCCTTAGCGACCGGCACTTTCAGGCGCATCTTGTCCTTCTCAAAATCGATAACGAAAAGTTCAAGCTTCATGCCTGCTACTTCTTGCTCTTCGATGGCGCTGATGGTACCGACGCCATGTGCGGGGTACACGATCGATTCACCGGTCTTGAAGCCGTGACGTGCGGAAGAAGGTTTTTTCTGCTGGGTCGTCATTCTATTCAAACACTCCCTGTTACGCTTCCGGCTGCAGCCGGAGCCGGGTCAGTCAGGCCCGGATGAGACGGTCAGATCCGTCGGGTGACTTACTTCTGGTCCCACTGGACAAAAACAAACACATCCATGCGCACAAGCTTAGAACCTCACGGCTCAAGGCGTTGATATGTCACGGAAACCGCGTTTTTGGATTTGTTTTGCTTTCGTGGTGGTTTGGGCATGCTTCATGCCGCAAATGGATCAGTATGAGGAAGCTATCACAAAAATATGAGGAAATCAATAATTTACTGCGGCTGAGTCATGCGCGCAACACATGACACCCATATGCCGCAGGCACACTTCAGCTATTTTTCTTGGTCACTGAACCCGGTTTCAGGCCTAAGCTTGGAACTCTAGTATCAGTCGCCGGCTCCTGGCTTCTCCGAGAAGTACTTCTCGAACTTGCCGCTTTCGCCGTCCATTTCCTTTGCTTCGGGCATGGCATCCTTCTTGACCGTGATGTTCGGCCAGATGCTGGCATACTCGGCGTTGATCTTGAGCCACTTGTCGAGGCCTGGCTCCGTGTCCGGCTTGATCGCCTCGGCGGGACATTCCGGCTCGCAAACACCACAGTCGATGCACTCGTCAGGATGGATGACGAGGAAGTTTTCGCCTTCATAGAAGCAGTCAACGGGGCAGACTTCCACGCAGTCGGTATATTTGCAGCGAATGCAATTGTCGGTCACGACATAGGTCATGAAGAACTCCAGGACTTCCATACAATGGGGCCGGGCAACCTGGAACGTCGCGCGTTTCCCCCAACCGGAAAGGAAGCGGTGAGATGCTTGGGAGGCAGTCACGCTATCCGGCAAGTTGATTGTCACGTATCGGCTTTATCTGCGGATTTCAAGAATAAAGAAATCGCAAAACCCCGCAGTTCGGACAGAGTTTTCTAATCCTCGTCCGACATCAGCTTGTCGATTGCACGGCGTTCCTTTTTTGTGGGTCGCCCTGCTCCCGTTGCCCGCATTGCCTGCTCATAAGGTGTGAGGCGCTTCACCTCGTCGGGTGGCGGCGTCAGATCCTCATAAAGCAGCCGGGCTTCCTCATAGGGGCCGCGTCGCTCACCGCCTGATTTGACGATGAGGACAACATCTCGCCGCTCGAGCGCCAGTTCGACCCTGTCGCCCACCTTGACCATCTGACTCGGCTGAAGGGCACGCTCGCCGTTAATCCTGACATGCCCGGATTGAATATGGCTTTGTGCCAGCGAGCGCGATTTAACCATGCGCGTGAAGAACAGCCACTTGTCGATGCGTTGCCGCGAACCGCTTCCTGGCTGTGTCTCCCCGCCCATCCGCTTACTTTTTCATTTGCTCCTTCAAGGCAGCGAGCTTCGCGAAAGGAGAATCCGGATCGATCGGCTTTTCCTTACGCGGGGGCTTTGCCTCGAAGCGCAACGGCTGTGGGCCGCCACGGTTGTTGTTGCGATCCTTGCGGTCGCCACGGTCCTGACGGTCGCCGCGCTGCTCGTTGCGGTCGCCGCGTCCCTGATGTGGCTTGCCGCCATCCTTGCCATGATGCTGGCGATTGCCGTCGCGGCCTTCTCCACCTGCACCGCCCTGGCGGCGATGGTCGGATCCGCGGTCCTGGCCGCGATTGTTGCCGCCACGGCGTTCGCCTGGGTTGCGAGCCTGGCGCTGATTGTCCGTACGGCCACCGAGGCGCCAGAGAAGAACAGGCTTCGGCTCCTCCGCTTCTTCGGAGTTTGCGGCGACCGGTTGTTCGGTAGCCACCGCTTCAACAACACCTGGAGCTTCCGAAGCGGTTTCTTCCGATGCGCTGTCGGCATCGTCGTGATCCGCCTTCTCTGCATTGTCCTCAGCCGTAGTCTCGGTTGCGGGCGTTGCTGCAGCGTCTTGGGCCGACAGATGGGCGGCCGCCTCCTCTGCCTTAACAGCATCGGCGCGATAGCCGAGTCCCTTCAGGATCTCTTCCATGTCCTCCAACGTTGCGCCAAGGATCGAAAGCATGGCGGTCGTCGTCGTGAAACGGCGCCCGTCATATGCGCCTTCCGGACGATTGGCCTGGCCCGGCTTCCACTGGAGCAGAGGGCGAATGATATCGGCCAGACGCTCCAGGATGTCGATGCGCACTGCACGTTTGCCAAGGAACCGGAAGCCGGCCAGCTTGTAGAAGGTGCGCTCGAAACCTGGATCGGTGACAACCGACGTGCGGCCTGCGGCCAGCACGGGAATGAGATCGCCATAGCCGGGCTTGTCGAGACCGTCGTTCTTCAGTGCCCAGAGGAGCGTGATGAGCTCTGCCGGGGCGGGTTTCAGAAGGGCGGGGACGAAGATGTGGTAGGCGCCGAACCGGACACCGTAGCGGCGCATCGAAGCGCGCGCATCCTGATCCAGCGACTTTACCTCTTCAGTCACATCGCGCCGGAACAGCACGCCGAGGTTCTCGACGAGCTGAAATGCCAGGCCCTTTGCCAGACCCTGCAGATCCTCCGCGCGAGACAGGTCATCAAGCGGTTTCAGAACGGTGCTGATATGATGATTTACAAAGCGCTCGATACGAGCGGCCACGTGGTCGCGGGCATTGCCGGTCAGCTGCTCATCGGCGAGGATGATGACGCGCGGACGCATGACATGATCGCTGCCTGTCAGGCGCGCCACCGGGTCGCCCAACCAGCGGATCGAACCGTCGGAGCTGATCGCGAGATCGCCATTGCCGGCTGCATGGAGGCGAGCCGCGCGTGCCTCGAATTCCAGAGCGAGCGCCTTCTGCGAGGCAGACTGAACGGCCTTAGCGTCCGGTCCCTCCGCTCCCGAAATGGGCGTGAACCGGAATCCCGACAGTTGCCCCACATGATGTCCTTCAACGAAGACATCGCCATTTACACTGATTTCAGCTTCCAGCATCGCATTCTCTCTCAGGCGCTTCATGAGCACAGATGTCCTGCGATCAACAAAGCGTTTCGTCAACCTTTCATGTAACGCATCGGACAATCGATCTTCGATTTCCCGCGTCTTTTCCTGCCAGTGTGTCGGATCGGCAAGCCAATTGGGCCGATTCGATACATAGGTCCAAGTCCTTATCTGCGCGATTCGCGCCGAAAGCGTGTCAATCTCACCGTCTGTTCGATCCGCGCGATGCACCTGCTCGGCAAGGAAGTCCTCGTTTACCGTGCCATAGCGGACGAGATCGGAAAAGAGGGTGGAAATCAGATCGGCGTGTTGGGCCGGTGCGATGCGTCGATAGTCCGGAAGCGCACAGGCCTCCCACAACTTCTCGACGCGCGCCGGGTTATTGGCAAGATCGATGATTTCGGGGTAGCGCGACAGGTGCTCCAGCGCTTGCTGGTCGACGGCGGGCAGAGCGCGTGTCAGGCCGGAGACCGTCGGACCGGTCTCAAGGCTCGTGCGCAACGCGTGAAGCGAGCCGAAGTCGAGGTTCTTGGTACGCCACTGCAGCACCTTCACATTGTCGAACTCGTGGCCTTCGATGCGTTCGACCAGTTCCTCATCAAAGGGATCGACCTGGCCGGTGACACCAAACGTCCCGTCGCGAACATGCCGTCCGGCGCGGCCGGCAATCTGCCCGAGCTCGGCGGGATTGAGATTGCGAAACTGATAGCCGTCGAATTTGCGATCTTGCGCGAAGGCGACATGATCGACGTCAAGATTGAGACCCATACCGATCGCGTCCGTTGCGACCAGATATTCCACGTCTCCGGCTTGATAGAGCGCTACCTGCGCATTGCGGGTGCGTGGACTGAGAGCTCCGAGAACGACTGCTGCTCCGCCGCGCTGTCTGCGGATCAACTCGGCAATCGCATAGACTTCGTCGGCGGAGAACGCGACGATCGCCGAGCGTTGCGGCAGGCGAGTGATCTTCTTCTGACCCGCATAGAACAGGTGGGAAAGGCGCGGCCGTTCGACGACGGTGATTCCGGGGAGCAGTTGCTGCAGGATCGGGCGCATGGTACCGGCGCCGAGCAACAGCGTTTCGTCGCGGCCGCGCAAGTGAAGAATACGGTCCGTGAAGATGTGTCCTCGCTCGAGGTCACCGGCGAGTTGAACTTCATCGATAGCGACGAAAGCGGCTTTGGTCTCGCGTGGCATTGCCTCGACAGTACAGACCGAAAAGCGGGCGTTGGGAGGTGATATCTTCTCTTCGCCCGTCACCAACGCAACGTTTTGAACCCCGACCTTTTCGGCGACACGTGTATAGACCTCACGCGCCAGCAGCCGTAGCGGCAGCCCGATCACGCCGGTGCCATGAGCAACCATGCGCTCAATGGCATAATGCGTCTTGCCGGTATTGGTTGGTCCGAGCACCGCGGTTACTCCGCGCCCACTCAGTATCATCGGCTGCGATGTCAGTGTCATGGTCCTGCAGATGAGGCGAGGGTGCCCCAGATCAAGTCAGCTCCTCTCCGAAGCAGACAACACATGGACAGCCATTGCCCTAAACGCAAGTGCTGATTTGAATTTACTCTGCGGTTTCTGTTGCGCGAAAAGCTTGCAGATTGCTCGTTTTGCGATTCGGAACAGCTTGAGAACGAATCGGAGACGAATCGCTGACTCCGGCTGATTCAGTGTTTGTTCACGGCTAAGTATTGATTTTGAATCACTTTTTCCCACAAGATGCTGAATCGCGAGATTCGCGCTATACGTGCGACTCGCTTTGCATCCGGGCTGTCAACAGCCCTTGGCGGAAAATCGACGATCCATTTGGGCTCGAGTCTCGCCTGATGATGTCAACGTTACTCACCGGAAGCGAAAACGGGGCCTGATTGAGTGGTTTTCCCGCCAAAGTGGAACGGTTGATACATTTGGAACAAAAAACGGTGATGTGTGTTTCTTGTCCATTCCAGGTGTAATGAGGCTGAGGACTTGAACCATGCTTGGCACGATACTTCTGATTATCCTTATTCTGCTGTTGATCGGCGCCTTACCGAATTGGGGCTATAGCCGCGGATGGGGCTATGGACCTTCGGGCGGTTTGGGGCTAGTTCTCCTGATTATTATTATTCTTGTGCTGCTCGGTCGTATCTAAACGACGGAAAAAACTGGGAGATATGTCATGATGAAGAAGATTGTACTCATTGGCGCCCTCGTTGGCGCACTTGCTTCCTGCACGGCGACCGAGCAGGGCACCGCAATCGGTGCCGGTACAGGCGCCATTATCGGTGGTGCTGTTAGCAACAGTTGGGGTGGCGCTGCAGTGGGTGCTGTTGCCGGTGGTCTTGCTGGCGCATTGATCGGCCAGTCCGTTGAGCGCCGTGGCTACTGCGTCTACCGGGATCGGTATGGCCGTCGCTACGAGGCACGTTGCCCGCGCTACTAAAGCCCAGGCCGGCGTTCGGCGGCCTTATCATTTTTGAAATCGAAAGCGCCGTCTTGAGCCGGCGCTTTTTGTTTGAACGGTGGTCGCGATACGAACGTAGCCACTGACAAGAAAAAGGCCGCGTCGTTTCCGAAGCGGCCGTGGTTTCTCAGCGCTGAAGCGGACGATCAGTCCTTTGCGCGCTCGACGTAGGAATTGTCTTCCGTCGCGATAACGACGCGCGTGCCGGCGTTGATGTGCGGAGGCACCATGGTGCGCACGCCGTTCGACAGCATTGCCGGCTTGTAGGAGGACGAAGCCGTCTGGCCCTTAACAACCGGCTCGGTTTCCGTGATTTCGAGGGTCACGTGGCGCGGCAGTTCGAGCGCAAGCGGAACGCCTTCATGGATTGACAGGATGCAGGTCATGCCTTCCTGCAGATAGGCCTTCTGATCGCCCATCGTTTCATCGTTCACGACCACCTGATCATAGGTCGCCGGGTTCATGAAGTGGAACCCTTCGCCATCCTCATAAAGATACTGGAAGTTCACGTCTTCGACGAAGGCGCGCTCGACCTGTTCGGTCGTACGCCAGCGCTCGGAGACCTTGACGCCGTCAACGATACGACGCATGTCGACCTGTGTAACCGGCGTGCCCTTGCCCGGATGAAAGTTCTGGGCCGTCAGAACGACGTAGAGCTTGCCATCCACGTCGAGAACGTTGCCCTTGCGGACGGAAGAGGCGATGACCTTGACCATTAAGACTTCCTTGTAACTCGGCTTTTGGCGTCGTAGAGGACTGTCGATACAGCCCCGGAGACGCGATTGATTGTTCTTTGGGGGCGCAACTAACCTAAAATCCGGCAAATAGCCAGCCCCAGCGTTGGACAGGTCAGTCAGGATGATGCCAATGAATCCCTCAATCGCCAAAGTCTCGTCGTGGTGGACGCCGAGCGTGCATTTGGACCGCCGCCCGTTCCTGATTGGACGCAATGCGATCCAGTCTTCACTGCGCGGCTACTTCCTGAGCGAGGATTTTCTTGAGGTCGACACCGCCACGCTGCAGGTGTCGCCGGGCAACGAGGCACATCTTCACGCATTTGCCACCGAGGCTTTGACGACGGACGGCCAGACGGCGGCGCCGCTCTACCTGCATACCTCACCTGAGTTCGCCTGCAAGAAGCTGCTTTCGGCCGGCGAACAGCGCATCGCCTGTTTTGCCCACGTCTATCGCAACCGCGAGCGCGGCCCTCTGCACCACCCGGAATTCACCATGCTCGAGTGGTATCGCGTGGGCGAAAGCTATGAGAGCCTGATGATGGACTGCGTTCGGATCCTGGCGCTGGCTGCGGAAACCATGAAGACGACGCGGCTCACCTATAGGGGCCGGGATTGCGATCCGTTTGCCGGACCGGAGCGGATCAGTGTCGCCGCAGCTTTCGAGCGCTACGCCGGCATTGATTTGCTGGCCTCCGTTTCCGCCGATGGTGCGACGGATCGGGCGCATCTCGCTGACCAAGTGAAGCGGACCGGAATGCGCGTTGCAGACGACGATGGCTGGGCGGATTTGTTCAGCCGCGTGCTGGTCGAAAAGGTTGAGCCTCATCTGGGTTTCGACCGTGTGACCATTCTTGACGAATATCCGGTGTCGGAAGCGGCACTGGCGCGCCCATCGGCGCTTGATCCCCGTGTTGCCGAACGTTTCGAGGTCTATGCCTGCGGCGTCGAGCTTGCAAACGGCTTCGGCGAGCTTACCAATGCAGCGGAACAGCGCCGCCGCTTCGAGATCGAGATGTCTGAAAAAGCTCGTATCTACGGCGAAAGCTATCCTCTCGATGAGGATTTTCTGGACGCGCTTGCCATCATGCCCGAGGCAAGCGGCATCGCTCTTGGCTTCGATCGGCTGGTGATGCTGACAACCGGGGCCTCGCGGATCGATCAGGTGATGTGGGCTCCGGTCGCGGAGTACGGCAGATGAACAGCAACGGGCCTATCAAGACGGTCGAAGGGCTGGAACGCGCAGGACTGCTGGGTCAGAGAGACCGGGACGCGCTGAGTGATGTCGCCGCGCGCTATGCCATTGCATTGACTCCGACTGTTGCAGGTTTGATCGACCGAGGCGATGATTCAGATCCAATCGCCCGGCAATTCGTTCCTGAGCCGGCCGAGCTGATCACGACGCCCGAAGAGCGCGCCGACCCGATCGGCGACGAAGCCCATAGTCCCGTACAGGGGATCGTTCATCGCTATCCGGATCGGGTGCTGTTGAAGGCCGTGCACGTCTGCCCGGTCTACTGTCGCTTCTGTTTTCGCCGCGAGATGGTCGGTCCGCAGGGCTTGGGCACGCTTGACCCCAATGCAATGTCTGCGGCCTTCGCCTACATCCGCGACCATAAGGAAATCTGGGAAGTGATCCTGACGGGCGGCGATCCGCTCGTGTTGTCGCCGCGACGGCTGGAAGAAATTCTTCGCGAACTGGCATCGATCGACCACGTGAAGATCGCGCGGTTCCATACCCGGGTTCCCGTGGTTGATCCGTCAAAAGTGGATGCGGCCCTGATTGCGGCCCTCAGAGCAAGCGGCAAGACCGTCTACGTGGCGCTGCATGCCAATCATCCGCGCGAACTGAGCGATGAGGCGCGCGCGGCATGTGCCCGCCTGATTGATGCCGGAATGGTCATGGTCAGCCAGTCGGTGCTTCTGAAGGGCGTCAATGATGATCCGACAGTACTTGCAGAGTTGATGAAGGCCTTCGTCGAGACGCGTGTAAAACCTTACTACCTGCACCATCCGGACCTGGCTCCCGGCACAAGCCATTTTCGACTGACGATCGAAGAAGGACAGAAGATAGTCGCCGCTTTGCGCGGCCGGATTTCCGGCCTCTGCCAACCCACCTACATACTCGATATCCCCGGTGGCCATGGCAAGGTCGTGATAGGCGAACAGTCGATCAGAGAGATGGGTGAAGGTTGCTATTCTGTGTCGGATTATCGCGGTGTCGAGCACTTATATCCGCCGGGAGCTTAGTAAAAAAGGTGCGAGCGAAGTGTTGTTCTTGGACACAGTGTTGCCAGACCTCTGATGGCGCGAAAATATATGACTCAGTCAAGATATTGAAATCCAACGTAAGTTCCGCTTCCTCCCGTTTCTCTTCTAAGAATTTAGCTGAGGTGATTAGCTCACTTTAACTACGTCATTTAGGAGAATTTTGTCTTTTCCAGACTACGCCTATCGCGAGAACAAGGCAGTTTCGCCACTCGAGATATGATCATCTTGGAGAAGTCATAATGAATACTACGATCCGTGAGCTCCTCGTCAAATTCGGAAAGCTTCCCGTTTCTGTTGACCAAGTCGCCGACGATGCCGACCTCTATGCCGTGGGCTTAACTTCCTTCGCTTCGGTGCAGCTTATGCTTGGCATCGAAGAAGCCTTTGACATCGAATTTCCCGACAATCTCCTCAATCGCAAGTCTTTCGCCAGCATTTCGGCGATCTCGAAGACCGTCGACCAGATCAAAGATAGCCGGAAGGTCGCCTAAATGAACTTTCCGGTCAAAATCACGGAAGAAGATCTTGCCGCCAGAGTCGCCCGCGTGTCCGCGATCGCGGCAAGGCATGCGGACTCCGTCGATTTTGACGGGAGGTTCCCACACGAAGCCGTGGAGGCCATGAGGGCCGAGCGGTTGCTCGGAATTCAGATTCCACGCCACTTCGGCGGCGAAGGCGCGACGATCGCACGGATCGCCGAACTGTGCTCGATGCTTGGGCAGGCGTGTTCTGCGGCTGCCATGGTTTTCGCCATGCATCACATCAAGCTTTGCAGCCTGGTCGAGCACGGCGCCGAGAGCGAATGGCATCGGGCCTTTATGCAACGCGTGGCGGCCGAGCAATTGCTGATTGGGTCGGCGACGACCGAAGGTGGCATTGGCGGCAACCTCAGGAACAGCATCTGCGCGATCGAGGTGGATGGCGATACCTGCCGTCTGGAGAAAGACGCCACCGTCATATCCTACGGCTCCTACGCCGATGCGATCATGATTACGTCGCGCGCCCATGCCAATGCGGCTTCTTCCGATCAGGTTCTGACCGTTTTTCTCAAGGAGCAGTACACGCTGGAAAAAACCCACGCGTGGGATACGCTCGGCATGCGGGGCACGTGCTCGGATGGCTTCCTCTTCAGCGGCGAGGCGCCCACAGCGCAAATCCTTCCGAAGCCCTTCGCGGAGATCGCGGCCCAATCGATGCTGGCGTCGTCGCACCTTCTTTGGAGCGGCGTGTGGTATGGCATCGCCGTCGACGCTGTGGGTCGCGCCCAGGCGTTCGTGCGAGCAGCGGCGCGCAAGTCACCAGGGGCGCCACCGCCCGGAGCCCTGCGGTTGGCCGAGGTCTCCAACCTTCTGCAGATGGTTCGCTCGAACGTCGTCGCCGGCCTGAAGGCCTACGAAGATGCCAAGAGCGACGCGGACAAGCTTTCCTCGATGGGCTTCGCTGTCACGATGAACAACGTGAAGATTGCCTCGTCGGAGACGATTCTCGAGATCGTCAATCACGTGATGCTGATTTGTGGGATCATGGGTTACAAGAACGGCACGCCATTCAGCGTCGGCCGGCACCTGCGCGATGCCCATTCCGCACAACTCATGATCTCGAACGACCGCATCCTCGGCAACACGTCGAGCATGCTTCTTGTCCACAAGCAGGACACTAGCTTACTGGGGTGACGACATGGACGTGCAGACAACGTTTCTGGACAGGCTTTTTGAATCGGGTCTCTTGATCGATACGGGCGTTGACGGTCTTTACGGACGCAGCGGACAGTTTGAAGACGTGATTGCCGCCTTCGAGCGCCTGATCGACAAGTTCGGCGGCGCCGATGGCGCTGAAGCGATGCGTTTTCCGCCCGGAATGAACCGTGCCTTCTTCGAGAAGAGCGGTTACATGAAGAGCTTCCCGCAGCTCGCGGGCACGGTTCACAGTTTCTGCGGCAGTGAACTCGACCACATCAGCCTCCTTCAGTGCATGGAAGTGGGAGACGACTGGACGAAGGATCAGCAGGCAACCGACATCGTTTTGACTCCTGCTGCGTGCTATCCGCTCTATCCGACTGTTGCTCGCCGCGGCAAACTGCCGATGGGCGGCGGTCTCTTCGATCTGCAATCCTATTGCTTCCGCCACGAGCCTTCGCAGGATCCCGCGCGCCAGCAGCTTTTCCGCATGCGTGAATATATTTGCATGGGTACGGAGCAGCATGTCACGGATTTCCGGCAACGCTGGATGGATCGCGGCGTCGAAATGATGAAGGCAGTCGGCCTGGATGTGACGATTGATGTCGCGAACGACCCGTTCTTTGGCCGCGCCGGCAAAATGCTGGCCAATAATCAGCGCGATCAGAACCTGAAATTTGAACTGCTCATTCCGATCACTTCGGTTGCCAAGCCGACGGCCTGCATGAGCTTCAACTACCATCAGGATGCGTTTGGCACGAAATGGGAGCTATATCTCGAAGACGGCAGCGTTGCGCACACGGCTTGCGTTGGCTTCGGCCTTGAGCGCATCGCGCTCGCGCTGTTTCATCACCACGGGCTCGAGGTCAAGCATTGGCCTTCCAAGGTGCGTCAAGCGCTGTGGAGCTGAGCGCAGCGATGAGAGCCGTCTTTCCGCGGGTCCACCCGGATGGCTATCAGCCGCATCCGCTGCATTCCAGTGAGCGGATGTGGCCTGAAACCAATTGCTATGTCGACCTCTGGATCGAAGTGCTGAACGCCGTCGGCACCGCGCCGGAGGCGATGCTTGGCTTCACACTCACACAGGACTTCGAGGGCGATCAATTCACCTTCTTCAAGGTGCCCCTCGAGGATCTTGAGGCACTCTACGATATCCGCGTTACCGAACTTGCCATCTTCGACCGCGTCGAACGGCACATCGAGGTGCAGATTGCGCGCGGGCGCCTTTGCCTGATCGAGATGGACTCGTTCTATATGCCCGACACGCAGGGCACTGCCTATCGAACCGAGCATGGCAAGACCACCGTGGCAATCAACAGGTTCGATTTTGCCGGAAAGCGCGTCGAGTACTTTCACAACGGTGGTTATTTTCAGCTCGAGGGCGAAGACTTCGACGGCCTGTTCCAGCTTCACCTGACGCCAGAAGATCCGTTGTTCCTTCCGTACACGGAATTTGTAAAGCTTCCCGCCCGTATTCCTGAGGCTGCGCATGTCAGCACCACGGCGCGCAAACTCCTCGGACTTCACTTCGGTCGCCGGCCGGTCTCGAATCCTATCCTGGCTTTCGCCAAAGTGTTTCCGCAGCAGGTGGAAGCAGTGGCAGAGCGACCGTTTGGTTTCTTTCACAAATATGCGTTCAACACGCTACGCCAGTTTGGCGCCAATTTCGAACTTGCCGGTGATCATCTTGCCTGGCTCTCTGCCAATGAATTTTCGTCTGCCATTGATGACGCGCGCCGGATTTCCGAAGTTGCAAAGTCAGTGCAGTTCCAGCTCGCCCGGGCCGTGACGCGGAAGAAGTATGATCCACTGCGCACAGCGCTTGATCCGGCAGCCGATGCATGGGATTCCATGATGGCTTCGCTCAAGGAGCGCTTGTGAAGCCGGGAGTCTAGCATGCGGGGACGGTTGGCGAGTGTCGGTGCAGAGGAAACTCTGCTCGCCGAAGGCTGGAATCTGGTTCTTACGGAGCCGGGCGCTTGCGCAACGCCTCATGATATTCCCCTGTCCGCTCAGTTCATCGCTGCCGAAGTGCCGGGGACTGTCGCTTCGGCATTGGAAAAGGCGGGACGCTTCGATCGTGAAAATCCGGAGCCGCTCGATACCCGCGACGCGTGGTATCTCTGCCGCCTTTTTGACGCGCAGCCCGGCGATGTGATCCTGCGCTTCGAGGGCTTGGCGACACTGTGTCATGTCTTTCTCAATGGCCAGGAGATACTGGCGTCGGAAAGCATGTTCACCACGCACGAGATACCGGTGACGCTCTCCGGCGGCGACGAGCTGGCGCTGTGCTTCCGAGCCTTGGCGCCGAAGCTGACCGAACCCGGCCCACGCGCCCGCTGGCGTCCGCAGATGATCACGCCGCAAGGCCTGAAGAATGTTCGCACGACCTTGCTTGGGCGGATGCCGGGCTGGTGTCCGGAAATTCATGCGGTTGGTCCGTGGCGTCCCATCACGCTCGTGCGCCGCGATGTCGTTTCGATCGACAATGTCGCCGTTCGTGCCGTGCTTGAGGCGGACGGCACCGGGCGGTTGAGCGTTTCGCTTCACACGAATGTCGACAATCCGGATTTGACGCTTCGGTGTGGAGAGATCGAGCAGGCCTTTGAAAAGATTGGAGAGAGCCACTACTCGGCAATCCTGAAGCTGAAGGACGTCGATCTCTGGTGGCCGCACACGCACGGCGCGCCTCAACTTTACGATTACTCGATTGTCGTTGACGGTGTTGCCCATCACGCAGGGCGAACAGGTTTTCGGCGGATCGACGTCGATCGCGGCGCCCACGGAGATGATTTTGCACTGTTGATCAACGGCGAGCGCATCTTCTGCCGTGGTGCTGTTTGGACGACCGCCGATATTGTTCGGTTGCCGGGCGACAGAGCGGATTACGAGCCGTTGCTGTGCCTTGCAGCGGAGGCGGGCATGAACATGATTCGTATCGGCGGGACGATGGCCTATGAGACGCCGGAGTTCTTTCAACTCTGCGACGAACTCGGCCTGCTTGTCTGGCAGGACTTCATGTTCGCCAATTTTGACTATCCGAAGAACGACAAAGCTCTGACGGCGCATGTCCACGCGGAGGTCGAGGAATTCCTGCATGCCGTCCAGGGATGCCCGTCGCTGGCGGTTTTGTGCGGCGGCAGCGAGATCTACCAGCAGGCGGCCATGCTTGGATTGCCGCAGGACTATTGGTCGGGTCCGATCACGGAAGAGATCATTCCGGCGATTGCCGGGCGCATGCGGCCCGACGTCCCGTATGTGCCAAATTCACCTTCGGGCGGCGCAATGCCGTTTTCTGCGAATGTTGGGGTCACCCATTACTACGGCGTTGGCGCCTACATGCGACCGCTTGATGACGCGCGCCGTGCAAACATTCGCTTCGCGGCCGAGAGCCTGGCTTTCGCCCACGTGCCGCAGCAGAGAACGCTGCAACGCCATCTGGACGTGCCGCCGGTCCACAGTCCGCTATGGAAATCGCGGGTTCCCCGCGATCGTGGCGCCTCGTGGGATTTCGAGGACGTCAGGGATTTCTATCTGGCAGAACTCTATGGCGAGGATCCGGCGCGCCTCCGTCGTGAGAATCGCGAGCGGTACCTCGACCTTTCCCGTGTCGTCACCGGCGAAGTGGCCGAGGCGACCTTTGCCGAATGGCGACGCAAGGGATCGACCTGCAACGGCGCACTGGTCTGGACACTGCAGGATTTGATGCCTGGCCCTGGTTGGGGTGTGATTGATTCGACCGGCGAGCCGAAACCCATCTGGTACGCGCTAGGTCGCGCGTTCCGACCGGTGCAGGTTGTCGTCACCGACGAAGGCACGAACGGCCTCGATATTCACGTGCTAAACGAGACCGAGAACGCTCTTCAGCTTGATCTCGAGCTTGTTTGCTTGCGGCACGGCAGGCAGCACGTCGTCAGCGGCGGCCGCATTCTGGCTTTGGCCCCAAGGAGCTGCGAGACCTTTGCCGCCACCGATCTCTTTGGCGCGTTTTTCGACACGACTTACGCCTTCCGCTTCGGCTCGCCTTCCCATGACGTTGCCGTTGCTCGCTTGCGCCTGCCGGATGGCGGTCCAGTGGTTGCCGACGCCTTCCATTTTCCGTTGGGGCGCTCCAAGGCCTTCCATGATGCTGAAATCCAGGTTGCGGTGACGCGACAGGACGATGCATGGGGGCTCGATATCGCAGCCGACAGGTTCGCGCAGTCCGTTCACGTCAGTGTCGATGGCTATCGACCCGACGACGACTGGTTTCATCTTGCCCCCGGCGCTGCCAAACGCGTCCGGTTGCTTCCACTATCGGGGTCGGTGGATGGAGAAGCGCCTTCCGGTGAGATTACAAGCCTCGGCGGTTCACGAGCCGTCCCGTTTTAGGGCCCTTGCGGGAGACCGGAAGGCGGTTTCAAACGGCTGCTCAGAAGGCCTTGAAGGTCAGGGTTGTCAGCGAGCGCACGATGCCGGGGATGTTGGCGATGTTATCGTTGATGAATTTGCCAATGTCCTGCCCCTCTTCGATGTAGACCTTGAGCAGGAGGTCATAATCGCCACTCGTCGAATAGAGCTCCGAAACGCGCTCGGTCTGATAGATGGCATCGGCGACCTCGTAGGTCTTGCCTGGCGCGCATTGGAGCTGAACGAAAATTGGCTTCATGGGGAAGTTCCTGCATCTATTCTGGTTCGGCGTATAATGCTCGAAAGCGCCCTGTCGGCGCAAGCTTCAGATCGCGGCTTCGCGAACGATCCAGGCGCGAAATGCCTCCAGCGGGGCGTAGTCGGCTCGTTCCGGCGGATAGGCAAGATAGTAGTGCTCACTGCTTTCCGTTTCGCGATCAATGGCTGCAACCAGGTCTCCGCGTTTCAGCTCATCCTGAATCAGGAAAGTCGGCAGCAGCGCAACGCCGAGACCGGCCACCGCCGCTTGGGCGGCCGTCGCGAACTGATCAAAGAGCATACCGTGGACGCTTTGAAAGCTCACATCATTGTCTGCGAACCACCGCTCCCATGCATCCGGGCGCGTCGTCAGGTGCAGTAGTGGAGCTTCGAGCAGATCCTGTGCAGCGTTGATCGCGTGCCGGGTGCGAAATTCGGGGCTGCAGGCCGGGACGGTCTTCTCCGACATGAGAAACGTCAGCTCCGCACCAGGCCAATGCGCGTGACCGAAGTGAATGGCCGCGTCGATTGAATCGAGCCGGAAGTCGAAGGGCGACAATCGGGTGATGAGATTGATCGTTACCTCGGGATTGGCGGCGAGGAAGCTACCCAGCCGGGACGCCAACCATCGCGTCCCGAAGGTGGGGAGAATGGCCAGATTGAGCGTACCTCCATGCGGATTTGCGCGCAGGTTTAGCGACGCGCTTGAAATGCGTCGCAGTGCCTCGCGTATTTCGCGGGCGTAACCGTCGCCGGCAAGCGTCAGTCGCACGGTCTGGCGCTCGCGCACGAACAGTTCGACGCCGAGTTGCTCCTCCAGCGCCTTGATCTGGCGGCTGACGGCGCTCTGCGTGAGGTCGAGTTCGCGTGCGGCTGCCGTGACGCTACCGGTGCGAGATGCCGCCTCGAAGGCAACAAGCAAGGATGTCGACGGAAGAAAGCGTCGCGATGGCAGCATCCATCATTCCATTTCAGAATAAGCTATTTCCCAAATGTCGATATTTACTGCTTATCCGGCTTTGTAAAGTAATCCATCTGACGGAATCGGAATGAACTGGAACGCGATCGACCGGCCGGGTTTGCTGCTCCTGGCGGCGATCGGCAGCCTGTATCAGCGGTTTTACAAGCAATCGCACGGCGCTAGAATGTCGCCTGCCTAATGGATGGATTTTGATCGAATGCTGAACGATCCCCGTTCCCACGGCCTTTGGGAAAAAACCGCTCCCCAGCCACCTGTGACACCGTCGCTGGCTGGCGCCGTGAGCGCCGACGTCGTTGTTGTGGGGGGCGGCTATACCGGTCTTTCCTCCAGTCTTCATCTCGCCGAAGCGGGCTCGAAGGTCGTATTGCTGGAGGCCAAGGAGATCGGATTCGGCGGTGCGGGCCGCAACGTCGGCCTCATCAACGCCGGCATGTGGGTCATGCCGGATGACCTTCCGGGCGTTCTCGGCCCGGTCTACGGCGAACGTCTGCTCGACCTGCTGGGCAATGCACCAAAGCTTGTAATGGAGCTGATCGACAAGCACGGCATTGCCTGTGAGCTCGAACGGAACGGCACGCTTCACGTCGCTGTTGGCGAGAGTGGCTTGAAGGAGATCGAAGATCGCTCGCGGCAATGGGCGGTGCGCGGAGCGCCGGTGACGCTGCTGGACGCTGCCGAGACGGCCAAGCGTGTCGGCAGCAGTGCCTATACGGGTTCGTTGCTCGATATGCGCGCGGGTACGCTGCAGCCGCTCGCATATGCCCGAGGTCTCGCCCATGCAGCGGTCAAAGCTGGCGTTTCAATCCACACATCGAGCCCCGTCATCGCCACCGAGCGGAAAGGGAATCGCTGGGCCGTCAGGACCACCAAGGGCGAGGTGACGGCGGACTGGATCATCGTGGCGACTGATGCATACAGCACGGGTCCCTGGGAAGCAGTGCGCAACGAGCAGGTCCACCTGCCCTATTTCAATCTTGCGACCCGGCCACTTGGCGACAATTTGCGCCGCTCGATCCTTGCCGGGCGCGAGGGAGTTTGGGACACGAAGGAAATCCTCTCCTCCTATCGCATGGACCAGGCCGGGCGCCTGGTGTTCGGCAGTGTCGGTGCTTTACGCAATATTGGACTTGGTATCCACACGGCCTGGGCCAAACGCTCTTTGAAGAAGCTCTTTCCGCAGCTTGGCGATGTCGAGTTCGAATGCGAGTGGTATGGCAAGATTGGGATGACCGACAATGCGCTGCCGCGCTTCCACAGGTTCGCGCCGAATGTCGTTGGCTTCTCCGGCTATAATGGTCGGGGGATCGCGCCGGGCACCGTTTTCGGCCGCACGCTTGCCCAGCTTATCCTGGGGCAGACGACGGAAGCGGACCTGCCACTACCGCTTACCGCGCCGTCCGAGCCGAGCTTCCGCGCCGTGAAGGAAATGTGGTATGAAGCCGGCGCCCAAGTGGCCCATTTCGCCGACGCCCGCTTTTGAGAACCGAGGTTGAACCATGACCATCTCTGCACTTGATCTCGCCGCCGAGACGAAAAAACTGCTCACGGAACTGGGCGTCGGCGCCGACCGCTATACCGGCGGCACGCTTCGCGTTACCTCTCCGGTCACCGGTAAGGAGATCGGTGTGCTGAAGGAGCACTCTGCCTCAGAAGCAAAGGACGCCATCGAGGCGGCGCACAAGGCATTCCTCGAGTGGCGGGCCGTTCCGGCTCCGAAGCGCGGCGAACTCGTGCGCCTGCTCGGCCAAGAGCTCCGCGCGGCAAAACTCGCTCTCGGCCGACTCGTCTCGATCGAGGTTGGCAAGATCACCTCCGAGGGGCTCGGCGAAGTCCAGGAAATGATCGACATCTGCGACTTTGCCGTCGGCCTGTCGCGCCAGCTCTATGGTCTTACCATTGCCACGGAGCGCTCCGAGCACCGGATGATGGAAAGCTGGCACCCGCTGGGCGTCGTCGGCATTATCTCTGCCTTCAATTTTCCGGTCGCCGTCTGGTCGTGGAATGCCGCCTTGGCGCTGGTTTGCGGCAACTCAACAGTGTGGAAGCCTTCGGAGAAGACGCCACTGACGGCGCTTGCCGTTCAGGCGCTGTTTGAGAAGGCATTGAAGCGGTTTGTCGCCGAAGGCGGAGCCGCGCCTGCGAACCTTTCGACGTTGCTCATCGGTGGACGTGATGTCGGGGAAGTGCTTGTCGACCATCCCAAGGTGCCGCTGGTTTCCGCGACGGGGTCGACGGCCATGGGCCGCGTTGTCGGTCCCCGCCTGTCACAGCGCTTTGCGCGATCGATCCTCGAACTCGGCGGCAACAATGCCGCGATCATCTGCCCGACGGCCGATCTTGACCTGACGCTGCGTGGCGTTGCCTTTTCCGCCATGGGGACCGCCGGTCAGCGCTGCACGACGCTGCGCCGCCTGTTCGTTCACGAGAGCGTCTACGACAAGCTCGTTCCGCGCCTGCAGAAGGCCTATGGCTCGGTCTCGATCGGCAGCCCGCTGGAAACGGGGACGCTTGTCGGGCCTCTCATCGACAAGCATGCCTTTACGAACATGCAGTCGGCTCTCGAGCAAGCGAGAGCTGCCGGCGGCAAGGTTACCGGTGGCGAGCGCGTCGAAAACGGTGCGGGAGACGCTTTCTATGTCCGTCCGGCGCTCGTTGAAATGCCCGCACAGACCGGCCCTGTCGAGCATGAGACATTTGCGCCAATTCTCTACGTGATGAAGTACACGGATTTCGATCAGGTGTTGGAGCTCCATAACGCGGTGCCGCAGGGACTTTCTTCTTCGATCTTCACGAATGATATGCGTGAGGCTGAAACCTTTGTTTCTGCGCGCGGTTCCGATTGTGGCATCGCCAATGTCAACCTCGGTCCGTCGGGAGCCGAAATCGGTGGTGCGTTCGGCGGCGAGAAGGAAACCGGCGGTGGCCGCGAGTCCGGCTCGGATGCCTGGAAGGCCTATATGCGCAGGGCGACGAACACAGTCAATTACGGCAAGACACTGCCGCTTGCGCAGGGCGTAAAGTTCGACGTCGAATGATCATTGCCTGCATTGCAGCCGAAAGGGTGATGACATAACACGTCATCACCCTTTTTTGTTTTGCAGGTTGCCATGCATTTCACCCTAACTGCGGCAGAAACGCTCGTTGTCGATGCCTTGACGCGCAATCGTGTGGACGAGGCCAATGCGCTCTCGGTCGCCAGGGCACTCGTTGCCGCCGAAGCTGCTGGACAAGGCGGTCATGGCCTGCGCCGGGTCGAGGCCTACGCAAAGCAGGCCAAAGCAGGCAAGGTCGACGGATTTGCCACGCCGCAGCTCGAGCGGCCGTTTCCCGCCGTTGTGCGCATTGATGCCTGCCACGGCTACGCCTATCCGGCCTTCGATCTCGCAGCCTCGATTCTCCCGGAGATTGTCCAGCAGCAGGGCATCGCTTTAGCGGCGGTTCATCGTTCCCACCACGCCGGCGTCCTCGCCTTGACCGTCGAGCGGTTTGCGGAAATGGGGTTTGTCGCTCTGATGGTTGCCAATGCCACTGCGTCCATGGCCGCCTGGGGTGGGCGCAAGCCCGTTTTTGGAACGAATCCCATAGCGTTTGCTGCGCCGATCCCGGCAGCCGACCCCCTCGTCATTGATCTCGCGCTTTCGCGCGTTGCCCGTGGCAAGGTGATGGCAGCACGCCAAAAGGGTGTCGCTATTCCTGCGGATTGGGCTTTTGACCGGAACGGCCAGCCGACGACGGATGCGGCTGCGGCACTCGAGGGGACGATGGCACCATCGGGAGAAGCCAAGGGTGCCGCGTTGGCGATGATGGTCGAATTCCTTGCCGGCGCACTGACAGGGGCCAATTTCTCCTTCGAGTCCTCCTCGCTTTTCGACGATAAGGGTTCGGCACCCGGCCTCGGGCAGATGCTTGTTGTCATCAACCCGACCGCCAGCGGTGGAAGTGGTGTTGCCGAACGATTGGCCGCACTTATAGACGAGATCTCGTCCGACCCCGGCGTCCGGCTGCCCGGGCGTCGGGGTCAAACGGCACGGCAGCAGGCCCTGGAACACGGCATTGACGTGGACGACGAGGTCATTGCCGCGATCCGTGCGCTCTAGAACGATTCTAAAGTTGATGAACGGTTTCAAGTATTTGTGATTCTCATGCCATCACTAAAACTTGAAATGCCAAATCAACAAAAATATACGGGCTCCAACAGCCCGGGATCTCGGGTGAAACACCATGGAGGGCTTCATGAAAACTTCCCTTAATCGCCTTTCGGGCGTGCTGGCGTTTGCCGCCTTGCTCATTGCCGCAACTTCACTCGCCACTGGCACCGCTCTGGCGCAGGAATCTGAAGGCATTGTCGTCTACAATGCTCAGCATGAGAGCCTCGGGCGCGAGTGGATCGATGCATTCACAAAGGCAACCGGCATCAAGGTAACGATGCGCCAAGGCGGCGACATGCAGCTCGCCAATCAGATCGTTCAGGAAGGTGATGCGTCGCCGGCCGACGTTTTCCTGACGGAGAACTCTCCGGCCATGACGCTGGTCGATGCAGCTGGCCTCTTTGCGCCGGTCGACAAGGAAACGCTGGCTCAGGTCCCCGAGCAGTATCGCCCGTCTGACGGCATGTGGACCGGCATTGCTGCTCGTTCAACGGTTTTTGCTTATGACAAGACGAAGCTGACTGAGGACAAGTTGCCGAAGTCGCTGCTCGACCTTGCGGATCCGGCCTGGAAGGGTCGTTGGGGCGCTTCGCCGGCGGGCGCTGACTTCCAGGCGATTGTCAGCGCTTTGCTCGAACTCAAGGGTGAGGAAGCAACGACGGCTTGGCTCAAGGCGCTCAAGGAAAACTCCACGCCCTACAAGGGCAATAGCGTCGCGATGAAGGCGGTCAACGCCGGCGAAGTCGAGGGCGCGGTCATCTATCACTATTACTGGTTCGGCGATCAGGCGAAGACTGGTGAAAACAGCAAGAACGTTGCCCTGCACTACTTCAAGAATCAGGATCCGGGTGCTTTCGTCAGCATCTCCGGCGGCGGCGTTCTGAAGTCGAGCCAGCATGCCAAGGAAGCTCAGGCCTTCCTGAAGTTCGTTACCGGCAAGCCCGGCCAGGACATCCTTAAGAACGGCACGTCCTATGAATATGCCATCGGAAAGGATGCGGCATCGAATGACAAGCTCGTTCCGCTGGCTGACCTCAATGCACCGAAGGTCGATGCGGCCAAGCTGAACAGCAAGAAGGTGACGGAACTGATGACAGCCGCTGGCATCATCTAGTCTTTCTGTCAGAGGCCCTGCGGGTCAAAACTGTTGCTTTTGGCTCAAGAAAAACGTAGGGCATGACGAAATCGGCAACCGCCCTATCATAGGCGGTTGCCTTCCTTTTTCAGCGTATGAAGGCGCGGCCTTGCTGCAGGACAACAGATTGCTTGTTCCCGGTCATGAAAGGCCGATGGCGCGGTCGGTGGCGGGAATAGATCGGCTGCGTGCACGTCTGCCCCACGCTGCCGTCATCTTTTTTGCCTCCGTTGTGGCGCTGTTCAGTCTGGTGCCGCTCGGTTTCATAGGCTGGATAACCTTCGATGTCGGTTGGCAGACCGTCAAGGAATTGGTGTTCCGCGCGCGCGTTGGCGAGCTGCTCGTCAACACGGTGCTGCTGGAAGCATTTACCATTCCACTGTCGATTGCCCTTGCCGTGACACTGGCCTGGCTGGTCGAGCGGACGGATATACCCTTCGCGCGGCTGTGGTCGTGGCTGGCGGTTGCGCCGCTCGCGGTGCCGGCCTTCGTCCATAGCTACGCGTGGATCAGCCTCGCCCCCGGCATGCGCGGGCTGCAGAGCGGCGTCTTCGTTTCCGTGCTTGCGTACTTCCCGTTTCTCTATCTGCCGGTCGCCGCTGCCCTGCGCCGGCTTGACCCCGCCATTGAGGACGCCGCTTCTTCCCTTGGCCTCGGGCCTTGGCGTTTGTTCTTCCGCACCATCCTGCCACAATTGCGCTTCGCCATCTGCGGTGGTTCGCTGCTGATCGCGCTGCATCTGCTGTCGGAATACGGTCTCTTCGTGATGATCCGTTTCGACACCTTCGCAACGGCGATCGTCGATCAGTTCCAATCCGCCTACAATAGCCCGGCTGCCAACATGCTGGGTGGTGTTCTTGTCGGCTGCTGCCTGTTTCTGCTCGGCTTGGAAATCCTGCTGCGCGGCAACGAGCGATATGCCCGTGTCGGATCCGGTTCGGCGCGGCCGGCGGATCGCCGTCGGCTTGGCTGGTTCATAATGCCGGCGATCGTACTTCAGGTGGGTCTCGCGGCTTTGACGCTCGGCGTTCCCTTGGTGACGCTGGTGCGATGGCTCTATCTCGGTGGGCTCGGGGTCTGGCGCGTCGACACGATCGGCAATGCGTTTGTGCAAACCATCGTTCTCGCGGTTGCCGGCGGCGTGCTCGCGACGATTGCCGCAGCGCCAATGGCCTGGCTTTCCGTCCGAGCGCCGGGGCGTCTGCAGCGCCTGCTCGAGGCCTGCCATTATTATGTCGGATCGCTGCCGGGTGTGGTTGTCGCGCTCGCGCTGGTGACGATTACGGTCCGTCTCGTTCTGCCCCTCTATCAGACCTTTGCAACTCTTGTTGCTGCCTACATCTTGCTGTTCCTACCGCGTGCTATGGTGGGCCTGCGCGCCAGCATCGCCCAGGCGCCCGTGGAGCTGGAGCGCGCCGCGATGGGTCTTGGCCGCACGCCGGCCCAGGCAGTGAGGCAGATTACCATGCGGCTCGCCGCGCCGGGCGCAGCTGCCAGCGTCGCGCTTGTCGGTCTCGGCATCACCAACGAGTTGACCGCGACATTGATGCTGGCGCCAAATGGGGTGGAAACGCTTGCGACGAAGTTTTGGTCGCTGACCAGCGAGATCGACTACATGGCGGCGGCGCCTTACGCATTCATGATGGTCGTGCTATCGCTGCCGCTCACTCTTCTTCTCTATACCCAATCGAAACGGACTGCCGGACAATGACGCTGCTTACGATCGATCGCATCAGCAAGCGCTACGGACATGTCCAGGCATTGCAGAACATTTCACTCGATGTCGCCGCCGGCAGCCGCACGGCCGTGGTCGGGCCTTCGGGGTCGGGCAAGACGACGCTGCTGCGCATCATCGCCGGTTTCGAGCAGCCTGATGACGGCCGTGTGACGCTTAGCGGCGAGCTTCTGGCGGACGGTCCGGTGGTGGTGCCCGCGCACAAGCGAGGCATCGGTATCGTGTCGCAGGATGGCGCGCTGTTTCCGCATCTGAGCGTCGCCGACAATATTGGCTTCGGCTTCGAGCGCGGTGCGCCCGATCGCGAACGACGCGTCATCGACCTGCTCGATATGGTCGAGCTTGACCGCAACATGCTCACCCGCCGGCCGCACCAGCTTTCCGGCGGCCAGCAGCAGCGCGTCGCGCTTGCCCGCGCGCTCGGTCGCAAGCCGCGCCTGATGCTGCTCGATGAACCGTTTTCGGCTCTCGATACCGGTCTGCGCGAGAATATGCGCAAGGCCGTCGCGCGCGTTCTCCAGTCGGCGGGCATCACGACGATCCTCGTCACACATGATCAGGCGGAAGCGCTCTCCTTCGCCGATCAGGTCGCCGTCCTGCGGGAAGGCAGATTGATCCAGGCGGGTTCACCGCAATCGGTTTACTTGCAGCCCATTGATCGCGAGACAGCTCTTTTTCTCGGAGACGCGGTTATGCTTCCGGCCGTTGTTCGCAATGGTTTTGCCGATTGTGCGCTCGGCCGCGTCGCTGTCGATGGCAGCCATAAAGGCAAGGTCGAGATCATGCTGCGGCCCGAACAGATCAGGGTCGTTCCCGATGAAAGCGCGCAGACCTATCGCGGACGGGTCGTCGAGGTCGAATTCGGCGGGGCGACCTGCACCGTCGCGGTGTCGCTTGAAGGCGTCGCCCTTCCGCCGATCATGGTCAAGACGTCAAGCGTGGCGCTTCCGGAGCGCGGAGATCATGTTCGTCTCGACATCGCCGGCAAGGCGCACGTTCTCGGAAGTCGCTGATCAGGCGATCTTCAGTTCGGAACTCTCATCTTCCGATAACCAGCCACCTCTAAATCCTGCTAGCTCAAGACCGCGTCGGATGACCGGTGAACGGCGCATAAGACCCCAGATGAAGTCCGAGCGATCATTTTCGATCGTCATGACCAGAAGACCCTGATCGATGCCGACGCAGCGGTCGTCGACCCAGCCTTCAGGCCGCTTGGTCTTGACGGTCGGGTTGAATCCACCGGGGAAGCGATCCTCGTAGAGCAGGTTCGGATAGGTCGATATCAGGGCGCGAAGGCCATCGAGCGACGCTTGGCGGTCATATGGGAGCGATGCGAGTGCTGCCCAGGGTGCGATCGTGCCGTCATCTGGTCCGAGCGGTGCGCCACGCGCTGCATAGCCGAGTACGCGCGGATGGCGACCGCCACGCATGTTACGGGTCGGAGGCGGGCCGTCCGAGGCAGACAGACCCCAGATGTCCTTGCTGTAACCGACAAAATGGCCGGGATTGCGCTGCGCATAGTCCCGCTGCACGGCGATCGATACCTGCGTGTTGCGGAAATAATCCCAGTTGCGCTCGGCCATTGCCTTGTCCTGGATTCCGCGGAAATCGATCCAGGCATGCGAGAAAAGATGAATGAAAAGCGGGCCGGCATAGACATAAGGTTGATCGCCGAAAAGCATCCACGAATAGCTCGCGGTAAAGGCATCATAGCTCGACGCCGGGATTGGATGCGTCGGGGAAGCGAGCGCCAGCGTATAAAGCAGGATCGCTTCGTCGTAGCCCTGCCAGCGCCAACGCAGGAAGCCACTGCCTGGCTTCCAGCCCATGCATACGGTCTGGCCTTTGTTCAGCGCCCAGTGCCAGTCGATTCTTTCGTAGACCAAACTCGCGAGCCTACGGATCTCCGTCTCGGCTTCGGTGTTGCGGTCGAAATAGGCCGTAGCGGTCAACATGCCTGCCACGAGAAGCGTGGTGTCGATCGTCGACAGCTCGCTGTTCCAGGCGCGGTGGCCGGTGTCCATATGCAGGAAGTGATAGAAGAAGCCGCGATAGCCGATCGCGTGCCGCTCACGACCTTGGTGGCCGTTGGCAAAGAAACAAAGCGTCTTCAGCGTGTAGTCGATCGCTTCGGAGCGCTGCATCCAGCCACGCTCGACAGCGACGGGATAGGACGACAGGGAGAAGCCGACCGCGGCGATGCTGCAGGGAACGCCCGCGATGGACGTGTCCGGGACCAAGCCGTTGTCCGGATTGTAGTGCTTCGGGAAATAATTAAATGCGCCTCGCTGAAGCCTGTCGATCAGTGCGGCGTCCGTTTCCTCGGTCCGTTGTAACATACGTGCCAAGCCCAACTTGTTGTCCAGCCCCCGGTTCAACATGGTCAAGCACGATCCGCAAATCAATCATTTTTGAAGGGGTTGCGACTGAACGACCCATCGGTCGTTCTGCTCTGCTACCGACCCAAGGGCATTTCCACTCCGCGCCAAGAAGCGGTGGCAGCAAGCCACTGCCGCGTTCGTGTCTCCGGATCGGGGTGCAGGGTAATATCGGTCACGACGGCTGCGCTGTCGGCGCCCCGAGACAAAACGCCCTCGATTCGATCGACGTTCAGCCCGCCGATAGCGACGAGCGGCAGGTCGCCGACGCGCGCTTTCCATATGCGGAGGCGCTCGAGTCCCTGCGGCGACCACTTCATTTGCTTGAGGATGGTCGGATAGACCGGACCGAGCGCGACATAGTCCGGCTTTGCCGCCATCGCCGTCTCGAGCTCGGCATCGTCGTGGGTGGACAGCCCGAGCTTCAGGCCGGCCGCTCGAATGGCACCGAGATCGGCCGCTTCCAGATCCTCCTGACCGAGGTGGACGAAATCGCATCCTTCATCGATGGCAAGCTGCCAGTAGTCGTTGACGATCAGTTGGCAGCCATGTGCGGCGCAAATTGCCTTTGCAGTCCGGATTTCGGTGCGCAGCTCGGTCGGTTCCCTATTCTTGATCCGCAACTGCACAAGCTTGACCCCGAGCGGCACCAGCCGCGCGATCCATTCGACGCTGTCGACGATGAGATAGAAGGGATCGAGCTTCATGCAAAGACGGCCTTTCCGATGATGGGTGTCGACGGAACAGCAACATCGCGTGGTTCGAGCATGCCCGCACCGAAAGCCTCGCGGCCGGACTCGATCGCCTTGGCAAATGCACTGGCCATGGCAACAGGGTCGCCCGCACCGGCGACGGCGGTATTCAAGAGGACGGCATCGAAGCCGAGCTCCATGACTGATGTCGCGTGCGACGGCCGGCCGATTCCGGCGTCGACGATGAGTGGAACGTCAGGAAAATGCGCGCGCATGGAACGCAGAGCAGAGAGGTTCAGCGGTCCCGCAGCACTGCCGATCGGGGCGCACCAGGGCATCAGCACCCGGCAACCCGCTTCGAGCAGCTTTTCCGCCACCACGAGGTCGTCGGTCGTGTAGGGGAAGACCTCAAAGCCTTCGGCTGAAAGGATGCGTGCGGCCTCCACCAGGCTGAAAACGTCTGGCTGAAGCGTATCGTGGTTGCCGATCACCTCCAGTTTGATCCAATTGGTGCCAAACAACTCGCGCGCCATCTTGGCTGTCAGCACGGCCTCTGAAACCCCATGACAGCCGGCTGTATTCGGCAGAACACGAACGCCAAGCGCGCGGATCATTTCGAAGAAGGCACCACCGCTTCGTCCGCCGGCGGTCTCGCGGCGGAGCGAGACGGTGACGATCTCCGTTCCTGACCGTTTGACGGCCTCCGCAAGGATCGCGGGTGATGGATATCGTGCGGTACCGAGAAGCAGACGGGAAGAGACTTCAGTATCGTAAAGCGTCAGCATGGTCAGCCCCCTTGCATCGGCGACAGGATTTCGATCCTGTCATTGTCGTTGAGTGCGTGGTCGGCGCGATCCTCGCGGTGGACGATTTCGCCGTTGACGGCGGTCGCCAGCCAATCGCCTTCATATTCCATCAGCGTCAGCAACTCCGACAACGTCGCGGCAATCAGGTCGTGTTGCTCGCCATTGACGATCAATCTCATCGGTTACTTCCTCCTGTTTTGGTTCGGGAGAAGACAAGGTCTGCGGCCTCCTCCGCCATCGCGGGTGCCAGCAGGAAGCCGTGGCGATAGAGACCGTTGAGCACGACAGCATCACGCTCGCGGGTCGCGCGGGGAAAATTGTCGGCGAACGCCGGTCGGACACCGACCCCGGTTTCGACGACGGCCGCGTCCGCAAAGGCGGGATGCACGGCATAGGCAGCGTTCAGCAGCTCCATCATTGAACGTGCCGAGATCGGGCCGCCGAACTCCGTTTCGATCATGGTGGCACCCACCATGAACAAGCCGCCTCCACGTGGAACGATATATACGGGGAAGCGGGGATGCAGCAGGCGAACGGCTCTGGCGAGGGCGACTTCGTCGGTTTTCAGATAAAGCATTTCGCCGCGAACGCCGCGAAGCCCGCTCGTTTGCCCAATGCGCGCCGCGCCCGTGCAATCGACGATGTCGTCGTAGCCGGCGGTTTCGGTCGCTTGGTCAATGAATGCGACATGCCGGTCGACGAGCTTATCTCGCAGCAGACCCAACACGCGCCTTGGATTGAGATGTCCTTCCAGCGGGAAGAACAGGGCTCGCCTGAAGCGCCCAGCGAAAGCCGGTTCCAACGCGGTGATTTGGTCTTCGTCCAACCATTCATAGTCGCTGGTGCGACCGGCGAAGCGATCGAGTTCGCCCTGATCGCGCGCGGGAGCAACAACCAGCGTTCCGTTGCGGCGGACCTCGCCCGGCAGCATCATGTCCCACCGGTCGATGGCGTCGCGGCCGCGCAGCAATATGGCTTCCTCGGCGCTTTCGCGTTCACACCAGGGCGCGAGCATGCCGCCCGCGAGCCAGGAGGCTGTTTGGCTGAAGCCTGGACACGGATCCACGACGGTTACGTCGGCGCGGCGAAGGCTGAGTTCGTGCGCGACCGTGAGGCCGGCAACACCGGCCCCCTTGACAAGGACGCGCATTTTCAGTCGCGCGTCCCTTGGACGGTGTCGATCGGCATATAGAGATCGCCGCCCTCGCGGTATTTTGCCGCCATGGCGTCGAGTCCTTCCTTCTGTGCCTCGGCGCGGATGTCGTGCGAGATCCGCATCGAGCAGAATTTCGGGCCACACATCGAGCAGAAGTGCGCCACCTTGTGGGCTTCCTTCGGCAGCGTTTCGTCGTGGAAGCTGCGGGCCGTCTCCGGATCGAGCGACAGGTTGAACTGATCCTCCCAGCGGAATTCGAAGCGGGCGCGTGACAGGGCGTCGTCGCGCACCTGAGCGGCCGGGTGTCCCTTGGCGAGATCGGCGGCATGGGCAGCGATCTTGTAGGTGATGACGCCGGTCTTCACATCATGGCGGTCCGGAAGGCCTAGGTGCTCCTTCGGGGTGACGTAGCAGAGCATCGCCGTGCCGAACCAACCGATCATGGCAGCACCTATGCCCGAGGTGATGTGGTCGTAGCCGGGGGCGATGTCGGTCGTCAGCGGTCCAAGCGTGTAGAAAGGCGCCTCGCCGCAGACGGCGAGCTGCTTGTCCATGTTTTCCTTGATCTTGTGCATCGGCACGTGGCCGGGTCCTTCGATCATCACCTGGCAGTCCTTGGCCCAGGCGATCTTCGTCAGTTCGCCGAGGGTTTCCAGTTCGGCGAATTGCGCGGCGTCGTTGGCATCGGCGATCGAACCCGGACGCAGGCCGTCGCCGAGCGAGAACGAGACATCATAGGCGCGGCAGATGTCACAGATCTCTTCGAAATGCTCGTAGAGGAAGCTCTCGCGGTGATGATGAAGACACCACTTCGCCATGATCGAGCCGCCGCGCGAAACGATGCCGGTGACGCGGTTGACGGTCAGCGGGATATAGTGGAGCCGGACGCCGGCATGGATAGTGAAGTAGTCGACGCCCTGCTCCGCCTGCTCGATGAGGGTATCGCGATAGACTTCCCAGGTCAGGTTCTCGGCAATGCCCTCGACCTTCTCCAGCGCCTGGTAGAGCGGAACGGTGCCGATCGGCAGCGGCGAGTTGCGGATGATCCATTCGCGGATGTTGTGGATGTTGCGGCCGGTGGATAGATCCATGACGGTATCGGCGCCCCAGCGGGCGGCCCAGACCATCTTCTCGACCTCTTCGGCCATGGACGATGTGACCGCGGAGTTGCCGATGTTGGCGTTGATCTTCACCAGGAAATTCCGGCCGATGATCATCGGTTCGGATTCGGGGTGGTTGATGTTGGCGGGGATGATCGCCCGACCGGCAGCCACCTCCTGCCGGACGAATTCCGGGGTGACGTGATCCGGAATCCGGGCGCCGAAGCTTTCGCCGTCACGCGTGAGCTCTTCCATCTGCGCCTTGCAGCCGAGATTTTCGCGGATTGCGATAAACTCCATCTCCGGCGTGATGATGCCGGCACGGGCATAGGCGAGCTGGGTGACGGCCTTGCCGTCCTTGGCGCGGAGCGGCTGGCGCTTGGCGGGAAACTCCGGCGTCAGCCGTTCGCCACTGGCGAAGCCGTTATCCTCGGGGCGCACCTGGCGGCCCTGGTAGGCTTCGACATCGCCACGTGCGAGCACCCAATTCCGGCGCAGTTCCGGAAGCCCTTGCTCAATGCTGATGTCAGCGCCTTCGACCGTATAGATGCCAGAGGAATCATAGACCGTGACCGGTGGCTCTCCCGATGTCGGGTGAACACTGATCTCGCGCATCGGCACACGGATATAAGGATGAACTTCTCCCGGGATGTAGATTTTCCGAGAGGCTGGCAGCGGGCCTGTTGTAACGGTCGGGGTGATGTTCTTTGCGGCAATATTCATGGTTTGAGGCTCCAAGTTTTAGGTTTGGAGACCCAGTCCTCAGCCGGAATGATGAAAAGACGCCGGCACCGACTCCACGCGAGAATCCAATGCCTTCGAGCGCTTGCACCGTCCCTACGCCAGTATGAACTGGATCAGGTTCAACGGGTCACTGCGCACGATAGCAGTATCTCAGCCCCTTGCCGGGACCCCCCTGGTGAATGCCAAAAGGTTAGAACCAGAGCAGCAAAGCTGTCAAGCCGACTGCCGCAACTACATGGAAAGGTCCAGAGCGCGGCCTTCGAAGAGGCGGCTCTGCGAACCCTCAAGATGCGTCTTCATCAAAGCCCGCGCGTCTTCCGCACGGCCTTCGACGATGGCGAGGTAAATCTTGTTGTGCTCCTCGTAGACCTGCTCGAGGCCCTGACGCGGACCAAGGAGCGATAGGCCGTGAAGGTGCATGCCAACGGCGATATGAGCCTTCAGGGCGTCGATCGAGGCCGTGTAGTAGTGGTTGTTGGCGGCTTCTGTGACGGCCCGATGGAACGTGAAGTCGGCGTCGGTGCGATGGAGCTGATGGCTAGTCGCCTCGCGTAGATCGGCGAGTGCTGCCGCAATTTTCTGGATCGCCGCCTCGTCACGACGCTTGGCGGCAAAGTAGGCGGCGGCAGGCTCGATCGTCAGGCGAAACTCATAGCAGCGCTGGATGTCGGCGATCGTCTTGACCGGCGAATAGGAAAGTTGCGTCGTCGGCGAACCGTGGGCGCTGACGAACGTGCCGGCGCCCTGACGGGCATACACGATGCCCTGATCGCGCAACCGTGCCAAGGCATCGCGCACGATCGGACGCGAGACGCCCAGCATCGATGCGAGCTCATGCTCGCCGGGCAGACGCGAATCCGGTGGATAGTTTCCGGAACGAATGCGCTCCTGCAACTGGTCGAAGACCCGATCGACCAGCTTGACGGCCTTGCCACGCTCCGGCTTGGCTGCCGGGGTCGTCTGGGCATTTGCCGATACACCGTTTGCTTCGTCCACTTTCATTCTCCCCGCCGGCATTGCCTATGCCGCCTGATTCTGTGCAATCAGTCTTAGCAAACTATCAGAATTCCCAAAGCCCCCCGACTTCACCGCACAGTGCAGATGCAGGCCGTCGGATGTGGTTACATCAAACCATGGAATGCCCGCTTCGATCTCGCCCTTCGGCCTCAGGGTTCGAATTCCAAGTTCGCGAAATACCGCCAGCGCCGTATCGCCTCCACCGACCATCAGCATCTCCGGGCTCGTTGCGTTTATGATTGATTTTACGCCTTTCGCGAAGCGGTCGGCAACTGCTGCTGCCTCGCTGGTGATTTCGCCTGTGCAGCGCAGAAGGATTGGCAAGCCAAATCGTGCTTCGGGAGGCAATGCTCCCATGGGCGCATCGATAGTCGAGACTAGGCCACCGGAACTTTCCAGTTTGGCCATCTGCGCCGCCGTGATGGGATCGCGCGAGCCGAAAGCAAAAACCGTCCGGGATGACGTCGCAAAGGGATTGTTTGCGCTATTCGGCTGGCCGATCTTGCGGGCAAGCGCACTGCCGATACCTCGGGCACCGACGGCTAGGGTCCTACTCCAGTCATATGCATCAACCACCCGGTCGAGATCGCTGTCCGTTTCGGCGTCGCGGACGGCCACTTGACGGTCGCTCGTCCCGAAGAGAACGGGGATCGGTAGCGCCTCACCGACGCCACGGCCGACCACGTGGCCGCTGCGGGTCAACCGCTCCTGATCGGGAATGGCGGGTGACACGACGATCGCCTCGTGGCCGAAGACGGCAGCCAGAGCTGCGCTTTCCGCTGCAACATTCCCCTTGAGCCGGGAGTCGATCTTTTTCAGAACGATCTGAGGCGAGGCGGCAAGAAGGGCCTTCGCCGCAGCGCTGACCTTTCTTGCCGCTTCCTCCTCCGGGAGAGCTCTTGAAGCCGTGTTGACCACCGCGACCTCGCAATCGGTCGCAAGCGTTTCCGATATGGCTCCGACGTCGATCGCAACAGCGACGGAAAGTCCGGCGTCGACGAAGGGGGTTCCCGTGTCGAGCGCGCCGGTCAAATCGTCAGCGATGATCGCGACCTTTAGCGTCATGCAGTCTGTCCTGTGTTGACGGCGTGGCAGGCGACAAGGTGGCCGGGTTTGGCTTCCCTCCACTCCGGCACGACCTTGCTGCACACGTCCATGGTGATCGGGCAGCGCGAATGGAAGCGGCAGCCGCTCGGTGGGTTGAGCGGGCTCGGCACGTCGCCCTGCAGGATCTGGCGCTTGCGCGTGCGTTCCAGCTCCGGATCCGTTTCCGGAACGGCAGAGAGCAGCGCCTTCGTGTAGGGATGCAAAGGGTTTTCGAACAGTTCCTCGCGCGTCGCAAGTTCCGCCAGGCGGCCGAGATACATGACACCGACGCGCGTGCTGATATGGCGCACGACGGCCAGATCATGGGCGATGAACAAATAGGTCAGGCCATATTTTTCCTGCAGATCGAGCAGGAGATTGATGATCTGCGCCTGGATCGAGACGTCGAGCGCCGAGATCGCCTCATCGCAGACGATGAATTTCGGCTGGCAGGCGAGTGCGCGAGCGATGACGACACGCTGCCGCTGGCCACCGGACAGCTCATGCGGATAGCGCTGTGCAAAGCGGGTGGGCAGGCCAACGTCGGTCAGCAGTGTGGCGATCTTGTCCTTGAGCTCCGCTTTGGTGCAGAGCTTGTGGAAGAGGATCGGCTCGCCGATCGCCTCACCGATCGTCATACGTGGATTGAGTGTTGAATAGGGATCCTGAAAGACGATCTGCAGGTCGCGGCGGAAGGGCCGCATTTGCTTTTCATCCATCGTCGCCAGATCCTGCCCCTTGTACACGACCTTGCCTGATGTCGCCTTGTAGAGGTTGAGGATGGTGAAGCCGGTCGTCGACTTGCCGCAGCCGGATTCACCGACCAGCGAGAGCGTCTCGCCTTCCATGATGTCGAGATTGACGTTGTCCAGCGCATAGACCGTCGCCGAGCGCTCGCCGAAGGCGCCGAGCTTGACGTGGAAATGCTTGACGAGGTTTTCGACCCTCAGCAGCGGTTGAGTACCCATCACGCAGCCTCCTGCATTTTCTGGACGACGAAGCAGGCCGTGCGGTGGTTTCCTGCGCCTGATAGCGGTTCGAGTTTCGGCACGCGCTCGTGGCAGACGGCTTCCGCCAGCGGACAGCGCGGTGCAAAGGGGCAGCCCTTGGGGCGGCGGCCCGGCTCCGGCGGCGTACCGCCGATGGAGCTAAGCCGGCTTGCAGGCGCATCCGACAGCTTCGGGATCGAGGCCAAGAGGCCACGCGTATACGGATGGCTGGGGCGGGCATAGAGCTCGTCGACCGGTGCATCCTCGACCACGGTGCCGGCATAGAGCACGGCGACGCGATCGACGAGACCGGCGATCAGCGCCAGGTCATGGGTGATCCAGACAACCGACATACCGAGCTTGGCGCGCAGGTCCTTCACGAGGTCGACGATCTGCGCCTGGATGGTGACGTCAAGCGCCGTCGTCGGCTCGTCCGCGATCAGCAGTTTCGGATTGCAGGCAAGGCCGATCGCGATCATCACGCGCTGGCGCATGCCGCCGGAAAGTTCGTGCGGATAGGCCTGCAGACGCTCTTCCGGACCGGGAATACCGACGAGGCGCAGCAGTTCGACGGCGCGAACGCGAGCCTCTGCCTTCTTCATGCCGCGGTGATAGATCAGCGGTTCGCAGATCTGGTCGCCGATGCGCATGACTGGGTTGAGCGAGGTCATCGGATCCTGGAAGACGAAGCCGATATCGCCGCCGCGCACCTTGCGCAGTTCCTTATTCGACATCTTCTGCAGGTCCTGGCCGTCGAAGCTCGCCGACCCCTTGGTGACCTTGATCTTGTTCGGCAGTAGCCGCATCAGGCTCAGCATCGTCAGGCTCTTGCCGCAGCCGGACTCACCGACGACGCCAAGCGTCTCGCCCTTGTTGACGTGAAGGTCGATGCCATCGACCACGACCGCCGGGCCGTTTCTGCCGTCGATTTCGACCGTCAGGCCGCGGACATCGAGCAGTTTCTCGTTAGATCGCGTCGTGTTCATCACTTGGAACCCCGCGGATTGAGTGCGTCGTTGAGGCCATCGCCGAGGAAGCTGAAGGCAACCGAGGCAAGGCCGAGAACGGCGGCCGGAGCGGCCAGCAGATGCGGGTAGTGCTGCCAGACGCGCAGGCCATCCGAGATCATGTTGCCCCAGCTTGGGGTCGGTGGGTTGACGCCGATGCCGAGGAAGCTGAAGGCGCTCTCCAGAACCATGGCAGTGCCAAGGCCGGCGCTGACGGAGACGATCAGCGGACCAAGCGCATTTGGAATGACGTAGCGCTTCATGATGATCCAGTTCGAAAGGCCGAGTGCCTGGGCGGCCGTGATATAGGGCCGGCTGCGGATCGACAGCACCTGGGCGCGAACGAGACGCGCATAGGGCGGCCATGAAATCAAGGCCATCGAGCCGAAGACCAGAATGAAGTCGACCCAAATGGTCTGGCGATAGAAGGGATCGAGCGTCGCCAGATACTGCGCCTCCATCCATTTGGTGATCGGGGACTTCAGCGATGCATTGATGACGACGACGAGGAGCAGGTTCGGCACGGACATGGTCATGTCGGTCAGCCACATGATGACGCGGTCGAACGGATTGCCGAAGAAGCCAGCGATGGCGCCGAGAATCGTGCCGATCAGAACCGCGATGACGGTGACAATGACCGCGACCAGGAAGGCCGTGCGGGTGCCGAAGACGACGCGGCTGAATACATCGCGGCCGAGATCGTCGGTGCCGAAGAGATGCTGCAGCGACGGCACGGCGTTGCGGGCCTGCAGATTCTGGCTCAGGTAGTCATAGGGCGTCAGATAGGGGCCAAAGATCGCGGTGAAAGCAAGGATTGCCACGACGATCAGGCCGAAGACGGCAAGCTTGTTGCGCTTCAGGCGATACCAGGCGTCGCGCCAGAGGCTGACGGGTGCCTCTTCCTGAGCTGCGACGGGAGAGAGAGGGATGGCGGACATGGTCAGCGGCTCCTTCTTGCATCGTTGGCGCGCGGATCAAGCAGCGGATAGAGAACGTCGACCAGAAGGTTCGATATCATTACCAGGAAAGATCCGATGAGCGTGATCGCCAGAATGACGGGGTAGTCGGAATTGGTCAGTGCCTGCACGGTCAGGCGACCGAGGCCGGGAAGACCGAAGACGAGCTCCACGAAGATCGCGCCATTGACAATGGTGATCATGATCAGACCAAGCTGGGTGACGACGGGGGTGAGCACCGGTCGCAGGATATGGCGCAGCGCCACGACCATCTCGGGCACACCCTTGGCGCGGGCGGTGCGGACGAAATCCTCCGACAGCACCTCGATGACGGCGGCGCGCGTCTGGCGGACGATCAGCGCGATTGGCTGGAATGAGAGCACGATAAGCGGCAACAGGATGCGGACGTCGAAAACACCGCCCCAGCCATAGGGCACCTTGATCATCGGCAGCAGCACGATAAGGCCGACCATCAGGAGCGGGCCGGCGACATAGGCCGGGATCGCCCAGAGGAAGAGCGCGCTGCCGAGGATCGTGTAATCGAGGCGGCTGTTCTGGTTCATCGCGGCGATCATGCCGAGCGGAATGGCGATGATGGTCGTCAGGATGATGGAACAGAGCGCCAGCTTAAAAGAAACGGGGGCCGCAGCCGAGACCATTGCCCAGACCGAGCGACCGGAGGTCAGCGAATTGCCGAACTGGCCATGCAACAGGTTCCAGATGTAAAGGCCGAACTGCTCGATGAAGGGCCTGTTCAGGCCGGCACTTTCGCGGATGGCTTCGATGCGCTGCGGATTATAGGCGACATCGCCGGGTGCGCGCAGAAAGATCAGCTTGATCGGGTCGCCGGCGCCGTAGAATGCCAGCGCGTAGACGGCCAGCATCACGATCAGAACGGACGGAATCCAGATGACAAACCGGGTCAGCACGTAGCGTAACAAGGTCATCTCCCACCGGTTGGCAGACACCTTTCCGCATCAACGCGGACATGCGATGTCTTCTTGAAACTTGCGCGAAGGCCTTGCGGTCTTCGCGCGGTTGCTGATGTGCCCAAGGGCTATCTATTTCAGAGTTTCGGGCCGGCTCAGCCGATCGAAATGTCCCAGGGCGCCACGACCTGCCAGTCGAGGTTTTTTTCCATTCCCTTGACATCTTTGGTGGCCCAGCGGGACATCGCTTGAGAATACCACGGAATGAATGCCCAATCGTCGCGGAATGCCTTCTGAGCATCCTGGGCGAGCTTGACGCGCTGCGGATCATCGACGGCTTTCGTCGCGGCTTCGGCAAGTGCTGCATCCACCTTGTCGTTCTTGTAGCCGCCAAGCTTGTTCTGCGCGTTCGACGAGGTCGAGGCGATGCAGCCGGCGAGATAGGAAACGGCATCGGGAACACGGGTGCCGACGTCGTCGCGGAAGATCTGGACAGCATTCTGGTCCGGACCGGCATAGGAGTCCTGCTGCGGCTTCATGTCTACGGCCGTGATGCCAAGGTTCTGGCGCCACTGCTCGGCGATGAACTGGGCCGCAGCCTCGATCGCTGGCGCGGAAATACCCACGAAGAGGATCTTCGGCAGGCGCTCGGGACCACCGTAGGTCGATTCGGCAAGCAGCTTCTTTGCCGCGGCCGGATCATACGGATAGGGCTCGAAGCCGGAATTGTCGGCACCGGGCACAGAATTCAGGATCTGGTCGGCCTTCTTGTGCGGGCCATCCGGATAGGAAGCCTTGAAAAGGCCGTCGCGATCGATCGCCATGATCAGCGCCTGGCGAACCTTTGGATCGTCCATCGGTGCGCGGGCAACGTTGAACCAGAAGTGCTGGCTGGTCGGGATCAGCGGGCCGGCGGAGAATTCAGGGCCGAGGTCCTGGATGATCGTTGAGGTGACCAGCTCGGTATGCGCGTTGAACTCGCCTGACTTGATCAGGGACGTCGCGGTGACGTTATCCTCGATCGAGGTGATTTCAATGCGCGCGAGCTTCGGCTTCGGACCAAAGAAGTTCTCGTTCGGCTCGAACACCAGCTTGCCGGCGTCGATATCGATGCTGGTGAGCTTGAACGGGCCGGAATAGACGGCGCTATTGTCGGGCTTGTACCAGTCGGCCACTTCCTCGCCGTCGCTGCCGCGCGACTGGGCGGCCTTGGTAATCGGGACAATGTGGTTAGCAAGGCGCATGAAGAAGATCGGATCAACTTCTGCCAGCGTCACGACGACAGTGCCTTCATCAGGCGCGGTGACACCCGTCAACTCGTTGCCGGAACCTGCGCCGATTTCCTTGTAGCCCTGAACCTTGCTCAACACCTGGTCGGCGCGCTGGCTCTTGGTGTTGGGCATGGAGGCGACTTCCCAGGATCCCTTGATGTCGGCCGAGGTGATCTTGCTGCCGTCCGAGAAGACAGCCCTCGGGTCGATCTTGAAGGTCCAGACCTTGTTATCGGGCGATTCCCAGCTGGTGAAGACGTATGGCTTGATCTTGCCTTCGCTGTCGAAATACATCGGCGAGGCCCACCAGATCGAATTCCAGCGGAACGGAACGCCGCCACCGCGCAATGGCGACCAATCCTGGTTGAACGCGGGATTGGCAACCTTCAGAACCTGGCCATCGTCGGCAAGCACGATGCGTGCGTTCATGCCGAAGACTGTAAGGCCGACGCCGGCGGCGAGGCCAAGCTTCAGCGCGTCGCGACGCGACATCTGCGCTTTCTGCGCAATATTCCCTTCATTCCGATCAGTCATCGTGTCCTCCCATGACAAAATCAGTGACGGCACCACTTTCACTCTGTTCCCGAAAGTGCGTCACGACATGGCGCAGACACTCGCGCGATAATGTAAATATGTCAACACAAATTAATCTATGTCGCCCATGTCAAAAGGAACGAAATATTTTCTGTAATTTTTTCAATATGTTAAAAAATCGCAACTGAAGCTATCTGTATTGTCATATTGACAACACGGCTTCAGAGGATGAAGAAAACGCCATCTTGCGGGCTGGATTTCCAGCCGTTGCCGCCTTTTTCGCGGCGTTCATCCGAGGAGGACGATATGAGCAATCACAAGATTACAGGCGTATTTAGCGCGGCCGCGACGCCACTCAATGCGGATGGCAGCCCGGATCTGGGCCTTTTCACCGAGCACTGCCAGCGACTGTTGCAGGAGGGGTGCCACGGCGTCGCCCTGCTTGGCACGACGGGCGAGGCAAATTCCTTCTCCTCCAGCGAGCGCCGGGCAATTCTCGAGGCGGCGCTCAAGGCAGGGGTGCCGGCCGACAGGTTGCTCCCCGGGACGGGTGTCGTTGCCATTCCTGAAACCGTCAAGTTGACCAAGCACGCCCTTTCGCTCGGGGTGACAAAGGTCGTGATGCTGCCGCCCTTCTACTACAAGGGTGTCTCCGATGACGGATTGTTTGCTGCTTACTCGCAGGTTCTGGAAAAGATCGCCGACGCCAGGCTGCAGGTCATCCTCTATCACATCCCGCAGGTCTCGGGCGTTCCGCTTTCGATTCCGTTGATAGGCAGGTTGATAGAGGCGTTCCCCGACACGGTCGTTGGAATCAAGGAATCTGCTGGCGATTTCAATAACATGCAGGCGATCGTCGCGGCCTATCCGGGCTTCTCCGTGCTGGCGGGCGCCGATCCGCTGCTGTTGCCGCTGCTGAAGGCTGGAGGTGCGGGCTGCATCACGGCAACCTCCAATCTCGTCGCGGATTCGCTGCGCACCGTATACGACAAGGTGCATGACGAGACGCAGGCCGGCGCAGTCGAGGCCGCTCAGGCCCGCATCAACGCCTATAGAACGCTTTCCAATTCCTACGTGCAGATCCCGACCATCAAGGCCATGGTCAGCCTGAAGACCGGCAACGCTGCTTGGAAGCGCACGCGTGCGCCGCTAATGCCGATCAGCGATGCCGACCATGCCGCGCTTTCCGAAGCCTACGCCAAGCTGCCGTAGGGAGAGCGACCATGAGCTCCACAGCTTTGCCACCCCAGGCCGTTCCGGCGCTGATGACCGGGGAGATCGTCGCGAACGCGAACCAAAAGGGGCGGGGAGACGCCTATCTGCCCTCTCCTTGCATCCAGAACCATGCCGCCAACCTCGCCTTTCTGCCTGACGGGACGCTCACCTGCGTTTGGTTCGGTGGCACGATGGAGGGTATGGGCGACATTTCCATTTACATGTCACGGCTTGCCCCGGATGCCAGTGTTTGGTCGCAGCCGGAGAAAATGTCCGACGACCCGACGAAATCCGAACAGAATCCCCTGATTTTCACGGCCCCGGATCGAAAAATCTGGCTGCTTTACACCTCGCAAACCTCGGGAAATCAGGATGGTTCTGTTGTCAAATGTCGGATCTCCGAGGACGGTGGCAAGACTTTCGGAGAGGTTCGCGTTCTCTGCGACATCCCAGGCACCTTCGTTCGCCAGCCGATCATCGTCAACAAAACCGGCTTCTGGCTCCTGCCGGTCTTTCGTTGCATCGGATTGCCCGGTGAACGCTGGACTGGTGACGTGGATACGGCAGGCGTGCTGATCTCGAGCGACCAAGGCGAGAGCTGGGCCATGACCGAGGTCCCGGATAGCATTGGGGCGGTCCACATGAACATCGTGCCGACAGACGACGACAGCCTTGTCGCCTTCTATCGCAATCGGTTCGCCGAATCGGTTTTGTCCAGCCGCTCGAGTGACGGGGGCGGGCATTGGAGTGCGCCGCAGCCGATCGACCTTCCGAACAACAACTCGTCTATCCAGGCGACAAGGCTTAAAAACGATGTGATCGCAATGGTTTACAACCATTCCAATGCGTCGATGTCGGATTCCCGGCGCCAGTCGCTTTACGATGAGATCGAGGGCGACGAGGAGATCAAGGTGGCGCCGACGGTGGCGATCGAGCGCCGCAAGGCAGTCTGGGGCGTTCCCCGCGCGCCACTCAGCCTCGCCTTCTCCAGCGACGGCGGCACAAGCTTTCCACGTCGTATCGACCTCGATACCGGCGATGGATATTGCCTTAGCAACAACTCGAAAGACTCGGTGAACCGCGAGTTTTCCTACCCTTCGATTGTCCAGGGCTCCGATGGCACCGTGCACATCGCCTATACCTACTATCGCCGAGCCATAAAATACGTCCGGCTTTCGGCAGACGCGATTGCCTGACACCTTCACAGGTTGTCACCTGTGAACCTCAATCGATCTGACGCCGCTTCTTCAGAACATGAAGCGCGTCGGATTATGTGTCTGTTTTGACAACTTTCGTGTGGTTCTTCCAACGATTCAGTGCGGTCTCGTCTTGGCGCTGTCAAGCAGCAGCCCGCATATGTTTTTGTAGTTATTTCAGTTTGTTAACTGATGCGTGAGCGTTTCTTTTGTGCGCGGTGATTAGCGAAAACGCAATTTATTTCGGTGCTTGCGAATGTGGCCGCTTGCCAAATACAGGATCATTGTATAACAAATTTACATCTTGTGCGACCGAGGTGTCGCCAGCAATCGCAGGGGAGGACTGGTCCAGTGGTTAGCTTGGATTCGCCTATCACAATCGTTCGACCGCATCTGATCGAGTTCGGCGTCGGTACGGCGGAGCGGCTCGGCAAGTGGGCGAACGACAGCGGCTATCACCGGATTCTCGTTATTTCCGATGCCTTCAATGCGACGCGTGTCGATGCGCTTGCCCTCAAGGGCGAGGTCACGGTCTTTGCCGATGTGACGCCCGAGCCTGACATTACCAATCTCGACAAGGTGCTGGCGGCGGCGAATGCGGCAGATGCCCAGCTTGTTGTCGGCTTCGGCGGCGGGAGCGCGATGGATCTTGCCAAGCTCGCGGCAGTGCTGGCCGGCTCATCGCAAACGCTTCATGAAGTTGTCGGCCCGAACAAGGTCCAGGGGCCGCGCCGCGTTGCTCTTGCGCAAGTGCCGACCACATCAGGCACGGGAAGCGAAGCCGGCATCAGGGCTCTGGTCACCGACCCGAAGACGAAGGCCAAGCTCGCGGTCGAGAGCATGCACATGCTAGCCGATATCGCGGTTGTCGATCCGGCGCTGACCTTTAGCGTGCCAGCGCGCACGACCGCGGCAACCGGGGTCGATGCCATGGCGCACTGTGTCGAGGCGTTCACCAATCGCAAGGCGCATCCGATGATCGACCTTTATGCGATCGAGGGTACGCGGTTGGTCGGAAAGTATCTTGCCCGTGCGGTCAAGGACGGATCCGACGCCGAAGCGCGTGCGGGCCTCTCACTTGCTTCGCTGTATGGCGGCTTCTGTCTTGGGCCGGTCAACACAGCCGGCGGTCACGCGCTCGCCTATCCGCTCGGGACGCGCTGGCACGTGGCGCATGGCGCGGCAAACGCCCTGATCTTTCCGCATGTCCTCGCATTCAACACCCCGGCCGTGCCCGAAAAGACCCGTGCCGTCATGGACGCGCTTGGCCGTAGGACCTCCGACGAGATCGCGTCTGTGTTCGATGCCGCCTACTCGTTCTGCGCCGAACTTGGGATTGAGATGAAGCTCTCAGGCCTCGGTGTGCCGGAAAGCGATCTGGATGCGATGGCCGAGGATGCCTTTGCCATCCGTCGCTTGCTCGACAATAATCCGCGCGACCTGTCGCGGGCCGATATCCGCTCGATCTACGAAGCCGCCTTTTAAAGCGCGTTTCCATTCAAAGAGGACCGTGAGTGATGGACAGAAATGCGAAAGTCGCCGTGACGCTCGGCGATCCGGCGGGCGTCGGCCCCGAGGTGATCGTCAAGGCGCTCGCCACGATGCCGGAGCAGGAGCGGCGCGATTTCGTCATCGTCGGCAATACGGAGGCGCTCGAGCGCGCCAATCGCACGGCTGCGACCGAACTTTCCTTCGCACCGGCCGACGCAGCGGGCGCCGGCAAGATTGCTGTTGACGAAGTGGACCTCGGCGCACCGCTGCCCGAGATCGGCAAGGTCAGCCCGGTCGCAGGCGATGCTTCGGTTCGCTACATCAGCCGCGCGGTCGACCTTGCGATGTCAGGCGACGCCGATGTGATCGTCACGGCACCCATCAACAAGGAAGCAATGAATCTTGCCGGCCATCATTATGATGGTCACACCGGCCTGTTGGCGCACCTGACGGGCTCCAAGAGCTCGTTCATGCTGCTCGCCTCCGAGCGCCTGAACACCATACATGTCTCCACCCATATCTCGCTGAAGGGCGCGATCGAGCGCGCGAAAACGGAGCGCGTGCTGGCAACGATCGAGGCAGGTCACAATCACTTCATGCGCCTTGGCAAGAAGGCGCGTATCGCGGTTGCCGGCCTTAACCCGCATTGCGGCGAGAACGGCTTGTTCGGCACCGAGGATACCGAGTTTCTCGCGCCGGCTGTCGAACTGGCGCAGGCGAAGGGGATCTATGTCGTTGGTCCGATCTCGGCGGATACCGTGTTTGCCCGTGCCTATAACGGCGCCTTTGATCTGGTCATCGCCCAATATCACGATCAGGGCCATATCCCGATCAAGCTCATTGCCTTCGACACGGCTGTTAACGTTTCGCTCGGCTTGCCGATCGATCGCGTGTCGGTCGATCACGGCACGGCCTTTGATATTGCCGGCACGGGCAAGGCCAATCACGTGAACATGCTTTCGGCCATCGCCTATGCACGGCTGATGGCGCGGTTTCCACGCCGACGCGCGGCTTAACGCTTCTGGTGCTTGCTGTATTGCCAGCGGCGCAGCGTTGCGCCGCCTGCCGATTTGCTCGTTGGAGGAGATGAGCGATGGAAAGGACTGTTGTCATTCTCGGTGGCGAACTCGCCCCGGAAGGTCGTTCGCTTCTGGAAGAGGCCGGAGCAAACGTCATTGCCACGCCGCCTTATATCGACCGGCAAGCCGTTATCGAGGTAATGAAGCTCCGCCGACCGGATGCCGTCATCGTGAGATTGCTTGCTGATCTTCTTGGCCCGGAGGAAATGCAGGCGGGCGGAAAACTCCGGCACATCGCCAAGCACGGCGTCGGAACGAACGACATCGATGTGAAGGCTGCCGCAGCGCTCGGCATTCCGGTATCAATGACCACGGGCAGCAACGGGCACTCCGTCGCCGAACATACGCTTGCGCTGATCATGGCGCTGGTCAAGGATCTGCCGCGCCAGGATGCACTGATCCGGGACGGCATCTGGGACAAGAACCAGTACAAGGGGCGCGAACTGCGCGACCAGCGGCTTGGCCTCGTCGGCTTCGGCTTCATCGGCCAGACGCTCGCCCGGATGGCCGGCGCCATCGGCATGATCGTCTCGGCCTTCGATCCGCACACGCCGGACAGCGTCTTTGGCGATGACGTCAGCCGCGAAACCGATCTCGATACGCTTCTTGCGAACTCCGATATCGTCAGTCTGCACTGTCCGTTGACACCTGAAACGCAAAACCTGATCGACGCCGGCCGTATCGGCCTGATGAAGCAGGGCGCGTTCCTGATCAACACGGCGCGCGGCGAAGTCGTTGATGAGAAGGCGTTGATTGCTGCCCTTGAACAGGGCCACCTCGCCGGAGCGGGTCTCGACAGTTTCGCCGTTGAGCCGCCGGGCATCGACAATCCCCTGTTCCAGCTCTCGAACACGCTTGTGACGCCGCATGTCGCTGGTGTCACACTTGATGCAAAACGCGCCGTCTCGATCATGTCGGCCGAGAACGTGCTGACGGCGCTTGACGGTGGGACGCTTCACCCGCGCTTTCTGGCGCGCTGAGGCGGCCTAGTGCCGGCAACTGATGGAGAAAGCCATGGGCGAGACATCTGACCTCCGCTACACGTCGGATAGGCTGCGCCAATTTGCACAGGCGCTGTTTGTTGCTGCCGGGCTCGAGGAAGAGAAAGCGGCCGCCGTTGCCCATTATCTCCTTGAAGCCGATCTGATGGGACACACGACGCATGGTCTGGCATTGGCCGGCTGGTATCTCCAAAGTATCGCCGACGGCGTGATGAAGAGTGAAGGCGTGCCTGAGGTGGTGTCCGACCGCGGGCCGGCCATTGCATGGCAGGGACGGCGCCTTCCAGGTGCTTGGCTGACATCGGAGGCCGTGAAGCTTGCCTGCGAGCGCGCGGCGACTTACGGCACAGCGACGATCGCGATTGCGGACAGCCATCATATCGGTTGCCTTGCCGCCTATCTCACCATCGCCACCGATCGCGGCTATATGGTCAGCATCGCAAGCTCCAGCCCATCGGGGGCGCAGGTCGCTCCTTTCGGGGGACGAAAGGGTGTCTACACGCCGAACCCCGTCGCCCATGGCATTCCGACGCCTGGCGATCCGATCCTGATCGACATCAGCGCCTCGATCACGACGGTCAATATGGCGCAGCGTCTAGTTCGCGAGGGCCGGCAATATGAACGTGAGTGGCTGATGGATGAAAACGGCGAGCCCAGCCGCGATCCACGGGTAATCGAACGCGGCGGCACGCTCATGCCGGTCGGAGGGCTCGATCACGGCCAGAAGGGTTACGGCATGGCACTTCATGTCGAAGCCTTTACACAAGGCCTTGCCGGCCTTGGACGCGTCGATGGGCTGAAGGGCACGAATGCCGCTGTCACCGTTCAGGTTTTCGATCCTGACGCCTTTGGCGGTCGCGACGCTTTTCTGCGGCAGACCGGCTGGCTCGCCGATGCGTGTCGCAGCAATCCGCCGCGACCCGGTGTTGTCCGCGTTCGGCTGCCCGGGGAAAACGGCCTGGCGCGCAAACGCTCTGCCCTGGCAGATGGGGTCGCCCTGCACTCCAACATCATGGCATCACTCGCGTCCCATGCCGAGCGGCTCGGCGTCGCAATGCCCTAGCTTCGGGACCACCAGTCATCCGGAACAAAAGCACGTGGAGAGTTCGATCGAGCCGTTTCGATCACCGCTCACAGCGGCTAAGTGTTTACAAAGCGTAAACAGTGTGAGGGATGAGATGAGAAGCTTTGCAGCAGGCCTGACTGCGGCTCATTTGGAGCAGATGCTGGCACCCTACATCGCCGACCGGCAGGTAGAAGCGGACCGAGACAATGGCGAGCGCGGAGCGGCTCCGACCAAGAAAGGCGCGGAGAATACCTGGACGTCGCCTCGCAATTAAATCCGCCGACCATTTTTCGAGGTCGAGAACCGACGTTTTGGCGCTACCGAATGTCAGTTTTTGTTACCCGCGATCTAGCGCGGCATTTCCAAAGTCCCGGAAATACAGGTGACAATCAGGCCAATGCCTGAACAAATATCACCTATGAAGAGAGATTTGGAGCGGGCGAAGGGATTTGAACCCTCGACCCCAACCTTGGCAAGGTTGTGCTCTACCCCTGAGCTACACCCGCTCAATCCGCACCGGTCCGGGGTAGTTGTGAGGACCGTGGGCGCCACCTTGCGGCGACGGGCGCTATATCGCCCAAACGATTTTCAAATGCAACAGGGAAATGACGGAAATTCGAAGAAAAATTTCCAGGCCTTGTTCGAAGACATCGGAAGTGCCGCAAATGCAGGGCAAAGCGTCGACGACGAGCGTTGCAAAAGATAGTAGCGGGACGTAATCAGGCATCCATCCACTCCACCGACCGCATGGATTTTCCGATGACCGACGCGACGCCGAAGACCAGAGACAACCTTTTTGCCTTTCTTGATGGCCTGGATATCAAGCACAGCACCAAAAACCATGCGCCTGTCTTTACGGTTGCCGAATCGGTCGCGCTGCGTGACGAGATTCCCGGAGGCCACACGAAAAACCTCTTCGTCAAAGATAAAAAGGATCAGTTCTTCCTGCTGACGGTGGAGGAGAATGCTGCCGTGGATCTGAAGACCGTGCACACCCTGATTGGCGCAGCCAGCAAGGTCTCATTCGGAAAGCCGGAAAAGCTGATGGAATATCTTGGCGTCACGCCCGGTTCGGTGACGGCTTTCGGGGCAATCAACGATACGGCCGGTAATGTGACCTTCGTCCTCGATGCAGATCTGATGAAAGACGAGATCATCAATTGTCATCCGCTATCCAATGATGCCACGACTTCGATTGCAAGCGGCGATCTCATTCGCTTTATGGAAGCGACGGGGCATAAGCCGCTTGTCTTGAAAGTGACGTCCTGACATACGATTTTAGCGCTAGAAAAGCCGGCTGACCGGCACGGCGGGAGATATCCATGAGCGGCAACGACAATCCTTACAGCAATTCCTTTGGTCAGATGACGGCAGCTGCCAATTACGGGGCGGCACCGGCTTCTGCTGCCAGCGGTTACATCAAGGATACGACGACTGCGACTTTCGCGAAGGATGTCATCGAGGAATCGCGCAACCAGCCAGTTCTCGTCGATTTCTGGGCGCCCTGGTGCGGTCCCTGCAAGCAACTGACTCCGGTGCTCGAAAAGGTCGTCAATGAAGCGCAAGGGCGCGTCAAGCTGGTCAAGATGAACATTGATGATCATCCCTCGATCGCCGGGCAGCTCGGTATCCAGTCGATTCCGGCCGTGATCGCCTTCGTCGGCGGTCGCCCCGCCGATGGTTTCATGGGCGCCGTGCCGGAGAGCCAGATCAACCAGTTCATCGATCGCATCGCCGGTCCGGCCGGCGCCGATCAGGCGGCTGAAATCGAAGGCGTCCTCAAGGAAGCGGACGAGCTGTTGGCAGCCGGCGATATCAACGGTGCTGCACAGCTTTACGGTGCAGTCATGCAGGCCGATCCGGAGAATGCGAAGGCATTGGCGGGAATGGCTGAATGCATGATCGCAGCAAACCAGCACGAGCGTGCGCGTGAGGCGCTGACGGAATTGCCGGAGGAAATGGCGAAAGATCCAGCGGTCCTGGCGGTTTCGAAGAAGCTCGATCAGATCGAGGAAGCGCGCAAGCTTGGTGATCCCGTCGCCCTGGAACATGATCTGGCGCGCAATCCCGACGATCACGAAGCCCGTCTGAAGCTTGCCAAGATCCGCAACGTCGAAGGCCGGCGCGAAGAATCAGCAGAGCACCTGCTTTACATCATGCGCAAGGACCGTGCTTTCGACGACGACGGCGCACGCCGGCAGTTGCTTCAATTCTTCGACGTTTGGGGCTTCAAGGATCCAGCGACGGTCTCGGCGCGGCGCAAGCTTTCCGCCATGCTGTTTTCGTGATTCGGATTTCAAGTTTCGACTGGCCGCCCTTGCGTTTTTGGAGGGAGGCCCCACATTCCCGTTTGTGTAGGCGCATCGTGTCGCGCCTGCCGGCAATGCAGGACCAGTCTCTATGCAAGTGGGGAATGCACGATATCTGAAGCCCGGCGATCTGCCTGATACGATCGCGGTCTTTCCGCTTGGCGGCGCTCTGCTGCTGCCGACAGGGCAGTTGCCCCTCAATATTTTCGAGCCGCGCTATCTCGCGATGTTCGATGCCGCTCTGTCCGGTAATCGGTTGATCGGCATGGTCCAGCCGGCGCTGGGCGACCAGGAAGGGCAGGGTGAGGCTCACCTGGCCCCCGTTGGCTGCCTCGGGCGCATTACCTCGTTCGCCGAGACGGGCGATGGTCGCTATATCGTCTCCCTCACAGGGATTTGCCGTTTCCGCCTGCTTGAGGAAAAGGAAACGCATCAACCCTTCCGAACCTTCCGGATCGCGCCCTTCATTGCCGATCTTTCCGCGCGCGATGAGGAGGATGCAGTCGATCGTGCGGCGCTTCTCGCTGCCTTCAAGGCCTATCTTGATGCAAACAAGCTCGAGGCTGATTGGGAGAGCGTCGAGCGCGCAAGCAACCTGACGCTCGTCAACTCGCTCGCGATGATGTCACCCTTCGGACCGGCCGAGAAGCAGGCGCTTCTCGAGGCGCCCGATCTGAAGACGCGGGCCGAAACGCTGATCGCGATCACCGAGATAGTGCTGGCGCGCGTCTTCGGTGACTCGGACACCGTTCTGCAGTAAAACCGGTTCATGGACGAAAAACTCAGCCGCGTTGATCCGAAGCTTCTGGAACTATTGGTATGCCCGTTGACCAAGGGGCGGCTTACTTACGACCGCGAGCACAATGAGCTCGTGTCGGAGAAGGCGCGCCTCGCCTATCCGATCCGTGATGGCATTCCGATCATGCTGGTCTCGGAGGCGCGCGAGCTGGACGACTGATTTAACCCTGAAAGGCTCTAGATCGTCTGTCCTGCCAGCAGGCGGGGATTGTCCCTAGCGGTCGTACCGGCAGCCTGGCCGATGAAGAACGATTTGAGGCCGGGTAGCCGATCGACGATACCCAGGCCGAAATCGCGGGCGATGCGCAGCGGCGCCAGGTCATTCGAGAAGAGCCGATTGAGCACATCAGTGGTGACGCCCATGCGGAAGGTATCGAAGCGGCGCCATGCCTGATAGCGCTCGAGAATATTGATCGAGCCGATATCGAGGCCAAGCCGATCAGCCTCTACGATGGTTTCGGCAAGGGCGGCAACATCCTTGAAGCCGAGGTTCAGGCCCTGTCCGGAAATCGGATGGATGCCGTGAGCCGCATCACCGGCGAGCGCCACGCGCGGGGCCACAAAAGCCCGCGCAAGCGTCAGCCCGAGTGGGAAGGCGCGCTTGTCGCCGACAGTCCTCAACGTGCCGAGCTTGTGACCAAAACGACGCTCCAGCTCTTCTTCAAAGATGAGGTCGTCGGATGCGACCAGGCGGTTCGCCTCCGGCGTCGGCTCCGTCCAGACGAGCGACGAGCGGTTCCCTTTCAGCGGCAGGATCGCAAAGGGTCCCGACGGAAGGAAATGCTCTTCCGCGCAGCCGTGATGCGGACGCTCGTGCTCGACCGTCGTGACAATCCCCGACTGACCGTAGTCCCAGGACACGGTCTTGATGCCTGCCAAGTCCCTTAGGTGCGAACGGACGCCGTCGCAGGCGACGACGAGCCGTGCTTCCATCACGCTGCCATCGGAGGCAGTGACTGTCGCATGCGTATCGGCGACGGAAAGGCCGGCCGCGCCAAAGCCGTGACGAATCTCGATGCCAAGACGCTCGCATGCTCCGCGCAGCGCCCGGACGAGCGTGACATTCGAAATCATATGCGCGAAAGGCCGTCCATCCTCCACTTCGCCATCGAAGGTCAGGAAAACCGGCCGTACGGGATCCGCTGTCTTCGAATCGGTGACGATCATCTTCGTGATCGGCTGCGCGTCCGGCTCGATCTCGTCCCAGATGCCGAAAACCTCAAGCATTCTGGTGGCGGCAGCGATAATGGCCGAGGCGCGCATGTCCTTCTGCCATACGCCGGCAGGCGCTGCTTCCACGACTGCGATATCGAGATGAGGCGCTGCCTGCTTGACCGCCACGGCAGCGGAGAGGCCGACATAACCCGCGCCTACAACCAGCATGTCCTGCATGGAGTTCCGTTCCGTTTCTTGTGAATATCGTATTGATCTATATAGATCATCGCTGCCGCACTTCCTACCGTCCGGAGCTATACAAAATGACGCGTGACACCGAAAAACCGACTGCGATGGAGACGCTGCTTTCCACGCTGGATCTTGAAGCGATCGAGGTCGACATCTTTCGTGGTCGCAGCCCTCAGGTTGGCTGGCAGCGTGTCTTCGGCGGTCAGGTTATCGCGCAAGCGTTGATGGCGGCACAGCGCACGGTGGAGCGTGACCGTATCGTGCATTCGCTGCATGCCTATTTCATGCGCCCGGGCGATCCCTCGGTGCCGATCGTCTATCAGGTGGAGCGGATTCGCGATGGGTCGAGTTTCAACACGCGTCGCGCCGTCGCCATCCAGCATGGAAAGGCGATATTCGCTCTGTCGGCCTCCTTTCAGATCGAGGAGCCCGGCTTCTATCATCAGATCACCATGCCGGATGTTCCCGCTCCTGAAAAGTTGCTCGACGAACAGCAGATCGCGGCGCAGTTTCTTGCCAACGCGCCAGCGCCGATTCGCAAATACTGGGAGCGCGAACGGCCGATCGAGATCCGGCCGATATCGCTCACGCACTATTTCTCGGACAAGAAGCTAGACCCGGTGCAGCATATCTGGGTGCGACCGACGGGACCGGTTCCCGACGATCGTTACTATCAGGCGGCCATTCTCGCCTATCTCTCGGACATGACGCTGCTCGATACCTCGCTCTATCCGCATGGAACGTCGATCTTTGACCAGACGATCCAGGTCGCCAGTCTCGATCACTCGATGTGGTTTCATCGGCCCTCAAAACTCAACGATTGGCTTCTTTACACACAGGATAGCCCGTCGGCTTCCGGTGCAAGGGGGCTGACACGCGGTAGCCTATTTACGAGGGAAGGCGTCCTGATTGCGTCGGTGGCCCAGGAGGGCCTGATTCGTAAAACGGCAAATGAGTAAATTGTAGGCATATTTATTCATTCGTGTATTTTTTGAGCGATTATTAGGCAATCATTTGCCTGTTTATTAACGCAAATTTATATAATACTTATTTTTCAAATAGTTAGCTTATCCCATCGAATCTGGCACGCCCTTTGAATGTATATCCTCGGTCGCTGTTCGGGAACGTCAGCGGCAAGGAGAGTCGGCTCCGTGCCGAGGATAACGAAGGATGGGAAACCAGATGAAAATTGTGATGGCCATTATCAAGCCGTTCAAGCTGGATGAGGTGCGCGAAGCCCTCACGGCGATCGGCATTCAGGGCCTGACCGTGACCGAAGTGAAGGGCTACGGGCGCCAGAAGGGGCATACTGAGATTTATCGCGGCACCGAATATGCGGTCAGCTTCCTGCCGAAGCTCAAGATCGAAATCGCGGTTGCTTCCGAACTCGTCGACAAGGCCGTCGAGGCCATCGCGTCATCCGCCAAGACCGGCCAGATCGGCGATGGCAAGATCTTCGTCTATTCGATCGACCATGCCGTGCGCATCCGCACCGGCGAAACCGACACAGAAGCGCTGTAAGGCGGCAGAGCAAGGGAGCCTCTTTCAATGTCAATTTCGAAGTTTTCTTCCAATTTTGCGCGGCTTGGCGCTGCCGCCGCTGCGCTGCTGGCGCCGGTCGCTGCCTTTGCGCAGGACGCTGCCACGACGGCTGCGCCTGCTGCTGCCGCTGCTGCTCCTGCGATGACCATGGACAAGGGCGACAACACCTGGATGCTCGTGTCCTCGGCACTCGTTCTTCTCATGACCGTTCCGGGCCTCGCACTTTTCTACGGTGGTCTTGTCCGCACCAAGAACATGCTGTCGGTCCTCATGCAGGTTCTGACCATTGCAGCTGTAGTTGCCCTGATCTGGATCGTCTACGGCTACTCCCTGGCCTTCACAAATGGCGGCAGCCTCAACAACTACGTCGGCGGCTTGTCGAAGATGTTCCTCAACGGCGTGACGACTTCGTCGCTTGCCGAGACCTTCTCCAAGGGCGTAGCCATTCCGGAACTCACCTTCGTGATATTCCAGATGACTTTCGCCTGCATCACGCCCGGCCTGATCGTCGGCGCGGTCGCAGAGCGCATCAAGTTCTCGGCAATGATCCTGTTTGCGGTCCTGTGGGTCACTTTCGTTTACTTTCCAATCGCCCACATGGTCTGGTTCTGGGGTGGTCCTAGCGCCTACACTGATCCGTCCGGCTTGATCTTCGGCTTCGGCGCGATTGATTTTGCAGGCGGCACGGTTGTCCATATCAATGCCGGCATTGCCGGCCTGGTCGGCGCGATCATGCTCGGCAAGCGCATCGGCTACAAGAAGGAGATCATGGCGCCACATTCGATGACGTTGACCATGGTCGGTGCGTCGCTGCTGTGGGTGGGCTGGTTCGGGTTCAACGCCGGCTCCAACCTTGAAGCCAACGCATATGCGTCGCTCGCCTTCATCAACACCTTCGTCGCCACTGCTGCTGCAGCTGTCTCCTGGTGCATCGTTGAAGCACTGGCACGCGGCAAGGCTTCGATGCTCGGTGCGGCATCGGGTGTCGTTGCCGGCCTCGTTGCGGTTACGCCGGCTGCGGGCTTTGCGGGCCCGGTCGGCTCGATCGTCCTTGGCCTTCTCGTCTCGCCGCTGTGCTACTTCTTCGTCGGCGTGGTCAAGAACAAGTTCGATTACGACGACAGCCTCGACGTCTTCGGCGTCCACTGCATCGGCGGCATCTTCGGCGCGCTGATGACTGGCGTCCTGGTCAACCCGGCCCTCGGCGGTGCCGGCATCGTCGACTACTCGACCGCGGACTTCGCCGCGACCTATGCCGGCACCGCGACCCAGGTGTTCAACCAGCTCAAGGGCGTTCTCGTCACGCTGCTCTGGTCCGGCATCGGTTCCGCGATCCTCTACAAGATCGTCGATGTCGTCATTGGCCTGCGCGTTACCGTCGAAGCAGAGCGCGAAGGTCTCGACCTTTCGACCCACGGCGAAGCCGCTTACCACTCGTGATCATGGCATCGCGGCGCTTGCATAAGCAGGCGCCGCTGAACAGCCCGTCGCGGCCTATTCGTTCGAATAGTCCGCTCTTGGCCCGGACCTCCATAGGTTCGGGCCTTTTTATTTTCCGGTGCAAGACGTGGGGGCGGCATGGTTAATACCGCTTTAACCGTCCTCTGATTAGGTGGGGCGAAGGTACTGGGTGCAGACGCTCGGCGATTCGCACGCTCTCACGCATTGAACGGGTACACACATGGCAAGAAGCACATCGCCAGCAATGGATGGCCGGCCGGACCGTTTTTCCCTTTCGGGTTTCATGTTCCGGCAGGCGCAGACCCTTGTTGGCTTCGCGATTTTTCTGCTGCTCGCATTGGCAGTCGCAGCGCTCGCGACGTGGAACGTTGCGGATCCGAGCTATTCCTATGCGACCGGGAACGAACCGACCAATGTTCTGGGCTATGGCGGGGCCGCGTTCGCCGACATCGCGATGCAGTTTTTCGGCCTTGCCAGTGTCGTGGCACTCCTGCCTGTTGTGGCGTGGGCTCTGGCCTTGATCTCAGGTCGTCGCATCAGCCGCATCCCGGCGCGCGCTGCCGCGTGGGGGGTGGGTTCTGTGCTTTCCTCCGCCGTTATCGGCTGCTTCCCGCCGCCGCTCACCTGGCCGATCCCCAACGGCATCGGTGGCGTTGTCGGCGATATGATCTTGCGGTTTCCTGCGCTCTTTGTTGGCGCTTATCCGACCGGGGCCTTTGCGACCGCGGTGGGCTGCGTGTTTGCCATCCCGACAGTCTGGATGATGCTGTTTGCTGCTGGTCTCGTCGGCCGTAGCGAGGACGATGAAGACGAGGCCGAGGAGGAATATGCAAATACGCGTTCGAAGCTGCGCTCGGTTGGCGATGAAGACGAGGATGACGATGAAGGCGGCTGGCTTGCCTTCGGTGCGCTGACGCATGCCTGGTACATGAGCCAGGCTCGGATGCGGCGCTTGCTCGGCATGGGTCCCCGCAAACGACGGCAGGACGATTTCGAGTCACCTTACGATTTCAACGACGACGAGTTTGGCAAGCTGAACGAACCGGTGCGCGCAAAGGCGCCGGTCGCGCGCGGAGAGCGCATGGAGCCATCGATGGACCCGCGCGCTGCCTCGCAGCGCCGTGTTGTATCTGCGCCATCCATTTCGCTCAACGATGACGAGGATGACGACAATCTGCCGTTTGACGACATGCCGCCGCGTCCGGCCGATATCCTGCCCGATGACGATGACTGGATGATGCGTGCGCCAGCCAAACCGGCCGGCCGTGCCGAGCCGCGCGTCGTGCAGCCTGCCGCCCGGCCGAAGCCCGGCGCGCGCATCGAACGCGAGCAACAGGGCTCCTTCATTCGTCCGGAGGGCTTCCAGCTTCCCTCGATGCACTTGCTGGCGGAACCGAAGAATGTTGTTCGTGATTCGACGCTTTCAGCTGATGCGCTGGAACAGAATGCACGTATGCTCGAGGGCGTGCTTGAGGATTTCGGCGTCAAGGGAGAGATTATCCACGTTCGGCCGGGTCCCGTCGTCACGCTTTATGAATTGGAGCCCGCTCCGGGCATCAAGTCGTCTCGCGTCATCGGCCTTGCCGACGACATTGCCCGTTCGATGAGCGCGATCGCTGCCCGCGTTGCCGTCGTGCCGGGTCGCAACGCGATCGGCATCGAACTGCCGAACTCCACACGCGAAACGGTCTATCTTCGCGAACTCATCGCCTCGCGTGACTTCGAAGGTTCGAAGGCAAAGCTTGCCATGGCGCTCGGCAAGACGATTGGCGGTGAGGCGGTGATCGCGGATCTGGCGAAGATGCCGCACTTGCTGGTCGCCGGTACGACGGGGTCCGGTAAGTCGGTCGCCATCAATACCATGATTCTGTCTCTGCTTTACCGCATGACGCCAGAGCAATGCCGTCTGATCATGATCGATCCGAAGATGCTTGAATTGTCGGTCTATGACGGTATTCCGCACCTTCTCTCGCCTGTCGTCACCGATCCCAAGAAGGCCGTCGTTGCGCTCAAGTGGACCGTCCGTGAGATGGAAGAGCGCTACAAGAAGATGTCGAAGATCGGCGTCCGCAACATCGACGGCTTCAATAGTCGCGTCGAGCAGGCGCTCGCCAAGGGTGAGGTGATCTCGCGTACCGTGCAAACGGGCTTCGACCGCCATACCGGCGAGGCGATGTACGAGACGGAAGAATTTGATCTGCAGCCTATGCCTTACATCGTCGTCATCATCGACGAGATGGCTGACCTCATGATGGTCGCCGGCAAGGACATTGAAGGCGCCGTGCAGCGCCTGGCGCAGATGGCGCGCGCCGCCGGCATCCACGTCATCATGGCTACGCAGCGCCCGTCCGTCGACGTCATCACCGGCACGATCAAGGCAAACTTCCCGACGCGTATTTCCTTCCAGGTCACATCGAAGATCGACAGTCGCACCATCCTTGGAGAACAAGGCGCCGAACAACTGCTCGGCATGGGCGATATGCTCTATATGGCTGGCGGCGGGCGCATTCAGCGTGTCCATGGCCCGTTCGTTGCCGATATGGAAGTGGAAGAGATCGTTTCCTATCTGAAAACACAAGGCGCGCCGCAATATCTCGACGCGATCACGGCCGATGATGACGAAGATGGCGACTACGGCGGCGGTCCGGCCGGGACGTCCAATCTTTCAGATTCCGACGATCCGTACGATCAGGCCGTCGCGATCGTTCTGCGTGACGGAAAGGCATCGACGTCGTATATTCAGCGTAGACTTGGCATTGGGTACAACCGCGCCGCATCACTGATCGAGCGGATGGAGCAGGAAGGCATCATCGGTCCCGCCAACCATGCTGGAAAACGCGAGATCCTGGTTCCGACTGACGGTGATATTCTCGACCGCTGAAATGTCAGCAGCAATTGATGACGCCGGCGTTCACGGAAACCTGATCGCACTGAAACCGTTAGTTTATGCAGGTCTGCGAACCACGCCATGAAGGCGCCGCGTTTCCGCAGCATTCAAATTGCATAAAGGAGACATAGATGAACAACTCCGACTCCATCCTGGACCGCATCTCGCTGACCCGGCGCCATCTCTTGGGTACGCTGGCCGTCGCTGCGGCATCTTCGGTCCCGATTGCTGCCTATGCGCAGGCGGCATCCGCAGCTTCAAGCACGGCCACTGCGCAGGCGATCGCTGATCACTTCTCGAGTGTCGCCACCATGCAGGGCGAATTCGTTCAATTCGGCCCGCGTGGCGAGCAGACCGGCGGCAAGTTCTATATTCAGCGCCCCGGCAAGCTGCGCTTCAACTATGACAATCCGTCGCCGATCCGTGTCATTGCGGATGGTAAGAATGTCGCCGTCGGAAACATGAAGCTCAAGACCTGGGATCTTTACCCACTGTCGAAGACGCCGCTCAGCCTGCTGCTGGCACAGCATATCGATCTCTCGGCCGGATCAGTCAAAAGCGTGAAGCAGGAATCCGACCTGACGACGATCGCGCTCGGCAACAACACCGTCTTTGGCAACTCGACGATTACGATGATGTTTGATCCGAAGACCTATGATCTCCGCCAGTGGACGATTACCGACAATCAGGGCAAGGACACGTCCGTGATGGTCTTCAACGTCAAGACCGGCGTCCAGTTCGACGACAAGGTGTTTAAGGTCCCCTACGAGGTGATCCCGGGAACGGCCGCTTACCGAGATTGATTTCAGCTGCTTTGCAAGAACAACGCCCTGCGATCCGCGGGGCGTTTTTCTTTTGCGGCATCCGTTCCATCGGCACAGCCTTTGCTCTAAAGCCAGTTCGTCCGGTTTTGAAAGGCAATCGAATGGGCTTCTCGGTTACGACTTGGAATATCAACTCTCTGCGGCTTCGCATGCCGATCGTCGAGCAATTCGTCCTCAAGCATAAGCCTGACATCCTTTGCCTCCAGGAAACGAAGGTTCCGAACGACCTGTTTCCTGCCTCGCCGCTGCGCGCGATGGGCTACGAACACATTATCATCCATGGCCAGAAGGGCTATCACGGCGTTGCCATCGCATCGCGCTTTCCGTTGGTCGAGGACCACCGCCAGGACTACTGCAACGTCGGCGACGCGCGCCATATCTCGGCCGTCTTCGAACGTGGTGGCCGGCGTATTCGCCTGCATAACTTCTACGTACCTGCCGGCGGAGACGAACCGGATCGGACGATCAATCCGAAGTTCGGGCACAAGCTCGATTTCATCGACGAGATGAAGCAGCTCAAGGCAAATGGCGAAGCAAACACCTCGGCAATCCTCGTCGGCGACCTCAACATTGCGCCACTTGAGCATGATGTCTGGTCACACAAGCAGCTGCTCAAGATCGTCAGCCACACGCCTATAGAGACGGATGGTCTTCTCGAAGTGATGCAGCGCGGCGCCTGGCTTGACCTGATGCGGCAGCACGTTTCGGAAAACGAAAAGCTCTACACATGGTGGAGCTATCGCGCCAAGGACTGGGAAGCGGCTGATCGCGGCCGCCGCCTTGACCATATCTGGAGCTCAAAGGACCTTGGACCGCACTTGCAGCGCATCGACATTCTGAAGGAAGCGCGCGGCTGGGAACGGCCGTCCGACCACGTGCCGGTCACGGCGCACTTCAATCTCTAACCCGTCAGACGAAGCGGTGAAGTTGGGCCGAGGCCCTGGCTGCTAGCTCGGCAATGTTGTCGCGGATGCGGCTCTCGATCAGTCGAGCTGCATCCGGATATTCCTCGATCAGCCGATGGAAGAGCGAACGGGTGATGCGGATGATGCTCGTGTCTTCTGTCGCAACGGCCGTGAACTTGCGCTCGACGAGTGTGATCAGCGCAAGTTCGGATAGAAGCGTGCCAGGTCCGGCTGTATTCTGGACTTCTGGCTCGCCATCGCGGCCGATCCGGCTGAGCTCCACGCCGCCACTAAGAATGACGTAGGCGCTTTCAGCCGGCGAGCCTTCCCGAAAGAGCATCTGACCGGCGGAAATGACGCGTCGATCTGCACCGAAGGCGATCAGCCTTAATTGATCCTCCGACATATCGTGGAACAGCGGCAACTGCGACAGCAGTCGGATGTCGTCGTTCAGCGCCATCTTACGGGATAATCTTGTAGCCGCCGTTTTCCGTTACCAGAATTTCGGCGTTGGAGGGATCGCGTTCGATCTTCTGGCGCAGACGATAGACATGGGTTTCGAGCGTATGCGTCGTCACGCCGGAATTGTAACCCCATACCTCTTCCAGCAGCACGTCACGAGTGACGACCTTCTGCTCGGCGCGGTAGAGATAGCGAATGATTGCCGCTTCCTTCTCGGTCAGGCGGATCTTCTGGCCGCTGTCCATCGTCAGGAGCTTTTGGCTCGGCTTGAAAACATAGGGGCCGACATTGAAGGTGGCGTCCTCGCTCTGCTCGTGCTGTCGCAGCTGCACGCGGATGCGCGCAAGCAGGACGGCAAAGCGGAAGGGCTTGGTGATGTAGTCGTTGGCGCCGGCCTCAAGGCCAAGGATCGTATCCGAATCCGTGTCATGGCCGGTCAGCATGATGATCGGGGCTTTCAAACCACCCTTGCGCAGCAGCTTCACAGCCTCGCGACCGTCCATGTCAGGCAGGCCAACGTCCATGATGAGCAGGTCGATCGGCGTTGATCGTGCGCGCTCGACACCCTTGGCCGCCGTCGTTTCCTGGAGCACCGTGAATTCGTCATAGAGCGAAAGCTGCTCCGTGAGTGTCTCGCGGAGGTCGTCGTCGTCATCCACCAAGAGAATGGTGCGTGCGGTCATGCGGCTCTATCCCTCGCCTGCGGTCTCTCCTCTCCTACGCCAATTTTTCAGCATTGGCAAAGATCGGGCGACCGAGCTGTTGTCGTATACGATGCTATATGATTTCAATCACAATCCTAGCAATCGCAAACACATGTGAGAAAAATGGAGAAAACAAGGCGTCCGAGACCGATAAAGTCGACGACCCTCCTCGTTCGGCCTGCGCCGGGCGAAAAAAGCCGGGCTTTGGTTCAGTTCGGCGCAATTAGGGTGCCTGCCGCGATCGGCCGGGCCGGTCGAACGGTCCGCAAGCGCGAGGGTGATGGCGCTACCCCAATCGCTCCGATGAAGCTGCTTTACGGCTTTCGCCGCGGTGAACGTCCGATGCGTCTCGAGACATCGCTTGCGATTCGTCGCATTCGTACGGATATGCTCTGGTGCGACCAGGCTGAGCATCCGAACTACAATAGACTCGTCAAAGCGCCTTTCCGGCCGAGTCACGAGGAAATGAAGCGCAAGGACGGGCTTTATGACGTCTGCCTCGTCATGGACTGGAACATCACCTCACGAGCCCGCAATCGCGGTTCGGCAATCTTCTTCCATCTGATCAAACCCGGCTACGAGCCGACCGCTGGATGTGTGGCGGTTCATCCGCGCGATATGCGGCGCCTTCTTCCCTTCCTGCGCAGGGGTACCATCGTGCGCGTTCTTTGATGCGCGGGGGTGATAAACCAGCCGAGCTGACCTATATGCCTTTTCGACCGGCGCAAGGGCTGAAATACGTGCAGGGAAATCCGCGAGGCTGCGGGTTCAATCACGCCCCGTCCAATTCTTCAAACTTCCGGAGATATATTGTGGCACAGCAACCCATCATCACTTTCCATGACGGACATTCCATTCCCCAGGTGGGCCTTGGCGTATGGCAAACGCCCCAGGAGATCGCAGCACCGACGGTGCGCGCGGCCATTGCCGCCGGCTATCGTCACATTGATACGGCTTCCGGTTACGACAACGAGGAAGGCGTCGGCGAGGGCATCCGCTCATCCGGTCTCGATCGCAAGGACATTTTCGTCACCACCAAGCTCCGCAACAGCGACCAGGGCTATGATGCGACCATGCGCGCCTTCGAGGGCAGCCTGAAGAAGCTCGGCACGGATTATGTCGACCTCTACCTCATCCACTGGCCATCGCCGCACCGCGGTCTGTATCGGGAAACCTGGAAGGCCTTCGTGAAGATCAGGCAAGAAGGCCGCGCGCGTTCCATCGGTGTTTCGAACTTCTATCCCGATCATCTGGAACAGATCATCGGCGACACGGGCGTCGTTCCTGTTATTAACCAGATCGAGTTGCATCCGGATTTCCAACAGAAAGCGGCGCAGGAAGCACATAAGACGCTGAACATCGTCACTGAATCCTGGAGCCCGCTCGGTCAGGGCAAGTTGATCGCCGATGCAACGATTGGCGAGATCGCCAAGAAGCACGGAAAGACGCCTGCGCAGGTCATCGTCCGCTGGCATATCGATAGTGGCCTCGTCGTCATACCGAAGTCGGTGACGCCATCGCGCATCGAGGAGAATTTCAAGGTCTTTGATTTCAAGCTGGATGCGGCCGACATGGCAGCGATTGCCAAGCTCGACGACAAGGGCGCCCGCATGGGACCGGATCCCTACACGGCCAACTTCTGATGTAGGCTTCGCTCTCCCTCCTCTCACGCGGGGGAGGGAGACGCGGCTTTGGTTCAGTCGAGCGAGCGCGGCGTGACGAATCGTTCCAGCGTGCCGCTTTTGGGTTTCAGCTGTTTCCAACGATCAGCATCGAACGCGATGACAGCAAGTGCGGCTGTCGGGAATTTCTGCCTGATGCCAGCACATGCCTCGGGATCGCCTGCGCCGATGAGCCCCTCTGCGAGATCCTGAAAGCCTGGATTGTGCCCTATCAGCATAAGCGTTCGAACCGCTGGATCGACCGCTTGTACGACGGCAGCGATTTTCGCCGCGGAGGCTTCGTACAAGTCTTCCGTATCCAGCTTTTCGATCGAAGATGGGAGCTTTTTGGCGACGAGTTTCCACGTCTCCTGTGTGCGGCGAGCGGATGACACCAGCACAAGATCAGGAATAAGCTTTTGGCGCGCGAGATAGCGGCCCATCATCGGTGCTGCCTTTTCTCCGCGACCTGCAAGCGGACGGTCGTGGTCGGCAACGTCTGCCGGCCATGCGGATTTGGCGTGACGAAGAAGGAGAAGGCGTCGTTTGGCGGGCGGCTTCGCTGCGGCGTTCATGTTGCTCTCCAGAGAGCTAGGGTTCGAACGCGGCTATTGTCTCACCGAATGCGTCCGGTGTCTGCTGAGATAGCCTCCCCCTCGTTTCCGAGAGGGAGGCTTTCGTGCATTAGTTCCACTCGCGAATATCGACGAAGTGGCCGGCAATCGCGGCCGCGGCAGCCATGGCCGGAGAGACCAGGTGCGTGCGGCCCTTGAAGCCTTGGCGGCCTTCGAAATTCCGGTTCGATGTCGAGGCGCAGCGTTCACCTGGCTTCAAGCGGTCGTCGTTCATGGCGAGGCACATGGAGCAGCCCGGCTCGCGCCAGTCAAAGCCGGCTGCCTTGAAGATCTTGTCGAGGCCTTCCTGCTCTGCCTGCTCCTTCACGAGGCCGGAGCCCGGAACGATCATGGCGTTGACGGTCGAGGCAACGGTCTTGCCTTCGACGACCTTGGCAACGGCGCGCAGGTCTTCGATGCGGCCGTTGGTGCAGGAGCCGATGAAGACGCGGTCGATGTTGATCTCGGTGATTGGGGTGCCGGGCTTCAGGCCCATGTAATCGAGTGCACGCCACTTGGAAGCGCGCTTCGTCTCTTCCTGTATTTCGTCCGGATTCGGAACGACTCCCTGAACGGAAATGACGTCTTCCGGCGAGGAGCCCCAAGACACGATCGGCGGCAGTTCGGCGGCGTTGAGCTTCACGACACGGTCGAAATGCGCACCCTCGTCCGACTTCAGGGTCTTCCAGTAAGCGATCGCCTGTTCCAGCGCCTCGCCCTTCGGCGCACGCGGCTTGCCCTTGATGTATTCGAAGGTGATCTCGTCTGGCGCGATCAGGCCTGCGCGGGCACCGCCTTCGATCGACATGTTGCAGATCGTCATGCGGCCTTCCATCGACAGCGCGCGAATAGCTTCGCCGGCATATTCGATGACGTAGCCGGTGCCGCCGGCGGTGCCGATTTCGCCGATGATGGCGAGAACGATATCCTTGGCGGTGACGCCAGCCGGCAGCTGGCCATCGACCTGCACCAGCATGTTCTTCGCCTTCTTCTGGATCAGCGTCTGGGTCGCGAGCACGTGCTCGACCTCAGAGGTACCGATGCCATGCGCGAGCGAGCCGAAGGCGCCGTGTGTCGAAGTGTGGCTGTCGCCGCAGACGATGGTCATGCCAGGCAGGGTAAAGCCCTGCTCCGGTCCGATGATGTGGACGATGCCCTGGCGCTTGTCGTTCTCGGAATAATACTCGACACCGAATTCGGCGGCGTTGATGGCGAGCTGCTCGACCTGGATCCGGCTTTCCTCATTCTTGATGCCGAGATGACGATCGGGCGAAGTCGGGACGTTGTGATCGACGACGGCGAGGGTCTTTTCAGGCGCGCGCACCTTGCGGCCGGTCATGCGCAGGCCTTCGAAGGCCTGCGGCGAGGTGACTTCATGGACCAGGTGGCGGTCGATGTAGAGAAGACAGGTGCCGTCGTCCTGCTGATCGACCAGATGGTCGTCCCAGATCTTGTCGTAAAGGGTACGCGGTGCGCTCATGGCGTTAGGTCCGTTCTTGGATGCGTATGGAGAAATGGAGTTGGTGGCGGTGAGGCCCGCCGGGCCGTCATTCGATCAACGAAGTCGGCTGTTGAGTGCACCGGAAACGGCCGCAAAGAAGCGTGCCGGCAGGCGGTAATGATCCTGCAGCACGAAAATATGCGCCCCAATGCAACTGAACTTGGATTCCATGGGCTGTCACATACCAATTTTTCGCGACGGCGGCAATTCGAATCATTCGGACGCTAGCGTCGGTCTTTCCCGCGCATCCGTTTCTCCACTTGCCTCAGCGCAAGCGACAGACCGATTGTCAGGATGAGATAGATATAGGTGACGATGGAGTAGGTTTCAAAGAAGCGAAACGAGCCGGAGGCATAGACCTTGCCCATCTGCGTGATGTCCGAGACGCCGAGGACGGAGACAAGCGAACTGTCCTTGACCATCGCCACGAAATCGTTCGACAGCGGCGGGAAGATCACCCTGATCGCCTGCGGAAAGACGACGAACCGAAACCGGTGGTAGCGCGAAAGACCAAGCGCCTTAGCGGCCTCGATCTGTCCGTGATCGACAGACTGTATGCCGGCGCGGAAAACTTCGGCGATGAAGGACGAATAACCGATCATCAGTGCGATGATCGCCCGCCACATCAGCGACAAGTCGCGCACCATCACCGGTTCGCTCAAGCCGGCCTGGACCAGCGGGCTGGTCAGGACGTTATAGGCCGCGACGATGCCGGGGGCGCCGACGAAGGCGACATAGAATAGCAGCACCAGCATCGGCACGCCGCGGATGACTTCGACGTAGAAGCGAGAGATCTGGCGGAGCACGACGCTGTCGGATAGTCCGAGCAGCGCGATGCCGAGGCCGAGAAGGGTCGCCAACGCAAATCCCACCAGCGTCACGAAGATGGTGACGCCTGCGCCGTTGAAGACGGTGCGGAAGACCTGCGCATAGATGTCATTGGTGACAATGACGACGGCAAGGACGATGCCGATTGCGACAAGGGCGACTAGCCACCAGGGGTAGTCGCTCTTACTATGCCCACCTGGGGCCGGCTGAGGAGCCATCACGCGCTAACCGTAGACAGGATCATTCGCCCATCTTGTAGTCGAGGAACCACTTCTTGTTCAGCGCGTCGAAGGTGCCGTCGGCCTTCAGGCTCGCGATCGCGGCATTGACTGGGGCGACGAGATCGGAGCCCTTCGGGAAGATGAAACCGAAATCTTCCGTACCGAGCGGGCCGCCGATGACCTTCAGGCCGCCGCTGGACGCGTCGACATAGCCCTTGGCAGCGACGCTGTCCGTCAGCACGACATCAACGTCACCGGCCTTGAGAGCCTGAACGGTGGCGCCGAAGGTTTCGAAGAGCTTGATGCGCGGATTCTGTTCGTTGCCGTCAAGAATCTCGTACACGGCCGTGTAGAAAGGTGACGTGCCCGGCTGGGCACCGACGAGGCCTTCATTGAAGGCACCGAAAGTCTTGGCATCGGTAAAGCGTTTCTCGTCTGCGCGCACCAGCATGAACTGCTGCGAGCGCATGTAGGGATCGGAGAAATCAACCTTGGCCTTGCGCTCATCCTTGATGGTGATGCCGGTCATGCCGATGTTGTACTGGTTGTCGGAGACCGCCTGGATCATCGCGTCCCAGCTGGTGTTCTGGTACTCGACCTTGAAATTCAACCGCTTAGCGATCTCGTTCATCGCATCATATTCCCAGCCGATCGCCTTGCCCGACTTCGGATCAACGAACTGCAGCGGCGGATAGGCATTCTCGGTGACGACGACGACCGACTTGCCCTTGAGGTCCGGAAGGTCGGCGGCGAGGGCGGCCAGCGGCGACAGAATAAGAGCGGTCAGTCCTGCAAGGACGGCGCGGCGGAACGGCATTAAGTGTATCTCCCCGAAATATCGTTCGCGAAACCTGTCATAGTTGCGAAGCGGATAGCAAGAGCATTGCTCGATAGCTGTGCGCAAAAACGGGAAAGGCGGTTCAAAAACTGTGGCTTTGATGGAAGGAATTTCGCAGAAATCGGTGTGATGGGTGCCTAGGTGGGTTGTGGGCTGGCGCTGGCTCCCGGATCCCGACGATTAATTTACGGGGCAACTGTAATTGCCTCGGATCAGGGTCGTCATCAAGTCGTCGCCTGTCGCATCGCGCACATCTGGATTCTGCTGTAGAAACGTACAGAGCATGTCGCCGATCGCTTCGGGTTTCGTTTCGGCCGGCACGCAGAAGTTCACGCCGAAAGAGTTAGCGAGGAACGCAGAGTTCACCAGTGCTTTTGAACTGGGAATGCTATCGGCGATATTACGGCGTGCGAGGTATTCGTCTCTGTTCCACTTATCCAGCCAGCCCGTGATGTAGCCCATCACGAACTGCCGCGAACCATGACAATCGGCAAAAAGCAGCTCGCCGGTTGAGAATCCTGCGGTCGCTTTCATCGAGACAGTTGCCAGCAAAGTTGCAATGAGAATGCCTGACATTTGACCTCCAGCGGATTCGCTAGGCCGAACTTTCAGGCGAAAGTGTCAGAAATTGGCTTGACGCGCTATTTTCTTCAGCGCAACCAGAGGGGGAGAATTGGGCGCTGGCTTACCGTATCTCCCGAGTGCGGTTCAACGCGATTTGAGTTTCGATGACGAGCGCTCGACAATGAGCACAACGGACGCCAGTTTTCCCCGCCGTGAATTCACGCGAGCCAGAGGCCCCATCTACTTCGCGCTATTTGGGGGTGGTGTCATATCTCTGTATTTGATCGCAAAGGGCGCGGCGGCGATCTCGGGCTCCCGGTTTGGCCCGGTCGCCGGTATTCTCGCGGCAGCGGCACTCCTCGCCATTTACGTGACCGGTGCTCTCAAGCTTTTGTCGCGAGTAGATTTCAGCAAGGTCACGTTAGCCATGGATCATGAGGGAATCCATCTCGCGCACCAAGCTGAGACAAGCATTCCTTGGACATCGATTGCTAAGATCAGATACTACGAAGTGGGGCGGTTCCATGAGACCAAAATCATTCTGATCGAGAGGTTAGATATTGGCAAAAGAGAGGTCCGCATCGATGCGCACCTTCTCCACTGTGGCAACCCGCGTGACCTGTACGAGACCATGAAGCGCTATCATCGTTATTTCGCACCGATGAGCGAAAGTGAGGAAAATGGCAATGCTCTAGTCTATGGGTCATCGTCATGGACAGGGTTAGATGACGATTGACTGGAGTTGAAGGCGAACGCCGTCAGCGGCGACAGGCACAGTCGGCGCGCAACAAAAAAGGCGACCCGAAGGTCGCCTTTTCCGACAATCCCTGAGGATTGAAACTTATTCTGCTGCCGGCTCTGCCGCTGCTGCAGCTTCTGCGGCTTCCTGTGCTGCCTTTTCGGCTGCGAGCGCCTGAGCTGCTGCAACCTTTTCGGCTTCCAGGCGTGCCTTTTCCTCGGCAACGGCCTGACGTTCAGCGTCGTTGAGCTTGCGGGCGCGGGTGCCGGTGTTTTCGACGATACGAGCCGACTTGCCGCGACGATCGCGCAGGTAGTAGAGCTTCGCGCGACGGACCTTACCGCGGCGAACGACTTCTACGCTTTCGATAGCAGGGGAGCAGACCGGGAATACGCGCTCGACGCCTTCGCCGTAGGAGATCTTGCGAACCGTGAAGTTCTCCTGCAGACCGCCGCCGGAGCGAGCGATGCAGACGCCTTCGTAGGCCTGTACGCGGGTACGGTTGCCTTCCTTGACGCGGACGTTCACGCGAACGGTATCGCCCGGGGAGAATTCCGGGAGCGTACGCTGGGCTTCGATCTTGGCGACCTGCTCGGCCTCAAGCTGCTGAATGATGTTCATGACTCAACCTCTTTGTTGGTTCAACAGCCAGAGCGCTCTGAACGATCTATCCTTGGTCGAGCCGCAGATATTTGCCGGTGAGGGCAGGAGCGAATTCGTCTGTTTTTCTTTACGTGGTTGATGGGAGTTTTCCCATTCCGGGCGTGCGCATACCGTATTGCGCAGGCTTTGTCACCCCTTCGGCCCGGAAATTTTGTCGGCCCGACCGTTAAATGTGGATCCCTGGCCGCCGGCCATCTCTCATTTGTCCAGCAGGTCCGGGCGTCGTTCGCGGGTCAGCTGCAGTGCCTGCTCGCGGCGCCATTTGTCGATCGCGCCGTGATTGCCCGATGTGAGGACCGCCGGAATCTCGTGGCCCTCCCATTCCTGCGGCCGGGTATAGTGCGGATGCTCGAGCAGGCCGCCCTCGAAGCTCTCATGCAGCCCGGAAAGATCATTGCCCATGACGCCCGGCAGAACACGGACGATTGCATCCAGTACGGTCAGTGCCGCCGGTTCGCCTCCCGACAGCACGTAGTCCCCGATTGAGACCTCTTCCAGCTCACGCGCATCGATGACACGCTGATCGACACCCTCGAAGCGGCCGCAAACGATGATGACCCCGTTGCCGGACGCCAGTTCGCGCACGCGCTCCTGCGTCAGCGGCTTTCCGCGCGGGCTCATCAGCAGGCGAGGACGGCTGTCGTTCTCATAGGCGCTGTCGATGGCGCGGGCGAGTACGTCGGGCTTGAGCACCATGCCGGCGCCGCCGCCAGCGGGCGTGTCATCGACGGTCCGGTGCTTGTCGGTCGCGAAATCGCGGATCTGCAGCGTATCGAGCGACCACTGGCCACGCTCCATGGCCTTGCCGGCGAGTGAGTAGCCGAGATGGCCCGGAAACATTTCCGGGTAGAGGGTCAGCACGGTCGCGCGAAACGCCATCGACGGCCTCACTTCTTCTTTTTCGGCTTGTCGGGCGTGAAGTTCGGTCCGTCATCCTCACTGTCGACGAGGCCGGCCGCCAGCGGATCGATTGTGATCCTGCCGCTTTCAAGGTCGATATCGAGAACCGAGGCTTCGGAGAAGGGGATCAACACCGGGCGCTTGCCGGGACCTTTCAGCTCCAGGAGATCGCCGGCGCCGAAATCGAAAACGCCGGTCACCGTGCCGTAACTGACGCCCTGATCGTCGAGCGCTTCCAGGCCCTCCAGATCGGCGTAGAAGAATTCGTCTTCCTCCAGCTCCTCGTCCGGCAGGTTATCGCGCTCGATGTAGAGCTCCAATCCGTTCAGCGCCTCGGCGGCATTGCGGTCGTTGATCCCGCGGAAGCGGACGACGACAACGTTCTTCATCTCCCGGATATCGAGAATCTCGAAGGTGCGGCCGTCCATGCTGTGCAGGTTGCCGTAGTCGCCGAGGGCCGTCGGGTCAGCGGTGTAGGCCTTGGCGCGCACTTCGCCGCGCAGCCCTTGGGCGCCGCCGATCGTTGCCATCAGAACCGGATTTTCAAGCTTTGCCATGACGTCCTTCACATGAAGCCGCAAATCTGGGCTTCTCTTAAACGAAGTGCGGTGGAATGGAAACGAAAACGGGCGGCATGTCGCCATGCCGCCCGTTCGATAAGGGAAAGTCCCCGATTATTCTGCGGAAGCAGCAGCTTCGGCAGCGTCGGCGGCCTTCTGAGCCTTTTCAGCAGCGCGCTCCTGAGCCTTCTTGCCCGGCTTTGCCTTTTCCGGGTTGTTCTTGGCGTCACGCTTTGCGAGGCCAGCTTCGTTGAGGAAGCGCAGAACGCGGTCGGTCGGCTGTGCGCCCTGCTCAAGCCAGTGCTTGATGCGGTCGTTGTTCAGCGTGATGCGCGCGTTGTTGTCCTTGGCGAGCATCGGGTTCCAGGAACCGAGGCTCTCGAGGAAGCGGCCGTCGCGCGGCGAACGGGCGTCGGCGAGAACGATGTGGTAGTACGGGCGCTTCTTGGAACCACCGCGTGCGAGACGAATTTTCAGTGCCATTTTCTTTACTCCTTGGACTTTTCTGGACCGCCTGATCCGGCGATACGGTTCATTTTGCTGCGGCGCCGTTTTCGGCGTGGTCGGCAGCGATCTGCTCATGATGCCGGATGACTTCCTTGATGATGAAGTTCAAGAACTTCTCGGCGAAATCCGGATCCAGATTGGCATCCTTCGCCAGGTGGCGGAGGCGTTCGATCTGGTATTCTTCGCGCGCCGGGTCGGCCGGCGGCAACTTGTGCTTGGCCTTGAGAACGCCGACCTCTTTGGTGCAGCGGAAGCGTTCGGCCAGGATGTGGACCAGCGCCGCATCGATGTTGTCGATCGACTGGCGATAGTTCGAAAGCTGGGCTTTGATTTCAGGATCAATCATCGTTCACGCGACCCTTCACTTCTTCTTGGGCAGGCCGGGAAGCCCCGGGAAACCACCACCAAGGCCTGGCAGCTTTGCGCCGCCGAGACCCGGCAAACCACCGGACATGCCGCCAAGACCAGGTAGGCCACCGCCCGGCTTTCCGAGACCAGCAACTTCAGCCTGCTTTTGGAGCGCTTCGAGCTGTTTGGGGTCGATATTCGAAAGATCGGGCATGCCGCCGCCGAGGCCACCGAGGCCCATCTTGCCGGCAAGGCCGCCCATCATCTGCTTCATCAGGCCGCCCTTGCCCTTGCCGCCCATCATCTTCATCATGTCCGCCATCTGGCGATGCATCTTCAGAAGCTTGTTGATGTCGGCGGCATCGGTGCCGGAGCCGGCGGCGATGCGCTTCTTGCGGGAGTGCTTAAGAATATCGGGGTTGGCGCGCTCGGCCTTGGTCATCGAGGAGATGATAGCGAGCTGGCGGCCGAACAGACTGTCGTTGAGACCGGCCGAAGCCATCTTGTCCTTCATGCCGGCCATGCCGGGCATCATGCTCATGATGCCGCCCATGCCGCCCATTTTCTGCATCTGGCGCAGCTGGTCGGCGAGGTCGTTCAGGTCAAACTTGCCCTTGGCCATCTTGGCGGCCATGGCTGCCGCCTTTTCGGCGTCGATGTTTTCGGCGGCGCGCTCGACCAGCGAAACGATGTCGCCCATGCCGAGGATGCGGTCAGCGATACGGCGGGGATGGAACTCCTCGAGCTCGCCCATGCGCTCGCCGACACCGATGAGCTTGATCGGCTTGCCGGTTACGGCTCGCATAGAGAGCGCCGCACCGCCGCGGCCGTCGCCGTCCATGCGGGTCAGGACGAGGCCGGTGATGCCGACGCGTTCATCGAAGCTGCGGGCCAGATTGACGGCGTCCTGACCGGTCAGCGAGTCCGCGACCAGCAGGATTTCGTGCGGGTTCGACTTCTTCTTGATGTCGGCCATTTCGACCATCAAGGGTTCGTCGATATGCGTGCGGCCGGCGGTGTCGAGGATGACGACGTCATGGCCGCCGAGCTTCGCAGCCTGAACGGCGCGTGCGGCGATATCGGTCGGCGACTGGCCCGCGATCACAGGCAGGGTGTCGACATTGGTCTGCACGCCGAGCTGGCGCAGCTGCTCCTGGGCGGCCGGGCGTCGCGTATCGAGCGACGCCATCAGCACCTTCTTCTTCTCGCGGTCGGTGAGACGCTTGGCGATCTTCGCCGTCGTGGTCGTCTTACCCGAGCCCTGCAGACCGACCATCATGATGACGACGGGGGCTACCGCATGCAGATCGACACCGACACCTTCGCCGCCGAGCATCTCGATCAGCTCGTCATGGACGATCTTGACGACCATCTGGCCGGGCTTGATCGACTTCAGGATTTCCGCACCGACGGCCTTTTCGCGGACGCGATCGGTGAAGGAGCGCACGACATCGAGCGCCACGTCCGCTTCCAGCAACGCACGGCGCACCTCGCGCAGCGCCGCGGAAACATCGCTTTCCGAAAGCGCGCCACGGCCTGTCAGTCCATTCAGAATGGATCCAAGACGGTCCTGGAGGTTTTCAAACATCGGCTCTTCCTTGTGATTTCCGGGATGGCGGAAACCTTGTGCTTTTCCTTGACGAAAACAAGACGCAAAGCCAAAAAGCACCCGAGGGCGCATCGCGCTGTCGGGTGTGGACCTCCGGGATCTCTTTATACCTTTACGGGTCCCGGTCGGTGGCTCGAGTCTTGAAGCTCGTCGCAGATTGAGCGGCGGTAAACAGGAAAACGGGCCGGGAGTCAAGGGAAAGCCGAGAAAAGACGGCGTTTCGACCTTTCAAAAGCGAGCGCCCGATCCCAGATCTGCTTTCCCTGCAACGGAATCGCTTTGTATGCCTACGGCCAAAAGACGCAATCCCTACTATCAAGGGCCTGTCTCCGATCACTTCGACGGCACGCATTTCTTCAATCCGGATGGTATCGAGCCTCTTGGTTTTCGCGATCTGATGCGATGGCAGTTCGGCGGCGGCCGCGATCGCTGGCCGAAGTCGGTTCCGAGCCCCTTCGTACCGGCCAAGCCGGATGCGCGCGTTGATGGCGACGATCTGCGGGTGACCATGGTCGGCCACGCGACGATGCTGGTGCAGGTCGCGGGGCTCAATATCCTGACCGATCCTGTATGGTCCGACCGCGCCAGCCCCTTCGCCTTCGCCGGACCGAAGCGTGTTGTGGCGCCCGGTATTGCGTTCGACGACCTGCCACCGATCGACCTCGTTCTCGTTTCCCATAACCATTACGATCACCTCGATATCGCGACACTTAAGCGGTTGCAGGCGAGACATCGGCCGCATGTCGTAACGCCGCTTGGCAACGATACGATCATTCGTCGCGCCGTTCCCACCATGCAGGTGACGGGGATGGATTGGGGCGAGCGCATCGCGCTTGCCGGCATCAGGATCGACGCCGAGCCGGCGCATCATTGGTCGGCGCGTGGCACCGGGGATCGTCGCATGGCGCTATGGGCGGCCTTCGTCCTGTCGACACCGGCAGGGAAGATCTATCATGTCGGGGATACGGGCTTTCATGGTGGCGTCAACTACAAGGCTGCCCAGCAGAAGCATGGCGCCTTTCGCCTCGCCGTCCTGCCGTTCGGAGCCTATGAACCGCGCTGGTTCATGAAGGGGCAGCATCAGAATCCTAAGGAAGCGGTGACGGGCATGCAGTTGGCCAACGCGGCCTATGTGGCAGGGCATCACTTTGCCACCTTCCAACTCACCGACGAGGCGATTGATGCGCCGATCAAGGCGCTGGAAGCAGCCATGAGCGAGCATGGGGTACCGCCGGAGCGGTTCCGGCCGCTTAGGGCAGGCGAGGTCTTTGACGTGCCGGTCGCATGAGAATCAGTGCGACTGAGCCCCTGAACCATGCGTATTGATGATGGTGTCGGCCTCCTTGCCGTAAAGCTCCTCGAAGTGATCAAAGGTCTTGGAGAAATGGCCGATGCCTTGGGTCGCGGATTTCAGTGATCGTGCCAGCTCTTCCAGGACACCACCCGGTACTAATGCCCGGAATATGTCCCAGCCCTTCGCGTTCTCGTCTCGGTCGAAGCCGAGTACCTGTCCTTTGAGTGAGGAAACGAGCGTCACCATGCCGCCGGAATAGACCGAGGGGATATGGATATCGACTCGCACGACAGGCTGCATGAGCACGGCGGATGCCTGTGACAGCGCCTGCTTGACGCCCATCTTCCCGGCCGCACGGAAGGCGAAATCGGAGCTGTCGACCGAGTGATACTGGCCGTCGGTCAATGTCACATCGACGTCGACGACCTGGAAACCGAGCGGCCCCTTTTCCATGGCTTCGCGTGCACCGGCCTCGACTGCCGGTATGTAGTTTCGCGGTACGGTACCGCCCTTGACACTTTCGCCGAAGGTAAAACCCTGGCCGCGCTCGTTCGGCCGGACGCTGAGCTGCACATCGGCGAACTGGCCGGCGCCCCCCGTTTGCTTGCGGTGGCGATAGCGCACGTCCGAGGGCTTGGAGATTGTTTCCCGGTAGATCGGGTTCGGTGCGCGGTCCGAAACTTCGACCCGAAAAACCTCCGACAGCGTCTTGCGTAGATCGCGCAGATGGACCGGTCCCTGAGCGCAGATCAATGCTGCGCCCGTGCCTTCTTCCTGCATCACCTTCAGGCCGCGATCGGTTTCCACCAGTTTCGCCAGTGTTGCCGAGAGCTTGGTTTCGTCACGCTCACTGCCGGGAACGAGAATTCGTTCCAGCATCGGTGTCGGCGGTGTAGTCCAGTCCGGCGGTTCGACGCTGGCTGATTGTGTCAGCAGCGCGAGTGCGGGCAGATGGTCCGATTTCAGAGCGGCAAAGATGCCACCTGACTGGACAGTGCCGACGATCGGTTTTCCGCTGCCGGCTTCCTGCAAGGGACCCAGAGTAGAGCCACCCAAAGAGGCGCCCTGCTTCAAGCCGTCGGCCAGCGCCCGTACGAGGACCGTCTTGCCGACATTGGCCTTGTGATAGGCGTGGAAACTAACGGCAGAAAGTTCCGCCTCTTGCGCGCCGGAACTTCCAGAGAGCCTCTTTCGCAACGCTGCTGCCGGCGGCGCTTCGTGGCGAAGGGCCTTCATCAGGCGCATGATGCCGTTGCTGTGTGAGGCGGCGCCAAACAGCACGGGGATGACTCGATTCTCTTTGAGAATGCGCGAGGAGATCGCAAAAATTGTATCACTTGCCGGTTCGCGGTCCTCGATCAGCTCCTCGAGCAGCCAGTCGTCGAACTCCGAAAGCTGCTCGAGCATCTCTGCCCGTGCCTCGTGCTCGCGCTCGACAGTATCCTGCGGCAGTTCGATGAGTGCGGAGGGCTGCCCCTCCCGGTAGCGCCAGGCGCGCTCGGAAATGAGGTCGCAGCTGCCGACAATCGTATCACCCTCGCGGATCGGGACCTGCCGCATGACGAGGGGGTGGTTTGAATAGGTCTGAAGCGCGGCAATGACATCGCGCAGTCGACCGCGCGGCTCGTCCATCCGATTGATGAAGACGAGGCAGGGGGTGCCGGAGGCCTCGATGGCGCGCAGATAAGGTGCGGCCAGAACGGCATCATCCGGCGTCGGCGATATGCAGAGAATACAGGCGTCGCTGACGAGCAGGGCATCCTGCGCCAGGGCGAGCGCCTCGTTTGCCCCGGGGGTGTCGATCGCACACCACGCTTCGTCCTTGAAATCGAACTCTGTAAGGCTTGATCCGTATGGAGAGGCTGACTTTCTGGGCATTCCCTCGAGCGAGGCCAGCTTTGCGACGAGTGTCGTTTTTCCCGTCTGCGAGGGCCCAAGTACCGTGAAGCAGCGCATCGGCGATCCTCCCTGCCAAAAGCACGCATCCGAGACCAAGAATGCCTCGAAGCGGTGAAAAGCGCTAGATATTTGCAGTCATTCTTAAATATGAGGTCTCGGTATGGCTCTCCCATGAATGTGTCGCGGTGCTCGGGTCCGTCAAGCCACTGGTAATTCCTCGGCATTTCCGCCATATACAGCCCAAACAGAGACGGACATGACACCTATGAGCGCAACGGTCGAATTCGCGAAGATGAACGGGCTTGGCAACAAGATCCTGGTCGTTGACATGCGCGGTCGCGCCGACAAGGTGACGCCCGCCGCAGCAATCGCGCTGAATGCCGCGCCGGACACGCAGTTCGACCAGATCATGGCGATCCACGACCCGAAGGCCGCGGGCACGGATGCCTGGATCGACATCCTGAACTCCGACGGCTCGAAGGCGCAAGCCTGCGGCAATGGTACGCGCTGCGTTGTGCAGGCGCTTGCTTCGGAAACCGGCAAGAAGGTTTTCACCTTCCAGACGGTGGCCGGCATTCTCAATGCCGTTGAGCACGAGGATGGGACGATCTCCGTCGATATGGGCAAGCCGGTCTTCGAGTGGGACAAGATTCCGCTCGCCGAAGAATTTCACGATACCAGCCGCATCGAACTGCAGCTCGGGCCGATCGACAATCCTGTGCTGCATTCGCCCTCTGTCGCTTCGATGGGCAATCCGCATGCGATCTTCTGGGTCGACCGCGATCCGATGTCGTTCGATCTCGGCCGTTTTGGACCGCTGCTTGAAAACCATCCGATGTTCCCGGAGCGCGCCAACATCACGCTGGCGCAAGTGACCTCTCGCAGCTCGATCACGACGCGCACCTGGGAGCGGGGCGCGGGACTGACGCTGGCCTGCGGTTCTGCCGCTTGTGCGACCGCCGTTTCCGCCGCTCGCACCGGACGGACCGGGCGCGAAGTCGCGGTGAAGGTTGCCAGCAGCCCCAACCAGGGTGTTCTGACGATCGAATGGCGCGAACGCGATGGTCACGTCATCATGACGGGTCCGGCCGAATGGGAATGGTCAGGGACGCTCGATCCGTCGACGGGTGCGTGGTCGCGCGATGCGGCGCAGGGAGCGGAAGCGCGGTGAGCGGCGTTGAGGTCATCACCTTCGGCTGTCGTCTCAATACCTACGAATCCGAAGTGATGCGGGCGGAGGCCGAGAAGGCCGGGCTCAACAATGCCATCCTCGTCAATACTTGTGCGGTTACCGGCGAAGCTGTGCGCCAGGCTCGCCAGGCGATCCGACGCGCCCGGCGCGACAATCCTAATGCCCGGATCATCGTGACCGGCTGCGCGGCCCAGACGGAAAAAGAGACTTTCGCCGACATGGCAGAGGTCGATGCTGTCCTTGGCAACGAGGAGAAGCTGAAGAGCGCTTCCTATCGCGCCCTGCCGGATTTCGGCGTTTCGGCGGAAGAGAAGCTGCGCGTCAACGACATCATGAGCGTGCGCCAAACGGCGCCGCAGATGGTCAAGCACATCGATGGTCATGTGCGGGCGTTCATCCAGGTCCAGAACGGTTGCGACCACCGCTGCACCTTCTGCATCATTCCCTATGGCCGCGGCAACTCACGCTCCGTGCCGATGGGGGCGGTCGTCGACCAGGCGCGTAGGCTCGTCGAAAGCGGCTACCGGGAGATCGTGCTGACCGGGGTCGATGCGACCAGCTATGGCGCCGACCTGCCCGGCGAGCCGACGCTTGGGTTGCTCGCGAAGACGCTTCTGAAGCAGGTGCCCGATATTCGTCGCCTCCGGCTTTCATCGATCGACAGCATCGAGGCGGACAAGCATCTCTTGGATCTGATCGCCGACGAGGCACGCTTCATGCCGCATCTCCACCTTTCGTTGCAGCATGGCGACGACATGATCCTGAAGCGGATGAAGCGTCGCCATTCGAGCGCGGATGCCCTGGCGTTCGTCAACGACGTGCGCCGTCTGCGGCCGGAGATCAGCTTCGGCGCGGACATGATCGCCGGCTTTCCGACCGAGAGCGAAGACATGTTCGCCAATGCCGTGCGGCTGGCAGAAGAGGCCAATATCGCCCATCTTCACGTGTTCCCTTATAGCCCACGGCCGGGAACGCCCGCTGCGCGCATGCCGCAGCTCGATCGTGCGCTAGTCAAGGAGCGGGCCGCGCGACTGCGCGCCACTGGACATCGCCTGCATCAGTCCCATCTCGACGGGATGGTTGGAACGCGGCAATGGCTGCTGGTGGAAAACAACGGTTTGGCGCATACGGAGAACTTCACGCTTGTCGCAGCGGCGGGACTTGCGCCTCGCAGCTTCGTGCAGGCTGTCATCACCGGGCACAACAGCAAACACCTCGACATGCAATTGACGGTCGCCGACGCGGCCTGAGTTTACGGAATCCTCATGGCGTTCAGTTTCATTAAAAAGGTCTTCACCTTCGGCCCGAAGCCGGAGGAAGAGCAGGCGCCGGAGCCGGTCGAGACGAAGGCGCTCGAATCCGAACCGGAGCCGCATTCGCGCGAAGAGAACCTTCCTGTTGCCGCCGATCCTGTTCTGGCGCAGGAGATGGATACGGCCGGCGGTCCCGCCGATGATGCCCCGATCGAGGAGCTTGCCGAGCGGGCCGAAGGGCTCGCGGATGAGGACGACGTTTCCGAGGCCCTGCCGTCTGAGGTGCAGGCGAGCGATATGGGCGTTTTGCCGCTCTCGCTGCTTGAAGCCGAAGCCGAGGTCGATACTCCTGCTGAAAGCACGCTGGAACGGACGGTTCCTGTTGCGTCTTCCCTGCGGCCGGAAATCGGCGACCGGGCAGAGGAAGAAGTCGCGGAAGCAGCATTCGCTGGCGAAACCGAAGAGACGTCGGCTGCAGAGCTTGCAGCGGAAGCCGATGCGGAACAGCAGCCCGTGGCCGATCGGGCCGCTCCTGCCGAGCAAGAAATATCTACGCCGGCGGAGTACGACGACGCTTCCAGCGATTCCCCCGCCGCTCCCGTCCTTCCGAAGGGATTCGCCACCGGTCCCGCGGCTTCCGAAGCCGCACCTCTGGTGCCTGCGCCAAAACTTTCCTGGTTTCAGCGCCTGCGCGCTGGCCTCGCCCGCACCTCGTCTCAGCTCACCGGCCAAATCGCGGCCCTTTTCACCAAGCGGAAGCTGGATGATGACACGCTGCAGGATCTCGAGGATCTGCTGATCCAGGCCGATCTTGGCGTCGAGACGGCGATGCGCGTCACCGATACGCTGGCCTCCGAGCGCTACGGCAAGGACGTGACGGGCGAGGATGTCAGCCGCATCATGGCAAGCGAGATCGCCAAGGTGCTGAAGCCAGTTGCCAAGCCGTTGCAGCTCGATCTCAGCCACAAGCCGCACGTCATCCTTGTCGTCGGCGTCAACGGAACAGGCAAGACGACGACGATCGGCAAGCTGGCGTCGAAGCTCTCGGGCGCCGGCCTCAAGGTGATGGTGGCTGCCGGCGATACGTTCCGCGCCGCTGCGATCGAGCAGCTGAAGATCTGGGCTGACCGCACCAAGTCGGAGTTCATCGGGACCAAGCTCGGCGCCGATGCCGCCGGTCTTGCCTATGACGCCTTCGAGCAGGCCAAGGCGAGGAAGTGCGATGTCCTGATCATCGATACCGCTGGCCGCCTGCAGAACAAGGCGGAGCTGATGGCCGAGCTTGAGAAGATCGTTCGTGTTCTCGGCAAACTCGATCCGGATGCGCCGCATACGGTGCTGCAGACACTTGATGCAACGACAGGGCAAAACGCGCTTTCGCAGGTCGAAATCTTCCGCAACGTGGCTGGCGTCAACGGGCTGATCATGACGAAGCTCGATGGCACGGCCCGCGGCGGCATTCTCGTGGCGATCTCCGCCAAGCACAAGCTGCCGGTCTATTTCATTGGCGTTGGGGAAGGCGTCGACGATCTCGAACCTTTCGAGGCTGAGGATTTCGCGCACGCCATTGCCGGGCTCGGCCAATAATGCCACAGATATGCCGACAAACACGGGCAAGCGTCTCGTGTGGCACAAACGGATTTGAGATAGAATGACGACAGAGAGCGATATTACCCCAAGCGCGGCCGACCGGCATCACCCGATGCTGAAGCTGGCGCTGGAACTTGGCCCGCTGCTGATCTTCTTCTTCGCCAACCTGCGCGGCGCGTGGCTTGTCGAGCGGTTTCCGGCTCTCTCGGAGCTCGGCGGACCGCTGTTCGTGGCAACGGCCCTCTTCATGGGGGCGACGGTGATCTCGCTGATCGTATCGAAGGTCGTGCTCGGGCATCTGCCGATCATGCCGTTCGTGTCGGGCATCGTCGTCGTCATCTTCGGATCGTTGTCGATCTACCTGCAGAACGAGACCTTCATCAAGATGAAGCCGACCATCGTCAACGCGCTCTTCGGCGTTGCGCTGCTTGGCGGCCTGGCTTTCGGCAAGTCGTTGCTCGGCTACGTCTTCAATGCGGCCTTCCAGCTCGATGCCGAGGGATGGCGCAAGCTGACGATCCGCTGGGGCATCTTCTTCCTGTTCCTCGCGGTGCTGAACGAGGTCATTTGGCGCAATTTCTCCGATGATTTCTGGGTTGCCTTCAAGGTCTGGGGTACGATGCCAATCACCATCATCTTCACGATGGCGCAGATGCCGCTCATCATGAGGCACACGGTGACGCCGGCCGGAGAGGCCGAGAAGTGACAGTCGCAGAGGCGCAGACAAGGGTTCGCCATCAGACGTTCTGGTTTGCAGCCTGTCTGCTGGTTCTGCTGACGCAGGTGGTCGTTGAGTATCTGATGGGCCGTACGCCGATCTGCACCTGCGGCTATGTCAAACTGTGGGAAGGCGTCGTCAAATCAAGCGGCAATTCCCAGCACCTGTCGGACTGGTACACGCCGTCGCATATCATCCACGGGTTCATCTTCTACGGCATTGCCCATCTCGTCCTGCGCGGAAAGCCGTTTGCGGCACGCCTGCTGTTGGCGTTGGTTATTGAGTCGGGCTGGGAGCTGCTGGAGAATTCGCCCATCATCATCGATCGCTATCGTTCTGCGACGATCTCGCTCGACTACTACGGCGACAGCATCATCAATTCGCTGATGGACACGGTGTTCATGATGGTCGGCTTCGTCTTCGCCTCGCGGGCTCCGGTGGCGTTGACGGTGGCGATAGCGATCTTCTTCGAGCTTTTGACCGGCTACCTTATTCGCGATAACCTGACGCTTAACGTGCTGATGCTGATCTGGCCTGTCGAGGCGATCAAGACTTGGCAAAGCGCGATCTGATCAGGAAACAGGCCTGCCCAGCGCCTTTTCCATGGCGGGGAAAAGGCCTTCCTTCAAACTGATATCGTCGAACGGGCCTACTCGCTTGTAGAGGATCGTGCCATCAGGGGCGACGAGATAGCTTTCGGGGATGCCGTAGACGCCCCAATCGATGGCTGCCTGCCCCTTGGGATCGATACCGATAGCCGCAAAGGGATTGCCGAGTTCGCCGAGGAAGCGGAGCGCGTTGTCGTTCTTGTCCTTGTAGTTGATGGCAACCACGTTAAGGCGGTTGTCCTTTGCCAGTTCCATCAAGATTGGATGCTCTTCACGACAGGGGATACACCAGGAGGCGAAGACGTTGACGAGCGTCAGCTTGCCCTTGATTGCACTGTCGGTCAGGGCCGGCCGGTTGGCGCCTTCGAGCGGCGGCAGGTCCAGCGCCGGCGCCTTCGTGCCGATCAGGGCCGAGGGTATTTCCGAGATATCCCTGCCATGGACGCCCTGATCGTAAAGCATCTTTGCCGCTGTGGCGGCGATCCCGGCAAAAACAACCAAGGGGATCAAGGCGACGGCATAGCGTCCAAATCCGCGCTTGGCGGGGCTCGTTTCAGGCGCGGGGCTCATTCGCCATCCTTTGCTCGTGCCGAACGGCGGCGGATCCCGGAAGCCTCAAGGGCTGCTAGTTCCTTGCGGCGAGCACGGCCGTCCGCCCAGGTCCAAAGGGTAACCGCTGCTGTAACAAGCGCAGCGAAGCCGTAGGACCCGTAGACATAAAAAGCGTGTGTCATGGCTATCCCTCGCGGCTCGCCATGCGGGCCGCCATGCGGCGTTGTGTCGCGACGCGGCGACGCCAGATTTCGTTGCGCATGGCCATGATGTGCAGGGTGAAGAAGAGCGCGGTGAATGCGACGGCCATCACCAGCAGCGGCCGCAGGAACTCCGGATCGATGGCCGGGCCGTCGAGGCGCAGGACGCTTGCGGATTGATGTAGCGTGTTCCACCAGTCCACCGAGAACTTGATGATCGGGATGTTGACGAAGCCAACAAGGATCAGCACGGCGCCGACGCGGGCGGCCTTGGACGGGTCGTCGATGGCGCGATTGAGGGCGATAAGCCCGAGATACATCAGGAACAGGATGAAGACGGATGTGAGTCTGGCATCCCAGACCCACCAGGTGCCCCACATCGGCTTGCCCCAGAGGGAGCCGGTAACGAGGGCAATCAGCGTGAAGGCGGCGCCGAGCGGGGCTGCTGCCTTCGCCGATACATCCGCCAGCGGATGGCGCCACACGAGTGTGCCGATCGCCGAGAGGCTCATGATCGTATAGCCCATCATGGACAGCCAGGCGGCCGGCACGTGGATATACATGATGCGAACCGTTTCGCCCTGCTGGTAGTCGCCTTCGGTCGTGAAGCTGAGATACAGCCCCACGATAAAACAGAGAGTCGTGAACCCGGCCATCCAGGGCAGGATGCGCGCGGCCAGCGCCAGAAACCGCGTCGGGTTGGCGAGATCGCTGAATTTTGTGATGGCAAGGCTCGTTTCGTTCATGCCGTTTCCTTACCTCGATATGCCTTATGCCGCAATCGAGCGCTCCATCAATCCGACGTGTTGCGGAGCGCCAATGCCGCCGCCGCCGGGCCGATGACGGCGAAGAACAGTGTCAGTGCGATGAGGATCAGGAAGGGTGGCAGGAAGGGAGAGGGTCCTTCGACCGCCGCGTAGGTGGCGCTGACGCCGAAGATCAGCACGGGGATGGTCAGCGGCAGCACCAGGATCGAGACCAGCAGTCCGCCGCGCGGCAGAGCGACGGCAACGGCTGCGCCGACAGCGCCAATGAAGGTAATCGCAGGCGAACCGACGAGCAGTGTCAGCATCGTCGCGCCGATCGCCGTCTCGCTCATGTTCATGAACAGGCCGAGCAGCGGTGAAGCAATGACCAGCGGTAGGCTGGTTGCGACCCAGTGTGCCAGGCACTTGACCAGCACCGTCAGGACCAGTGGGGTTTCCTGCATCAGCATGAGGTCGAGCGAGCCATCGTCACGTTCGGCCTGAAACAGGCGGTCAAGGCCGAGAAGTGCTGCAAGCAGTGCACCGATCCAGACGATGGCCGGGCCGATGCGGGACAGCAGTGCGAGATCGGGCCCAACGCCGAAGGGGATGACCGCGACGACGGTCAGGAAGAAGAGGACGCCGATCAGCGCGCCGCCGCCGGCGCGGATGGACAGTCTGAGGTCGCGCAGCAGAAGTGCGGTCATGCCCATACTCCCGGTCCGGAATGGGCAAATCCCGCCATCCGCAATTCCTGCGCGCCTTCCAGGCCGAGTGGCTGGTGGGTTGCCGCAAGCACGATCCCGCCCTTGTGGCGATGGGTCTCGATCAGTTCGGCAAAGAGGCGGTCGCCGCTTGTGTCCAGCGCTGCGGTCGGTTCGTCAAGGATCCATACCGGCCGGTAGGCGATAAGCAGCTTTGCAAAGGCGAAGCGGCGTTGCTGTCCAGCGGAGAGGTAGCCGAACGGAAGGTGCGTGATCCCCTCGAGCCCTACCGCCTCGGCAGCCTCATCGATGGAAACGGTCGAAGCGCCGTGCGCTTCTCCAAGAAAGCGGCGCCAGAAGTCGAGGTTTTCGGCGACCGTCAGCTCGCTTTTCATTGCATTGCGGTGGCCGAGGTAGTGGCTGATTTCGCCGACGCGTCCGTGAGTGTTGCCATGCGAATCGGTGAAGCTCACCGATCCTCTTTCCTGATGCAGCAGACCGGCGACGACACGGAGCAAAGTTGACTTTCCGGATCCATTTTTGCCTGTCAAAACCAGCGCTTCGCCCGATTCCAGGCGAAAGGACACGCCTTCGAAAATCAGGTCTTCCCCCCGGCGCGCGGCCAGATTGGCGGTCTCGAGATGCATGACTTTTCCGTGGTTTAATTTTTCAGTCATCGCAATGCAAAAAAATCCGAAATGGGTCACGCACTCTCTGGCACCTTTCTTAGAAATTATCTATAAGACCCGCAACCACGCCAGCGGTCGGCGTGAATTTCATCCTTGCGCCGAACATGGGGCTTCGCTCCACGTGCGGACAGCGGAAATGGCCGTACCCGCATCCTGATGTGCATAAAGTGCATAGGCGTCCGCACGATTGTGTTCGCTATCAGAAACGGGGTCTCTCGTGTCTAAATCTCTTGACAGCTTCAATTGTCGTTCCACGCTCACCGTGAACGGTAAGGACTACGTCTATTACAGCCTTCCCAAGGCTGAGGCGAATGGCCTTCCGGGCGTTTCGAAGCTTCCCTATTCGATGAAGGTTCTGCTCGAGAACCTGCTGCGCTTCGAAGACGGCCAGTCGGTGACCAAGGAGCACATTCTGGCCGTTGCCGAATGGCTCAACAACAAGGGTGCTGTCGAAAACGAAATCGCTTACCGCCCGGCGCGCGTGCTGATGCAGGACTTCACCGGCGTTCCCGCCGTCGTCGACCTCGCCGCGATGCGCGATGCGATGGTTTCGCTCGGTGGCGACCCCGAGAAGATCAACCCGCTGGTTCCCGTCGATCTCGTCATCGACCACTCTGTTATCGTCGACGAATTCGGCACGCCGCAGGCCTTCGCCAAGAACGTTGAGTTGGAATATCAGCGCAACGGCGAGCGCTACCGCTTCCTGAAGTGGGGCCAGCAGGCATTCAAGAATTTCCGCGTCGTTCCTCCGGGCACCGGCATCTGTCACCAGGTTAACCTCGAATATCTCGGCCAGACCGTCTGGACGAAGGAAGAGGATGGCGAGACCGTCGCTTATCCGGATACCTGCGTTGGCACCGATTCGCACACCACGATGATCAACGGTCTCGGCGTTCTCGGCTGGGGCGTCGGCGGTATCGAAGCGGAAGCGGCCATGCTTGGTCAGCCGGTCTCGATGCTCCTGCCTGAAGTCATCGGCTTCAAGCTCACCGGCAAGCTCAAGGAAGGCGTCACGGCGACCGACCTCGTGCTGATGGTCGTGCAGATGTTGCGCAAGAAGGGCGTTGTTTCCAAGTTCGTCGAATTCTTCGGCCCCGGTCTGGACAACATGCCGCTCGCAGACCGTGCGACGATCGGCAACATGGGGCCGGAATACGGCGCGACCTGCGGCTTCTTTCCGGTCGATGGCGAAACCATCAACTACCTCAACATGTCGGGCCGCACCAAGGACCGCATCGCGCTGGTCGAAGCCTATTCGAAGGCGCAGGGCATGTGGCGCGACGGCGACGGCTCTGATCTGGTCTTCACCGACACACTCGAACTCGACCTCGGCGACGTCGTGCCCGCCATGGCCGGCCCGAAGCGTCCCGAAGGCCGCATCCCGCTGGAAAACATCGCGTCCGGTTTCGCCGGCTCGATGGACACCGACTACAAGAAGCCCGGCCAGCTCGCCAACCGTTACGCGGTCGAAGGCACCGACTTCGATCTTGGCCATGGCGACGTGGCGATTGCCGCGATCACGTCCTGCACCAACACCTCCAACCCGTCGGTTCTGATCGCCGCCGGCCTTCTCGCCCGCAACGCCGTTGCCAAGGGCCTGAAGTCCAAGCCGTGGGTCAAGACCTCGCTGGCGCCCGGATCGCAGGTCGTCGGCGAATACCTCGCAAAGTCCGGCCTGCAGGCCGACCTCGACAAACTCGGCTTCAACCTCGTCGGCTTCGGCTGCACCACCTGCATCGGCAACTCCGGCCCGCTGCCGGCGCCGATCTCGAAGACGATCAACGACAAGGGTCTCATCGTTTCAGGCGTTCTGTCCGGTAACCGTAACTTCGAAGGCCGCATCTCGCCTGATGTCCAGGCGAACTACCTGGCCTCGCCGCCGCTCGTCGTTGCCTACGCGCTCGCAGGCTCTGTCCAGAAGGATCTGACCAAGGAACCGATCGGCGAAGACCAGAACGGCAACCCGGTTTATCTCAAGGACATCTGGCCTTCCTCGCATGAGGTTCAGGACTTCATCCAGAAGTATGTCACTCGCGAGCTCTATGAGACCAAGTATGCCGACGTCTTCAAGGGCGACGAAAACTGGCAGGCCGTCAACGTGCCGGCCGGGCAGACCTACGCCTGGGACGACAAGTCGACCTACGTGCAGAACCCACCCTATTTCGTGGGCATGGGCAAGAAGGGCACGGGCATTTCCGATATCAAGGGGGCCCGTGTTCTCGGCCTCTTCGGCGACAAGATCACCACCGACCACATTTCCCCGGCCGGTTCGATCAAGGCTGCGTCTCCGGCCGGTTCTTACCTGCTCGAGAACAATGTCGGCGTCGCTGATTTCAACCAGTACGGCACGCGTCGCGGCAACCATGAAGTGATGATGCGCGGCACGTTTGCCAACATCCGCATCCGCAACCACATGCTCGGCCCGAACGGCAAGGAAGGTGGCTACACCATCCACTATCCGTCGAAGGAAGAGGAATCGATCTACGACGCGGCCATGCAGTACAAGGCCGAGGGCGTCCCGCTCGTCATCTTCGCTGGTGTCGAATACGGTAACGGTTCGTCCCGCGACTGGGCTGCGAAGGGCACCAATCTGCTCGGCGTGAAGGCGGTCATCGCACAGTCCTTCGAGCGCATTCACCGCTCGAACCTAGTCGGCATGGGCGTCATCCCCTTCGTCTTCGAAGAGGGCACCACCTGGGCAAGCCTTGGCCTGAAGGGCGACGAACTCGTCACCATTGAAGGTCTCGAAAACATCAAGCCGCGTGAAAAGAAGATCGCCAAGATCACCTACGGTGACGGCACGGTGAAGGAAGTTTCGCTGCTGTCGCGGGTCGATACGCTCGACGAAGTGATCTACCTCAACAACGGCGGCATCCTGCAGACGGTTCTGCGCGATCTCGCTGCCTGATTGTTAACAGACTTCCATGACCTGGCCGCCGGAAAGAGATTTCCGGCGGTTGTTTGAACGCGAGGTATCGAATGCCTGCTCACGGCGATGTGTCTCGGCTTGGCTGCCATGAAGCTTGGTCTCACCCCTTCGTGACTTTCCGTTTCGATTTAGAACCATTATCTCTACGTTCAGACATCGGAACCTGCGGCGAAGCGTGGCAGTAGGTGCTGAAGAAAAGGTGCATGAATGTCCCCGCGGTTTCTGATTTCTCTGGTTGCAAGTGTGGCGCTTGCCAGCCCACTTTTTGCCCAGGACGCGCCGAAGGGTGTGGTTGAACTCTTCACCTCACAGGGATGTTCTTCTTGTCCTCCAGCCGATGCAGCTTTCCGTAAGCTCGTCGAGGCGGGGGGAGTTATCGCTCTCGCCTATCACGTTGATTACTGGAACTACATGGGATGGGCCGACACGCTGAGTTCCAAGGAGAATACCGAGCGCCAGTATGGTTATGCGCAGTCGATGGGCCGTGCCAACGTCTATACGCCTCAGGTCATCATCAATGGCCGCGACCACGTTGCAGGCGCCGATCTCGGCGCGATCAATAAGAAGATCGATGGCTATGCAGCAGAAGGCATGGGCCTGACAGTGCCGGTGAAGGCTGAGATGCGCGGCGATCAGCTCGAGATAAAGATCGGGGCAGGACAAGGCAAAGCCAATGTCGTCATGGTCTATTTCAACCGCGAGAAAACCATCGACGTGGAGAAGGGCGAAAACAGCGGCCAGAAGATTGCCTATCTCAACAGCGTTGCCGATGTGGAGACCGTCGGCATGTGGGAGGGCAAGGAAACGAGCTTGACGCTGCCGGCAAGCGTAATGCAGAAGCCGGATCTCGAGGGCTGTGCGATTCTACTTCAATCCTCCACCGCTGACGGTAATCCGTCAGCGATTCTCGGAGCGACGGTCGTCATGGCCGGGAAGAACATCTGACGTTTCATCCGCGTTAGCGGATGGAAAACGGGGCGGCCCGGCTGATCGTATTCGGGGCTGGGGTTAAGGTCGATACGGTCAGCCGGGCCCTTTGGCGCGCTGGCGCCAAACTCGCACACGACCCCTTTGGCAGACCGAATCTGGCAAAAAGATCATGCGCAATTCGTGTGCGACGCGGATCCGAACGGCCCCGCGACGCAGTCGTGAGGGAATTTCCCTTGCAAATGAGGCGCTGTTTTGACTGAATTGAGGCACGCGGGAGATTGCACAGACTATGATTAATGTGACTGATCGCCTGCTTGCAATTTATAAACGCTAAGGCAAACTGTCATTCACCTGTCACAAGCGGAGGCACAGGGAGACTGATGACAGATCAGCAGGATTTGCGGCACGGCGAGAGCCGGTTAGCCGACAGCAGTTCCTCAGTCGTCGTAGATCTCAAGGAATATAAGCAGAGTAGGGACCCAGCGCCGGTCACGTTCCACCGACGCGAGCTCGACGCAATTTTGTGGATTTATGGCCGGATGGTCGGCGAGGGTGACTGGCGTGACTATGCGATCGATCACCTGAAAGACCGTGCCGTCTTCTCGATTTTCAAACGATCGGGCGAAATGCCGCTCTTTCGTATCGAGAAGAATCCAAAGCTCGCCGCCAAGCAGGGTGCCTACTCCGTTATCAATACGCACGGCGTCATCCTGAAGCGCGGGCACGAGTTGCAGCAGGTCTTGAAGGTCTTCAACAAGGTTTTGAAGCTGGTCGAGAAGTAGCTCGGCTCAGGCCTTGAACAGGGTGCCTGGATAGGTCGAGGTGTCGGGGTCCGTCGCCGACCCATCACCCAAGGCGCGCTGCATGATCATCGTATCGAGCCAGCGGCCATGCTTGTAGCCCGTTCCTTTCAGGCGGCCGGTTTCCTCGAAGCCGAGTGCCTGATGCAAGGCGATCGACGCCGGATGTGCGCCGCCGATCACGGCCACCATCTGGCGAAAGCCAAGATCTGTGCAACGTCGGATCAGTTCGGCGAGCAGCAGCCTTCCAATTCCCCTGCCGCGTGCCTCGGGCCCCAGGTAGATTGAATCCTCGACCATCCAACGATAGGCCGGCCTCGTGCGGAAGGCCGAGGCATAGGCGTAACCAAGCAGGCTACCATCCTCATCGATCGCGGCGATGTATGGATAGCCCTGACCGGTGATTGCGGAAAAGCGTGCCGCCATCTCACCCTGTTCAGGCGGGACGATCTCATAGCTTGCGACACCATTCTGAACGGATTCTCGATAGATCGCGGTGATGGTGGGGAGGTCGAATGAAGAAGCGTCGCGGAGGGAGATGGGCATTCAGTCAGCCGGTCGGAAATGACAATGGATTCCTCCAGAAATCACTCTCCGCAAAACCAGGCAACAAAAAAGGCGGCTGAAGCCGCCTTTTTCGATAGCATTCCTGTTCCTTACTTGCGGTCGCCCATGAACTGCAGGAGGAACATGAAGAGGTTGATGAAGTCGAGATACAGCGTCAGTGCACCCATGATAGCCTTGCGGCCAGCAACATCCGCGCCGTCGGCTTCGTAGTACAGTTCCTTGATGCGCTGCGTATCGTAGGCGGTAAGGCCTGCGAAGATCAGGACGCCGATCACCGAAACCGCGAACTGAAGCGCGGACGATGCCAGGAAGATGTTCACGATCGACGCGATGATCAGGCCAAAAAGACCCATGATCAGGAACGAGCCCATCGCAGAGAGATCGCGCTTGGTCGTGTAGCCGTACAGCGAGAGCGCGCCAAAGGAGGCCGCGGTCACGAAGAACGTCTGCGTGATGCTCGACTGCGTGTAGACCAGGAAGATGGACGCAAGCGATAGCCCCACCAGCGCGGCGTAGACCCAGAAGGTCGTTTGCGCGGCGGCAACGCTCATCCGGTTAATCCTGAAGCTCAGGAAGAACACGGCGGCCAGCGGTGCAAGTATCACCACCCAACGGAGCGGCGACTGGAAAAGCAATACGCCAAACTGCGTCAGTTGGCCGTCCTGAACGGCGAAATTGAAGCCCAGATAGGCGGCTACACCCGTGATCGCCAGACCCAGCGCCATCAGGTTGTAGACCTTGAGCATATAGCTGCGTAGGCCCTGGTCGATCATCTCGCCAGTCTGTACGCGGCCTTGGTAATTACGAAGGTCAGCCATAGTTTCCTCTTACAAGCTCCGGTGTGGACACGGTGGCGGGCGCGAAACCCGGGCGCCGCTGCGGAGCCCAGCATGCCTGCAGACAATATGAGCCTTTCGGCTTTCGCAAACAAGGCCCTTGCAACCCGAGATCGGGTTAAATCGCCGTAAGGTGAAGGAAATTTCTCTGTTTGGTCAATCAGAGTTCGCGTAAAACGGGTGCCGCCTTCTGCCCCAGGATGCGCCAGGTGCCGATGAGTCCAATACCGACGGTCAGCACCAGGGCCGTTACGAGCGTCAGGCCGGCGACATCGGGCAGGAAGTGCGAGGAGATGCGCATGATCCGGGCGGTGATGAACCAGGCCGCGACGCCGCCGGCAAAGAGCGCAAAGACCGCGGTCGCAGCGCCGAGGATGAGGTACTCGTAGCAGAAGGCACGGATCAGCATTCGCCGCGTCGCGCCCAGTGTCTTGAGGACGACCGCATCGTGGGTACGAGCGCGATTGCCGGCCGCCAGAGCGCCAGCAAGGACGAGGACCGATGCGACGAGTGCGACCGAGGCGGCGGCGCGGATCGCCGTTGCCAACTGCGCCACCAGGGTATTGACGATGTCGATCGCATCCTTGACCCGCACGCTGGTGATCGTCGGATAGGTGTTTGTCACGGACTTGAGGATCGCGGCCTCCTGGCTGGAGGTCGCCGTCGGGTCGGTGAGCGTCGCCAGCCAGGCATGGGGCGCGCCACGGAATGTATTCGGCGAGAACACCATCACGAAGTTGATGGAGAGCGTTTCCCACTCGACCTTGCGCAGGTTTGCGATCCTGGCGGTAATGTTCCGCCCTAGCACGTTGACGGTGACGGTATCGCCGATCTTCAGGCCGAGTTCCTTTGCCTCCTCGGCAGAGAAGGACACGAGTGGTTCACCGCTGTAATCCTTCAGCCACCACGAACCCTCGGTCAAAGATGCATTTTCTGGGATTGCTTCCGAATAGGTGATGCCTCGGTCGCCTCGCAGCACCCACTGGCCGGCCGGCGGCACCTTCCGCTTCGCTACATCCTCGCCGTTAAGCGCTAGGATTCGGCCGCGCAGCATCGGCACCTCGACCAGCTTGCCATCCGGCGAACTGGCTTTGACGACGCTGCGGAATTTCTCGAGTTCCGATCCCTGAATGTCGACGAAGAAGAAGTTCGGCGCCCCAGCAGACATGCGTCCAGTCAATTGCTGCCGCATATTGCCGTCGATCAAGGTAAGGGTCACGAGCAGGGCCAGGCCAAGGCCGAGAGACAGGACGACGGAGGGCGTCAGCGCGCCCGGCCTGTGGATGTTGCCGATTGCGAGCCGCAGGGCTGGCGAATTCACCCGTGGGCTGCGGCGCGCGAGCCAAGCAATGCCGGCTGCGACGAGCCGCAGGATCACGAAGGCAAAGACGATTGCCCCGACAAAGACGATTGCAATGAAGCGATCATAGGCAGTTGCGATCGCGAGGCCGGCGAGGGCAAGCAGAAAGACTGCGGCAAGAAGGATATACGGCCAGGAGGGTAGCCCCCGCGCTTCGAAACCCTGCTCGCGGAAGAGCGCTGTCGCCGGAACCTCGCGGGAATGTCCGAGCGGCATGATGGCAAAGGCCAGCGTTGTCAAAATGCCAAACAGGACTGCGAGGGCCAAGGCCCCGGGGTAGAATGTCAGATCGGTGGAAACAGGCAGAAATTGCGCCAGGAATTGTGACGCTACGATCGGCGCCAGCGCGCCGATGACCAAGCCTGCGACCATGCCGCCGAGAGCAATGATTGCGATCTGAAAGAGATAGATCAGCACGACGGTTGCCGCCGGTGCGCCGAGACATTTGAACGTCGCTATCGTTGTGCGCTTGGAATCGAGGAAGGCCCGCACGGCATTGGCAACGCCGACTCCACCGACGATCAGCGCTGTCAGTCCGACCAGCGTCAGGAACTGCGAAAACCGCTCAATGTTCTCGGTTAGCGACGGGGCAGCCCGGTCGCTGGTGCGGATTGACCAGCCGGCCGACGGAAATCCCTTCGCGGCCCGATCGCCGATCATAGATCTCTCGGCGGGGTCGTCCATGCGGATCTTGTAGGCGTGTTCGACCAGACTGCCGGTCTGGATGAGGCCGGACGCCTTCAGCGCCTCCCTGCTCACAAGAAGGCGCGGCGCGAAACCGAAGCCTTCCGAAACCGCGTCCGGTTCGGTCTTGATCGTTCCGGTGACGTTCAAAATGACGTTGCCGAGGAGGATTTCGTCACCAATGGAAAGGCCGAGCCGCTCCAAAAGAAGCGGCGCTGCGACTGCACCGTAGGTGCCGCTCTGCCCGGAAAGGAGCGTGTGCAAAGGATAGTTCGGTTGCGCTTCGAAGGTGCCGTAGAGCGGATAGGCGCCATCGACCGCCTTGACTTCGACGAGAGCCTGGTCCGAGCCGTCGGGTTTGCGCGCCATCGAGCGCAGGCCTGTTGATACGGATACCTTTCCTAAGCCGCGTAGGAAGTCCATCTCCGCTTCGGTGGCCTCGCGGTTGTTGAGCTCGAAGCGTGCATCGCCGGCCAGAATCTCCTGACCTTGCGTCGCGATCGTGTCGGTGATGGACTGCGAAACCGAATTGACCGCCGCAATGGCACCGGTCCCGAGAGCGATGCAGGCCAGAAAAATGTAGAAGCCGCCTAGCCCGCCCCGCAACTCGCGGAGCGCGAGACGAAAGGCGAGGGAGACGCGCGGGCTCAGCAATGTCATGCAATTGCCGCCTCAGGCTGCACCGGCGCGCTATCACCCTCGATCTGGCCGGAACGAACTCTGATCTGCCTGGAGCAACGCTTAGCGAGTGCAGTGTCATGGGTAACGAGCAGCAGCGTCATGTCGCGCTCGGCCTGTTTGGAAAAAAGGAGATCGGCTATCTGGCGGCCTGTATCAGTGTCGAGGTTGCCGGTCGGTTCGTCGGCAATCAGCAACGCCGGCGAGGGCGCAAGGGCGCGCGCAATTGCTACGCGCTGCTGTTCGCCGCCGGACAACTGGCCGGGATAGTGGTTCAATCGATCGCCAAGGCCGACAGATTTTAGCTCGCGGCGCGCAATCTCAAAGGGATTGGGAAGGTTGGCGAGTTCCAACGGCACAGCGACGTTTTCCAGCGCCGTCATGTTGGCAATCAAGTGGAAGGATTGGAAAACGATGCCGATGTTGCGGCCGCGGAAGTCGGCCACCTCGTCTTCGCTCAGGGCATGTAATGGTGTGCCGCTGACGTTGATTTCGCCACTATCGAGTTTTTCCAACCCGGCAAGCACCATAAGCAGGGTGGATTTTCCGGAGCCCGACGGTCCCACGATGCCGACCGACTCCCCGGCGGCAATCGTCAGGTCAATGCCTTTCAGCACATGGACGGATGCAGCGGCGTTGCCAAGCGTCAAATCGGCGCGCTTCAACTCGATGATGGTTTTTGCCAACAGTATTCGCCCTATATAGATGCCGATCGTCCTGCCAATCTAGGGAAAGCGGAATGAGTTTTAAAGTTGCCGGCCTTCACATCGCCGTCATTGTTGCTTCGCTGACCTTTGCGGTCGCGGCCAGTGCCAGGACAATCAGCCTGGTCGGTTTTGGAGACAGCCTGATGGCGGGCTACCAGCTTCCTCCCGGTGACGGCTTTCCGGAAAAATTGCAAGCAGCCCTGAGAGCCAAGGGGGTGGATATATCAATCGCCAATGCTGGTGTGTCGGGCGACACGACGACAGGCGGTCTTGCGCGAATCGACTGGTCGGTTCCAGACGGCACTGACGGCGTAATCCTCGAACTCGGCGCTAATGATGCGCTGCGTGGCATTCCTCCTGAAGAAAGTGAGAAGAATCTCGAGCAGATGATTGCCCGGCTAAAGGAACGCGGGATAGCCGTTCTTCTCGTCGGTATGCTGGCGCCGCCGAACATGGGGGACGACTACGCCGCACGCTTCAACCCAATCTACCAGAAACTCGCGCAAAAACATAGTGTTGCGCTCTATCCATTCTTTCTGGACGGCGTCGCTCTTGAGGCCGCCTTAAAGCTCGAGGACGGGATGCATCCCAACAGCAAGGGTGTCGATGTGATGGTCGAAAAGATGGAGCCGGCTATCACGCAATTCTTGGGAACGATTTCTACTGTGAAGAATTAGGGGCTTGCACAGGTGCCCAATGCGTGATTCCGTGTGAGCACCTGCAAAAGATTCGGGGAGTGCTCGTTATGCCGAGACTGTTTACCGCCCTCGAAATTCCGCGCAATGCCGCGATGAGCCTTTCATTGCTGCGCGGTGGTCTCCCTGGTGCAAGATGGATCGATGTGGAGAATTACCACATCACTTTGCGGTTCATCGGCGATGTCGATGGACGGACGGCAGACGAAATTGTCGATCGGCTTGACCGCATCGACCGCCCCGAATTCCAGATTCGTCTTGATGGTATCGGTGCATTCGGATCCAAGAAGCCGCATTCGGTTTGGGCAGGTGTCTCGCCTTCACCCGAGATGTACGCCCTACAGGCGGAAATTGAGCGGATCTGCCAGCGTATCGGGTTGCCGCCGGATCCCCGCAAGTTCACCCCTCATGTCACGCTGGCGCGGTTGAAATCGTCGCGAGTCGACGACGTCGTGCACTATCTCGCCGGACGTGGAAATTTCCAGACTTCGGCCTTCACGGTTCCGCGCTTCGTTCTGCTCTCGTCGAGGGAATCGGTCGGCGGTGGGCCTTATCTGACGGAAGAGATCTTCCCGCTCCATGAGGCATTGTCGGTGCCCAGCGTCTCGAGCAGCTTCCTGCAGCCAGCAAAGAGCCTGGCGTAGACGAGTTCGAAGCCGTCGCTGCTGCCGAAATAGGGGTCGGGTATATCCTCGCCGCTTGCCAATGCGAAATCGCCGAACAGGCGGATGTTTGCGGCTCCCGGGCTCATCCGATGCAACTCGGCGATATTCGCGCGATCCATCGCGAGTATCAGGTCGAAGTCGCTGAAATCCTTCGTCCTAATCTGGCGGGCGCGTTGCTGAGAAATATCGATCCCGTGGCCTTTGGCTGTTGCGATCGAACGCCGACCCGGATGATCGCCCTCGTGCCAACCGCCCGTGCCAGCCGAGTCGATCTCGAAACGATCGGTAAAGCCGGACTCATCGACGAGATGCGAGAAAATCCCCTCGGCAAGAGGAGAACGGCAGATATTGCCCATGCAAACAAACAGGATGCTAATGCGTTTCATCAGTGGTCCATGACGGAAGAGAAGGGACAATCGCATGAAACGGGAAAAACTGGAACGGCAAGCCATCGCTACCGAACTCGCCAAGCTTGACGGCTGGTCGCTCGACGACACTGGCACGTCGATATCGCGAAGCTTCAAGTTTCGCAATTTCGTCGAGGCTTTCGGCTTTATGACGGAAGCGGCGCTCGCAGCAGAACGGCTCAATCATCATCCGGAATGGTTCAATGTCTATTCGCGCGTCGACGTGAAGCTCAATACCCATGATGCGGGCGGGCTTACCGAGCTCGACTTCAGGCTGGCTGCGGCAATGGAGAAGGCGGCTGCGCGCCGGCTCGATTGAATCCGTTGCCACCATCACCATATGTGCGCATGAACGAGAGGACCGATCGGAATGGACGACGTCAAATTCGGTGAGATCCTGCTGCCGGGCGATGATGATACACAGAGCCGGCGCGAAGAGACCGTGCGCAAGAAATTCTGGCCGACCTTCAAGAAGGCGGTCCGCCAGATCCCGTTCTCACGCGACGTCGTCGCCGCTTTCTATTGCGCCATGGATCCGCAGACGCCGACAAGGGTCCGCGGCGTGCTCCTAGCCGCACTTGCCTATTTCGTCATGCCGGTCGACATGATTCCCGATGTTTTTGCCGTGATCGGGTTTTCGGACGACGTGGCAGTCCTTTCCGCCGCTTTTGCCATGGTCAGCCGGCACCTGCAGCCGAAGCACTATGAAGCTGCCGACCGCGCGCTCGCCGACAAGCCTGAAGGCATGAAGACAATCTAGCCGGGTCTCGGTCAGGCGCTTTCGGCCTCAAGAACCTTCCGGAGCTTTCCGAAGGCAAGCCGGATCCGCGACTTTACGGTGCCGAGCGGCAAGCCCGTCGCCTCGGCGATCTGCGAATGGGATTGGCCGAGAAAAAATGCGGCGCGGAGCATTTCCTGCTGCTCTTCCGGAAGTTGGCTGACAGCGGCGCGCACGTGTGCGTCGCGATCGTCATTTGCGAGGATCTCGTCTGCGCCGTTTTCCGCGACCGGCTGCAATGCCGGGTCTGCCTCATCCAGAGTGCGCGTTCTGGCCCGGCGCTGAAGATCGATCCGGCGGTTGCGGGCTATGCGAAAAAGCCAGGTGGAAAGAGACGATCTCGCTGCATTGTAAAATTCAGCCTTGTGCCAGAGCACGATCATTACTTCCTGGACCAGTTCCTCGGCTTCGCCACTCGACATTCTTTGGCGCAGTAGCCAGGATTTCAGGCGCGGCGCGAAGTAGTCGAACAGCACGGCGAATGCCTCTTGGTCGCGGCGTTCCGCAACGGCCTTGGCGAGGTCGGCGAAGCGCTGTTTCTCCTCGGCATTCATATCCCGTCCAAAGTCCCCTAGCTCGGCGAATTCTCCAACGGATTTCCAACGCTTACTGACGTACAACGGTTTCTAAAAACGTCAAACTCTTGCCTGAATCTTTATGTCTTAGATTCATCCGTGACGATGGTCTGTGTGCGCACACAGTATCACGTCATCACGGGCGAGGCGCCAGCGCCCGACGTTGACACTTGGGCAAAAATGGCACAGGCAGGGACTTCTCGCAGTCCCTGTTGACGCTTTGGTAACCTGAATTAAGTCAAAATAAAGCAGATCGTGATTATGCGCCGCCCGTTCGCTTCGGGCTCGAATCGCAAGAACCGGCAGGATATCCATGTTTCTTAGAAGTACCGCAATCGCCCTTTCCCTCGTTCTCGCCGGCGCCGGCATTGCATCCGCTCAGTCCAAGAAGTCGCAGCCTGCAGCGCCCGCAGCGCAGCAGCAGGCCACCCCGGCTTCGACAGCGCCGACACGCATCCAGCAGTTCCAGGCCTGGGGCGCCTATTCCTACAAGTCGGGCGCGAACACCGTCTGCTACGTTCTGTCGGTGCCGACGGAAAAGAAGCCCGCCGGCATTGATCATGGTGATAACTTCTTCATCGTTTCGCAGCGCCCCGGTCAGAACATTTCCTACGAGCCGCAGGCAATGATGGGCTACACCGTCAAGGAGAACTCGAAGATCGACGTCGTCATCGACAACAAGACCTTCGTGATGTTCACCAAGGACAAGGCCGGCTGGGTCGAGAATGCAGCTCAGGAGCCGGCGCTCGTCGCCGCCATGAAGAGCGGCCACTCGATGACCGTCAACGCGACATCGCGCAAGGGTACATCGACGTCGTACAGCTACTCGCTGTCTGGCATTTCTGCTGCACTGAAGCAGGTTGAAGGCTGCAAGTAAGCTTTCTGCACGGTGACGAAATTTTCAGAAGGCCGGCCTTGTGCCGGCCTTCGCCGTTTCCATCTCTAGTGACGCGCGGCAAAAATGATGCTAAAGGCCCGCGCAACAGCGGATAGATCGCGGTCCTTGCCGTATGCTCCGCATTCAATTTCTGCCACCATGCCTGTCGTGCCCGCAAGTCATCCGGCTTACCGGGGCGATTACATGTTGAATTCGGGATAAGAGACTATGTCCGTCATGGATGCGATGACTGTTACCAAGCCCTTGGGCGCAGCGACCAGCGGTGTTGCCGCTGGATTGAAGCCTTCGCTGATCGGCCTCAGCCGCGAAGAGATGGGCGCTGCGCTGCGTGAAAAAGGCGTGCCGGACAAGCAGATCAAGATGCGTGTCGCGCAGCTCTGGAACTGGATTTATGTGCGCGGCGTCTCCGATTTCGATCACATGACGAATGTCGCCAAGGACATGCGCGAGATGCTGAAGCAGCATTTCACGATTGCGCGCCCTGAAATCGTCGAGGAGCAGGTTTCCAACGATGGCACCCGCAAGTGGCTGCTGCGCTTTCCGGCGCGCGGTGCGGGCCGGCCAGTCGAGATCGAAGCAGTCTACATCCCGGAGGAGGGGCGCGGCACACTCTGCATCTCGAGCCAGGTCGGCTGCACGCTGACCTGTTCCTTCTGTCACACCGGCACGCAACGGCTGGTCCGCAACCTAACTGCGGAAGAAATCCTCTCGCAGCTTCTGCTCGCCCGCGATCGGCTGGGCGATTTCCCAGACCGTGAAGCGCCGCAGGGCACCATCATGCCGGCGGAAGGCCGCAAGGTCAGCAACATCGTCATGATGGGCATGGGCGAGCCGCTCTACAATTTCGATGCCGTGAAACAGGCGTTGCTGATCGCAACCGACGGCGACGGCCTGTCGCTCTCCAAGCGCCGCGTAACACTCTCCACCTCGGGCGTCGTGCCTGAAATCTTCCGCACCGGCGATGAGATTGGCGTGATGCTGGCGATCTCGCTGCATGCGGTGCGCGATGACTTGCGCGACATCCTAGTGCCGATCAACAAGAAGTATCCGTTGAAGGAGCTGATCGACGCCTGCCGGAAGTATCCCGGCTTGTCGAACGCCCGTCGCATCACCTTCGAGTATGTGATGCTGAAGGACGTCAACGACAGCCTTGAGGACGCCAAGGGTCTCGTCCAGCTGCTGAAGGGCGTGCCGGCGAAGATCAACCTTATTCCTTTCAACCCGTGGCCCGGCACCAACTACCAGTGTTCCGACTGGGCGCAGATCGAGAAGTTTGCCGACTTCATCAACTCGGCCGGCTATGCCTCGCCGATCCGCACGCCGCGCGGCCGCGACATTCTCGCGGCCTGTGGTCAGCTGAAGTCGGAGTCGGAGCGCATGCGCAAGACCGAGCGGCTGGCCTTCGAGGCGATGATGATCGCCAACCACGGTGCGGATGATTGATCAGCAAGTTTGATCCGTTCAGTGTTTTCTAATGATTGATTTCATGGCCTGCTTTTCCTAGAAGCAGGCCAAAATCATATCTGGAGGATACCCAATGCGCTCAATTTTGCTTGCTGTCGCGGCCACGCTGGCCTTGACCCTGCCTGCGAAGGCCGAAGACGTGACCGTCGCGGTCACGGCCATTGTCGAGCATCCGGCTCTCGACGCCGCACGCAAGGGCGTCCTCGATGTGCTGACGGCGGCGGGCTACAAGGAAGGCGAGAACCTGAAGTTCATGTTCGAGTCGGCCCAGGGCAACCCGGCAACGGCTGCGCAAATCGCCCGCCAGTTCGCAGGCGAGGGCCCGAACGTTATCGTGCCGATCTCCACGCCTTCCGCTCAGGCCGTCGTTTCCGCGACGCGCGACATTCCGGTTGTCTTCACCGCCGTTTCCGATCCGCTCGGTGCGCAGCTCGTGAAGAACATGGACAAGCCCGGCGGTAACGTCACCGGTCTGTCCGATATGTCACCGGTTGCCGAGCACGTTGCGCTGATCAAGGAAATCCTACCGAACGCCAAGACGATCGGCTACCTCTACAATTCCGGCGAAGCCAATTCGGTATCTTTGCTCGCCGTCCTGAAGACGGAAGCCGAGAAGGCTGGCCTGAAGGTTGTTGAATCGGCGGCCACCAAGTCTGCGGAAGTGCAGGGTGCGGCCCGCGCGCTCGTCGGCCGTGCCGATGCCATTTACATCCCGACCGACAACACGATCATTTCCGCACTGGAAGGTGCGGTTGCCGTCGCCGAAGAAAGCAAGCTGCCGCTCTTCACGGCCGACACGGACTCTGTTTCGCGCGGTGCGATTGCAGCACTCGGCTTCAACTACTACGACGTCGGCAAGCAGACCGGCGAAATTGTCGTCCGTATCCTTAAGGGTGAAAACCCCGGCGATATTCCGGTGAAGGTTGCTGCCGGCAGTGATCTCGTCGTCAATAAGGGTGCGGCCACACGGATGGGCGTCACGCTGCCCGAAAGCGTCTTGAAGCGTGCGACGAAGAACATCGACTGATCGAAGTAGATTTCAGAACCACCCGTCCAGCCGCTCCCGTTTTACGCGGGGGCGGCTGATGGTATTAGAAGCTTGGGTCCGCTAGAGGCGGGACAAGTCAGAAGAAAGGGCAGGAGCCTTGAGCCAGATCGCATTCTGGGGAGCGGTGGAATTGGGGCTGGTTTACGCCTTCGTTGCCATCGGCGTGTACCTCGCATTTCGTGTGCTGGATTTTCCGGATCTGACGGTTGACGGCTCCTTTCCGCTGGGTGCTGCCGTAACGGCGGTTCTCATCATCGCCGGCGTCAATGCCTGGCTTGCGGCGCTCGTCGCCATGGTTGCGGGTGCTGCGGCCGGCATCGTTACGGCGATGCTCAATGTGCGGTTCAAGATCCTCAACCTGCTTGCCTCGATCCTGACGATGATCGCGCTCTTTTCGGTGAACCTGCGTGTCATGGGCAAGCCGAACGTCGCACTGATCAATGCGGATACGATGATCAGTCCGTTTTTTGGTCATGGGCTGCGCGACTTCTACGTTCGGCCACTCTTCGTCGGCGTCCTCGTCGTCGTCGCTGTCATCCTTGTCTGGCGCTTCCTTGAGAGCGACTCGGGTCTGGCGATGCGCGCGACGGGTGCGAATGCCCGCATGGCCCGCGCACAGGGCGTCGACACCAGCCGCCAGATCTATCTCGGCATGGCGATCTCCAACGCCTTGGTTGCCTTCGGTGGCGCGCTGTTTGCGCAGACGAACGGCTTTGCTGATGTCACCTCTGGCGTCGGTACGATCGTTGTCGGTCTCGCGGCCGTCATTATCGGTGAAACGCTGCTCGGTCGGCGCGGGCTGCTGATCGCGCTGATTGGCTGTGTGCTCGGCTCCATTCTCTATCGCATCGCCATCCAGCTCGCTCTCTCGACCGATGTCATCGGGCTGCAGGCGTCGGACCTCAATTTCGTGACGGCGGTGCTGGTGACGATCGCGCTCATCCTTCCCCGCCTTCGCCGCGGAGGTGCTGCATCGTGATCACGCTCAAGGATATCAAGGTCGTCTTCGGCAAGGGTACGCCACTGCAGAAGCAGGCGCTGAACGGCGTCAGCCTGACAATCGAGGAAGGTTCTTTCGTCACCGTCATCGGCTCGAACGGCGCGGGCAAATCGACCCTGCTCGGCGTTCTTGCCGGCGATGTGCTTGCCAGCGAAGGCCAGGTTCTGATCGGCCATACCGACGTCACACGCAAATCGACGGCCGCTCGCGCCGGGTTAGTCGCCCGCGTCTTCCAGGATCCTCTGACGGGAAGCTGCGGCTCGCTCTCGATCGAGGAAAACCTTGCACTTGCGGCGCGTCGCGGTGAAAAGCGGGGGCTCGTCTCGGCGCTTGGCCCGAAGCGGCGCGAGCATTTCCGCGAGCGGATCGCCGAGCTCAATCTCGGCCTTGAGAACCGCATGCGGGACCGCATGGACCTGCTTTCCGGCGGTCAGCGTCAGGCGGTTTCGCTTGTGATGGCGACGCTTGCCGGCTCGGAAGTGCTGCTACTCGACGAGCACACGGCGGCGCTTGATCCTGGGATGGCCGAATTCGTCATGGGGCTCACGCAGAAGATCGTTTCTGAACGCAAGCTGACAACGCTGATGGTCACGCACTCCATGCGGCAGGCGCTCGATTATGGCCACCGTACGATCATGCTGCACGGTGGCGAGATCGTTCTCGACGTCAGCGGCGACAGCCGCAAGACGCTGCAGGTCGAAGACCTGATCGCGATGTTCCGCAAGATGCGCGGCCAGACGCTGGACGATGACGCACTGCTGATCGGCTGAGGCTAGGCATTCCGGGAAGCCAGCTTCCCGGAGGTCGCTTAACGCGCCTGCGTCAGCAGGATCTTTGCCGCGAAGACGGAGAAGACGCCGGCAAAGGTAAAGTCCATGCCGCGCAAAACCTTCTTGTTGGTCTGCAGCCAGCTGGCCAGCCAGTCGGCCGCAAAGACCACAGCAGCGTTCACAGGCATGCCGATCAGGATGAAGCAGAAGCCGAGAAACAGCAGCTTCTGCGTCACCGTCGGGTCGCCAGTACTGACGAACTGCGGCAGGAAGGTCATGAAGAAGATGATGACCTTGGGGTTCAGCAGGTTGACCCAGAAACCCGAGGAGATGTTGGCAAGCGGCGTGCCTTTTGAGGCTTCCACCTTGTTGACCGAAAACTTCGAGCCATAGCGGATCGCCTGGACGGCAAGCCAAAGCAGATAGGCGGCACCGCCGGTCTTCAGGATCAGGAAGGCGGTCGGCGACGCGGTGATCAGCGCTGAGACACCGAAAGCCACCAGCATGGTATGAACGACAATCCCGAGACTGGTGCCAAGGACGACGAAGAGTGCAGCCTTCTTGCCCTGTGCCAGCGCACGGCTGATGGAAAGCGTCATGTCTGGGCCAGGCGTTGCCGCAAGCAGAAGGGTTGCGGCAGCAAAGGCGAGAAGCGTGGCAATGCTGGGCAGAAAGTCCATGTTACACTCTGAAAGCCGGAATAACGTTGGGTGCTTTTATCCGGCTCTCAGAAAATGTCTAATCAAACCTTCTAATACGAACTATTCCTTCCGTTCGAGATAGGCCTTGAACTTGTCGGCATAATCCTTGTGCCAGCGCGACAGCGGTGGGCGGTTCTCGATGATGTCACCCATCGCCCAGGCCATGCGGCGTTCGTCCACCGGACGGGCGACGTCGTTGTCGGGGCAGAGGATGTAGAAGTCGCCGCGTTCCAGGCTCTTGATCATGAAGTCGACCGTCTGTTCCGCAGTCCATGCGGCGGCTGGCTTCTCGGTGCGGTCGCCCTTGGTGAGGCCGGTGAAGACGAAGCCGGGGATCAGCAGGTGGGCCGAGATCTTCGAGCCTTCTGTGTTACGCAGTTCATGCTCGAGCGCTTCGGTGAACACCTTCACACCAGCTTTCGAGACGTTATAGGCCGGATTGCCGGGTGGCGTGGTGATGCCCTGCTTGGAACCGGTGTTGATGATAAGGCCCGGTTCGCCGTGCGAGAGCATATGCTGGCCGAAGGTTCGCGTTCCGTTGATGACGCCAAGCAGGTTGACGCCGAGGATGCTGTCCCAATTGGCCTGGGCGCTGAAGATCGACGTCTCCGGGCCAATGCCAGCATTGTTCATGAGGACATGCACGCGGCCGAAGCGCTGAATCACGGTGCGTTCAAGCGCGTCCAGCGAGTCCTTCTGCGCCACGTCGGTCTCAACGGCGAGCACATGCTCCTCTCCGGAGATCGACTTCAGCTCGCTTGCAGCCTCCGCCAGCCGGTCGCCGCCGAGATCGGCGATGGCGACGCTCATGCCCGCACGAGCAAAGTGTTTTGCCGCGGCAAGCCCGATGCCGGAAGCACCGCCGGTGATGACGGCGACATTGGATTTCTTGATGATGTCTTGAATTTTCGTCACGGCCAGCCTCTCCTCAGCATTGTCAGGACGCTGGCAGATATGGGTTGCGCTTTCGGCCTGTCAAACATTATCCGGGCTGCCTATGGTCGCCGTTGCCCTTGCGTCCTGCGCCGATCTCGCTAAAAGTGCCCAGCCATACCGGGCTTGGCGGGTTTGCCGCCGCCCTCTTGCAACGGACCTCATCATCATGGCATCGCACAAAGACGTAAAGAAAGTCGTCCTCGCCTATTCCGGCGGCCTCGACACCTCGATCATCCTGAAGTGGCTGCAGACCGAGCTCGGCGCCGAAGTCGTAACCTTCACGGCTGACCTCGGCCAGGGCGAAGAGTTGGAGCCGGCACGCAAGAAGGCCGAGATGCTCGGCATCAAGGAGATCTACATCGAGGATGTGCGCGAAGAGTTCGTCAGGGACTTCGTGTTCCCGATGTTCCGCGCCAATGCGGTCTATGAGGGTGTCTATCTGCTCGGCACCTCGATCGCCCGTCCGCTGATCTCCAAGCACCTGATCGATATCGCCCGCAAGACCGGCGCCGATGCGATCGCGCATGGTGCTACCGGCAAGGGCAACGACCAGGTTCGTTTCGAGCTTTCCGCTTATGCCCTGAACCCCGATATCAAGATCATCGCGCCGTGGCGCGACTGGTCGTTCAAGAGCCGTACCGACCTGCTCGAGTTCGCTGAAAAGCACCAGATCCCGGTCGCCAAGGACAAGAAGGGCGAAGCGCCGTTCTCCGTCGACGCCAACCTGCTGCACTCCTCGTCCGAGGGCAAGGTTCTCGAAGATCCCGCGCAGGAGGCGCCTGAATACGTGCATATGCGCACGATTTCTCCGGAAGCGGCTCCCGACAAGGCAACTGTTATCAAGGTCGGCTTCGAGAAGGGTGACGCTGTTTCGATCAACGGCGTACGCATGAGCCCGGCAACGTTGCTCGCAACGCTCAACAACTACGGCCGTGACAACGGCATTGGTCGCCTCGACCTCGTCGAGAACCGTTTCGTCGGCATGAAATCGCGCGGCGTCTATGAGACGCCAGGCGGCACGATCCTGCTTGCCGCGCATCGCGCCATCGAATCCGTCACGCTCGACCGCGGTGCCGCGCACCTCAAGGACGAGCTGATGCCGCGCTATGCCGAGCTGATCTACTACGGCTTCTGGTTCTCGCCGGAGCGCGAAATGCTGCAAGCGCTGATCGACAAGAGCCAGGAGCATGTCGAAGGCGAAGTGACGCTGAAGCTCTACAAGGGCAATGTCATGGTCACCGGCCGCGAGAGCCCGAAGTCGCTCTATTCCGACAAGCTGGTTACTTTCGAAGACGATCAGGGCGCCTACGACCAGAAGGACGCCGCCGGCTTCATCAAGCTCAACGCGCTGCGTCTGCGAACGCTCGCCAAGCGCAACCTCTCGAAGTAACCGAGAGCAGCCGCAAGAGATCAAAGGCCCGCCTCGTGTGGGCCTTTTTCATTCGCCCGTTGTGGCGTGGGAAAGTGCTGCTGCGCGTTGCGAGGCGCGCACGAACCAGAGGTAGCTCATGATCGAAATCATTGCCATGATCGGGATCACCGATCCGAAGGCAAGCAGCGGCATGCCGATCAACGAGCCCGCGACGCCGCCGGCAAAGCCGCCACCCATCTGAATAAAGCCCATCATTGCGGACGCCGAGCCGGCGATATGCGGGAAGGGGTAAAGGCCGGATGTCGTCATGTGCGGCGTCAGGAACGCCAATCCGAAGGCCAGGAATGCGATCGGCCCCATGATCGAGAGATAGGATGGCGTGACGAAGTGGACTGACAGTGCGATCATGATGCCGGCGAGCCCGAGCAGCCCAAGCCCGACGCGCACGGAGCCGTCGCCGCCCAAGCGGGGTGCGGCGTAGCGAAGGCAGACGGAGCCGAGGAAGTAGGAGCCTGATTGCATCAGCATGCCGAGGCCGAAGGCGGTCGGTGACAGACCGACGACCTTGATGAGGATGAACGGGAGCAGCGTCGCCTGCGCGTAGAGTGCGCCGATCGAGCCGCCAAGGACGAACGAGGCGGAGACGAAGCGGCTTTCGCGCGCAAGCTCCAGATAAGCGCGAATCAGAGGGACAGGGAGCGCGCGGCGCGGGTCCGGCACGCTTGTTTCGCGCATGAACACGATCACCCCAAAACAGATCAGCAGTCCGAAGCCGATCAGCAGGAAGAAGACCGACTGCCAGCCGAAGGCGGCCAGCGCCAGGCCGCCGACCGTCGGTGCAGCGGCCGGTCCGATCGCGATCATGATGCCGATCAGGTTCATGATGCGGGAGGCTTCCGTTCCGGTGAACTGGTCACGCACAATGGCGCGCGCCACCGTAATCCCGACGGAGGCGCCAATTCCCTGGATCAGGCGACCGGCAAGCAGCCATTCAATGCCGGGCGCAAAGGCGGCGAGCATGCTGCCGACGACATAGATGCCGATGAACAGGAGCGTCGCCGCACGGCGGCCGAAGGCATCCGAAAGCGGACCGGCAAGCAGTTGCGCAACGGAGAAGCCGGCGAAATAGACCGAGAGCGTCATCTTGATCGCCGAGTCGGACGTCTGGAACGCATGGACAAGCTCCGGCATCGCCGGCGTATAGATCGACATCGAGATCGGGCCGATGGTTGCGAGAAGCGCTCCGAGCATGCTCGTTCGCCGTTCACTCATCCGGAATGGGGGCATAGAGGATACTCGGTCTTTGGTGACATGCGCAATCCGCGTGAGGGCGGCCGCTTCCCTTCTGTCGGAAGCCGCGTGATACGGCAATTCAAAAATCTGATGGATCGCCATGACAGCTTGACGCCTTTCGATTGGCGCATAAGCTGCGACTGTCCTTTCCGGAGTTTGTCGATGACGCAATCCTTGCTCGCGGGCGCCTTTCTGGCAGCTCTTCTCTACGTGCTCATTCCTGGGCCTGCGTTTCTGGCGCTGCTTGGTATCGGGGCAGGGCAGGGACGCCGTGCTGGCGCTCTGTTCGTCGGCGGCCATCTGGTCGGTGATCTGCTGTGGGCATCGCTGGCGCTGATTGCGATCATCGGTGCGAAGACGATCGGTACCTTCGTCTTTGACGCGCTTGGCCTTGTCTGTGGTTTCTACCTTGCCTGGATCGGCTGGAATGCCGTGCGGGCAAAGCCGAAGGGTGAGGGGCAGGCTCTCATGGTCGTGGAGCGGCCGTTCCGCCGCGGCCTGATCTTCGGCGTTACCAATCCGAAGGGATATCCGGTTGCACTCGCGACGTTTACCGCGCTCGTTGCGGGTTCGGCGAGCGCACTGCAGTTTCACACGTTGCCGATCCTGCTGGCGGTTTCGTTCCTGGGTTTCATCGTAGCGGACATGTTCCTGATCACCATTATTGGCGCAGGAACGGTCCGACGTTTCTATCGTTCGCACGAACGGCTGATCGTGCGCTGCTCCGGTGTTCTCTTCATGGGCTTTGCAGCACAGGCGCTCTGGCATGCGACGCCCGGCTTGCTCGGATGGCGGAAAGCCTGAGATCAGACGTTAAGGAAGCTGACGACGGAATCGAGCCGTGCCACCGTTTGCGGGTCGCCGATCGATGTCGCGATCTGGAGCTGGTCCTTGTAGTAATCCCGGAAATTGAAGCTCGTCGCGTCGGTAATATCGGACAGATCAAGGATGTTGCCTGACGGATCGATCGTCCGCATCGGCAGCGGCTCGGAGATCGCGGCAAACGTATCCTGATCGATCGCGCCAGCATCGAAGCTCTGCCTCGCATATTGGCGCAGTTCGCTGGCGCTGATGGCGGAAAAATCAGGCGTATCCGCGTTCGTTTCATCGATGTGAAATGCCGTCTGGGCCTTCGTCGCCGTGCCGAATTGCGCTTCTAATTCGGTGTAACTGCTGGAATTATCGGAGTTTTCTCTGAAAAGAAAATTCGGCGAAGACCGCACAGAAAGGATTTCCATGACGCGTATCCACTTGCAAAAAGATGATGCGTGAAGCTACCGCGCATGGCGAACGTACGTCAATCGTTAACGATTAGTTAATTCTTATGCATCATTTCTTGCCATGAACTTTCCGTAGTCCGGCCGGGAGATGTGCGTCTGATCGGCGATACCAATTGCGGATCCGCATCCCTATATTGCCTGTTCAGTTGCCTGCCACAAAGGATCCCCGCATGCCTTCCACACCAGAATACAATCCCGCACTCGTTGAATGGAACGGTCTCCACGGCCTGCCGCGTTTCGATGCCCTCAATGATGGCGACTTCGCTCCGGCCTTCGATGCAGCACTTGCCGCGCATGAGGAAGAGATCGACGCGATCGCGGGGAATCCAGAGGCGCCGACATTCGAGAATACCGTCGTTGCTCTCGAGATCGCGGGCGACGAGCTGTCGCGTGTGTCGGCATTGTTCTGGAACCGGGCGGGCGCTCATACCAATGATACGATCCAGGCGCTGGAGCGGGATATCTCGCCGAAGATGTCGCGCCACTATTCCAAGATCGGCATGAATGCGGCGCTGTTTGCGCGCATCGACGCCTTGTGGGAAGCGCGCGAAAGCCTCGGATTGACGCTGGAGCAGACACGGGTGCTGGAGCGGCACTGGAAGGGCTTCGTCAAATCGGGCGCGAAACTGCCGAAGGCTGAGCAGGAGAAGCTTGCGGGGATCAACGAGAAGCTTGCCGGCCTCGGTACCCAGTTCGGTCAGAACGTGCTTGCCGACGAGAAGAGCTGGGCGCTGATCCTTTCCGACGGCGCGGATCTCGACGGCATTCCGGAATTTCTGAAGGATGCGATGGCGGCGGCTGCGCGCGAGCGTGGCGAAGAGGGCAAGTTTGCCGTGACGCTGTCGCGCTCCATCATCGAGCCGTTCCTGACCTTCTCCGAGCGGCGGGACCTGCGGGAACAGGCCTTCAAGGCCTGGGTTGCGCGCGGCGAGAACGATGGCGCCACTGACAACCGCGGCATTATCAGGGATACGCTTGCGCTCCGCGACGAGGTGGCAAAGCTGCTCGGCTACGGCAACTTCGCTGAATTGAAGCTCGACAATACAATGGCAAAGACGCCTGAAGCCGTGAACCACCTGCTTCGGGAGGTATGGGCGAAGGCGGTAAAGCGTGCCGGCGAGGAAGAAGCCGACATCGCCAAGTTGATCGCGGACGAAGGCAAGAACCACGACGTCATGCCCTGGGATTGGCGGCACTATGCAGAGAAGATCCGGGCGCAGCGGTTCAATTTCTCCGAGGCGGAGCTGAAGCCTTATCTGCAGCTTGAGAAGATCATCGATGCCTGCTTCGATGTCGCTGGCCGGCTATTCGGCATTCGCGCCGTCGAGAAGAAGGGCGTTCCAGCCTACCATCCCGACGTCCGCGTCTTCGAGATCTGCGATCGCGAAGACAGGCTGGTCGCGCTCTTCCTCGGCGATTATTTCGCCCGCAGCTCGAAGCGCTCGGGCGCCTGGATGAGCTCTTTCCAGTCGCAGCACAAGCTGCCGTTGAAGAACGGCCGCAATGGCGAATTGCCGATCATCTACAATGTCTGCAACTTCGCGAAGCCCGCCGAGGGCAAGCCGGCGCTACTGTCGCTCGATGACGCGCGCACGCTGTTCCACGAGTTCGGCCATGCGCTGCACGGGATGCTGTCAAACGTCACCTACCCCTCGGTTTCGGGCACGGGTGTCTCACGCGATTTCGTTGAGCTGCCGTCGCAGCTTTACGAGCACTGGCTGACGGTGCCTGCGATCCTGAAGCAATATGCCGTGCACTTTGAAACCGGCGAGCCAATGCCGCAGGCCCTGCTCGACAAGGTTCTGGCGGCGCGGACGTTCAATTCCGGCTTCAATACGGTCGAGTTTACCTCGTCCGCGCTCGTCGACATGGCGTTCCACACTCGCGACAAGGTCGAGGATCCGATGGCGGTACAGGCCGAGGTGTTGTCGGAGCTCGGCATGCCGAAGTCGATCGTCATGCGACATGCTTCGCCGCACTTCCAGCACATCTTCTCGGGTGGTTATTCAGCCGGCTACTATTCCTACATGTGGTCCGAGGTTCTCGATGCCGATGCCTTTGCCGCCTTTGAGGAAACCGGCGACGCGTTCAATCGCGAGATGGCTGCCAAGCTCAAGGATAACATCTATTCCGTCGGCGGCGCGATCGATCCCGAGGACGCCTACAAGGCTTTCCGAGGCAAGCTGCCGAGCCCGGATGCCATGCTGGTGAAGAAGGGTCTAGCGACCTTCGAAGAACTGTCCGGCAGTGATGCTTGAGGCGATCGCCTAACAAAACTGTCGTCGAAGTTTCGAAAAACCGTCATGCCATCTTCAAGGTGATGACATGACGGCCGCCGTAGGGTCGGTGCGGGAGAATCTCTTCCATTCCCGCAAGCCGGATACGCCATGGCATGAAATTGACCGAGACGACGACCCGCCGACGCTTTCTCTCATCAATGGGCGAGGTCGGCGGATTTGCGGTGGCAGGGCTGGCGATGCCCTATTATGCGCGGGGCTCTTCCAGCCGACCGCTCTTCACGTATGGTGTGCAATCCGGCGACGTCGATGCGAGTTCCGGCGTGATCTGGACGCAGGTGGACCGGCCGGCGCGACTCGCTGTCGAGTATTCAACGAGCGACAGGTTCGCCAATGCGGTGCGCATAGCGCCGATAGACGTCACGCCGCAAACCGGTCTTGCCGGAAAGCTGCTGCTTCGGGATCTCCCGCCCGATCAGGAGATATTTTACCGGTTCTGTGCGGCCAACCTGCAGGACATCAATGATTTGTCCGAGTCAATCCAAGGGCAGTTTCGCACGGCATCGGTGGGCAAGCGTAGCATCCGGTTTGCCTGGTCGGGCGATACGGCCGGGCAGGGATGGGGCATCGACGATGACGGCATGCGCGCCTATGCGACGATCGCCTACCATCGCCCGGACTTCATGATCCATTCCGGTGACACGATCTATGCCGACAATCCCATGCCCGACGAGATCAGGTTGCGAGACGGGGGAGTTTGGAAGAACAGGATCGTCACCGACGCAAAGCGCGAGATCGCCCAGACGTTGGAGCAGTTTCGCGGGCAATGGTCCTATAACCTGCTCGATGAGCATGTGAAGGCGCTCAATGCCGTCTGTCCGGTCTTTTATCAATGGGATGACCACGAGGTCTTGAACAACTGGTCGCCCTCGACGGACCTGCGCGACGACGACCGCTACACCGAAAAGTCCGTTTCGGCGCTCACTGGTCGCGCCAGCCGGGCGTTTCACGAGATGACTCCCATCCGCTATGTCGCCGATGAGCCGGGCCGGATCTACCGCAAGGTTTCATACGGGCCGCTGCTCGATCTCTTCTTCGTCGACCTGCGCTCTTATCGCGGACGCAACAGCCATGGCGGTGACGCCACTGTCTCCGATGCCTCCCGTCTGTTGGGCGAGCGTCAGGTGGCGTGGCTGAAGCGCGAGCTGGTGCGCTCGACGGCGACCTGGAAGGTGATTGCCTGCGATTTGCCGATCGGGCTGGTGATCTGGGACGACTATGGTCGCCGGAGTGGCAGCGAGTCGATCTCGAATGGCGACAATGGTGCCCCGCTTGGCCGCGAGCTGGAGTTCGCCGATCTGCTACGCTTCATCCACGATGCCGGCATCTTCAACATGATCTGGCTGACGGCTGATGTGCACTATACGGCCGCGCACTACTACGACCCCGGCAAGGCCAAATTCCACGAATTCCTGCCGTTCTGGGAATTCGTTGCCGGTCCCCTTCATTCCGGTACCTACGGTCCGCAGCAACTCGACATGACTTTCGGGCCACAGGTGAAGTTCATGAAAGCAGCGCCCGGTGGCGCGGAGCAGAACTTGCCGCCGTCGGTCGGCATGCAGTTCTTTGGGCTCGTCGACATCGATGGGCAGACCGAGCAACTGACCGTGAGGCTGATGGACCGGAACGATACTGAACTGTGGCGGATGACGCTTGACCCGCAGATATCGAGTTGACGTCATGCATGGCAGGCAATCCGGCTTTCCCCCTTTCGCAAACGCGAAAAACACTGTATGAGCCGCCCAAATGAAATTGGCGCCTTCTCCCAGCGCGGCGCCCCAGCTTCAGAGATACAGACATATGGCACTTCGCAACATCGCGATTATCGCGCACGTTGACCATGGCAAGACGACACTGGTTGACGAGCTCCTGAAACAGTCCGGCTCGTTCCGCGAGAACCAGCGCGTCGCAGAACGCGTCATGGACTCCAACGATCTGGAAAAGGAACGCGGCATCACGATTCTTGCCAAGGCGACCTCAGTCGAGTGGAAGGGTGTCCGCATCAACATCGTCGACACCCCCGGCCACGCCGATTTTGGTGGCGAAGTCGAGCGCATCCTGTCGATGGTGGATGGCGCGATCGTTCTGGTCGACTCGTCGGAAGGCCCGATGCCGCAGACGAAGTTCGTCGTGTCGAAGGCGCTGAAGGTCGGCCTCCGCCCGATCGTCGCGATCAACAAGATCGACCGTCCTGATGGTCGCCACGAAGAGGTCATCAACGAGGTCTTCGACCTCTTCGCGAACCTCGACGCAACAGACGAACAGCTCGATTTCCCGATCCTCTACGGTTCGGGCCGCGATGGCTGGATGAACGTCAATCCGGAGGGCCCGAAGGATCAGGGTCTTACGCCGCTTCTCGACCTCGTGCTCAAGCATGTTCCCGAGCCGACCGTCCACGAAGGCCCGTTCACGATGATCGGCACGATCCTCGAAGCCAACCCATTCCTCGGCCGCATTATCACCGGCCGCATTAATTCCGGCTCGATCAAGCCGAACCAGGCCGTTAAGGTTCTTGGCCAGGATGGCAAGTTGATCGAAAACGGCCGCATCTCGAAGATCCTCGCGTTCCGCGGCATCGAGCGCACCTCGATCGACGAAGCGCATGCAGGTGATATCGTCGCGATCGCCGGCCTCTCCAAGGGCACGGTTGCCGACACCTTCTGTGATCCGGCCGTGACCGAGGCACTGACTGCGCAGCCGATCGACCCGCCGACCGTCACCATGTCCTTCATCGTCAACGACAGCCCGCTGGCCGGTACCGAAGGCGACAAGGTCACCTCGCGCGTCATCCGTGACCGTCTCTACAAGGAAGCCGAAGGCAACGTCGCTCTCAAGATCGAAGAAGCCGAAGGCAAGGATTCGTTCTACGTCTCCGGCCGCGGCGAATTGCAGCTTGCGGTTCTGATCGAAACCATGCGCCGCGAAGGCTTCGAACTGGCCGTGTCGCGTCCGCGCGTCGTCATGCACCGAGACGAGAACGACCAGTTGATGGAGCCGATCGAAGAAGTCGTCATCGACGTTGATGAAGAGCATTCCGGCGTCGTCGTGCAGAAGATGTCCGAGCGCAAGGCTGAGATGACCGAGCTGCGTCCTTCGGGCGGCAACCGCGTTCGCCTGGTGTTCAACGCACCGACCCGCGGCCTGATCGGCTACCAGTCGGAACTTCTGACCGACACGCGCGGCACCGCCGTGATGAACCGTCTGTTCAAGGACTACCAGCCCTACAAGGGTGAAATCGGCGGCCGTACGAACGGCGTTCTCTTGGCAAACGCTGCTGGCGAAGCCGTGGCCTATGCCATGTTCAACCTGGAAGATCGCGGCCCCATGATGATCGAGCCCGGCGAAAAGGTCTACATGGGCATGATCATCGGCATCCACTCCCGCGACAACGACCTCGAGGTCAACGTCTTGAAGGGCAAGCAGCTGACCAACATCCGCGCCGCCGGCAAGGACGAAGCCGTCAAGCTGACGCCGCCGATCCGCATGACGCTCGACCGCGCGCTCTCCTGGATCCAGGACGACGAGTTGATGGAAGTGACGCCGAAGTCGATCCGTCTGCGCAAGATGTATCTTGACGCGAATGACCGCAAGCGCTTCGCCAAGGCGAAGATGGCCTGAGCCATCCAAGCGTCTTGAAGTCCCTTAACCCCGGCCATCGTGCCGGGGTTTTTTATTGTGTGCCGCGTCGAATCTCGCTTGTCGCAATAGTTAAAAAAGCGTTAAATTTCACATGTCGTCCACATGTTAAGCCTGTGGGCAAAAGGCCTGAATGCGCGGCGCGCATATGGTTAATTGCCGACAATGGGACCAGAGTAAGCGTTATGAAGACGTTGTCGATCGATGTTCGGCGGGCCGAACCGCACGATTCCCGAGCCATATCGGAAGTGCATCGGCTTGCGTGGCAGCACACCTATGCGGGGATCATCCCGCATCGTGCATTGCGGCAGATGATCGAGCGTCGCGGTGAGAATTGGTGGCGCAAGGCTACCCGCGGGCCCGCTACGCTGCTCGTTCTCGACGTCGCTGGTACGGTCGCGGGCTACGCGACGCTTGGCCTCAATCGTGCCCGTGCCCTTCCGCAGGAAGGCGAGATCTACGAGCTCTATCTTCGGCCGGAATACCAAGGGATTGGCCTCGGACACATGCTTTTTGGTGAAGCCAGACGGCTTCTGAAGTCGCTCGGCTGCAATGGACTGGTTGTCTGGTGCCTCGAAGAAAACGAGACTGGCGCTCAGTTCTATCGCAGCCACGGCGGCGTCGACTATTGCGAGGGCATGGAAACTTTCGACCAAAAGCAGCTGAAGAAAATCGGTTTCATCTGGGGTTGAAGCGCCGAGCTTTGAGCTAGGTTTTTTCACCGGAATTGGCTTGCCTGACAGCGTTTTGTCTGTCGCGAAAACTTGCAAATCATATTCAACTTATATAAGTCGCGCCTCACGCTTTTGATCCGCGTGGGGGAACAAGTATGTTGGACGGCTTTTGGACGCGTATCGACCGCATGGGCGATAGGCCGGCCCTGTTGCTGCCGTTTCGACCTGCAATCACGTACAGTGAACTCGCCGATCGTGTTGCGTCGCTAAGCGGTGCGTTGGGCACGAGCAAGAAACTCGTCGCGATCGAGGCCGCACAATCCGAGCATTCGATTATTGCCTATCTCGCAGCCCTTGCTGGCGGGCACGCCGTCGCGTTGCTGCCGCCCGAGGATGACGTGGCGTGGTCGTCCTTCATGGAGCGATTTGCGCCCGAGATCGTCTACCGCCGCAAAGGCGGGCGCTGGCGGTTGATGGAAGCAAACCACAGTTTCAGTGACGCGGCCGTGCATCCTGACCTCGCCCTGATGCTGGTGACATCAGGCAGTACGGGCAGTGGCAAGGCCGTGAGACTGTCGAAGACGGCCGTCGCCGCCAATGCAGAGCAGATCACCGACTATCTTGGCCTGCACGCGGGCGATATCGGTGCTCTAGTCCTGCCGCTTCATTACTCCTACGGATTGTCGGTGCTCAATTCCCACCTTGCGGTCGGTGCCGCCGTCTGGATGCCCGGGACATCGGTCCTCGAGCCGACATTCCTGGATGATTTCCGGGCGGCGCGATGCACGAATTTCGCAGGTGTTCCGCATTCCTACGAGCTTTTAGAGCAACGTGGATTTCGCGAACAGAGCTATCCTGATCTTCGCTTCATGACAGTTGCCGGAGGACGCATGGAGCCGGAGACCGTCCGACGCTATCATAGCTGGCTGCAAGGCGAAGGACAGCGCTTCTTTGCGATGTACGGGCAGACAGAGGCCACGGCGCGAATTGCTTATGTCCCCCCTGAGCACCTGCCAGGGAGTGCTGATCGGATCGGGGTTGCGGTGCCGGGCGGTGAACTGTGGTTGGTTGACGACGAGGGCATGAGGATCATGGGCTCGGATATTGCCGGTGAACTCGTCTATCGCGGACCAAACGTGATGCTCGGTTACGCTGAGACGCGCCAAGATCTGGCGGCGGACGCTGATATCGAGGAGCTTCGGACCGGCGATCTTGCCACGTGCGATAAGAACGGCCTGTTTCGAATCACGGGCCGCCTGCGACGGATGTCTAAGATTGGCGGTGTCCGTCTCGGTCATGATGCGTTGGAAACGGCGCTGGCTGTGAAGGGTATTGCAGCCGCTGTTGTTGGCAATGACCAGCAACTGCTTGTGGCCTTTGCGGGTCCGCAAGCCGAGGAAGACGTTCGGGAGGCGCTGGCGGTGCTTGCAGGTATCGGCTTGCCGCAGGTGCGCGCAATCGCCACTAAGGAACTGCCACGGCTGACCAACGGCAAGATCGACTACGAACAACTCCGCTTGCGCATGGAAGGGGAGCCGGCGCGCGCGAAAGCAACGGTCATCAGCCTGTTTCGCGAGGTGTTTTTCCCCCAGCAGGTGTCGCCCCAGGACAGCTTTGCAGAGCTTGGCGGAGATTCGCTGCGTTATCTCGAGCTTACGGTCGGTCTCGAGCGGCTGCTCGGCACGGTACCGGATGGTTGGGAAAAGATGAGTGTCGGTGCTCTTTCGGCTCGATCGCATTCGACGAGCGCCCAGCGAACGATCGCCAGCGATATTCTCTTGAAATCGATTGCCATTCTATTGGTCGTGCTGCACCATGCGACGCCGTGGCCCATTCCGGGTGGTGCCGGAACAATGCTCGTGCTGTGCGGATACGGGCTGGCACGCTTCCAATCCCGCGCGCTTTTCGCCGGTGACCTCAAGCGCTTTTTGCGACCGCTTGGTCTCGTTCTCTGGCCCTACTACCTCGTCATTTTCGGTTTCAGTATTGCCTGGGGCGCAATGCCGTGGGCCTCCGTGTTTCTTGTTGGAAACCTCGGCTTCGCGCAGCCAGAGCGGCACGAGATGCTGCCTTATCTTTACTGGTTCGTGGAAGCCTTTGCGCAGTTGTTGCTGCTTTGGGGCGCACTGTTTGTCGTGCCGCCCGTTCGGCGTTTCGCCGGGAAGGATCCGTTCCGCTTCGGCATGCTGCTGCTGGCTCTTGCAGTGCTCGCACACTTTGTTATCCCAACGCTTTGGCCAGTTGGCCAAAGGCAGATATTCACTCTTGCCTGGGTGCTGCACCTTGCGGTTTTCGGATGGTGCACGGCTTTTGCGAATTCCGCGGGAAGACGGCTTGCCGTAATCGCCGCTGGGTGCGTGGTCATGCCGCTCATGGCCTATACAGGCGGAAACTGGGCGGGTTCATGGATCCTTTACAGCATGCAGGTGCCGGTGCTTGCGGTACTTCTCTATCTGCCTCGGGTGAGGCTGCCGGCGCCGCTTGCTGCCGTCCTCGTTTCGATCGCAACCGCGAGCTATCACATCTACCTGCTGCATCGTATCCTGCCTGAAGCCTTGTTTGATACCGGCAATCCCGAGACCTTCACGGCGCCGCTGCCGGTCGCGACCTCGGTAGCATCCGGCTTGGTGACCGGTATACTTACCTACCGGCTGCAGCGTCGAATGATGCTTGGCCACCACTTGTGGAGAGGGCTGAGGCGACTCGGTCCTCACCTCCGCCACATTCCCTTGAGCCAACAAGTGACGCTGCTCGGGTCCGGCACGACCCTTGCGCACGACCAACACGGAAGTCGTGTGTCGTCTTGAGGGGTGGCTTGTCGACGCCCGCAGGCGGACCTGAAATCCGCACTGGCGTGTTGCGTTGCGGGATGATTCCCAGTATCTGGCAACCATCGACTTAACCTTAGAGGGAAGCTCTATGCGCATTGACGCGATTTCCATCGGCAAGAACCCGCCGGAAGATGTCAACGTAATCGTTGAGGTGCCCGTTGGCGGCCACCCGATCAAGTACGAGATGGACAAGGAAGCCGGTACGCTCGTTGTCGATCGTTTCCTCTATACGCCGATGACCTATCCGGGCAATTACGGCTTCGTGCCGCACACGCTTTCCGAAGACGGCGATCCGATCGACGTCCTGATCGCCAGCACGCGTCCGCTGGTTCCGGGCTGCGTCATCAACGTGCGCCCGATCGGCGTTCTCAAGATGGAAGACAATTCCGGCAAGGACGAGAAGATCATCGCCGTGCCGTCGCCAAAGCTGACGCTGCGCTATGAGAAGGTGAAGGACCACACCGATCTTCCGGAGATCACGCTGAAGCAGATCGAGCACTTCTTCGAACACTATAAGGATCTCGAGCCCGGCAAGTGGGTGAAGATCTACGGTTGGGGTGACTCAAAGGAAGCCGGACAGCTGATCCTTGAGGCGATCGAACGCTTCAAGAAGGACAAGGCCTGATCAGTTCTCGATAAGGGCTTTCAGTTTCGTGATCAAATCCTCCGGGTCGCCATCGATCCGGAGGATTTTTTTACGCGAGGTTTCGCCTGAGGCGAGGCTGACCGACGACTTTGCGACACCAAGCGACTTGGCCAGCAGTGTTACCAACGCCTTGTTCGCCTTGCCCTTCTCAGGAACGGCAGTCACTCTGACTTTGAGGTGGGGCTTGCCCTCGGCGTCCGTCTCCACGCTGTCGATTGCATCGCGTCCGCCATTTGGCGTCAGACGAATCGTCAGAGCTATATGGTCGGTGAATGCGGCCCAGGGCCAGTTCATGCCACCAGCGGGAAGATCGAATTCCACATCAGCGAGCGCACGAAGAAGATGATCAGCAGCAGGATGATTGGCGAGATATCGATGCCGCCGAGGTTCGGCAGCACGCGGCGGATCGGTCGCAGCAGCGGTTCGGTCACGTTGTAGAGGAACATGCCGACCGAATTGACGAACTGATTGCTGGAGTTGATTACGTTGAACGCGTACAGCCAAGAAAAGATGGCGCTGGCGATCAGCACCCAAGTGTAGAGATTCAACGCCAAATCAATGGTTTGAAAAAGCGCAAGCATTGCCGTCTCCAGTTCGTTGTTGACAGACATGTAGACATTGGCGACTAAACGGGCAAGTGCTCTCTCGAAACGCATTGTAAATCATGTTTAACAGCGGCGTCGTGCGTTGGCGTCTGGCTTGTTGTCCTGGAAAACTTCCATGTCCTTTTCGCCAACCGGAGATCGTTTTGCCGCGTTCCGGCATCCGTCTTACACCCGGTTCTTTTTCGCCCGATTTCTCCTGTCCTTTTCGCAACAGATCGTCAGTGTCGCGGTTGGCTGGCAGATGTACGACCAGACTGGCAGCGCGATCTATCTCGGCCTGATTGGCCTCGTGCAATTTCTGCCGTCGCTGGTCCTGATCCTTGTCACGGGATCCGTCGCCGACCGGCATAACCGACGTGCGATCGCCGCCATCTGCTCGCTCGTCAGCGCCTTGTGTACGCTGGCCCTGCTATTGATGACGATAACGGGCACGTTCTCGCCGTTACCTGTATTTGCCGTTCTGCTGGTTTTCGGCATCGAGCGCGCCTTCATGTCGCCCGCAGTGCAATCGCTGGCGCCGAACCTGGTGCCGCCGCAGGATTTGTCGAATGCCATCGCCTGGAATTCGTCTTCGTGGCAGCTCGCGGCGATCACAGGGCCCGTTCTTGGTGGCCTCCTCTATGGCGTCAGCCCGCATACGGCTTACACCGTCGCTGTCGTCTTCGCCGCCCTTGGCGCCGCACTGCTCTATATGATCCCCAAGCCGCCGCAGAAGACGACCGGCGAAGCCAAGAGCTGGGATATGATCCTCGGTGGCTTCCGCTTCATCCGTGTCGAAAAAGTCGTGCTCGGCGCCATCTCGCTCGATCTCTTTGCGGTGCTGCTTGGTGGTGCGACGGCACTGATGCCGATCTTCGCGCGGGATATCCTGACGCTCGGCCCCTGGGGGCTCGGCCTACTACGCTCGGCGCCGGGCGTCGGCGCGATCGCCATGGCGATTTTTCTCGCTGCCTATCCCCTCAAGCATAGTGCGGGCCTTGCGATGTTCATCGGCGTCGCCCTGTTCGGCATCGGCACGATCGTATTCGGGTTCTCGAGCAGCACGGAACTGTCGATTGCAGCTCTGGCCATCATGGGTGCGGCCGATATGATATCCGTCTATGTGCGGGAGAGCCTGATCGCCCTTTGGACGCCGGACGAATTGCGTGGCCGGGTCAATGCCGTCAACATGGTCTTCGTGGGTGCCTCCAACGAACTCGGCGAATTTCGAGCGGGCACGATGGCTTCCATTTTCGGTGCCGTGCCTGCTGTTGTCATTGGCGGCATCGGAACACTTGCCGTGGCGGCGATCTGGGCAACGAGCTTCCCGAAGCTGCGCAGAATCGACACGCTTGCTGCGCCGGAGCGCCGAGAGCCGGTGTAACGGCCTTCAGGTAGAGACGATGAGCTCTGCTTCGATTTCGACTGGAAAATTCAGCGGCAGACCGGCAACGCCGATCGCGGATCGGGAGTGACTGCCAACCTCCGGTCCGAACACCTCGATGATCAGTTCGGTGAAACCGTTGATTACGGCTGGCGGATTGGCAAAGCGCGGCGCGCAATTCACCATACCGAACACGCGGCACCAACCGGTAATGCGATCGAGACTGCCCAACTCCCGCTTCAGGCTGCCCAACATGGAAAGGGCTACTTTCCGAGCAGATGCCTTGGCCTCCTCAATGGAGATGTTCTCGCCGACGGCTCCAAACGGGCCGGCGGGCGTGCCATCGGTATTCTGCGGACCATGGCCAGACACGAATGCGCGATTGCCGCGCACATTCACCCAGGGAAATGGAAGGACCATGTTGGAAGGCAGTTTCAGGGGTTGCGGTAGAACCAATCCCATCGCGGCAAGTCTCTGCTCGTAGTTGGCCATGGAACTCCTCCGGAAATAGCTTTGGTCGTCACTGTTCGGGCACGGCAATTCCAAGATCTCATCTCGGATCGGAACGCCTTCTTGCTGGTGAGTATCGCCAGAGTGGCAGTGCACGCGATTCTAGCACGACGTGGTGCAGGGCGCACGTTGCTAAGCGGGAAGGGCGGCTTTGGATGTTACGACGGATTTGGACGTCTTGCCCTCGAAAACAATATCGAGGAACTCGTTCAACCATGCTTTCAGCGGCGCGTCGAATAGCATGCGCCCTTCCAGATGTTCGCGACCCTGCTGCGCGTTCGGAAGGATGAAGCGATGCGCGCCATGAACCACCCAGCGGTGCATCATCGCGCGTGTCAGCTCGGCATGGAACTGCAGACCCCAGGCATGGCCGTCATAGCGAAAGGCCTGATTGGGATAGGTGTCGCCTTCCGCCAGCAACTCCGCGCCGTGCGGCAAGTCAAAGCCTTCGCGGTGAAAGTGATAAACCATCCTCGGCCAGTGCATCAGCAGACGGCCTTTCTCGGTCGGGCGTAGCGGATACCAACCGATCTCGGTGGAACCATCGGCATTCGCCTGAACCTTGCCGCCGAGTTGCCTGGCCAGCATCTGTGCGCCAAGGCAGATGCCGAGCAGCGGACGTTTTTCTCTCAGCGGCACATCGAGCCAATTGATCTCCGTCTTGACGAAATCATCCGCATCGTTGGCGCTCATTGGTCCGCCGAAGACGACGGCGCCCGCATGTTCGGCAAGCGTCGAGGGAAGCTTGTCGCCAAGAACCGGGCGCCGGATATCGAGCCGATACCCCTTCTCGACCAGCAGTTGACCGACGCGGCCAGGGCTCGAGTGCTCCTGATGCAGAACAATCAGGACCGGAGGTTGGCCGGGCTCTGGCAAGCGGTCAGTCGGCATCGTCCTGTACCACCTCGGCGTCTGTGACTCGGCGGGCTGCCTCCTGCCGCTTCTGGATCCGTTCGCGCGCGGAAACACCGAGAAGTTCGGCGATGCGCCAGATCGCATCATCCTCCATCTCGCTGCGTTCGCCATCGGCATAGACGATGTCCCAGAGGATCCCGATCAGTTCGAGCCTTTGCTCCGTGTTGAGGTGGCGTTTGAGATCCGAGGTGAAGCGGTAGTAGTCGACAGCATCGCTTTCCGCCTCCTGGCCAGCGGCCATCAGTGCATCGAGTTGCTTGCGGTCGAGCCCGTACTGGTCTTTCAGCAGCTTGCGAAGCCGCTTTGTCTCGCTGTCCTTGACCTGCCCGTCCGCCTCCATGACCTGCATGCAGAGCGCGGCCACCGCGATGCGTGGATCGTCGGGCGCGAAACCTTTCTTTGCATTGTCGGAAGTCAGATTCTGAAAGAATTCCTGGAAGCGTTCGAACATTTAGATCCTGTTTGTCTAGAAAAGGCGAAGCCGCGTCTTGGGTTCCGGCTCTGCCGCTGGATTGCGAACACCGGGATCGTCCGGCAGGCCACCAAAGAAGGGGCGCGGTTCGGGTGAAGTTGCTGCGTCCGCCGCTTGCTTGCTGGGCGCCGGCGGTTTGGGAGATGGACGCACTGCCTCGGCTATCGTGGCAGCTCGCTCCAGTTCGATGATGCGGTGATCGCTGGCCATGCGTTCGGTGCGACCATCGCGGACCGGCGGCAGTGTTTTCAATGCGCTGTCGATGGAGATTGTCGTGCTCTCATCGACCGCTTTATCCACATGGTCGAACGGTGCCTTCCAGACAAAGGCATCCAATCGACCGGTCACCGGCGAGAGCGGTAACCATTTGTCGGAAACGAAGCCATCCGCCACCCATGCCGGATCGCGCGGCGCCTTGAGCGCCTGCGCTAGCCAATGGCGAATGCGGCCCTGATCGCCGGTTTCGGCCTCCTCGATATCGGCCAGCAGCAGGAAGGCGGCTTCGCGTGGCTCGATACGGGCAGCGGCTTCCGCCTTGGCGCGGGCCTTGGCAAAATCCTGAGTGTCGAGAGCGGCCTGCGCCACGAGAAGCAGGGATTCGACGTTGTTTGGCCGCATCCCCTCCAGGCGCTCGGCACGCTTTAGGCGGTCGGCAGCAGAATCGCCGCTGCGGGCGCGAACATAGGTGCGGCCGATGTCCGGGTGCGGCGCTGACTTCCACGCCTGTTCGAGGATGGATGCCGCCTTGCGCAGCTTGTCTTCGCGAAACAGCGCCTTGGCGGCGATGATTGCGGCAGGTTCGAAGTCGGCGGCGAGCTTGAGGGCATACGTGGCATCGTCGCGCGCGCCGGCCGGATCGCTCTCGAGTTTCTCGGTGGCGCGAGCCGTCAGCAGAACGGCACGAAGCCTGTCAGCCTCGGACTTTTCGATGACACGACCCGCCTTTTGCTGCTCTAGCAGGCGGATCGCATCATCCCAGCGACCGGCCTGACTGCGATACTCGAGCGTTGCCTGGGCGGCCCAAGGGAGGTAGGGCGCGTTGTCGGCGGCTTTTTCGGCATATTGGCGCGCCGCTTCATTGGCGCCGAGCCGCTTGGCTTCCAGATACAGCCCGCGCAAACCCAGTTCACGAGTTTCCGGATCGTTGGTCATCTCTTCGAACTTGGCGCGGGCTTCGTCGTGGCGGCCCTCGATCAACGCGGCCTGTGCCTCGAGGAGCGCGATCAGTGGCTCCTGATCGGCGCGAATCAAACCGCGGGAGCGGGCGGCCATCTTGCGGGCCAACAGTGCATTACCGGCGCCTGCTGCAATCAGGCCGGTCGACAGCGCCTGATAGCCGCGATCGCGCTTGCGGGCACGAAAATAGCGGCCAACCGAATAAGGCGACGTCCAGATTGTCCGCAGCAGCCACCACAGGATCATCACGACCGCAATGAGTGCGATCAGGGCGCTTGCCGCAACGATCAGACGGGTCTGGTAGAGTTGCCCTTCCCAGATCAATGAAAGATCGCCCGGGCGATCGGCCAGCCAAGAAAATCCATAGCCGAGTACGAGGACGAGGACGGCGAATATGACGAGCCTGATCATGCCTCAGCCCTCCTTGCCAGCATTGGAAACGGCCTTGGATAGGGCACTGCCCACGAGATCCTCGACGCGGATGCGGGCTTCCAGCGATTGCTTGAAGGCGGCGGATGCCTGTTTCGCCTGAGCCGGCAGATCGGCCCATTCGGCTGCGGCGCCTGGCAGGTCGCCATTCTTCACCTTGTCTTCCATGCGCGCGGCGATCGCCTCGACGCTCTCACCCTCAATGTTACCGACGGGGCGGACCGTCACCAGCGACTTGGCGCTCGCCATCAACCGGTCGGACCAACTCTGGTTGGCATCGGTTTGATTGATGGAATCGACGATAGCCGTTGCGACGTCCGGTACCTGGCGGACAAGCTCGGCGCGCGAGGGAACGCCGGTCTCCGCGAAATTGCGCAGATCCGCAATGGCAGGATCATCGGGGGAGACCCCAGCAAAGGTGTCGAGCTCGGCAACGAACGGCCCGCCGCGATCGATCGCCGCCTTCAACGCGGCGGCGGCGATGGCCTTGGCGACGGCGACGTCCTGCCGCGGTTCGTTGAGCTTCTTTTCGGCTTCAGCCAGACGTTGCTCGATATCGGCGTTATTGGAGGTTTTTTGCTCCGAGGCTTGCGTGACGGCGCCACGCAACTGATCGATCTGGGCGGTCAGGTCGGCAATCTTCTGATTGAGAGCGTCGACCGCGGTTGTGTCGGCGGGCATAGCGGGCGAGGTCTTTGCCGTCGCCTCCAACGCTGCGATGCGCTGTTCCAGCGCACCGTTATCCGACGTAGCGGGGGCAGCGGCGAGATTGGCGACCGATTGCTTGAGGCCGTCGATCTCGGCGGATAAATTGGCAATCTCGGCGGATGGTGTCTCGGGCGTGGACGAACCCGGCAGGTAGCCCGCATATTGAATGGCGCCTGCACCGACAAGCGCGATCAGGCCGCCGACAATACCGGCGGCGATCAGGCCCGATATGTTGCTGCGCAGCGGGGCGGGCGATGCTGGCGAAACCGGCTCATTCGTCTTGGGCTCGGGTTCGGCAGCAGCCTTTGGCGTTTCGTCAGGCAACGGTTCGCTGGTCAATTCGGGCTGCGCCGGAGGCTCATCCGCAGGGCTCACATCCGATACGCCGGTCGGCTCCTCGGCTTTCGTTTCGGTATCCTTGGCAGAAGCAAATTCCTGCGTATCCAGATCGATTGTGACCGGCTCTTCGGTGTTCTTCGAGTGGCGAGGCGGATTTCCTGGTGCCATGAGATCCTCTTACTTATGCATTGCAACGAAACTAGTCAGTGATGCCAGTCAAGAAAAGAGGTTAGATAAAATTTGGGCGCACAAGGCGTTCAGAGGAGCGACAAAAGGCTGCGCTCCTCCGGCATTACAGCGATGCTCACTGTGCCCCGCAGCGACGCCGGGACCGCTTCGGCAACCGATTTGCTGAGGCAGAGAAGACGTATTCCATCTGTCCGGCCTGACCGCATCCGCACTTCGGCCGCGCGGAAGAAATTTTCGGCTGTTTGGCGTGAATAAAAGAGGATTGCATCCGGCGGTTGCTGCTCAAAGATCGTGTCCAGCGTTTGCGGGGCGATCGGTGTCGGCTCCATCCGGTAGCATTCCGAGACGGTGATCTTCAGGCCGATTTCGTGCGCGCGCTTCTCGAAGGTCTCCGCTCTCGGCGAGCCGGCGAGATAGAGAACCGGGCCGCCTGCCTTTTTCGCGATCGTCTCGGCAAGCTCAGTGCCGCTTCCGCCCGATGCCGTGACGGAGATAAAACCGATCGCTCGCGCTTCTTCGGCCGTCGCATCCCCGACCGCAAAGACCGGGCGTTTGAGATGGGTAGCTAGCTCGACGTCAGGCTTTGCGAGTGCCCTGATCGCTTCGGCGCTGGTGATCGCGATAGTGCCCTTGGTCATACGCAAACCGCGCAACGCCGCATTTGCATCGTGAACCGGTCGTGACAGGGGCAGCAATATCGGTTCGTGTCCCAGGTCGCGAAGACGCCTGGCGGTGCGCTCGCCCGAATGTCGAGGACGGGTCACGAGCACGCGCATCGGCACATCAACTCCAGTCGTCAAAGAAGCTGCCGCCGGCGCGTGCGCGGATCTCCTGCCCGGCACGGGTCCCCAATGCCGCCGCATCGCGCCTGTGGCCATCGACGGTAACGGCATGCTGGTTACGGCCGTCCGGTGTGATGATCAAACCAGAGAAGCGCACCTGGTCACCTTCGCAGACGGCATAACCGGCGATCGGCGTGCGGCAGGAGCCGTCCAAGGCGGCGAGAAAGGCCCGCTCGCAGGAAACGGCATCGAAGGTTGCCGTATCATTGATGGGAGCAAGGAGCGCGTCGATGCGGGCATCACCAATACGGCTTTCTATGCAGATCGCACCTTGAGCGGGTGCGGGCGGAAAGGTTTCCGCGGCGAGGATATCGGTTATCACCTCGACCTTGCCGAGCCGTTTCAATCCGGCGAGCGCAAGCAGCGTCGCATCGACCTGGCCTTCCTGCAGCTTTCTAAGCCGCGTATCGACGAGGCCACGGAAGGTAATGACGTTGATATCAGGACGCATCCGGCGGATCAGCGCCTGGCGGCGAAGCGACGAGGAGCCGACAGTCGCGCCATGAGGCAGGTCGATCAGCCTTGGCGCTGTGCGCCCGATTACCGCGTCGCGGACATCCTCGCGCGGCAGGTAGGCGGACAGACAGAGCTCCTCGGGAAGCTGTGTCGGCATGTCCTTGGCGGAATGCACGGCAAGGTCGAGGTCGCCGCTCGCAAGCTGCTGCTCCAACTCTTCCGTGAAAAGTCCCTTGCCGCCGATCTCGGCCAGTGAGCGGTCGGTGATGCGATCGCCCTTGGTGCTCAGCACGACGACTTCGAACATCTCTTCCGGCAGCCCATGCGCCGCCATCAGCCTGTCACGTGCTTCGTGAGCCTGAGCGAGCGCCAGCGGGCTGCCTCGAGTGCCGATCCGGAAAGGTTTTGTTTGCATCCGCATTGATCCGTTGTTACCGGAGTTCCTCGTAAACAGGTTTAAGACCCATCGCAATCAACGATCAGGTTTCATGGCGCCCTTTCTACGCATCCTCGGCATCGAAACAAGCTGCGACGAAACCGCCGCGGCAGTGGTCGAGCGAGCTGTCGACGGGCAGCCGACGGTGCGTTCGGACGTCGTCTTGAGCCAGCTCGAGGAGCACAGCGCCTATGGCGGTGTTGTACCCGAGATCGCCGCCCGCGCCCATGTCGAAGCTCTCGACACGCTGATCGATGAAGCCTTGAAACGCGCCAATGTGTCGCTCTCCGATATCGATGCCATCGCGGCAACCTCGGGGCCCGGCCTTATCGGCGGCCTGCTCGTCGGCCTTATGACCGGTAAAGCGATCGCCAAGGCGTCCGGAAAACCGCTCTATGCCGTCAACCACCTCGAAGGGCACGCGTTGACGGCGCGGCTGACGGATGGGCTTGCATTTCCCTACCTGATGCTACTCGTGTCCGGCGGCCACACCCAGCTTATTCTCGTGCGCGGCGTCGGGCAATACGAGCGTTGGGGTACGACAATCGACGATGCGCTCGGCGAAGCCTTCGACAAGACGGCGAAATTGCTGAGCTTGCCTTATCCAGGCGGGCCGGCGGTTGAGCGCGCGGCCAAGAGCGGTAACCCGGACCGCTTCAATTTTCCGCGACCTCTGGTCGGGGAGGCGAAGCTCAATTTCTCGTTTTCCGGTCTGAAGACAGCCGTGCGTCAGGCGGCAACCGAGATCGCGCCATTGACCGAGCAGGATGTCGCGGATATCTGCGCCTCCTTCCAGAGGGCGATCTCACGAACGCTGAAGGATCGCATCGGTCGCGGGCTGGAGCGTTTCAAGGCGGAGTTCCCAAATGTCGAAGGCGGACCGGCCCTGGTGGTTGCCGGTGGGGTCGCGGCCAATCTGGAGGTTCGCAGTACCTTGCAGTCGCTGTGCGACAAGCATGGTTTTCGCTTCGTAGCGCCGCCGCTCCGACTGTGCACGGATAACGCCGTGATGATCGCTTGGGCGGGTCTGGAGCGCATGGCGACAGGTGTCGAGCCGGATGACCTCGATGTGCAGCCGCGCTCGCGCTGGCCACTGGATTCCAATGCCGAGACGTTGCTGGGCTTCGGCAAGCGTGGAGCGAAAGCATGAGTGAAAAGATTGCCGTCGTCGGAGCTGGAGCTTTCGGAACGGCGCTTGCCGCAGTGATTGCCCTGACGGAGAGCAATGCGGTAACGCTCATCGGCCGAGACCCGGAGCTGATCGCCGACCTGGAGGCCGAGCATCGGCATGACGCCGCCTTGCCAGGCATTGCGTTGCCGGAGTCGCTGGACTTTTCCGCCGAACCGGACGCGATCGGTGATGCCGACATCGTGCTCTTCGCGATGCCCTCGCAGGCACAAGCGGACGCAGCGAGGCAGTACCGGCCTTATCTCGCAAGCAATGCCATTGTTGTCACCTGTGCCAAGGGCATCGAGCGGGCAACCGGCAACCTGCTGACCGACATGCTGGAGCGCGAAATACCCGGCCACGCGATCGCTGTGTTGTCCGGACCCGGCTTTGCTGCCGATATCGCGAAGGGATTGCCGACGGCGATGGCAATCGCCGCGGCGGATATGGATGTCGCCGAAAGGCTGGCCCATGCGATTTCCGGGCGGACGTTCCGGCTCTATGCCTCGTCTGACCGGATCGGCGTCCAGCTCGGCGGAGCGCTGAAGAACGTTTTGGCGATTGCCTGCGGCATCGTCGAGGGGGCCGGTATCGGCGACTCTGCGCGAGCGGCGCTGATTGCGCGCGGACTTGCCGAAATGTCGCGCTTTGTCGTCGCCAAAGGCGGGCAGGCGGATACGGTGCGAGGGCTCTCTGGCCTCGGCGACCTGGTGTTGACGGCGACCAGCCATCAGTCGCGCAACCTGCGTTTCGGCATTGCGCTCGGTCGCGGCGAGACCGTCAATCCCGCCCATGGCGAACTCGTCGAGGGCGCTTTTGCGGCAGCAGTGGCGTCACGTCTGGCGCAGTCGCTCAACGTCAGCATGCCGATCACCGATGCAGTTTCGGCTATCATCGAAGGTAAGCTCGGTATTGCCGAAGCCATCGATCAGCTCATGACACGTCCGATTACGACTGAATAGGAGTTCCGATATGCTTTTTGCTCTCCTCTGCAAGGATAAGCCCGATCACCTCAATGTCCGCATGGAGGCACGGCCCGCCCACGTGGAACATCTCAACAAGCTCAATGCCGAGGGTGTGCTGAAGATGGCCGGACCGTTTCTCGATGGCGAGGGCAAGCCGTGCGGCAGCCTCGTCATCATTCATGCCGATACGATCGAAGCAGCCAAAGCGCTGGCGGACGGCGATCCCTACACCAAGGCCGGGCTTTTTGAGAGCGTCGATATCAAGCCCTTCAATTGGGTCTTCAACAATCCGGAGGCATGAGCGTGGCGCATTGGCTCTACAAATCTGAACCGGCTGCCTGGTCCTGGGAGCAGCAAAAGGCGGCCGGCGAGAAGGGCACGGAATGGACCGGTGTCCGGAACTATCTTGCCCGCAACAACATGCGGGCGATGCAGCTGGGCGACAAGGGGTTTTTCTACCACTCCAATGAGGGGCTCGAGATCGTCGGTATCGTCGAGGTCTGCGCTCTGTCGCATCCGGACTCGACCGCCAAAGGCGACGATCGCTGGGACTGTGTCGATATACGTGCCGTCTGCGACGTGCCCAACCCGGTTTCATTGAAGGACATCAAGGCCAACGAAAAGTTCGCCACGATGTCGCTCGTCACCTCCATGCGCCTGTCGGTGCAGCCGGTAACGGATGAGGAGTATCTGGAGATCTGCCGCCTGGGCGGCCTCGACAATCCACCCCGCTGAGCAGTCGTTGAAAACCGATCCCGAAATCTTCATCCGCGCTAATACCAGCGTGATGACGCCACCGCATGTGCCGGAAATTCGATTGCACTTGGCGGACGAAGCCCATGACCTGTGGCTGAAAACGGAAGAGGAGCTGGCGGAAATCGGCCTGCCGCCGCCCTTCTGGGCGTTCGCCTGGGCGGGCGGTCAGGGGTTGGCGCGGTACATACTCGACAATCCTGATATCGTTGCCGGCAAGCGCGTTCTTGATTTCGCCACAGGTTCTGGCCTCGTGGCGATTGCGGCAAAGATGGCGGGAGCGGCCAAAGTCGTTGCCGCCGATATCGATCCGTGGACCGAGACCGCTGTGCGACTGAATGCTGGCCTGAACAAGGTCGAGGTGGACTTCACCGGTGCTGATTTGATCGGCGGCGAGGTCGAGACCGATATTCTGCTCGCCGGCGATGTCTTCTACGACAGCGATTTTGCCACTGCCATCATTCCATGGTTCGAGACGCTCAGCCGCCAGGGCATCGCCGTCCTGATCGGCGACCCGGGACGCAGTTACCTTCCCAAGGAGAACCTGGAATTCTGCGCGGTCTATCAGGTTCCGGTCACCCGGGCGCTTGAAGACAGCGAGGTGAAGAAAACGACCGTTTGGCGTTTCACGGCCTGATCACACAGACGCCGGCCTCATAAGAGCAACTGCTGCTCTTTGCCGTGACGTCGATCACCTTGGCCATTGGCGCAAGCGCTACGCTTGGTCTGGAGCCAGGGAAACTATAGCCACTAGCGGTCACATACGTCCCACCATTGGTATCGTAGGCGTACGACGAACCCGCATAGGTGCCGCTGACGCCTCCGCCCTGCGGTGGTTGAACGAGGACGATGACATTGCGTCCGCCGTAGCCATATCCATAGCCATTGCTGCCGCGATACGGAAATGAAGCGCGCTTGATCAGAGGCGTGTAACCGGGGCGATGGCCGGGCCGACCGTATCCATCCGAGAAACGGATGCGTCCATCGTTCCATCCACGAAAGGGACGCCCGACGATTGTCGGCGCATGGTGCCTCATGAATCCCTTGCCACCGTGGCGAAAGAACGAATTCCTGCCGAAATCGTCCGCCGAGGTCGGCAGCGCGATCAAAGCGGCAGCTGCGAGGGACACGAGCGTGGAGATGATTTTCAGCATCGCGCGGATCTCCGAAAATGGGATGGTTAACAAAGCGTTAACAGCAAAATGCGCCAAAAGTCGCCCGTTGTCCAGAAGACGTCGCGGCGTGCCGCCTGCATCGAGCGCCAGCCGGGGCGTCAAGCACAGTTCGCGCCACCCAGAGACGCAAATCGATTAAATTAAATTGGGGGTGCAATTATACTTGTCGTTAGGGGCTTACGTGATTAAACGTCGCCATTGATGCGACGCACACAAACAAATTTGTCATTCGTGTGGTCGCCTTGAATGCTCCCGCACGTAGGAGCGCAGAGAAGACGCCGCGAGGTTCTGATGGCGAATGTGACAAATAATCGGCCCCTGTCGCCGCATTTGCAAATTTACAAACCAATCCCCACCATGATCATGTCGATCGTTCACCGTATCACCGGTGGCGCACTCTACGTGGGCACGCTGCTGGTCGCCTGGTGGCTGATCGCGGCTGCGACTGGCCAGGCCTACTATGATTGGGTCAATTGGATCCTCGGCAGTATCGTCGGCAAGCTCGTACTGCTCGGTTATACCTGGGCATTGCTGCACCATATGGTTGGTGGCTTCCGTCACTTCGTCTGGGATCTCGGCTACGGCTTCGACAAAGAAGTCTCGACCAAGATGGCCCAGGCTTCCATCGTCATATCGCTCTGTCTGACCGTGCTGGTCTGGGTGATCGGCTTCCTTATTCGTTTCTGAAGGTTGTTCTCATGGATATGCGCACCCCTCTGGGTAAGGTTCGCGGCCTTGGCTCGGCCAAGGAAGGAACCGATCATTTCTGGCGCCAGCGCGTCACGGCGGTTGCCAATGTACCGCTTTTTCTCTTCTTCATCATCTTCATGATCGTTCACGCAGGCGAGCCATATGCCGACGTGGTTCATGCCCTGTCGAACCCGCTCGTAGCGGTTATCATGGGCCTGATGGTCGTCTCCGGCGTCATCCACATGCGGCTCGGCATGCAGGTCATCATCGAGGACTACGTGCACGGCGAATTCGCCAAGATCGGCCTGTTGATGCTGAACACCTTCTTTTCGATCCTGATGGCAGGGCTCTGTCTCTTCGCCATTCTGAAAATTGCATTCGTAGGATAACCGTATCATGGCAACGACTTCACCCGCTCAGAATGGGAAGGCCTACAAGTACGTCGATCACTCATATGATGTGATCGTCGTCGGCGCCGGCGGCGCTGGCCTTCGCGCCACGCTTGGGATGGCCGAACAGGGTTTCCGCACGGCCTGCATTACCAAGGTATTCCCGACGCGCTCGCACACGGTCGCGGCCCAGGGAGGCATTGCCGCCTCGCTGCAGAACATGACGCCGGACAGCTGGCAGTGGCACCTCTACGACACCGTCAAGGGTTCCGACTGGCTCGGCGACGTCGACGCCATGCAGTATCTCACCATGGAAGCGCCGAAGGCGGTCTATGAGCTTGAGCACTACGGCGTTCCCTTCTCGCGCAACGAGGAAGGCAAGATCTACCAGCGGCCGTTCGGCGGTCACATGCAGAACTTCGGCGAAGGCCCGCCGGTCCAGCGCACCTGCGCCGTTGCCGACCGTACCGGCCATGCCATTCTGCACACGCTCTACGGCCAGTCGCTGCGCAACAACGCCGAGTTTTTCATCGAGTATTTTGCGCTCGACCTGATCATGTCGGATGACGGCAGCCGCTGCACCGGCGTCGTGGCCTGGTGCCTCGATGACGGCACGATCCATCGCTTCGCCGCCAAGATGGTAGTGCTGGCGACCGGTGGCTATGGCCGCGCCTACTTCTCGGCGACGTCCGCCCATACCTGCACCGGCGACGGTGGCGGCATGGTGGCACGCGCCGGCTTGCCCCTGCAGGACATGGAATTCGTGCAGTTCCACCCGACCGGCATCTACGGTTCGGGCTGTCTGATCACCGAAGGCGCGCGCGGCGAAGGTGGTTACCTCGTGAATTCCGAGGGCGAGCGCTTCATGGAACGCTACGCCCCTTCGGCCAAGGATCTTGCCTCGCGCGACGTCGTTTCGCGCTGCATGACGCTTGAGATCCGCGAAGGCCGCGGCGTCGGCAAGAACAAGGACCACATCTTCCTGCATCTCGACCATCTCGATCCGGCCGTTCTGCACGAGCGCCTGCCGGGGATTTCCGAGAGTGCGAAGATCTTTGCTGGTGTCGACGTGACGCGCGAGCCGATCCCGGTTCTGCCGACCGTTCACTACAACATGGGTGGCATTCCCACGAACTATTGGGGCGAAGTGCTGAATGCCGATAGCTCCAATCCGGAACGCATCATCCCCGGCCTGATGGCGGTCGGTGAAGCTGGTTGCGCCTCGGTGCACGGCGCCAACCGCCTCGGCTCCAACTCGCTGATCGACCTCGTGGTCTTCGGTCGGGCGGCCGCGATCCGCGCCGGCGAGGTCATCGACCGCGCGGCACCGGTGCCGCATCTGAACGTCGCTGCCTGCGACAAGATCATGGATCGCTTCGACAGCCTGCGTAACGCCAGCGGCGGCACGCCGACGGCCGTGCTGCGCGAGAAAATGCAGCGCGCCATGCAGGAAGACGCCGCCGTGTTCCGTACGCAGGAATCGCTGGAATCGGGCTGCAAGCGCATTTCGGCCATCTGGCAGGAGATGCGTGACATCAAGGTCACCGACCGCTCGATGATCTGGAATTCCGACCTCGTCGAGACACTGGAACTGCAGAACCTGATGGCCAACGCCATCACCACGATCTACGGCGCCGAAGCCCGCAAGGAGAGCCGCGGTTCTCACGCACGCGAAGACTACACGGAAGGCGCATTCGCTGGCCGCGACGACGTCAACTGGCGCAAGCATACGCTCGCCTGGGTCAATGAGTCAGGCGACGTCAAGCTGGACTACCGCCCGGTTCACACCGAGCTCATCGCAGAGGGTATCGATCCCAAAAAGATCGCGCCCAAGGCTCGCGTGTACTAAGAGGAACTGGACATGGTTGAACTCGCCCTCCCAAAGAATTCCCAGATGCGCGAAGGCAAGGTGTGGCCGAAGCCGGCTGGCGCCAAGAATACCCGCGAATTCCGCGTTTACCGCTGGAGCCCGGATGACGGCCAGAACCCGTCGATCGACACCTTCTACATCGATGTCGACGATTGCGGCCCGATGGTGCTCGACGGCCTGCTCTACATCAAGAACAAGATCGACCCGACGCTGACGCTGCGCCGTTCCTGTCGTGAAGGCATTTGCGGTTCCTGCGCGATGAACATCGACGGCACGAACACGCTCGCCTGTACCAAGGGCATGGACGAGATCAAGGGCTCGGTGAAGATCTACCCGCTGCCGCATATGCCCGTGGTCAAGGATCTGGTCCCCGACCTCACCAACTTCTACGCCCAGCATCGCTCGATCGAGCCGTGGCTGAAGACGGTTTCGCCGACGCCGGCCAAGGAATGGAAGCAGAGCCACGAGGATCGCCAAAAGCTCGACGGCCTTTATGAGTGCATCCTGTGCGCCTGCTGCTCGACCTCCTGTCCGAGCTACTGGTGGAACGGCGACCGATATCTCGGTCCGGCCGTTCTCCTGCAGGCCTATCGTTGGCTGATCGACAGCCGCGACGAAGCAACCGGCGAGCGTCTCGACAATCTCGAGGATCCGTTCCGCCTCTATCGCTGCCATACGATCATGAACTGCGCGCAGACCTGCCCGAAGGGTCTGAACCCGGCCAAGGCGATCGCCGAAATCAAGAAGATGATGGTCGAGCGCCGCGTCTGATCGATCCAGCAAGAGGGCCGCAAATGCGGCCCTTTTCTTTATCCGATCACGAAGCCTTGATTTGCCCGGGATTGCGCCAAATTTGTCTCGCGGTTACGGCGTTGCTCCCACATAGACACAATTTCTCCTCGCGCTGGCTTGATTCAATACAGCCTTTCAAGATAATTCCGCCGTGATTGCGCGGCAACTTCAGGACAATATTGGAAAAATCAGGAGTATCATGATGCAGTTCAGACATATGGCGACAGGTCTCGTGGTTATTCTGTCGTTAGCTGGCTGCCAGCGCACCGCATATAATGATGCAAGCTATTCTGCTCCGGCGCCGCTCACCGCCCAGCCGGTTCCCTCGGTTCAGGGTGGGCAGCTTCCGCCGCCTTCCGGCTCTTCGCAGTTTCCTGCCGCTCCGACGGCCTCGGCACCTGTCGCTGGCGGTCAGCCCGGCGCGATGGCGGCGAATGCGATGGACGTCACCAAGGAATCGATGGTCGGCAGCTGGCGCGTCAACGGCTCCTGCGACATGTTCCTGACGCTTACCAATCTCGGCAGCGGCTCGCGCGGCGGTACGCGCGGCTGCGTTGGCGAGCTGACGGCGATGGGCTCTTGGGAAGTTTCCGGCAAGCAGGTTCTCCTGAAGGACCGCAGCGGCAACCAGATCGGCAGCGTCTATAAGACAGCCGACAATGCCTTCAGCGGCCAGACCAATACCGGTCAACCGATCAGCCTCAGCCGTTAAAAAAGATTGGGCGGCGAAGGCCGCCGATCCTGCATAGGCGGACCTCCTTTATGCAACCCATGCCAGACTACTCCCTGAGCGTCAGCGAACAGTTGAAGTCGCTGACGGTTTCGGGCGCGCTTCAAATCGACTCGGCCCAGATGCATGTGGCGAAGTGCCTGGATCGGGTGCTGTCGGGATTGAAGCAGCGACGGCCGGCGGCAAAGGCGAGCGCTCTCGGCTGGCTTTTCGCCAACAAGAAGAAGCCGTCGGAGACGGTTAAAGGGCTTTACATTCACGGCAGCGTCGGTCGCGGCAAGACGATGCTGATGGATATGTTCTTCGGGATGGCGCCCTGCGCGAAGAAACGGCGCGCGCATTTCCACGAATTCATGACCGACGTGCACAACCGCATTGCGGCGCATCGCCTGAAGCTCAAGCAGGGTGAAACCAAACAGGCCGATCCTATTCCGGTGGTCGCCGCTGCGCTCTGTGATGAAGCCGAACTGCTTTGCTTCGATGAATTCACCGTGACTGATATCGCCGACGCGATGATCCTCTCGCGGCTTTTCTCCGAACTTTTCCGCCGTGGATGCCTGTTGGTCGCGACCTCGAATGTCGAGCCGGACAATCTCTACAGGGACGGCCTCAATCGAAGCCTGTTTCTACCCTTCGTCGATCTTCTGAAGCAGTACGTGGAGATCGTCACTCTCGACTCGCCGACCGACTACAGGATGGAGAAGCTCGATAGTCAGCCGGTCTATCTGACGCCGCTTGATGCCCGGACCGACATGGCCATGGATGCTTCCTGGATGCAGGCACTGCATGGCCGCAGGGCGCACCCGCTGGAAATTCCGATGAAAGGGCGGTCGATCTACGTGCCGCTGGCCGTCGACCGCCTGGCGCGGTTTTCCTTTGTCGATCTCTGCGAGAAACCCCTTGGCGCAGCTGATTTTCTCGCCATTGCCGAACGCTTTGATGCCATCTTCGTCGATCACGTACCATTCCTTGGTCCCGAAAAGCGCAACCAGACGAAGCGCTTCATTATCCTGATCGATACGCTTTACGATCATGCAGTGCGGCTCTATCTGTCCGCTGCAGCGATGCCTGAAAATTTGCTGACACAAGCGCGTGGTACCGAGGGCTTCGAATTTGACCGCACTGTCTCGCGGCTTTTCGAAATGCGCAGCGCTGAGTATCTGGCCTTGCATCAGGGACGCCGTGCCGCGGAGTAACGTTTTGGTGACAATTTATCTTACGTTTACGTAAGAATTTTATGATCTAAACGATTGAATTTCCTTGCTCAAAAATAATCGTTTGCCATTTTTTGGCTTTGGAGCTATGCGATTGCGGCATTGGGCGAGGCCCCTCCGCGCGTCGCCTGACGAATTTTGATCGCAAAGGAAACAGCGAAATGGCGCGTAACAAGATCGCACTCATTGGTTCTGGCATGATTGGTGGCACGCTGGCGCATCTCGCCGGCCTGAAGGAGCTGGGTGACATCGTTCTCTTCGATATCGCCGACGGCATTCCTCAGGGTAAGGGCCTCGACATTGCTCAGTCCTCTCCGGTCGAGGGCTTCGATGCCAATCTGACGGGCGCCAGTGACTATTCCGCGATCGAAGGCGCGGACGTCTGCATCGTCACCGCTGGCGTTGCTCGCAAGCCGGGCATGAGCCGCGACGATTTGCTCGGCATCAACCTCAAGGTCATGGAGCAGGTCGGCGCCGGGATCAAGAAGTATGCCCCGAACGCTTTCGTGATCTGCATCACCAACCCGCTCGATGCGATGGTCTGGGCTCTGCAGAAGTTCTCCGGCCTTCCGGCCAATAAGGTGGTCGGCATGGCCGGCGTTCTGGATAGTTCGCGTTTCCGTCTGTTCCTCTCCAAGGAATTCAACGTTTCCGTCCAGGATGTCACCGCGTTCGTTCTCGGCGGCCACGGCGACACGATGGTGCCGCTCGCTCGCTACTCGACCGTTGCCGGCATCCCGCTCACCGACCTCGTCACCATGGGCTGGGTCACCAAGGAGCGCCTCGAAGAAATCATCCAGCGTACCCGTGATGGCGGCGCTGAAATCGTCGGCCTGCTGAAGACCGGCTCGGCCTACTACGCGCCGGCTGCTTCCGCGATCGAGATGGCTGAATCCTACCTCAAGGACAAGAAGCGCGTTCTGCCTTGCGCAGCGCAGCTCTCCGGCCAGTACGGCGTCAAGGACATGTATGTCGGCGTTCCCACCGTCATCGGTGCCGGCGGCGTCGAGCGCATCATCGAGATCGACCTCAACAAGGCCGAAAAGGAAGCCTTCGACAAGTCCGTCGCTGCTGTCGCCGGCCTGTGCGAAGCCTGCATCAACATCGCGCCTGCGCTCAAGTAATCAGTCGGCGTGCTGACGCAATCCAAACAGGAATAGACCCATGAATATTCATGAATATCAGGCCAAGGCTCTGCTGAAGGGCTATGGCGCGCCGGTCGCGAAGGGCGTGCCGATCCTCAAGGTCGAGGAAGCCGAAGCTGCCGCCAAGTCGCTGCCGGGTCCGCTCTACGTGGTCAAGAGCCAGATCCACGCTGGCGGCCGCGGCAAGGGCAAGTTCAAGGAGCTCGGCCCCGACGCCAAGGGCGGCGTTCGCCTTGCCAAGTCGATCGACGAAGTCGTTGCTCACGCCAAGGAAATGCTTGGCAACACGCTGGTAACGGCGCAGACGGGCGAAGCCGGCAAGCAGGTCAACCGCCTCTACATTGAAGACGGCGCAGACATCGACCGCGAACTGTATTGCTCTCTACTGGTCGACCGCTCGGTTGGCCGCGTTGCCTTCGTCGTATCGACGGAAGGCGGCATGGACATCGAAGCTGTTGCTCACGACACGCCTGAGAAGATCCACACGATCGCCATCGATCCGGAAACCGGTGTGACGGCTGCTGACGTTGCTGCGATCTCTAAGGCTCTCGAACTGACCGGCGTTGCTGCCGAAGATGCCAAGTCGCTGTTCCCGGCGCTCTACAAGGCCTTCGGCGAAAAGGACATGGCGCTGCTCGAGGTCAACCCGCTGATCGTCATGAAAGACGGTCACCTGCGCGTTCTCGACGCCAAGATGTCCTTCGACGGCAACGCGCTGTTCCGCCATGACGACGTCAAGGCGCTGCGCGACGAGACCGAGGAAGACGCCAAGGAAATTGAAGCTTCCAAGTGGGATCTCGCTTACGTAGCTCTCGACGGCAACATCGGTTGCATGGTCAACGGCGCCGGTCTCGCGATGGCGACGATGGACATCATCAAGCTTTACGGCAAGGAGCCGGCGAACTTTTGCGACGTCGGCGGTGGTGCTGGCAAGGAGAAAGTCGCTGCGGCCTTCAAGATCATCACTGCGGATCCGAAGGTAGAGGGCATCCTCGTCAACATCTTCGGCGGCATTATGCGTTGTGACGTCATTGCCGAAGGCGTTGTCGCGGCCGTGCAGGAAGTCGGTCTGAAGGTTCCGCTCGTCGTTCGCCTCGAAGGCACCAATGTCGAGCTCGGCAAGAAGATCCTCAACGAGTCAGGTCTGGCGATCACCGCAGCTGACGATCTTGACGATGCGGCGAAGAAGATCGTCGCGGCGATCAACGGCTGAGGACTGATCATGGCCTTCCAGTCCACGCCCTCTGCTGCTCATCGCCGTCTCAACGCCTTTGCCGGCGTTTGGGAAGGGGAAGAGCATGTGGCAGCGTCGGCGTGGACCACGGAGGGCCAAGCTAGTGCCGAACTCTCCGCTGAGGCGCTCTTCGGCGGGTTCTTCCTGGAGCAGCGCTATCGCCAGATGCGCGATGGCGCCGTTTCGTTCGAAGCTCGCAACCTCTTCGGTTTCGATGGGTCAGAGCAGGCCTACAAGCTCTACCAGTTCGATACCGTAGGTTTCGTGCCGCCTTCGCCCGCTTCTGGCGAGTGGAGCGACAACGAGCTCGTACTGACGAAGACTTCGCCGCGCGGTACACAGCGCACCGTATTCACATTTGAAAATGAAGACCGCTACCGGATGGGCGTGAGCTTTTCGCCTGCAGGCAGCGACACTTGGCAGGAGGTCGTCAGCGGGATCTACCGTCGCACGTCCCCCACGTCTTCCAACCTCTCCTAAACAAAGGCCTCGCATGTCCATTCTCGTCAACAAAGACACCAAGGTTCTCGTTCAGGGCCTGACCGGCAAGACCGGCACCTTCCACACCGAACAGGCGCTCGCCTATTACGGCACCAAGATGGTCGGCGGCATTCACCCGAAGAAGGGTGGTGAATCGTGGTCGTCTGGCGTCGACGGCACCTCGCTGCCGATCTTCGCCTCTGTCGCCGAAGCCAGGGACAAGACCGGCGCCGATGCGACCGTCATCTACGTTCCGCCGGCAGGCGCCGCCGACGCGATCATCGAAGCGATCGACGCCGAGATCCCGTTCATCACCTGCATCACCGAGGGCATCCCGGTTATGGATATGGTGCGTGTGAAGGCCAAGCTCGACAAGTCGAAGTCGCGCCTGCTCGGCCCGAACTGCCCGGGTATCCTGACGCCGGAAGAGTGCAAGATCGGCATCATGCCGGGCTCGATCTTCCGCAAGGGTTCGGTCGGTATCGTTTCACGCTCCGGCACGCTGACCTACGAAGCCGTGTTCCAGACCTCGAACGAAGGCCTCGGCCAGACGACGGCTGTCGGTATCGGCGGCGACCCGGTCAAGGGCACGGAGTTCATCGACGTGCTCGAGATGTTCCTCGCTGACGAAGCCACGACCTCGATCATCATGATCGGCGAAATCGGTGGCTCGGCTGAAGAAGACGCGGCACAGTTCCTGATCGACGAAGCCAAGAAGGGCCGCAAGAAGCCGATGGCCGGCTTCATCGCGGGCCGCACGGCGCCGAAGGGTCGCACGATGGGTCACGCAGGCGCCGTCGTTTCCGGCGGCAAGGGTGACGCAGAATCGAAAATCGCGGCGATGGAATCGGCCGGGATCAAGGTGTCGCCGTCCCCGGCTCGCCTCGGCAAGACGCTGGTTGAAGTCCTCAAGGGCTAATCCAATCTATACCTCGGGCAGCGGCTTTCACCGCCTGCCCGGGGCTCGACTTCTAAAATGGAATGAGCCGCGGACAGGCGGCTAACGACAGATGCGGCAAGCCGGTCGAGTATCCGGCGGAATCACAAGTCAGGAGGCGGACGAAGGCGTCCGCGTGTAACCATGGCACGGCAAGAAGCCAACGAGCAGTTTCAGATTACCTCGTTCCTGGATGGCGCCAATGCTGCCTATATCGAGCAGCTTTATGCGCGTTATGAGGAAGACCCGAACTCGGTCGGCGAGGAATGGCGGTCCTTCTTCAAGGCGCTGGAAGACAATCCGGAAGATGTGAAGAAGGCGGCCAAGGGCGCGTCCTGGCGCAAGGCAAATTGGCCCCTGCAGCCGAAGAGCGACCTCGTTTCGGCGCTCGACGGGGATTGGGGCACTGTAGAGAAAATCATCGAAACCAAGGTCAAGGGCAAGGCGGAAGCAGCCGGCAAGCCGACCGATGGCGCCGACATCCTGCAGGCGACGCGCGACTCCGTCCGCGCCATCATGATGATCCGCGCCTACCGCATGCGCGGTCACCTGCATGCCAAGCTCGACCCGCTCGGGATTGCGGCACCTGTCGAAGACTATAAGGAACTGTCGCCCGAGGCTTACGGTTTTACCGAGGCCGACTATTCCCGCAAGATCTTCATCGACAACGTTCTCGGCCTCGAATACGCCACCCTGCCTGAGATGATCGAGATCCTCGAGCGCACCTACTGTTCGACCCTCGGTGTCGAGTTCATGCACATCTCGAACCCGGAAGAGAAGGCGTGGATCCAGGAGCGCATCGAAGGTCCGGACAAGGGCGTCGCTTTTAGCCCTGAGGGCAAGAAGGCTATTCTCGCCAAGCTCGTCGAAGCCGAAGGCTACGAGCAGTTCCTCGACGTCAAGTTCAAGGGCACCAAGCGTTTTGGTCTCGACGGCGGTGAATCACTCGTCCCGGCACTCGAGCAGATCCTGAAGCGTGGCGGTCATCTCGGCCTTCGTGAAGCCGTGTTCGGTATGGCCCACCGCGGCCGTCTGAACGTGCTCTCGCAGGTCATGGGCAAGCCGCACCGCGCGATCTTCCACGAATTCAAGGGCGGCTCCTACGCGCCTGACGAAGTCGAAGGCTCGGGCGACGTGAAGTACCACCTCGGCGCCTCCTCCGACCGTGAGTTCGATGGCAACAAGGTTCACGTCTCGCTGACGGCCAACCCCTCGCACCTCGAAATCGTCGACCCCGTCGTCATGGGCAAGGCTCGCGCCAAGCAGGACATGGGCGCCACCGTGTGGGACGGCGACATCATCCCGCTGTCCGAGCGCGCCAAAGTTCTGCCGCTTCTGATCCATGGTGACGCGGCTTTCGCTGGCCAGGGCGTGATTGCCGAAATCCTTGGCCTCTCCGGCCTGCGCGGCCATCGCGTTGCCGGCACGATGCATGTCATCATCAACAACCAGATCGGTTTCACCACGAACCCGGCCTTCTCGCGCTCGTCGCCCTATCCGTCCGACGTTGCCAAAATGATCGAAGCGCCGATCTTCCACGTCAACGGCGACGATCCGGAAGCGGTGGTCTATGCGGCGAAGATCGCGACCGAATTCCGCATGAAGTTCCACAAGCCCGTTGTGGTCGACATGTTCTGCTACCGCCGCTACGGCCATAACGAAGGCGATGAGCCGTCCTTCACGCAGCCGAAGATGTACAAGGTCATTCGCGCCCACAAGACCGTGCTGCAGATCTATGCCGACCGTCTTGTCGCCGAGGGTCTCGTCAGCGATGGCGAAGTCGAGAAGATGAAGGCCGACTGGCGCGCCCACCTCGAGCAGGAATTCGACGCCGGCCAGAGCTACAAGCCCAACAAGGCCGACTGGCTGGATGGCGAGTGGTCGGGCCTGCGCACGGCCGACAATGCCGACGAACAGCGCCGCGGCAAGACCGCCGTTGCGATGAAGACGCTCAAGGATATCGGCCGCAAGCTTTCGGAAATTCCGGAAGGCTTCCGCGCGCACCGCACGATCCAGCGCTTCATGGAAAACCGCGCCAACATGATCCAGACGGGCGAGAACCTCGACTGGGCGATGGCGGAAGCACTTGCTTTCGGTTCGCTCGTTGTAGAAGGCCACAAGATCCGTCTCTCCGGCCAGGATTGCGAACGCGGCACCTTCTCGCAGCGTCATTCGGTTCTCTACGATCAAGAGACGGAAGAGCGCTACATTCCGCTCGCGAATCTGTCGTCCAACCAGGCCCGTTACGAAGTCATCAACTCGATGCTTTCGGAAGAAGCGGTCCTCGGCTTCGAGTATGGCTATTCGCTGGCTCGTCCGAACGCGCTGACGCTCTGGGAAGCCCAGTTCGGCGACTTCGCCAACGGTGCGCAGGTCGTCTTCGATCAGTTCGTTTCGTCGGGCGAACGCAAGTGGCTGCGTATGTCGGGTCTCGTCTGCCTGTTGCCGCATGGCTACGAGGGGCAGGGTCCGGAGCATTCCTCGGCCCGCCTCGAGCGCTTCCTGCAGCTTTGCGCAGAAGACAACATGCAGGTTGCCAACGTCACGACACCGGCGAACTACTTCCACATTCTGCGCCGGCAGCTGAAGCGTGACTTCCGCAAGCCGCTCGTTCTGATGACGCCGAAGTCGCTTCTGCGCCACAAGCGGGCTGTTTCCAGCCTTGCGGAACTTGCCGGTGAGTCCTCCTTCCATCGCCTGCTTTGGGACGATGCGGAGGTCATCAAGGACGGCCCGATCAAGCTGCAGAAGGATGCCAAGATCCGCCGCGTCGTCATGTGCACCGGCAAGGTCTACTACGACCTTCTGGAAGAGCGCGAAAAGCGCGGCATTGACGACATCTACCTGCTGCGCGTCGAACAGCTCTATCCGTTCCCGGCAAAGGCGCTCATCAACGAGCTCAGCCGCTTCCGGAACGCAGAGATGGTCTGGTGCCAGGAAGAGCCGAAGAACATGGGTGCATGGTCGTTCATCGACCCGTATCTGGAATGGGTGCTCGCCCATATCGATGCGAAGTACCAGCGCGTCCGTTACACCGGTCGCCCGGCTGCCGCTTCTCCGGCAACGGGTCTGATGTCCAAGCATCTGTCGCAGCTCGCCGCATTCCTCGAGGATGCGCTGGGCGGCTAAGGGATCGGGGCGATGGCATATTTCTTCCTCAGACTTGTGCCGCCTCGTCCTCGCTTCCCGCATGACGCGACCGGGGAAGAAATGGCTGCGATGAGCCGCCATGCCGCTTATTGGCACCGCAACGCAGAAGAGGGATCGGCGATTGCCGTCGGTCCCGTTTTCGAAGGCGAGGGAGCCTGGGGCATGGCAGTCGTTTCGGCAGCGGATCAGAAGGCGGCGCAAGCGCTTGCCGATGCCGATCCGATCATCCAGTCCGGTTACGGCTTTCGCTTTGACATATTGCCAATGCCCTCGATCATTCTCCGGCCATCTGTTGCCGGAAACGAATAAACGAACACAAGCAAATCAGGATTTGAACAATGGCCACAGAAATCCGCGTTCCAACTCTCGGTGAATCCGTCAGCGAGGCAACCGTCGGTACCTGGTTCAAGAAGGTCGGCGACGCCATCAAGGCTGACGAGCCGATTCTCGAGCTTGAAACCGACAAGGTGACCATCGAAGTGCCGGCACCGGCTTCCGGTACGCTCTCCGAAATCGTTGCCCAGGCTGGCGAAACGGTCGGTCTCGGCGCACTGCTTGGCCAGATCGCCGCAGGCGCCGGTGCCGCTGCTGCCCCGGCCGCTCCCGCCAAGGCTGCCGAGCCCGCTGCTGCGGCACCTGCACCAGTCGCCGCTGCTGCTGCGCCGGCTGCTTCCGTCTCCGCCATGCCGCCCGCACCGGCTGCCGCCAAGATGCTGGCCGAGAACAACCTGTCGGCCGATCAGATCGACGGTAGCGGCAAGCGCGGCCAGGTTCTGAAGGGCGACGTGATTGCTGCTGTTGCCAAGGGCATCGCCGCTCCGGCAGTCGCTGCCGCTCCGGCCGTTCCGGCTGCTGCCCGCGGCCCGTCGACGGTAGAGGACGCCGCTCGCGAAGAGCGTGTGAAGATGACGCGCCTGCGCCAGACGATTGCCAAGCGCCTGAAGGACGCCCAGAACACGGCCGCCATGCTGACCACTTACAACGAGGTGGACATGAAGGCGGTCATGGACCTGCGCGCCAAGTACAAGGACGTCTTCGAAAAGAAGCATGGTGTGAAGCTCGGCTTCATGGGCTTCTTCACCAAGGCGATCACCCATGCGCTGAAGGAACTGCCGGCTGTCAACGCTGAGATTGATGGTACCGACATCATCTACAAGAACTTCTGCCACATCGGCATGGCCGTCGGCACGGACAAGGGCCTCGTTGTTCCCGTCATCCGCGACGCTGACCAGATGTCGATCGCTGAAGTCGAGAAGGAACTGGCACGTCTGGCAAAGGCTGCCCGCGACGGTTCGCTTTCGATGGCCGACATGCAGGGCGGTACCTTCACGATCACCAATGGCGGCGTCTACGGCTCGCTGATGTCTTCGCCGATCCTGAACGCTCCGCAGTCCGGTATCCTCGGCATGCACAAGATCCAAGACCGTCCGGTTGTCGTCGGTGGCCAGATCGTCATCCGTCCGATGATGTATCTCGCGCTTTCCTACGACCACCGCATCGTCGATGGCAAGGAAGCCGTGACCTTCCTGGTTCGCGTAAAGGAAAGCCTGGAAGATCCGGAGCGTCTGGTTCTCGATCTCTAAGCATTCGACTGGGCCGCGCGAGCGGCCCTTTCCACCTCAGCGGGGCGCGCAATGTCGCTGGCAATCTCCACAGGGCGTATGACCAAGAGGCCTCTCTTTGCCAAGGGCAGGGTGGGGGCGTCGCTCGCGTTCTTGTTGGCGCTGCCTGCGATCGCTGTGGCGGCTCCCGACTGCAGCCAGGCAAGTGCTGTCTACGCGGATAGGGATGGCGCCTACGAGTTGCGCTTCACGCCGATCAATTCGGAAGCGGCGGCTGCCAGCAACCGGTTCAAGCTGAAGGTGCTGAAGACCTCGATCGAACTCGACGGCTATGTGATGCCGTCTGACGATCCGGAACGCGCTGTCGGTATGCTGATGTTCAAGTGCCCCGGTGGCGACGTGACGGGCGCCGATTTGGACGCCTGCACGATCTGGCGGGGCACGATCTACGGCGCGAATGCCAAGGGCGAGATCGACAACCTTCAGCCGGAAGCAGCGGCCGCGGCTGACAACGTCTTTCTGCCGGGTCTCGGTCCGGCGATCCGCCAATCGCAGATCTGGGGCAACGACAAGGCGACGGTTGCGCCGTGGGATGTCCTGGCATTCAAGGAGTGCGCGAAATGACAGAACGACCTGTCCTTCTCGTTACCGGTGGCAGCCGAGGCATCGGTGCGGCGGTCTGCCGCCTCGCTGCCCGCCAGGGCTGGAACGTTGCTGTGAACTACGCAGCCAACCGCGCCGCTGCCGACGCTGTCGTCTCTGAGGTCAATGCCGAGGGCGGTGACGCCATCGCGATCAAGGGCGATGTCGGCAGCGCGCAGGATATCGTTTCGATGTTCCAGACTGTCGAGAAGCACTTCGGGCGGCTGGATGGACTGGTCAACAATGCCGGCATCGTCGATGCCCAGCAGCGCGTCGACGAGATGAGCGTCGAGCGACTTGAGCGGATGATGCGGATCAACGTGACCGGCTCGATCCTCTGCGCGGCCGAAGCCGTCCGTCGCATGTCGTCGCGGCATGGCGGCAAGGGCGGGGCGATCGTCAACATCTCGTCGATGGCAGCCGTTCTGGGCTCCGCCTCGCAGTATGTCGACTACGCCGCATCGAAGGCCGCGATCGATACGTTCACCGTGGGTCTGTCGCGCGAGGTGGCAAATGAGGGCGTGCGTGTGAACGCTATCCGCCCCGGTGTCATCGATACCGACATTCATGCATCCGGCGGCCTGCCGAACCGCGCACGCGACCTCGCGCCGAGCATTCCGATGCAGAGGCCCGGCACGGCAGAGGAGATCGCCGATGCGGTCCTCTACCTTCTCTCGCCGACGGCTTCCTATATAACGGGCGCCATAGTCAATGTTAGCGGCGGCCGTTAGGACGCGGAGACCATATCGCCATGCAATACTTCTTTGAGTTTCTCGGCCTGATGGCCGTCTTTTCGATCTTCATCGTCGTACCGGGCGCCGACTTCGCCGTCATCCTGCGTCAGAGCATCGTGCATGGCCGCCGTGCCGCCATGATGACTGGCCTCGGCATGGGCTTTTCGCTGCTCTTTCACATCAGCTATACGATTCTCGGCCTTGGCCTGATCGTCTCCAAATCGCTGATGCTGTTTGCCATGATCAAATGGGCCGGTGTCGCCTATCTCGTCTACCTCGGCATCAAGTCCTTCCGCGAGCCGGGCTTCAAGGTGAATGAGATCGAGGTGACGGACGAAGACCGCAAGCCGATCTCGGCGCTCAAGTGCCTCGGGATGGGCTTCATCACCAACGCGCTCAATCCGAAGCCGGTCCTGTTTTTCCTGTCGCTGTTTTCGACGCTGGTGCACCACGATACCCCGGCGCTTATCCAGTTCAGCTACGGTATCGGCATGGCCACCGCACTCATCGCCTGGTTCGCCGGCGTCTCCACTTTCTTCACCGTAAAGCCCATTCGCGATCGCTTCATAGCAAGCGGCAAATGGTTCAACCGCATCACCGGCGCCGCACTGGTCGGCTTCGGTTTCCGCCTCGCGCTCGCTCGCGCGGCTGACTAAGCAAATAACGAAAAGGAAAAGAAACAATGTCCTACGATGTGATCGTTATCGGAACCGGCCCCGGCGGCTATGTCGCTGCCATCAAGGCAGCGCAGCTCGGCCTCAAGGTCGCCGTCGTTGAAAAGCGTGCGACGTTTGGCGGCACCTGCCTGAACGTCGGCTGCATCCCCTCCAAGGCGCTGCTGCATGCCTCCGAAATGTTCCATCAGGCTGGCCATGGCATGGATGCGCTCGGCATCGAGGTCGCGGCTCCGAAGCTGAACCTTGAAAAGATGCTGGCGCACAAGGATGCGACGGTAAAGGCCAACGTCGATGGCGTTGCCTTCCTCTTCAAGAAGAACAAGATCGATGCATTCCAGGGGACCGGCAAGATCGTATCGGCTGGCAAGGTTTCCGTGACCGCCGAAGACGGCAAGGTCCAGGAAATCGAAGGCAAGAACATCGTCATCGCGACCGGCTCCGATGTCGCCGGCATTCCGGGCGTGAAGGTCGATCTCGACGAGAAGGTGATCATTTCCTCGACGGGCGCGATCGCTCTCGAGAAGGTGCCGGAAACGATGATCGTCGTCGGTGGTGGCGTCATCGGCCTCGAGCTCGGTTCCGTCTGGTCGCGCCTCGGTGCCAAGGTCACCGTCGTCGAATATCTCGACACGATTCTCGGCGGCATGGATGGCGAAGTTTCCAAGCAGTTCCAGCGCATGCTCGCCAAGCAGGGTGTCACCATCAACCTGAGCTCCAAGGTGACGGGCGTTGAGAAGGGCGGCAAGGGTGCCAAGGTTACCTTCGAGCCGGTCAAGGGTGGCGATGCACAGACGCTCGAAGCCGAGGTCGTTCTGATCGCAACCGGCCGTACGCCCTACACCGCCGGCCTCGGTCTGGAAGAAGCAGGCGTTAAGCTCGACAATCGTGGTCGCGTCGAGATCGACGGACACTTCCGCACCAACGTTCCCGGCATCTACGCGATCGGCGACGTGGTGAAGGGGCCGATGCTGGCTCACAAGGCTGAAGACGAAGGCGTCGCACTTGCCGAAATCCTCACCGGTCAGCATGGCCATGTGAACTACGACGTCATTCCGAGCGTCGTCTACACGCAGCCGGAAGTCGCCTCCGTCGGCAAGACGGAAGAAGAGCTGAAGGCTGCAGGCGTGGTCTACAAGGTCGGCAAGTTCCCCTTCACGGCAAACGGCCGTGCACGCGCGATGCTCGCCACCGACGGTTTCGTGAAGATCCTGTCCGATAAGGAAACGGATCGCGTCCTCGGCGGCCATATCGTCGGCTTCGGCGCCGGAGAGATGATCCACGAGATCGCGGTTCTGATGGAATTCGGTGGTTCCGCGGAAGATCTCGGCCGCACGTGCCACGCGCACCCGACCATGTCGGAAGCGGTCAAGGAAGCGGCTCTTGCCGCCTTCTTCAAGCCGATCCATATGTAATATTAAATTTTGGCAATGCGGGGTGGGCTGCTTGCTTCACAGCAGGCGGTCCATTTACCTTAGAACGGTTCTAATTGCTGTTCTGAGGATAGATACATGCCTATCGACTCTCGTGATGCATATAGCCTTCCGCAGCGGCTGCTGCATTGGGTGATGGCGCTCATGATCTTTTTCAACCTGCTGTTCCCGGATGGTATGAACGCCTGGAACCGGACGGTCCGTCGGGGTGGCATCCCCTCGGTCGATCAGATTGCGTCTGCCAACGTGCATGCCTATGTCGGCATTGGCATTCTCGTTCTCGCAATCCTGCGTGTTTGCCTGCGCCTTATTCAGGGAGCGCCGGCTGAACCGGCAGCGGAACCGAAGATATTCCGGATTGGCGCCAAAGTCGCGCATGTCGCGCTCTACCTGTTGATCTTCCTCCTGCCGCTGACCGGTATGGCGGCGTATTATCTAGGGGTCGATATTTCCGGCGAGCTTCATGGCGGTATCTTCAAGGCGGTGCTGTGGGCCGTAATCACCGCACATGTTGCTGGCGCGCTTGCCCATCAGTTCTACTGGAAGACCAATGTTCTCAGGCGAATGACGGTCGGGCGTTAGTTGACAGCCGTCAGCGTAAAGCCCTGCTTGCGCAGCAACTCGATGACGCCGCCTTCGCCTGGAAGATGGAGCGCGCCGACGGCCATGAAGACGTTGCCATTAGCAAGGATCGGGGCTGCTCGCTCGGCCATCACCTTGTTGCGGTCGAGAATGATGCGCTGTTCGAAGGCTGCATAGTCGCCGTCCTCATCCTCGCCATCGGGCGAAACGGTCTTCAGCATCGGAATGGTCATGCCGATATCGCCAGAGAGGTAGAGATCGGTCATGGTCTCCACCACGTCGTTCATCTTGGAACCCAAGGCCAGCGTCTCGATCAGTGACTTCATGTGGAATTCGGTCGGCAACTCGGCCATTGCCTGCAGCTGCTCAGCAAGTGTTTCCAGGCCTTTAACCTGCTTGCCCTCGGCAACCGCATCTGCAGCAATCTTCTGGTCAAGGAACTGTACGCCCTTGGCTTTGCGGGCCATTTCGCAGCTGGGAAGGGCAACGACACTCGAGATCATCCATGGCCGCATGCGCGAGACCGCGGCAAGCGGGATGCCACGTTGCTTCAGGCCGTCTTCCAGACGAACGTAGTCATCGTGAGACAGAAGCTTCTCAATCGTCGTCCCATCGGTGAACATCATCAGTTCAGGCTTCATTAGCAGAGCGGCGGAAGCCTTTTTCTCGTCGAGGATCTCGTCGGATTCGATGATGATAGTGTCGGCAGCGTCGTGGGCGGCCTGCGTGCGCGGCGGGAGCGTCAGCACCCGCGGATCGGTGACATGCATGCTGCCAAGCAGCCAGGACGGTTTCACGCCTGGCTTTTCGATCTTCCAGAAGATGCCCTTGCCGTTCGGTACGGCATCCGCTTCCTTGACCACCTCGGCATAGCGCGCGGGGTCGCTCTGCTTCAGATCGGTCAGGATATTGTGGCCGGTGCAGCTGGCGTCGTCCGCGGCGGCAGCCGGGGAGACGGAAAACAGGACGGCGATCAGCGTTGCCGCAAGCAGCATGTGAAATGCGGCGATCAGCCAGAGCAGGAGATTGCCCGGCGGTGCGATGTGCAGGCTGCGGTGGCCGATGGAGATCGTCATGATGGTGTTCCGGTCACTGTGATCGCTAAGCTCTACGCTCAGCGTGCGGATATTCCTTTAAGAGAAGCCGTTAACAAAAGATTACGCCCGAGGATGGGCACGGTCGTAAACTTCGAGCAGACGGGATGAATCCACACCCGTGTAGACCTGAGTGGTGGAAAGGCTGGCGTGGCCGAGCAGTTCCTGAATGGTGCGGAGATCGCCGCCGCCCGCGAGAAGATGGGTCGCGAAGGAGTGCCGTAGCGCGTGTGGTGTCGCTGTCTCGGGCAGCCCAAAGGCACTGCGCATCTTTTGCATGGTGCGCTGAATGATGGCGGCCTGCAGCTTTCCGCCGCGCGCTCCGCGCAAAAGAGGCTGCTCGCCGTCGAGATGGTACGGGCACAGGGATCGGTATTTCTCAACCGCTTCGGCGACGACAGTGAGCAGCGGCACGAGCCGGGCCTTGTTGCCCTTACCGGTGACGCGCAAGGTGGGCGCGCCACGGTTGAAATCGTCGGGTGTCAGGTCGAGCGCTTCGGAGATGCGCAGACCGCAGCCGTAAAGAAGAGTGAAGACAGCGGCGTCGCGCGCCGCGATCCAGGGTTCCTCGTGCAGTTGCGCCTCATCACTGACGACTGTGACCGCCTGCCTATCGGACAGAGGTTTCGGCAGCGACTTCGGCTGCTTCGGCGAGCGGATCGCACTGGCGCCGGCGGCATTCACCAGCCCCTTCTTTTCGAGGTAACGCAGCAGCGATCGCAGCCCGGCAAGATTGCGGCCAAGCGAACGCGCGCCAGATCCCTCCTTGCGGCGTGCGGCGAGGAATGCGCGGAAATCGGCAGGCCGCAGCGCGTGGATATCTTTCAGCGTCGCGGGGCCCGCGAGATGACCGGTGAGGAAGGTCAGGAACTGGCGGGTGTCGCGCTCATAGGCGTCGAGCGTGTGCTCGGATAGACGCCTTTCGTTGGCAAGGTTACCGAGCCAAGCTGTTCGTTCCGCCATCAGCTGTGGGTCGGCGATGATCAGGAGTTCGTTCACGTCTCACGCCCTTGAATTTGCCAATTCGGCTGCCAATTCTGAAGGGACGATAGTTATGGAATTGCTAATACCGACCAAGTGGCTGTCACGTTTCCATCATAATAATCGACCCAACTGGTTTCCCAACGACTCAGGATCTTGCATGCCACGGCGCCACCCCACGACCGCTTTCGGACAATTCGCGGAAGCGATCGCCCTCGTCTCCCATGGCAAACCGGGACATATCGTTGATACGCTGATCGCCGAGCGCGGACAAAGGATCGTGAAGCATCCATTTTGGCCGGTCATGCGCCCCTTCCTCTACACTCTCTTGCGCTACAACAGGGCGGTCAGCTTCGCCAATGACGTTGCAAACATGCCGGGCTTCCAATGTTTCGAATACATGAGCAACCTGTTGAAGCTCGATATCAATGTCAGGCATGGCGAACGCATTCCTGATGCCGGCGGCTTCATCCTGGTCAGCAACCATCCGACCGGCATCGCCGATGGTGTCGCTGTATTCGATCTACTGAAGCACAAGCGGCCCGACGTGATGGTGTTTGCGAACCGTGATGCTGTGCGTGTCAACCCGCGCTTTGCCGAGGTCATCATCCCAGTCGAGTGGCGTGAGGAGCACAAGAGCAAGCTGAAGACCCGCGAAACCTTGCAGATCACCAATCATGCCGTCAGGGAAGGCAAGGCAACGGTGCTTTTTCCCTCGGGACGTATCGCCTATTGGGCAAACGGGCGCCTGAATGAGCGCCCGTGGAAAACCTCCGCCGTCGGCCTTGCGCGCAAGTACAATCTGCCGATCCTGCCGGTGCACATGACGGCGCGTAACTCTGGCCTGTTCTACTGGTTCGCGAAGTGGTCGACCGAGCTTCGGGACATGACGGTGTTTCACGAGCTTCTGAACAAGCGGGGCGACCGTTTCGACTTCGTGGTTGGCAATCTGATTCCGGTGGAGCATCTCGACGGCGATATCAACGAGGTGACCAAGGCGTTGGAGGACCATACCGTGCATGTGCTCGACGCTGACGGCGATGCGCAATTCGTGCCGTTGGTCGCGCCGGCAGAGGCAGAATCGGCGAACGCCCGTTCAATTCCCTGATCGGATCGGCTAAGGCAAGGCATGCTGCTCCGCTCGATGTTTACCCAGAATTACCGGTCCCCGCGCTCGGTCCGCCTGGATCTTTCGAACTGGTGTTGATGACCTTGCAGGTTTTCTTTTTGCGCCGATCCGGGCATGGTCTCGCCCGATGAGCACAGATTCGTCCGATCTCTTTGGAGCGCTGTTTGAGACGCCGCCGGCAAACCGCACGGTTCCGGTGCTCGTTCCCATGCCTGCGCCGAAGCCATATTCCTATGCCGTGCCGGAGGGTATGGCGGTCGAGCCGGGATCGGTCGTGCAGGTGCCGCTTGGCCCAAGGCAGGTGATCGGCGTCGTCTGGGACGGCGGCGAGGATGGGGTCGATCCCAAGAAGTTGAGGACGATCAGCCATGTCTTCGATTGCCCGCCGCTGACCAAGGAGATGCGCGACTTCATCGATTGGGTAGCGAGCTACACTCTGTCGCCGCCTGGGCTCGTGGCGCGAATGGCGTTGCGCGCGCCAAATGCCTTCGAGCCGGAGCCGATGGTGGAGGGACTGCGATTCGTCGGCGGCGCACCGGAGCGTATGACGCCAGCGCGCGCCCGTGTGCTCGATGTTGCCGGCGATGGCCTATCCTGGACGCGAAGCGGGCTTGCCCATGCCGCCGGTGTGTCGACCAGCGTCGTCGACGGCCTGGTCGGCCAGGGTGTTTTCGAGACGGTGTTCCTGCCGCCGCCGCCAGTGGTGGCAAAGCCCGATCCCGATTTCGTGACCGCGCGCCTTGAAGGCCCGCAAAGGGAGGCGGCGGACGAGATTCTTGCCGAAGTTCGAAAGGGTGAATTCGCCGTTTCGCTGATCGACGGCGTCACCGGCTCGGGCAAGACGGAGGTATATTTCGAGGCCATTGCGGAAACACTGAAGCGTGGCAAGCAGGTGCTGATCCTGTTGCCGGAGATCGCGCTGACGGCGAGCTTTCTGGAGCGTTTTCAGGATCGCTTCGGCGCCAAGCCCGCCGAATGGCATTCCGATCTGGCGCCGCGCACCCGCGAGAAAGTCTGGCGCCAGGCCGTCACGGGCGAGGTTCGCGTCGTGGCCGGCGCGCGCTCGGCGCTGTTCCTGCCGTTCGAGGATCTTGGTCTGATCATCGTCGATGAAGAGCATGATCCGGCTTACAAGCAGGAAGACCGTGTCTACTACAATGCGCGCGACATGGCAGTTGTGCGCGCCCGCATTGGCGATTTCCCCGTGGTTCTGGTTTCCGCCACACCCTCGGTCGAGAGCCAGGTCAACGGCCAGAGCGGCCGCTACAACACCGTTCATATGCCGACCCGCTTCGGTGACGCGGCGTTGCCGGATCTGCATCTCATCGACATGCGCCGCCACGCGCCCGAGCGCGGAGGCTTCCTCTCGCCCATTCTCATCCGCGCGATCGGCAAGACGGTCGAGCAGCAGCAGCAGGCCCTTCTCTTCCTCAATCGGCGCGGCTATGCGCCGCTGACACTTTGCCGGGTTTGCGGTCACCGCTTTCAGTGCCCACAGTGCTCCAGCTGGCTCGTCGAGCATCGCTTCAAGAAACAGTTGCAGTGCCATCAGTGCGGCCATGCCGAGCGCACGCCGGAAGCCTGCCCCGAATGCGGAACCTTCGATCACCTTGTTGCCTGTGGCCCCGGCGTTGAGCGTATCGCTGAAGAGGTGGAGCGTCACTTTCCCGAGGCACGGACGATCGTGCTCTCGTCCGACATGATGGGCGGCGTCAAGCGGTTGCGCCTCGAGCTCGAGGCCATCGCCAAGGGTGAAGCCGATATCGTCATCGGCACACAGCTCGTCGCCAAGGGGCATAACTTCCCGCTGATGACGCTGGTCGGCATCGTCGATGCTGATCTCGGCTTAGCCAATGGTGACCCGCGCGCTGCCGAACGCACCTTCCAGCTGCTGTCGCAGGTGACGGGCCGCGCTGGCCGTACCGGCTTGAAGAGCCACGGCCTCCTTCAGACATACCAACCGCAACATCCCGTCATGCAGGCGATCGTGTCGGGTGATGCGAGCGCCTTCTACGAGCGCGAGATCGCCGAGCGGGAGCGTGCCATCCTGCCTCCGTTCGGACGGCTGGCGTCGGTCATCGTCTCAGCGGACACGCGCCACGACGCGGAAAACCATGCTCGTGGTATCAGGAACGCCGCGCCCAACGTCTCCGGCATCTCCGTGCTGGGTCCTGCGGAAGCGCCGCTTGCGCTGGTGCGAGGTCGCTATCGCTTCCGCCTCCTCGTGCATGGACGGCGAAACTCCGACATGCAGGCGTTCCTCAGGGCGATGCTTGCGCAGGCGCCCAAGGAGCGCGGCTCGGTGCATGTGCAGCTCGACGTGGATCCGCAAAGCTTCCTGTAGATCGTTTCCTGGTGGGCTTTTGCGTCGCACCACAATCATGCCATAAGGACGGCGAACCAGGGGATTCGGGGCGGTCGAATGGACTTCTATTTTCCAACGGAACTGGGTGAACAGCTCGCCTTTGCGGCAGCCGCTTTCACGGCACTGGCGGGCTTTGTCATCATGTTCGCGCCGGGCTATGCGATGCGGTTGTTTGGCTCGATGCCGCGTGAAGGCCGGCGCGACGGCTATGCCGAGCAGCGCTCCGTCGGTGGCTTCTATCTCGGCTTCGGTCTCTCGGCCATCATGCTGGCGCAGAACTGGATCTACATGGCGCTCGGCGCCTCGTTCGCCATGGCTGCATTTGCACGCATCATCTCGCTCCTGTCAGATAAGGGGAGCACTATTCTCAACTATTTACTTCTGGTTGTGCAGATCGTTCTGGCGGCGCTTCCGCTCGCCTATGTTTTCGGTTTCTTTTCCGCTTGAGTTGAGCGGATATCGCTCGGCTCACGCTCTTTGTTTCCGGGCTTTGAGCATTTTTGCGTTAGAAATCGATGCGAAAGCCGTATTCGGGCGTTACGCGTGTTGCGAGTCCGAACATCCTATGTTAGACGGACCCCGAATTTCGGAAGAAGCAAGAGGCTTCTCTTGCGATTTCTGGGGGAAATCATAACGAATTCAAGATCCTAGGTCAGGCGCCCGCCGGGGACCGGATTCTTGAGTTGAAATCAGGGAAATTTGGGCCAGTGGCAGACACATCCCAGCTTACTTCTGGTGTTGCAGAGCGCTATGCCTCGTCGTTGTTCGAGCTTGCGCTCGAGCAGGGCGCCGTCGAAAGCGTCACCAAGGACCTCGATCGGTTCCAGGCGATGCTCGACGAGAGCGACGACCTGAAGCGTTTTGTTTCGAGCCCTGTTTTTTCGGCCGACGACCAGCTCAAGGCGATTGTCGCCATCAGCGAGAAGGCCGGAATCGGCGGCTTCTTCGCAAATTTCCTGAAGGTCGTGGCGCGCAACCGTCGCCTCTTTGCCCTCCCGGGCATGATCAAGGCCTTCCGCATCATTGCCGCAAACCAGCGTGGCGAAATTACCGCCGAGGTCACCTCGGCCCATGCGCTGACTGCGGCGCAGGAAACCGAATTGAAGGCGGCGCTCAAGGGCGTCACCGGCAAAGACGTGGCGATTGCCGTCACGGTTGATCCGTCAATTCTTGGTGGTCTGATCGTGAAGGTCGGGTCCCGTCAGATTGATACGTCTCTTCGTACGAAACTCTCTACCCTTAAGCTTGCATTGAAAGAGGTCGGCTGATGGATATCCGCGCGGCGGAAATTTCCGCAATTCTCAAAGACCAGATCAAAAACTTCGGCAAAGAGGCAGAAGTCTCGGAAGTCGGTCAGGTTCTCTCCGTCGGTGACGGTATCGCTCGCGTTTACGGTCTGGACAATGTTCAGGCAGGTGAAATGGTCGAGTTCCCCGGTGGCATCCGTGGCATGGCGTTGAACCTGGAATCGGACAACGTCGGTGTTGTTATTTTCGGTTCGGACCGCGATATCAAGGAAGGCGACACCGTCAAACGGACCGGCGCCATCGTTGACGTTCCGGTTGGTCCGGAGCTGCTTGGCCGCGTTGTTGACGCTCTCGGCAATCCGATCGACGGCAAGGGCCCGATCAACTCGACCCGCCGCGCGCGCGTCGACGTGAAGGCTCCGGGCATCATCCCGCGCAAGTCGGTTCATGAGCCGATGTCGACCGGCCTCAAGGCTATCGACGCGCTCATCCCGGTCGGTCGTGGCCAGCGCGAGCTCGTCATCGGTGACCGCCAGACCGGCAAGACCGCGATCATTCTCGATACGATCCTGAACCAGAAGGCTATCCACGACAACGGCCCGGACGGCGACAAGCTGTACTGCGTCTACGTCGCTATCGGCCAGAAGCGTTCGACCGTTGCTCAGTTCGTCAAGGTTCTCGAAGAACGCGGCGCAATGAAGTACTCGATCGTCGTCGCCGCAACGGCTTCCGATCCGGCTCCGATGCAGTACCTGGCGCCGTTCGCCGGCTGCACGATGGGCGAATATTTCCGTGACAACGGTCAGCACGCGCTGATCGGTTACGACGACCTGTCCAAGCAGGCGGTTGCCTACCGCCAGATGTCGCTGCTGCTGCGCCGCCCGCCGGGCCGCGAAGCTTATCCGGGCGACGTTTTCTATCTGCATTCGCGTCTCCTCGAGCGCGCTGCAAAGCTCTCCGACGAAAAGGGCGCTGGCTCTCTGACGGCGCTGCCGGTCATCGAAACCCAGGGCAACGACGTTTCGGCCTTCATTCCGACCAACGTGATCTCGATCACCGACGGCCAGATCTTCCTCGAAACCGACCTGTTCTATCAGGGTATCCGTCCGGCCGTTAACGTCGGTCTGTCGGTTTCGCGCGTCGGCTCCGCCGCGCAGGTCAAGGCGATGAAGCAGGTTGCCGGCTCGATCAAGGGTGAGCTCGCCCAGTATCGCGAAATGGCCGCCTTCGCTCAGTTCGGCTCGGACCTCGATGCCTCGACGCAGCGCCTCTTGAACCGCGGTGCACGCCTGACCGAACTCCTGAAGCAGCCGCAGTTCTCGCCGCTGAAGACGGAAGAGCAGGTTGCGGTGATCTTCGCTGGCGTCAACGGCTACCTGGACAAGATTCCGGTCGCACAGGTCGGCAAGTTCGAACAGGGCCTGCTGTCGTACCTTCGCTCGGAAGGCTCGGCCATCCTCGACACGATCCGCACGGACAAGGCAATCAGCGATGATACGAAGGGCAAGCTCACGGCTGCCATCGATGGCTTCGCGAAGTCCTTCGCCTAATCGGACCTAAAGGACGGATAACGGATGCCTTCACTTAAGGATCTGAAAAACCGGATCGCCTCCGTCAAGGCGACGCAGAAGATCACCAAGGCGATGAAAATGGTCGCCGCGGCGAAGCTTCGGCGTGCCCAGGAGGCGGCTGAGGCCGCCCGTCCGTACTCGCAGCGCATGGGTGCCGTTCTGGCAAACATCGCCGGTGCGATGACGGAGGCCGACGGTGCGCCGGCGCTGATGACCGGCAACGGCAAGGACCAGGTTCACTTGCTGGTCGTCTGCACCGCCGAACGCGGTCTGTGCGGCGGCTTCAACTCGCAGATCTCGCGTTTTGCGCGCGATCACGCTCGCAGGCTTCTCGCTGAAGGCAAGACCGTCAAGATCTTTACGGTCGGCAAGAAGGGCTACGACGTTCTGCGCCGCGAATTCGCTTCGCTCATCGTCGAGCGCAAGGAATTGCGTGATGTGAAGAAGGTCGGGTTCGAGAATGCCGACCAGATCGGCAAGCGCATCATCGACATGTTCGAAGCCGACGAGTTCGACGTCTGCACGTTGTTCTATTCAGAATTCAAGTCGGTCATTTCGCAGGTTCCGACGGCTCAGCAGCTCATCCCGGCATCGGCCCCAACGGCTGTTGTCGAGGACGCGGCACACGCCGGCGCAGTCTACGAATACGAGCCGGATCCGGCATCGATCCTCGAGGATCTGATCCCGCGCAACATCTCCGTTCAGATCTTCCGCGCGCTCCTTGAGAACGTTGCCGGTGAGATGGGCGCCAAGATGAGCGCGATGGACAATGCAACGCGCAACGCTGGTGAAATGATCAACAAGCTGACGCTCAACTATAACCGTCAGCGTCAGGCTCAGATCACCAAGGAACTCATTGAAATCATTTCGGGCGCGGAAGCGCTCTGAGGTTAGGGAAAAGAGGGTAAGATAATGGCTAAGGCAGCTACCCCCAAGACTGCGGCAGGCTCTGCCGGCAAGGTCACGCAGGTTATCGGCGCCGTCGTGGACGTTGCTTTCGAAGGCGAACTGCCGGCGATTTTGAATGCGCTTGAGACGAGCAACGGCGGCAACCGACTGGTGCTCGAAGTTGCGCAGCACCTCGGCGAGAACGAAGTTCGCACGATCGCCATGGACTCGACCGAAGGTCTGGTTCGCGGTCAGGCGGTTTCCGACACCGGCGCTCCGATTGCCGTTCCGGTTGGTCCGGAAACGCTCGGCCGTATCATGAACGTCATCGGCGAGCCGGTCGACGAAGCTGGTCCGCTGGTTACCGCCTCCAAGCGCGCCATCCACCAGGACGCACCGGCCTATGTCGATCAGTCCACTGAAGCACAGATCCTCGTTACCGGCATCAAGGTCGTCGACCTTCTCGCTCCTTACGCAAAGGGCGGCAAGATCGGCCTGTTCGGTGGCGCAGGCGTCGGCAAGACCGTTCTGATCATGGAACTGATCAACAACGTCGCCAAGGCGCACGGTGGTTACTCGGTCTTCGCCGGCGTGGGTGAGCGTACCCGCGAAGGCAACGACCTCTACCACGAAATGATCGAATCCGGCGTTAACAAGCATGGCGGCGGCGAAGGCTCCAAGGCTGCTCTGGTTTACGGCCAGATGAACGAACCGCCAGGCGCACGTGCACGTGTTGCTCTGACCGGTCTGACGGTTGCTGAAAACTTCCGTGACCAGGGCCAGGACGTTCTGTTCTTCGTCGACAACATCTTCCGCTTCACGCAGGCAGGTTCCGAAGTCTCGGCTCTGCTCGGTCGCATTCCTTCGGCCGTTGGTTATCAGCCGACGCTCGCCACGGACATGGGCCAGATGCAGGAACGCATCACGACGACGACGACCGGCTCGATCACCTCGGTTCAGGCGATTTACGTTCCGGCCGACGACTTGACCGACCCGGCTCCGGCAACCTCGTTCGCCCACCTGGACGCAACGACCGTTCTGTCGCGCTCGATCGCTGAAAAGGGTATCTACCCGGCCGTTGACCCGCTCGACTCCACGTCGCGCATGCTCGACCCGATCGTTGTTGGCGAAGAGCACTACGAAGTGGCTCGTAAGGTTCAGTCGACGCTGCAGCGTTACAAGGCTCTGCAGGACATCATCGCGATCCTGGGCATGGACGAACTGTCCGAAGAGGACAAGCTGGCCGTTGCCCGCGCCCGTAAGATCGAGCGCTTCCTGTCGCAGCCGTTCTTCGTTGCTGAAGTCTTCACCGGTTCGCCGGGCAAGCTCGTCGCTCTCGAAGACACGATCAAGGGCTTCAAAGGTCTGGTCAACGGCGAATATGACCACCTGCCGGAAGCTGCCTTCTACATGGTCGGCTCGATCGACGAAGCTATCGAGAAGGCCAAGAAGCTGTCCGCAGCTGCCTGATGAGCGACGCTCTTAACGAGATCTTCTGCTGCGACAGCCTTCGGGAAGTCGCAGCAGAGCTTCCCGCACCGGCCGCTCCGACGATCTACAGATCGGACGATGGCAAGATGATGATGGTGGTGGGACTGATCCAGACCGAGGAAGGTCTTGGATATCTCGATCAAGCGATAGCGCACTGCCCGTTCTGCGGGACCAAATTGCAAGATACAGAAGCCGCCGAGAAGGTAAGTCACTGATGGCTGACAATTTCAATTTTGAACTCGTGTCTCCCGAGCGCCTGCTCCTTTCGGAGATGGTGACCGAAGTTGTCATTCCGGCAACCGACGGCGAGATGACCGTTATGGCAAACCATGCCCCGACGATGACGACCATCAAGCCGGGCATCGTCAGCGTTCGTTCTGCCAATGGCTCGAAGCAGGACTACGTGGTTTTCGGCGGTTTCGCCGATATTCTGCCGACCGGCTGCACGCTGTTGGCTGAATCCGCGGTCATTGTTCAGGATCTCTCGAAGGATGAATTGACGCTTCGCATCGAAGCGGCGAAGAGAGAAATCGAGGATGCTGTGCATCACGAGCACAAGTCGCGTCTGGAACACTACATCATGGAACTGACGCACCTGCAGGGTGTGATCGATCAGGATTGATCCGTACGAACTCCAGCATCGAAGCGGCCTTTCGGGCCGCTTTTTGTTTTCTAATGGTTACTCGCGTCGTGAACGGTTCGCAGCTTCCCGCAAGCGAAGCGCTCGTCTATAACACCTCAAGTATACTTGAGGTCGAGCTATGGAAGAAAACTCCAGCAATCCGTTCAGGAAGCTGCTGACGGTTGGCGAAGTCGCCGAACGGAGCGGTCTTGCCGTCTCTGCCTTGCACTTCTACGAAGCCAAGGGCCTGATCTCCAGTATTCGCTCGCGTGGAAACCAACGCCGCTTCGGCCGCGATGTGCTCCGCCGTCTCGGCATCATCAAGGTGGCGCAGCGTGTGGGCGTTCCCTTGGCGGAGATTCAGGCTGCTTTCGATACTCTGCCGCAGGGCCGCACGGCGACCGCTACGGACTGGCAGCGCTTGTCGGCCCTCTGGAAGGAGGATCTCGATACACGTATCGGTCGCCTCATTGCCCTGCGCGACCGGTTGACGGATTGCATTGGCTGTGGTTGCCTCTCGGTTGAAAGCTGCCCGCTGCGCAATCCCTATGACCGGCTGGCAAAGGATGGGCCGGGTCCGCGTCTGCTGGAAACCGACGACTAGGCAACGTTTCCCGCTGCATCATAACAAGCAGAGCCGCAAACGGCTCGATCACGCCGTGGAGGACTCGATGTTTCACCCCAAACTGTTCGAAAACCGCAACGTGGTTGTGACTGGTGGGGGGAGGGGTATCGGCCTGGAAGTGGCGCGGCAATTTCTCGATTGCGGGGCGAGGGTGCTGGTGCACCTCGGCCGCGGCGCTGAGCGTGATCTGCCTGATTTCCTGCTGACGGCGGAAGAAGACCGCCGGGCCTTTCTCGTAACAGCCGATTTTTCCACGCCGGGCGGCACCAGCGGATTTGCCGAGAAGGCCCTTGCAACCTTCGACCGTGTCCATGTGCTTATCAATAATGCCGGAACCATGGTCGGCCGCTTTCCGGCAGGGGATCTGAGCGACGAGCAGTACCAGACGATTGTGCGGCTGAATCAGACCTCGGTCGTTGAGATAACGCGCGCGCTTATCCCAGCATTGAGAGCATCGCAGGAGGCGGCAATCGTCAACACGGTCTCCATTTCCGCGCTGACGGGCGGCAGTCCCGGCTCGGCAATCTATTCGGCGTCGAAGGCATTTGTCGCAACCTATTCGAAGGCGCTCGCAAGGGAGCTCGCGCCCGATGGCATTCGCGTCAACTGCGTCTCGCCGGGAACGATCGAAACCGACTTCCACCTGCGATATTCGTCGCCGGAGAAGCTGGAGCAGACCCGCAAGGCCATTCCCCTGCAGCGATTGGGCACCTCCGAGGATTGCGCGCCGGCATACCTCTTCCTTTCGGCGCCGTCTCTTTCCGGGTACATCACCGGGCAAGTGCTGGAGATCAACGGCGGTCAGCTCATCTGCTGAGTTGCGGGACTTTTTTTGGTATTTTGGCAGATCCAAACAGCTGGCTGCTGCGAGTATGTTATGATTTAGCTTCATACATATTGTTTTTGCAACCAGAGATGAAGAATGCACTTGCCTACACCAAGATCGGGTATGCCTGATCGGGATCTGCAGAAGCTTTCTGCGAGAGCGCGAGAAGCGAGCGACTTTCTCAAGGCACTCTCCCACCACACACGGCTAGTTATTCTCTGCCTCCTGACCGAGGGAGAAAAGACGGTGGGCCAGCTTGAGGAAAGCCTCGGCATTCAGCAGGCAATGGTGTCGCAGCAGTTGGCGCGCCTCAGACTGGACGGGCTCGTCGCTAGCCGTCGTGACGGTCGCATGATTTATTACAGCGTCGCCCATCAAGACACGACCACGCTGCTGCATTTTCTGTTCGGGATGTTTCCCGAAACACAGGACAATTGACAATCGGCTTTGCCGACTGCTCTCTCTGATCTGAAGGCGGCAACGTGCCGCAGCTCGGCAGAGAGACAGAATGATCGATAAGCTGGAATTCTTTATTGCGCTCGCCAATGAGAAGCACTTCGGCCGTGCCGCAGAAGAATGCGGCATTTCACAGCCGACGTTGTCCGCTGCCATCCGCCAGCTTGAGGATCAGCTTGGCGTGATCCTCGTGCAGCGTGGCTCGCGTTTCCAGGGGCTGACACCCGAGGGCCAGCGCGTGCTCGAATGGGCGCGGCGCATCGTCGGCGATGCCCGCACGATGCGCGAAGAGATGCGGGCCGCCCGCAAGGGGTTGTCGGGACATATCAAGATCGCCGTCATCCCGACAGCGCTCGCTATGTTGCCGCGCATCACAACGCCGTTTCAGGAGCGGCATCCGGATGTGACCTTTTCCATCGTGTCCCGCAATTCTCTGCAGGTGCTCAGCATGCTGGAGAATCTCGAGATCGACGCCGGCATTACTTATCTCGAAAACGAGCCGCTTGGACGCGTGACGAGCGTGCCGCTCTATGCCGAGCACTACAATTTGATAACCGCCGCCGGCAGCCCTCTATCCGATCGTGACAGCGTTACCTGGAAGGAAGTGGGCGGCCTTCGGCTTTGTCTATTGACGGCGGACATGCAGAATCGCCGTATCATCAATCATCACCTGGCCGAAGCTGGCGTTACTGCGCATCCGACACTCGAGTCCAATTCGATGATCGTGTTGTTCTCACATGTCCGTACCGGACGCTGGGCCAGCATAATGCCGCGCAATGTCGCGAAATCATTTGGCTTTCCTGCCGAAATACGCATGATTCCGATTGTCGAGCCGCGTGCGCACCATCTTGTCGGTCTGGTTGCGACGCATCGCGAGCCGTTCACGCCCTTGGTTTCCGCCTTGCTGCATGAGGCTCGGATTCTCGCCGAAGAGCAGGAATCTTGATAGGAATTTTCTATCGTTTGACGGAACAGCATTATTGATCGCTTCGTCCATCCCTGAGAAAGTTCTATAATGAACGGACGCGAGCGGTTCTGTCGGCCATAGGGTTCTGAGGAAAGCCCGCCTGCCCAGGCCCGCGACGTGTAACTTGCAGGCCGTGGGAGGGCTGCTGATGAATATTCATGTCGCCAAGGGCGATATCGCAACGCGTACCACAGCGATCATCGATCAACTCAAGCATCTCGAAGGCCCGCTGCTGCCGATCCTCCACGAGATCCAGGGTGAATTCGGCTACGTGCCGCAGGAGGTCCTCCCTATCATTGCGGAGGAGCTCAATCTTTCGCGGGCTGAGGTGCATGGCGTCGTCACCTTCTACCATGACTATCGCGATCACCCTGCTGGCCGGCATGTGTTGAAACTCTGCCGCGCCGAAGCCTGCCAATCGATGGGCGGCGACGCGCTGGCCGAGCGCGTGAAGGCGCTGCTCGGCATCGACTGGCACGGCACGACGCCTGATGGAGCGATCACCCTCGAACCCGTCTTCTGTCTGGGGCTCTGTTCGTGCTCGCCGTCCGCGATGATCGATGGCGAAGTTCATGGCCGGGTGGATGCTGCTGATCTCGAGGCGCTGATTTCGGAGGCCCGCCGATGACCATCAGGATCTATGTTCCCTGTGATGCGGCGGCCCTGGCATTGGGCGCTGAACGCGTGGCAAAGGCAATCTCGGAGCAGATTGCGGCGCGCGGGCTCGACGCCAAGATCGTGCGCAACGGCTCGCGTGGCATGCATTGGCTGGAGCCGCTGGTCGAGGTTGAAGTCTTGGGCAAGCGCATCGGCTACGGGCCGGTAAAGGCGAAGGACGTTGTTTCGCTGTTCGATGCCGGATTGGCCACCGGCGGGGATCATCCCCTCTGTCTTGGTGAGGTCGAGGAACTGCCGTTCCTCAAGCGTCAGACGCGCCTGACCTTTGCCCGCTGCGGCATCACCGATCCGCTATCGCTCGATGACTATGAAGCCCATGGTGGGCTTGCGGGCTTGCGTCGTGCTGTTTCGATGCTGCCTGTCGATGTCGTCAAGGAGGTCACCGATTCCGGCCTGCGTGGCCGCGGTGGCGCGGGTTTCCCGACAGGGATCAAGTGGAAGACGGTGCTTGATGCGCCGGGCGAGCGCAAATACATCGTCTGCAATGCCGACGAAGGCGACAGCGGCACCTTCGCCGACCGGATGATCATGGAGGGCGATCCCTTCGTGCTGATCGAAGGTATGGCGATCGCTGGCCTTGCGACCGGCGCGACCAAGGGCTTCGTCTACACACGCTCGGAATATCCGCATGCGATCGCGGCGATGAGCCGGGCGATCGATATTGCCCGCAGCGCCGGAATACTCGGCACGTCGGTTCTCGGCTCGGGTAACGCCTTCGACATGGAGGTTCGCACCGGTGCGGGCGCCTATGTCTGCGGTGAGGAGACGGCGCTTCTAAACAGCCTCGAAGGCAAGCGCGGCATCGTGCGCGCCAAGCCACCGCTACCCGCCCACAAGGGTCTCTTCGACTGTCCGACCGTCATCAACAATGTCATTTCGCTCGCCTCCGTGCCTGTGATCATGGACAAGGGAGCGGCCCATTATCGCGACTTCGGCCTTGGCCGGTCGCGCGGCACCATTCCGATTCAGATCGCCGGCAATGTGAAGCATGGCGGTCTGTTCGAGACGGCATTCGGCATTTCGCTTGGCGATCTGGTTGATGACATTGCCGGTGGAACCGCATCCGGGCGGCCGGTGAAGGCGGTTCAAGTCGGCGGTCCGCTCGGTGCGTACTTCCCGCGCGCCCTGTTCGACACGCCATTCGACTACGAGGCTTTCGCGGCCAAGGACGGGTTGATCGGTCACGCCGGCATCGTCGTTTTCGACGAGACGGCTGACATGCTGAAGCAGGCGCGGTTTGCGATGGAGTTCTGTGCCGTCGAAAGCTGCGGCAAGTGCACGCCCTGTCGCATCGGCTCGACGCGTGGCGTCGAGACGGCTGACAAGATCGCGCGCGGCATCGAGCCGGAGAAAAACCGCGAGCTGCTTGCCGATCTCTGCAACACCATGAAATTTGGGTCGCTCTGCGCGCTCGGGGGCTTCACACCCTATCCTGTGATGAGCGCCATGACGCATTTCCCGAAAGATTTCGTTCCCACACCTCTTATCGAAGCGGCGGAGTAAGACCTATGCCTCTCGTCCACGAAACCGATTACGGCACGCCAGCCTCGACCTCCGAAACCATGGTAACGCTCACCATCGACGGCAACCAGGTGACGGTGCCGGAGGGAACATCCGTCATGCGCGCATCGATGGATGCGGGCATCGAGATCCCGAAGCTCTGCGCCACCGATATGATGGATGCCTTCGGCTCCTGCCGGCTGTGTCTCGTCGAAATCGAGGGCAGGGCCGGTCTGCCGGCCTCGTGCACAACGCCGGTTGCACCGGGCATGGTGGTTTCGACGCAGACGGACCGGCTGAAAGATGTCCGTCGCGGGGTGATGGAACTCTATATCTCCGACCACCCGCTCGACTGTCTGACCTGTGCGGCCAACGGTGATTGCGAGCTGCAGGATATGGCGGGCGCCGTCGGTCTGCGCGACGTGCGCTATGGCTATGATGGCAACAATCACGTCAAGGCGCGCAACAACGGCGATCTCAATCTCAAATGGGCGCCGAAGGACGAATCCAACCCTTATTTCACCTTCGATCCGGCAAAGTGCATCGTCTGCTCGCGCTGCGTGCGCGCCTGCGAGGAAGTGCAGGGCACGTTTGCGCTGACCATCGAGGGGCGTGGTTTCGATTCGCGTGTTTCGGCCGGCATGCATGAAGATTTCGTCTCGTCGGAATGTGTTTCATGCGGCGCCTGCGTCCAGGCCTGCCCTACGGCGACGCTGATCGAAAAGTCGGTGATCGAGATCGGTCAGCCAGAGCATTCGGTGGTTACGACCTGCGCTTATTGCGGCGTCGGCTGCTCCTTCAAGGCGGAGATGCGCGGCGAAGAACTGGTGCGCATGGTGCCCTGGAAGGATGGGCAGGCGAACCGTGGCCACTCCTGCGTCAAGGGCCGCTTCGCCTACGGCTATTCCAGCCACAAGGACCGCATCCTTAATCCGATGATCCGCGAGAAGATCACTGACCCCTGGCGCGAAGTGACCTGGGACGAGGCGTTCGCGCATGTGGCGTCGGAATTCCGCCGCATCCAGTATCAATATGGGCGCGACTCCGTCGGCGGCATCACATCGTCGCGCTGCACCAACGAAGAAACCTATCTTGTGCAGAAGCTGGTGCGCGCCGGTTTCCGCAACAACAACGTCGACACCTGCGCTCGCGTTTGTCATTCGCCGACCGGCTATGGCCTCGGCCAGGCCTTCGGCACTTCGGCCGGCACACAGAATTTCGACAGCGTCGAGAAGAGCGATGTCGTCGTCATCATCGGCGCCAATCCGACCGATGGCCACCCGGTCTTCGCCTCGCGCCTGAAGAAGCGGTTGCGGCAGGGCGCCAAGCTGATCGTCATCGATCCGCGCCGCACCGACATCGTGCGCTCGCCGCATGTTGAAGCGTCCTATCACCTCCCACTGCAACCCGGCACGAACGTCGCGATCCTGACGTCGCTCGCGCATGTCATTGTGACGGAAGGACTGTTCAACGAGGCCTTCATCCGTGAACGTTGTGACTGGTCGGAGTTCGAGGACTGGGCAAGCTTCGTTGCCGAGCCGTATCACAGCCCTGAAGCGTCGGAGAAGTTCACCGGCGTTCCGGCCGATCTGGTGCGCGGTGCCGCGCGTCTCTATGCCACGGGCGGCAATGGTGCGATCTACTACGGCCTTGGCGTCACCGAGCACAGCCAGGGCTCGACCACTGTCATGGCGATCGCCAACCTCGCCATGGTGACCGGCAATATCGGCCGCCCGGGCGTCGGCGTGAACCCGCTGCGCGGCCAAAACAACGTTCAGGGCTCCTGCGACATGGGCTCCTTCCCGCACGAGCTGCCCGGCTATCGCCATATCTCCGATGACGCGACGCGCGACATCTTCGAGAAGCTCTGGGGCGTCAAGATCAGCAACGAGCCGGGCCTGCGCATTCCGAATATGCTGGATGCGGCGGTCGACGGAACGTTCAAGGGCCTCTACGTCCAGGGTGAGGATATCCTGCAGTCCGATCCTGATACGAAGCACGTCGCGGCCGGCCTTGCCGCCATGGAATGCGTTGTCGTGCACGACCTCTTTCTGAACGAGACGGCGAACTACGCGCATGTCTTCCTGCCGGGTTCCAGCTTCCTTGAGAAGGATGGGACCTTCACCAATGCCGAGCGCCGCATCAACCGCGTTCGCAAGGTCATGAGCCCCCGCAACGGCTATGCCGACTGGGAGGTCACGCAGAAGATGGCGCAGGCCATGGGCCTTGTCTGGAACTACACGCATCCTTCCGAGATCATGGACGAGATAGCCGCGACGACGCCGAGCTTCGCGCTTGTCTCCTACGACTATCTGGACAAGGTGGGCTCGGTGCAGTGGCCTTGCAACGAAGCACATCCACTGGGCTCGCCGATCATGCATGTCGACGGGTTCGTCCGCGGCAAGGGCAAGTTCATCCGCACCGAATATGTCGCGACCGATGAGCGGACGGGACCGCGCTTCCCGCTGCTGCTGACGACCGGGCGCATCCTCAGCCAGTACAATGTCGGGGCGCAAACGCGTCGCACGGAAAACGTTCTCTGGCATCCCGAGGACCGCCTCGAGATCCATGCGCACGACGCCGAACAACGCGGGATCCGTGATGGCGATTGGATAAAGCTGATGAGCCGCTCGGGTGACACGACGCTGCGCGCGCTGATCACCGACCGCGTTGCGCCCGGTGTCGTCTACACGACCTTCCACCATCCGGATACGCAGGCGAACGTCATCACGACCGACTTCTCCGACTGGGCGACGAACTGCCCGGAATACAAGGTGACGGCCGTGCAGGTTTCGCCCTCTAACGGTCCGACCGACTGGCAGCGCGACTACGACGAGCAGGCACGCCAGAGCCGCCGCATCGTGAGCAAGCTGGAGCCCGCGGAGTGATGATTGACCGCCCGACCCGCATTGCTGTCAGACGCACCGCCCGCAGCGGCGGTGTCGTCATGCCGGGCGAGCGGCTCGTTCCCGAGGAGGTGCCGATCGCTTTCTCCTATGGCGGTGGCACGCATGCCGTGATGATGGGAACGCCCGGCGATCTCGAGGATTTTGCCATCGGCTTCAGCCTCACCGAAGGGATCATTTCCGATATCGGGCAGGTCGCGGGGGTCGAGATCGTTGAAAGCGAGAAGGGCATCGACATCCAAATCGCTCTGGTCGACGAGGTTGCTGCTGCGTTGACAGCCCGGAGACGCAGCATGGCCGGACCCGTCGGCTGCGGGCTCTGCGGGATCGAATCGATCGAGCAGGCCGTCCGCAAGGTTCCAGACGTTAGCAATGTGTCGCTTCAGGTGACTCACCGCGATATCGTCCAGGCCGTTTCGTTGCTGAACGGGGCGCAGCCGCTACACCGCGAGACGCGCGCCGTACACGGCGCCGGCTTCTACCTGCCTGGCAGGAGGCTGCTGGCGGTGCGCGAGGATGTCGGCCGGCATAACGCGCTCGACAAGCTTTGCGGCGCGCTCGTTCGTCAACGGCAATCCGGAGCGGAAGGCATGGTTGCTGTTACCAGTCGCCTGTCCGTCGAGATGGTGCAGAAGGCTGCAATCCTCGGCAGCTCCGTACTCGCGGCCATTTCCGCGCCGACCGCCCTTGCTATTCGAACGGCCGAGGAAGCCGGCATGACCCTCGTTGCGCTAGTGCGTGGCGAGGACTTCGAGATTTTCACGCATCCGCACCGCATCCAGCCAGGAAGCATCTCCGATGTCGCATGATACCCAGTCGAAACTCGTCTACATGGCCAATCAGATCGCGACCTTCTTCAAGAGTCAGCCGGAGAGCGAAGCTGCGCAGGGCGTGGCGACGCATATCAACAAATTCTGGGAGCCGCGCATGCGGCGGCAACTGTTCGAGATCCTGGAGGATGACGCCCATGGCCTCAGCCCGCTCGTTATCCAGGCTGCACCGTTGATCAAACGGCCTGAACCGGCCGCGGGCGTGCCTAACTAGGACCTCGGTGGCGAAGGTGGGCTCTGCAGCCGCCACGGCTTTCCTGCAATTGCATTGTCAACAAAAAAGCCGCCTCGAAGGCGGCTTCTCTCATTTGGATAAGGGGCCTACATTAGGCGGCGAGATCGTCTGTCTCGCTTTCCTTGAACATCTTGGCGAGGTTGAGGAAGCAGATCATGCCGTTCTCCGAGGCAATGATGCCCTCGCAGAAAGCCCGATCGAAGGAAGCCGTGACTTCAGGAACGGGCTGAACCTGGCTGGAGGAGATCGTGAGGATGTCCGAGACGCGATCGACCAGCATGCCGATGACCATGTTATGGACTTCGGCCACGACGATGGCGCTGCGCTCATTGGCGACCGTGCTCTTCATGCCGAGCTTGAAGGCGAGGTCGATGATCGGGATGACCGAGCCGCGCAGGTTCATGACGCCGATGACGTCGGCCGGCGCATGCGGGATCGGCGTTGACGGCGCCCAGCCGCGAATTTCGCGGATTGTCGTCGTCTTCACGCAAAATTCCTGATCGTGCAGTCTGAAGGCAATGATCTCGAGCGTATCGCCGCTGAAGTTCGTGGAATTGATTGTAGCCATAAGTATTGTCCCAACCGTCAAAAGCCAGGGCAGAAGCAACCGCGCCACCATTGGCGCGGATGGACTTTGCCTTCAAACCGCGCGTGCTACTCCTGAGAAGTAGTATCGATACGGTTACTCCGGACCTTAACGGAAGAGTGTTGCCCAAATCTAAATTGAGGCAGCTGATTTTTGGTCAGGTGGAAACGGTAGGCACCGCGTGATCATTCGTGGATCGTCAAGGAGAATTGCGTCCGGTTTGATGGCGAGGATGCGCTCAAGGCCGTGCTGATCGACCTGGCCCACCGGAAAAGGCGGATATTCCGGCAGTGCGATCGAACGAGGTTGCCCAACCATGACAGCAACGCGCATCCCGGCCTCACGAACGGCGTCAGATAGTGCCGGTGTCGCCGACGCCTGCCACAATCTGAACCAGTCGGCTCCGGCTGCGCGCGCCGCATCAGCAAACGCAGGATCCGCGAGAAAGGCCAGGATTGCGATGTCGTTCGACAGACGGCGGGTGCTGTCGATCAATGCAATACTGCGCAGTCCAATGAGCGTGCGCCGCGTTGCATCATGCTGCGCAACGTCGGTAATGATTTGCGCAATCTGGTCCTCGTGGCTCAGTTTGATGTCCAACAGGATGCCCAAAGGGCTAGAGGCTTCCAAAGCCTCCCCAAGGGTCATTACGCTTGGCAGCAGGCTGCGCAGTGTCGCAAGATCGAGGTCCGACACGGCCCGTGGATCGTTGCTGAGTCGATGGAGGTCCGGATCGTGGACGCAAACGGGGACGCCATCCCGCGTCAACCGGACGTCAGTTTCTATGGCGTCAGCTCCAGCCGCCATGGCAGCCTTGAAGGCAGAGATGCTGTTTTCTGCGGCCAGCGCTGCACCCCCACGATGGGCTATCGCAAGCGGGCCGCGGTCCGGCGCGCGTTTCCATGGGTCAATGGCCATATGTTCCCCTGCAGCGAGCTCGAGTCATTCGATCGGGCTCACCTTAGGTTTCAAATGGCCGCTGCACCACTTGTCTTTTCGCGGCGCTCCGGCGCTAGGCGAGCGTCTTTTCGATCTGCTCCACTGCCCAGTCGACCTGGCTCTTGGTGATAACAAGCGGCGGGGCGAGGCGGATCGTGTTCTCGTGCGTGTCCTTGGCAAGCAGGCCGCGATCCTTGAGCGTGTAGCAATACTGGCGAGCGCCGCCGGCTTCCGGTACAAGCTCGACCGCCATCATCAGTCCGCGACCGCGCACGTCCTTGACGATGTTGGAGCGAATGGAGCGCAGTCCTTCCAGGAAGTAGTCGCCCATCTTTTCGGCGTTTTCGATCATGCCTTCTTCGGTCAGAACCTTAAGCGCGGCGCGCGCCACAGCGCAGGCAAGTGGGTTGCCGCCAAAGGTCGAGCCGTGCTGCCCGGGCTTTAGGACACCGAGCACTTCGGAATTGGAAAGCACCGCCGAGACCGGATAGAAGCCGCCGGAGAGGGCCTTGCCGATCAGCGTCACGTCGGCCTCGATCCCCTCGTGCTCTTCCGCCAGCAGCTTGCCGGTGCGGCCGAGGCCGGTCTGGATTTCGTCGAGGATCAACGTCACCTTGTTTTCGGTGCAGAGTTCGCGCACGCGCTTGAAGTAGCCGGGTTGTGGGATGATGACACCCGCCTCGCCCTGGATCGGCTCGATCAGCGCAGCGACGGTGTTCTCGTTGATGGCGGCGGCGAATGCGGCGGCGTCGCCGAATGGAACCGTGCGGAAGCCGGGCGTATAGGGACCGAAGCCGGTGCGCGCATCGGGGTCCGTCGAGAAGCTGATGATGCTTAGCGTGCGGCCATGGAAGTTGTCTGCGCAGACGATGATCTCGGCCTTGCCTTCAGGCACGCCCTTGACCTCGTAGCCCCACTTGCGCACTGCCTTGATGGCGGTTTCGACGGCTTCGGCGCCGGAGTTCATCGGCAGGATCTTGTGCGAGCCGGTCAAGGCCGCGAGTTCTTCATAGAGATGCGCGAGTTGGTCGTTGCGGAAGGCGCGTGAGGTCAGCGTCAGCTTGCCGGCCTGCTCGACCATGGCGGCCAGGATCTTCGGATGGCAATGTCCCTGATTCACAGCCGAATAGGCCGATAGGCAGTCGAGATACCGCTTGCCGTCGGTATCCCAGACGTAGACGCCTTCGCCTCGTGTGAGGACGACATCGAGCGGCTTGTAATTGTGGGCGCCGAGGCGCTGTTCGGTATCGATCAGGTGCTTGGAATTGCTCATGTCGGTCTCCTCAGGCGGCGCGGGTTGGACGGTCGAAGATGCGGCGGCCAAAGAGGCTTGCGGTCAGCTCCACCAGAATCCGGGCGCTCTTGCCGCGGTCGTCGAGGAAGGGGTTGAGTTCGACGAGGTCGAGCGAGGAGACGAGGCCGCTATCGCAGAGCATTTCCATGATGAGATGCGCTTCACGGAAGGTCGCGCCGCCGGGAACCGTCGTGCCGACGCCGGGTGCGATCTCCGGATCGAGGAAATCAACGTCGAGGCTTACATGCAGCAGGCCGTTTGCATCGGACACAACGCCAAGGATCTGGCGGATCGCCGCAGCGACACCTTGTTCGTCAAGCCAGCGCATGTCGAAGACGTTGACCCCATGCTCCTTGATGAGTTCCCGTTCAGACGCATCGACCGAACGGATGCCGACCTGGAAGACGTTGCGCGGATCAACAAACGGGCGATCCTTCGGCAGGATCTCGGCAAGTTCGGCCTGGCCGCAGAAATAGGCCACTGGCATGCCGTGAATGTTGCCGGAGGGAGAGGAATCAGGCGTGTTGAAGTCGGAGTGGGCGTCAAGCCAGAGGACGAAGAGCGGCCGGCCCTGTTGGGCGGCGTAGCGCGCCATTCCGGACACGGTGCCCATTGAGAGGCTATGATCGCCACCAAGGATCAGCGGAAAGCGTCCGGCCGCCGCGGCCTCGTAGACACCGGCTTCGAGCGCACGCGTGAATGCGCCGACGACACGCAGGTTGTGGGCTTTCGGATGGTTCGGCAGATCACGTGCAGGAACGACATGCACGTCGCCGGCATCGACCACGTCATGGCCAAGATCGATCAGCGTCTGATCGACGCCTGCGATGCGAAGTGCCGCTGGACCCATGCCGGCGCCTCGGCGTCCGGAACCTTCTTCCAGCGGTGCTCCAATAAGCGTAACCGATCTTGCTTGTGGCTGCATGCGTTCTCTCCAACTCGTGTTTTCCGAAGGCATATTGAGATATCGGCGCGGCGACAAATAGATGAAAAAGTGCCGATAATGCGCTATGATTGATCAGTTTGATAAGTGCATTTTGACAAAGTGACGGCCATGGACGATCTCGATCAAGAACTTCTCAGCGCTTTGCGACATAATGCGCGCACCCCGGTTTCATCGCTGGCGGCAATGACCGGTGCGTCGCGTGCGACGGTCGCGGCGCGCATCGACCGGCTGGTTGCCAACGGCACTATTACCGCGTTCACGGTCCGCACGGGCCATGAAACCCGCGCGGCGGGCGTGCGCGCGATCGTCATGATCGAAGTGCTCGGCAAGCTCGCGGACAAGGTCGCCGATCAGCTTCGCGGTCTGCCGCAGGTGCGTGCGCTGCACAGCACCAACGGGAAATGGGATTTCATTGCCGAACTCGAGGACCGCGATCTCGTCTCCTTCGACGAAACGCTGCGCCGGATCCGGCTGATCAATGGCATCAATACCACGGAAACCAACATCCTGCTGAAGACCAGCAAGACCAGCTTCTAATACTCGTGCTCGTAGACGACGCCGGCTTCCCCTTCGCCGTCGCCGCCCGCGCCTGCGCGCAGCTTCACACCCCGACCGACGTCGAAATTGATGATCGCCTTGGCACCGCCCTTGCCGGTGGTCTGCTGCAGTTCGAAATAGGTCCGGTCGTTGAGATAGCGGCCGACGCTGACGCTGGTGCGGCCCTTTGCATCGGTACTGACGTCAAAATCGTCGACGCCAAGCTGGTTGCGCAGGCCCTGGAACAGCGATCCTGAACGACCGCCGGCCAACTGGGCGACAGCATCGGCGAGCTGGGCGATCTGAACCGGAGACAGTCGCGACATCGACTGCCCGAAGATCAGCTGCGCCAGAACCTCGTCCTGTGGCAAGGCTGGCGACGAAGAGAAGGTGATCGAGGGATCGGTTGCCAGCCCGGTTACATCGACCGTCAGCGTTGTAGAGCCGGAGGTCGAGCTCGCTTCCATGTCAAGCGCAGGGGTGAGATCGCCGGCAAAGCTGATGCGACTTCTGTTGGTAAAATCGAGGCGCCGGTTCAGGATCGTCAGGCGACCGCGCCGCATGGTGAAGCCGCCCGAAACGATCGGCTCTGCCGCTGTTCCCCTGATCGTGACGCTGCCGCCGAGTTCGGCATCGATGCCCCGGCCACGAACGAAGATCTGTGAGGGAGCGTCCAGCTGAAGATCGAGATTGATGGTGTTGGATTTTGTGCGCGCGCCCTGTTGCATCTCGTCACGCAACTGCGCGAGAACCGCTTTCGGGGCGTTTACGTGCCTGATGTCGATTTCGCGCAACGACGTCGGCAGCCTCTCGGGAACCGTGATCGAGGCTTTCTCAAGTCGCAGCCTGCCATTCAGGGTGGGGTTGGCGAGCAGCGGACCGCGAAGACCGAGCGTGCCGTCAACGGTTGCCACCACGAGTGTTCCGTCGACATAGACGGCCCTGTCGAGCTTGACGTCGATGTTGGCAGGGAAGTTGGAGGCTGGCTGTATCCCGATGCTGCCGGACACCGAGACGCTGCCACCGCTGGCAAGCTGACCTGCAAGCCGCGAGATCACCGCCTCATTGCCGTTGAACCGGATATCCGCAGTCAGATTGTTGATCGCAAGGTTGCGGCGGACATCGACGAACCTTGCGCCGCTCGTCGTCACAGTGCCGTTTATGGCCGGAGCGGCGGCAGTTCCGCTGATCTGCAGATTGAGATTTGCCGTGCCGTCGGCAACGAATCCCTGGGCTGCAAGCTGCGTGCTGAGCACGGCGAATGGTAGATTGCCGGAAAAGCGCATATCGAGCGCACGATTGCCGGAAACGGTAACACTGCCGCCGCCCCGCAGGGAGAGGCCGCTGTCGCCGGTCAGATTCGTATCAATCGTCAGCCGGTCGTCTTTCAGCCTTCCGCTTGCAGCGATACTCAGGGGCGAAAGTCCGGCGCTTCTGGTCTGGCTGGTGGCAGCGCCCCTCCAATCGAGGTCGAAGTCCACAGCCGGCAAAGGCAGCTTGCCTGATGCCTTGACCGAGCCCGAAATGTTGCCTTCGGCGGCCAGTCCCGGAACGAACGCGTTGGCAAGGCCGGCCGGCAGGTTGGAAATGTTTGCATCCACCGCGAGCGATTGGGCATTCTGTCCAGCGATGGCGAAGTTGCCGCCGGCCTTCATGGACACGCCGTTGCCGCTCAAATTCGTTGTGAAGTCGAGCCTGCCGTCCGCAAGCTTTCCGTTGGCGCTCGCCGAGAGTGGCCGGATGCCGGATGCCCTTGTCTGCGTGGTCGCAGCGTCCTTCCAATCCAGCTTGAAATCGATGATCGGATTGGCCGGCGTCCCCGACGTTTTCGCCGTTCCTGATATTGTTCCTTCGGCGCCGAGGTTCGGGACGAAGCCATTGGCGAGGCTTGCAGGCAGATCCGCGATGTCGGCGTCGACCGAGAGGCCCTGGACGCTGGCGCCTTGGAGGTTTGCCGTTCCCTTTGCCTTTAGCAGGGTATTGCGACTGCTGTTCAACGTGGCGTCAAAGGAGATCTTGTTGTCGGCGAGGTTGCCGGCCGCGTTCAGCTGGAGACCAGAAAGGCCGGCAGCCCTCGTCTGACGGGTCCCGGCGTTGTTCCAGTCGAGCTTGAAGTCGACGGCAGGAATGGGGAGCGAGCCGGAGGCGGTCGCCGTGCCGGAGATCGTTCCTTCAGCCCCGAGATCAGGCATGAAGTTGTTCGCCAGCGCGGCGGGAAGGTTGCTTAGCGTCGCATCCGCCTGCAGGCCCTTCACGACCGTTCCCTCAACCGTAACCTTGCCCTTCGCCTTCAGAGCAGAGCCGCCATCGCCGTCGAGATATGTCTCGAAATCGAGGGTGTTGTTGGCGAAAGTGCCCTTGGCACCGAGCGCAAGGGCGGAGAGGCGTGCCGCCTTGGTCTGGGTGGTCGCGAGATCCTTCCAGCTGAGGTCGAAATTTGCCGTTGGCTGTTGCAACGTTCCGGAGGCGGACGCCGTGCCGGAGATCGTGCCGCTGGCGCCGAGGTTCGGAACAAAGGCGTTTGCGAGGCCTGCGGGAACGTTGCGTATCGTCGCGTCCGCTGTCAGGTTCTCGATTTTTGTTCCCGCCAGCGAAACGTTGCCGGAGGCGCTCAATGCCACGCCGCCATTCGCCGTCAGCTCGCTCTGCACGGTCAATTTTTCATCCGCGAAGTTGCCTTTTGCCGTCAGGCTGATGCCGGCTAGGCGGGCTGCCTTCGTGTGGCTCGTCGCGGCGTCCTTCCAGGCGAGATCGAAGGTCGCTGTCGGTGTCGGCAACTTGCCAGAGGCCGACGCAGTACCTGATATCATACCCTCCGCAGCAAGATTCGGGACAAAGCCGTTGGCGAGAGCGGCTGGAATGTTGGCGAGGTGCCCATCGACTTTCAGCGTCTGTGCGTCGGCGCCGGCGACGACGAAATTGCCATTCGCCTGTATAGACATGCCGCCGCTTGCGCGCGCATCGGCGTCGAAGTTGAGTATATTGTCCTTGAGGTTACCACTCGCCGTCAGCCCAAGCGCTGAGAGCTTGGCACTTCTGGTCTGGCTCGTTGCGGCGTTCTTCCAATTCAGCTTGAAGTCGAGCGCAGGGGCGGGCAGCTTTCCGGCTACCGTGACGGTGCCGGAGATCGAACCTTCGGCGGCAAGCGCGGGAACAAATGCATTCGCCAATCCGGCCGGTATGTTGACGATATCGGCATCGACCTTCAGCGACTGCGCATTCGGGCCGCCCGTCACGACATTGCCGCCCGCTTTCAGCGATACGCCACCTTTGCCCGCGAGGTTCGTTTCAAAATTGAGCGTGTTGTCGGCAAATGTCCCGTTTGCACCGATCGCCAGTGGCGAAAGACCGGCGCCCTTTGTCTGGCTGGTGGCCGCATCCTTCCAATCCAGATCAAAGTTGACAACCGGCGCTGCCGGCGTGCCAGTCACGGTAACCTTGCCCGAGATCGTGCCTGCGGCATCGAGTTTCGGGACGAAGCTATTGGCAAGGCTTGCGGGCAGATCCCGTATGTCAGCCTTGATATCGAGAGTTTCGCCGACCGTACCGCTGACGTGAACCGAGCCGTCGCCGGTCTTCAGCTCCATGGCGCTCAGCGTCACGGTGCCACCACTGATCGAAACCTCCGACGGTGCTGCAAGCTCTACCGGAATGTTGCGGGGTTTCGCCAAGAAGCGGTCGAGGCGAAGTAGCGTCGTGCCGGCGTTCACCTCGACGCTGCCGGATGCGACTAGCGGATTGGCGTCATAGGTGGCGCCGAGATCGAAGTTGGTCCGGTTCTGCTGCTGCGTGAAATTGAGCGCCAGGCTTTCCGCCTTGTTAGGCCCGGAGGAAAGCTCTTGCGCCGTGATTGTGCCCGTCGCGGCAAAGGCCTTGAGGTCGGTAACCGCGACGTTGATATCAGGTCCGACGACGGCAAACGTATCGCGCTTCAGGCCGCTGCCGGACGCGACAACGTTGAGGGCGATCTTACCGTTGTCGTTGGCGATATCGACCGATCCCTTCAGGTCACCATCCGCCTTCTGTCCGCCCAGTGCCGCGAGAAGACCGATATCAGGAAAGTCAAACGTCGCCTGTCCGGTCGGCGCGAAAGCAGGAGATAGTTCGATATGGCCCGTCAGGCGATTGTTGCCGACGTCGGCGGCGATCGACGGAAGTTGCACTTTCCCGTCCACCACTTGAACAGCCGTGGCGATATTGATTGGCTGCTCGTCGATCGTGCCCTTGGCGGTGATGTCAGCCTGTGGCGCCTTCGGGTCCGCGCTTCCGGAAACGTTGATGTCAAGCTGCTTGACCTGCCGGCCTGCCATCATAAGTGACGGCCCTTTAATATTGGCTGCCACTGCGAGTGCGGAGATATTGCCGTTTGCGCTCAGCTGATAATTCAATTCGCCCGCTGCGCCTTGCAGCAGGGTCTGAATATCTGGAACGCGGCCTGAGAGATTGGCATCGAGCATGTCTTCGTCGAGCACGACCCCGCCGGTGGCCTCGAGAGCGTTCGACTTGATGGAAAGGTTCGAGATGTTGAACTTGGAGGGAACCGTTGCCGCGACCTGGCCCTCAATCACGATCGGTGCGTTGAAACGCATGGCGACGGCAGGCGGCAGAGCCGCCGGCTGGACGGTCAGCTTGACGTTACCGGTCATCGAGCTGGCGCTCAATTTGTAGGAACCGTTGAGGCTTGCGTTAGCAGCTGCGCTTTCGATCGTCGCGCCATTGAAGCCAAGCGCATCGGCCGAGATTTGCAGCGGCAGCGTTATCGTGACTGGGGCTTGAATTGCCCGGTTGATGTCGGGATTGACGAATGAGGTGTCACCGGCGGCGAGAGTAATCTGAACACTTCCCGAGCGACCGGCGAGATTGAAGTTGTCGCTCTTTGCTGTGAGCTTCACATTGCCCATCGTTGCCTGCGGCAAGGCCGCGGAATCGAGGGAAGCGCTCGCATTCAGGCGCGAGGCCTTGGCGTCGCCGGTCAATGAAAGATTGATCCCGGAGATTAGGAAACGCGCTTCACCGTCTGCGAGCGGCCAACGGAAATCGACCGGTCCCGACGTTCCCAGAAGATTGGCGTTCAGGCTGTTGTTGCCCCTTGGATCCAGAGTGCCGGATGCGGCGATGACAACGGCGCCGGTTGCGAGGTTGCCGGTTTGGATGTCGATCTTGCCTCTGTTGTCGAAGTTCGCGGCGACATCGATGTTCGTCTGCCCGGCAAAGAGTGGCCGGAAGGCGGCCGGAAGCAGAGAGCTGAGGTCGCCGCCACCCTTGAGGTCGAGGTGGTGCAGGTTCTCAGGCGTCAGCGTATGGTGCGCTCCGATCGAGGCGCGCTGCTGTCCGTCCAGCGCGGCCTGGAGTTGGCCTCGCCAATCCGAGATCGGTCCGTCTCCCGTAAGCCCGATTTCCAGGGCAGGGTTGCCAGGCAGTGCCAGCAGGCCCGCAAGCAGGCCACCCTTCGGTTCGGTCAGCTTTGCCTTCAGTCGCAACTGATTGCGATCCGGCATGAAGGCGACATCGGCGATCAGCTTTGCATCCGGAACATCGTGACGATGGACGTTGATCGATGCGTTCGCACCTTCGTTGTCGGCGCGCACGCTGCCGTCCGCTGCGAGCGAGAAGGCTCGCCCGATCAGAGATTGGGCCAGGTTGATTTCGGGCAACGCAATTTTGTCGATGTCGATCTTGATCGGCAGCGAAAAACCGCTGTCGCCTTCGCCTGCCGCGGCTGGACGCGACGGGAGCGTCCGGACGGGTTGCCGCAGGATATGGATGGCGGAAGCGTCGACACTTCTGGCGTGGAATCTGCCGGTCAGCAGCGCCAGGGGGTTCCAGTCTATGGCAAGCCCGTCGATCTGCGCGAAGACGCCCTTCGTGTCGGAGAGCACGATCCGGCTCGCGCGCAGTCCGCCGGTCAGCAGCCCCTCCGGGTCCTGAACCTTGATGGTCATATCCCGGTTTGAGAGGCTTGAGGCGACCCTGTCGGTGACGATGCGCGCCCCAAAGGATGTGAAGCCGAAGACACCGATGGCGATGGCAAGCAGGACCAGGGCGGCACCAGCGGAGTAGCCGAGCAGCCGCACGATCCAGTTCAAGATTTTCGCCAGTGTCTGCATGGTCGCGGACATTACTCCGTTTCTATGACGGCTCAAGGCGAACGAAGTGCCACGAGCCGCGAGTGCGTTTAGAACGACTGGCCGATGCCGGCATAGATGCCGTAATCCGTGCCACCCTCGTACTTGTTGAGCGGTACCGCGAAATCAAGGCGCAGCGGACCAAACGGCGTCGCGTAGCGAATGCCGATGCCCGCACCGGCCCGAACGTCGGAAAAATCAGGCGCAATGTCGGCCGAAACCGTCCCAACGTCGATGAAGGGCACGATGCCGATCGTATCGGTGATCTTCACCCGCGTCTCGAACGAGGCCGTGACATAGGAGGCGCCACCGGTCTCTTCGTTGTCGGCGTTTCGCGGCGAGATTTCCTGGTAGCCGTAGCCGCGCACCGAGCCACCGCCGCCGGCAAAGAAGCGACGTGTGGCGGGAATGTTCTGGAGGTCGTCTGCCCCCAGAAGAAAGCCCGCGGAGAGCTTGCCGGCGAGAACGATACGGTCTTCCGCCCCGAGGCCATGATAACCCGAGATCGAGCCCTCGAATCCGGAGAAGAAAGTCCCGTTATAAGCCTCGTAGCTTGGCGTTGCCTTCAGTGTCGCCCGATAGCCTTCGGTCGGGTCGAACTTGTTATCGCGGGCGTCGCGCTCGTACAGGAAGGGCAGCGAGAAGGTCAGGTAGCTGTTGTTGCCGAAGGCATCGTCGTCGCGTTCCCAGCTCACCTCGCCGGAGCCAGTGATCGTATCCAGATCGGATAACTCATAGGAGAGCCCGAGAGAGGCAGTGACGAGCTTTGCCGTGTAGGCGTCGGGATTCTCGGTCTTGGCCAGGATACTGGCCCGTAGGGTCGCGGCCGGAGAGAATGCGCCGGGCTTGGTGAAGCCGATGCCGGCTGAGTAGTCGAGATCGCCAATGTTGGTCGTTTCGCCCAGTCGGCCTACGGACCCTTCGATGCGGAGCGATTCGGCTTCTCCAAAGAGATTGCGATGGCCCCAGTAGCCGTTGATGCCGAAGCCGTCCGTTGTCGAATATTGAGCGCCGACGCCGAGGTAGCGCTGTTTGCCTTCCGACACCTCGATGGTCATCGGCAATGTCCCGTCCGGCGCTAAAGCGTCTGCCTCATGAATCGTGACGCTGGAGAACACCCCCAATGCGCGCAGTCGGTCCCCGGCCTTTTTCAACGCCTCGGGTGAGTACTGTTCGCCCCTGTTCAGCCGCGAATAGCGCTGGATGAAGCCAGGGCGAACGGCCTTCTCGCCGGTGACGCCGACATCGCCAATTGGCGCGACCGGGCCGCCCTCGGCGGCGAGAACGACATCGACGGTATCCGTCCTGTGGTCGGCTATGACTTTGCGGGTCGTCAGCTTCGCCAGCGGTCGGCCTTCGCTTTTCAGCTGTTCGACGATCCTGTCCCCGGCCTTGATGATCGTCAGTGAACCGGCTGTGTCGCCGGGAACAAGATCGTAGTCTGCCGGGTTGCGGCCGGCAGCGTCGCCGCCGAACTGCACTTCGCGAACCTTGAAGACCGGACCTGCAGCGACGTTGATTGTCACCGGAACCGGGCGCGAGCGATTGAAGGTCGGATTGGGCGGAAGGGCGTCTATATCGCGGCCGTCGACCCTGATCGTCACCACGCCGCCGTAGCGAGCCTTCTCGAAGAGGGTGGCGAGCAGCCGTTCACGGTCGTCCCTGGCCTTGATCACGACGCCGAGGTCGCCTGAGACGGGCCGGTCCTTGTCGCCCACTAGACGGGAACTGTTTTCCAGCGCTTCCTTGAGATCGGGATCGTTCGCGTCGGTCGTCAGCGTGACGTCGTAGAGAACCGGATCAGGCACTTGATCGCTAGCCGAGTCGTCATCCTTGCCCCATAAAGTGATGCCGAAAAGTTTGAAGGCGAAAGCGTCCGAGACGACAGCCGGCGAAAACGCGAACGCAGCCGCGACGACCAACATGGTGCCTACGCGCCGATACGCTATACCCGGTTTCGGTGCCGTCCCTCTAATTTGCATCCGCCGCTTTTGGTTACACTAGAATTAAGCTTCGCGCCCCCCGGCCGGCGGCAACCTTAGCGGCAAAATTCCTCGACGTGTACCGTTTTGAATCGCTTAGCCGCTGAAATAGTGGAAAAAATGAAAAATCCCGGGCTGTAAACCCGGGATTTCGACATGATTTTGCGTTGGCTCAATAGCCGCCGCGGCAATCGTCGATGTAACGTCGACCATATTGGTCGCGATAATAGCACTGTCCCGGCTGCTCAGCGACGTGGCCGATAAGGGCACCGGAAACGCCGCCGATCGCCGCGCCGACGGCAGCTCCGCGTACATTTCCCGTCACTGCACCCCCGATGATCGCGCCAGACGCAGCACCGATGCCAGCGCCCTGCTGGGTTGGTGTGCAGCTTGCGATCGAAAGTCCAATCAAAGCGAATGCAACAATCTTCTTAATCAAATTCTTCTCCTAGATGGTCGCCCTTAAAGAGCGGTGGCCGTCCCTGATTCTTGTTTTTGTCATGCTAGTCGTCAAACTGTGGCGCAAAAAGAGCAAGCTGCGTTCGGCGCTCATTTTTTCGCATAATTGCCGTTGCAATTTCGGCCTCAATTCGGTGCAACCGAACACGGCGAATTTAATTAGCCTCCCTAAAGTAGTGGTTGATCCCAAAGCGAAAACGTCAAATGATATCGTCCGCGCCTGGAGGAGGCGCGAGGAGGAAATCATGGCGAAAGTGAAACTGACGGTGAACGGCCGGGCAGTGAGTGGCGACTGCGAAGAGCGCACGCTTCTTGTCCATTTTATTCGCGAAAAACTCGGTCTGACGGGGACGCACGTCGGCTGCGATACCACCCAATGCGGTGCCTGTGTCGTTCACATGGATGGCAAGTCGGTGAAGAGCTGCTCGGTCCTTGCCGTCCAGGCGTCCGGTTCGATGATCACCACCATCGAGGGGCTTGCCAGCAACGGTGAATTGCATCCCGTCCAGGCAGCCTTCAAGGAGCATCACGGTCTGCAATGCGGCTTCTGCACGCCGGGCATGGTGATGACGGCTGTCGACATGATTTCGCGCCACGGCGGCGATCTGGACGAAAAGACGGTCCGTCATGAACTCGACGGTAATATCTGTCGATGCACCGGCTACCACAACATCGTCAAAGCCGTTCTGTCTGCCAACGAGCAGATGCATGGTGCTGCCAAGCAGGCGGCCGAATAGCTCTCAGGAATTGTCTGGCTGACTGCCGAACACGATTCACTTTGGCGGAATGCCAGGCCCGAAACCCCATTGGGAGGACATCATGGGTGTTGAAGGAATTGGTGCACGCGTCACGCGCAAGGAAGACAAGCGGTTCCTGACCGGCAAGGGCCGCTATACCGACGACATGGTCGTGCCGGGCATGAAGTTCGCGTTTTTTATCCGCAGTCCGCATGCGCACGCCAAGATCAAAGGGATTGATGCAGCATCGGCAAAGGCCATGCCCGGCGTCATCGACGTGCTCGACGGCAAGCAGTTGCTCGCTGACGGGATCGGCAACCTCATCTGCGGCTGGATGATCCATTCGAAGGATGGTTCACCGATGAAGATGGGTGCCTGGCGCCCGCTGGCGGTGGAGACCGTCCGCTACGTCGGCGATGCCGTCGCGGTGGTCGTCGCTGACTCACTTGCGGAGGCACGGGACGCAGCAGAAGCCGTCGTCGTCGACTATGAGGAATTGCCGGTTGTCGTCGAGGCGGTCGAGGCGCTGAAATCAGGGGCGCCGCAGCTCCATCCGGAAGCTCAGAACAACCTGATCTTTGACTGGGAACTTGGCGACGGCGCTGCGACCGACAAGGCTATTTCCGAAGCAGCACACGTCACCGAGATCGAGATTCACAACAACCGCCTGTCGCCCAATCCAATGGAACCGCGCGCAGCGCTCGGGATCTATGACGCCGCCGAAGATCATTACACCTGCTATACGACGAGCCAGAACCCGCACGTCGCCCGTCTGGTGATGAGCGCCTTCTACAACGTCGCGCCGGAGAACAAACTGCGGGTGATTGCTCCGGATGTCGGCGGCGGCTTTGGATCGAAGATCTACATCTACCCCGAAGAGATTGTCTGCCTCTGGGCCTCCAAGAAGACAGGCGTGCCGGTGAAATGGAATTCCGACCGCACCGAAGCCTTCCTGACCGATGCGCATGGCCGCGACCACGTCTCCAAGGTGAAGATGGCCTTTGACAGCGAGCACCGCATCATCGGGCTGAAGGTCGACACCATCTGCAATCTCGGCGCCTATATGTCGCTGTTCTCGTCGGCGGTCCCGACCTACCTCTATGCAACTCTCCTATCCGGCCAATACGACATTCCGGCCATCCATGCCAATGTGCGCACGGTCTATACCAATACCGCACCCGTCGATGCCTATCGCGGCGCCGGCCGGCCGGAGGCAACCTTCCTGCTCGAGCGGACGATGGAAACGGCAGCCCGCGAGCTCGGCATCTCGCCGGCCGAGCTGAGGCGGAAGAATTTCATCCGCTCCTTCCCGCATCAGACACCTGTCATCATGAACTATGACGCGGGTGACTACGAAGCGTCCCTCAATGCCGCCATGCAGGCGGCCGACTGGAGCGGGTTCCCGGCGCGCAAGGCCGAGGCGGCGAGCCGCGGCCTGAAGCGCGGTCTCGGCATGAGTTGCTACATCGAGGCTTGTGGAATTGCTCCCTCGCAGGCGGTCGGCTCGCTTGGCGCCGGCGTCGGCTTGTGGGAATCAGCGGAGGTACGCGTCAATGCGGTCGGCACGATAGAAGTGCTCACCGGATCCCACAGCCACGGGCAGGGCCACGAGACGACTTTCGCCCAGCTGGTTTCGGATCGCCTCGGCGTTCCGCTGGAAAGTGTGTCGATCGTTCATGGAGACACCGACAAGGTGCAGATGGGCATGGGTACCTACGGCTCACGCTCGGGCGCCGTCGGGATGTCTGCCGTGGTCAAGGCGCTCGACAAGGTCGAAGCCAAGGCCAAAAAGATTGCCGCCCATCTGATGGAGGCCGACGAGGGCGATATCGTCATCGAGAACGGCGAGGTGAAGGTCGCCGGGACCGACAAGAGCCTTCCGTGGTTCCAGTTGGCGCTCGCCGCCTACACCGCGCACAATCTGCCGGGCGGCATGGAGCCGGGGCTGAAGGAGACCGCCTTCTACGACCCCTCCAATTTCACCTTCCCGGCCGGCTGCTACATCTGCGAGGTCGAGGTCGATCCGGAAACCGGCAAGACGGAGATCATCCAGTTCGTCGCCGCCGACGATTTCGGCAACATCATCAATCCGATGATCGTTGAAGGTCAGGTGCATGGCGGTATCGCACAGGGTATCGGTCAGGCCCTGCTCGAGGCGGTGCATTATGACGAGAACGGTCAGCTGTTAACGGCAAGTTTCATGGATTATGCCATGCCGCGCGCCGACGACCTGCCGTCGTTCAAGGTCTCGCATCAGGTTACGCCGTCCCCGAGCAATCCGCTCGGCATCAAGGGGTGCGGCGAGGCCGGTGCGATCGGGTCTCCCCCGGCGCTCATCAACGCCATCACCGATGCCATCGGCAACAACATGCTGACGATGCCCGCCACCCCGCAGAAGGTGTGGATGGCAGCGCGCGCGGTTCATTGAGGAGAAACGACGATGTATCAGACCAACTATCACCGCGCGTCCTCGGTCGATGAAGCCGTCAGGATGATTTCGGGAACGTCGGAAGGCAAATATGTCTCCGGCGGCATGACACTGATCCCGACGATGAAGCAACGCCTCGCCGCGCCGAGCGACCTTGTCGATCTCAGGCACATCCCGGCGATGCAGGGCATCAAGATCGACGGCCGCAAGGTAACGATCGGGGCGGCGACGCCGCACGCCGAAGTTGCCGCGTCGGCGGCATTGCGGGCGGTCTGTCCCGCGATCTGCGACCTCGCCGGCATGATCGGCGATCCGCATGTCCGCCACATGGGCACGATCGGCGGCTCGATCGCCAACAACGACCCTGCGGCGGACTATCCTTCGGCGATGCTGGCGTTGAATGCCCGCATCATCACCAACAAGCGTGAGATCCCCGCCGACGATTTTTTCACCGGTCTGTTCGAGACGGCGTTGGAGGATGGCGAGCTGGTCACGGCGATAAGCTTCGAGGTGCCTGAAAAAGCGGGCTACTCGAAGTTTCCAAATCCGGCATCGCGCTATGCAATGACGGGGGTCTTCGTTGCCAAAGGTGCCGATGGCGTGCGGGTTGCCGTCACCGGAGCAGGATCCAACGGCGTCTTTCGCGAGACGGCCATGGAGGCCGCGCTCAACGCGAACTGGTCTTCCGGCTCCGTCGCTGGTGTCGATGTCAATCCTGCCGGTTTGATGTCGGACCTGCATGCCAGTGCGGAATATCGCGCCAACCTGATCAAAGTGATGGCCAAACGCGCCGTCGCCGAGGCAGGCTAATGAAACCAGCCTGATCGCGAGGTGGCGTTGCTGCCTCGCGATCTTCGCTGTGTCTGGCCAAAACGAGTTTTTTCGAATTAATATAATTCAAGACTATGGGCCTTTTGCCGCAGTTGATGGTAAAGCGGGGGCAAAGGGTTGACGTACGGACGACCGTTGGCAAGAACGGTCGCACGATACTGGAGCAGATGATGGATTTCGAAGCATTTTTCAAAAGCGAGTTGGACGGGCTTCACGCTGAAGGCCGCTATCGCGTTTTTGCCGATCTTGAGCGTCACCGCGGCAGCTTTCCGCGCGCCACGCGGCACACGCCAGACGGCCCGAAGGACGTCACGGTCTGGTGCTCCAACGACTATCTCGGCATGGGTCAGCACCCGAAGGTGATCGAGGCGATGAAGAATGCCATCGATCACTGTGGCGCGGGTGCGGGAGGCACCCGGAATATCTCTGGCACCACCCACTACCACGTTCTGCTCGAGCGCGAGCTCGCCGACCTGCACGGCAAGGAAGCGGCGCTGATCTTCACCTCGGGCTATGTCTCCAACTGGGCGGCACTCGGCACGCTCGGCGCCAAGATCCCCGGCCTCATCATCTTCTCCGACGCGTTGAACCATGCCTCGATGATCGAAGGCATCCGCTATGCCAAGTGCGACAAGGTGATCTGGAAGCACAACGACATCCATGATCTCGAAGCCAAGCTGGCGGCCGCCGATCCGACGGCGCCGAAGTTGATCGCGTTCGAATCCGTCTATTCGATGGATGGCGATATCGCCCCGATCAAGGAGATCTGCGACCTCGCCGACAAGTACGGCGCGATGACCTATCTCGATGAAGTGCATGCCGTCGGCATGTACGGACCGCGTGGCGGCGGCATTGCCGAGCGCGAGGGGCTGATGGATCGCCTGACGGTCATCGAGGGCACGCTCGGCAAGGCGTTCGGCGTCATGGGCGGCTACATCGCCGCCTCGACCGCCCTTTGCGACTTCATCCGCTCCTTTGCCTCTGGTTTCATCTTCACGACGGCGCTGCCACCGGCCTTGGCTGCCGGTGCGGTTGCCTCGATCCAGCATCTGAAGGCCAGCCCGTTCGAGCGGGCGCGGCATCAGGATCGGGTCCGCAAGCTCAGGGCCCTGCTGGATCAGCGCGGCATTCCGCATATGCCGAACCCGAGCCATATTGTCCCGGTCATGGTCGGCGATGCCGCCAAGTGCAAGTGGATCTCCGATCTGCTGCTCGACAATTGCGGCGTCTATGTGCAGCCGATCAACTACCCGACGGTGCCGAAGAAGACCGAGCGGCTGCGCATCACCCCGACGCCGCTGCACAGCGATGCCGACATCGAGCATCTCGTCGACGCCCTGCATTCGCTCTGGTCGCGCTGCGCGCTTGCGCGGCAGGTGGCTTGAGCGGATCAGGTCACTCTTCCGCTCGTCGATAGAGCTCGGCGTAGATTGCAAGAGTTAGAGCGCCTTTTGTGCATCCGAAAGGATGTGCGGCGCTCTAGTTCCTATGGGCTAGGACAGTGATCATTTCGTCCCTGTCGTGTGTTGTCGCAAGATATTCGCGTTTTATGGCGTTCTTGAGGTCGCCGCCAGACGCTCGCACGTCTTCGAAGATGGTTGCCACCTGAAACAGGAACAAAATCAACGCAACGTTGGTGATCAGAAAGTGGTTCGCCAAGGAGTATCGTAGAATTTTCACGAGCTTCTCGCGGAGAAGCTTGTCGACGAGCAAGGTCATCGCCGAACCGAGAATTGCCCCGCCAATGATGTCGCTGATGGAGTGAAGTCCCGCGTACATACGCGGAAACCCAACGACGGCGATGCTCCAGATAAAAAACAAAACGCCGAAGCGCCGCGAATAGAGGAAAATTGCCGTCGCCATGGCGATGGCCAATGCCATGGTATCGCTCGGGAACGAACTCCAGTCCTTCAAGATACTATCGTCTATGCCGAAGGGCGCAACGAAATCGGAGATGTTGGCGTAAAGCGGCCTCGGTCGCGCTGGGAGAAAATTCTGCGCCAGGCGGCTGGCTGCTATCGTTAGAACGGACCCGGCCACGAGGTTGCACAGGAAGGCGTTTTTTCGATCGCCTGCCGTGCTAGGGGCGTGTAATTTACGCCGCCCTCTCCGTTTGAGCGACGATCTCCGCCGCTCTTCGCCGTGCCTCTTTATCTGCTGCGAACACATCATCCATAGATATCGCAGCACCATACTCAATCATGTCGTCCATGACCTGTTCGGCAATGTCAGCCATGTTGAGAAAGCCTATGCGGCCTGCGCAGAAGGCGTGGAAGGAGATTTCCTCGGCGGCATTCATTACCGCCCCCTGCACACCGCCCCGTTCCAACACGGTGCGCGCCAGTCTCAGCGCCGGGAAGCGTTCTTCATCCGGCGCCTCGAAGTCGAGGCGCGAGAGCTTGGCGAAATCCAGCCGCTCGACATTCAGCTTCGGCCGGCGCGGGTAGTCGAGTGCGTAGCCGATCGCCGTCCGCATGTCGGGGCTGCCGAGCTGGGCGATGATCGATCCATCCGTGTAGCCGACCATGGAGTGAATGATCGATTGCGGATGCACGATCACTTCGATCTGGTCCGGGCGAACATCGAAAAGGTGCTTCGCCTCAATCATCTCCAGCGCCTTGTTGAACATCGAGGCACTGCCGACCGAGATCTTCAACCCCATGGACCAGTTGGGATGCGCACGCGCCGTCGCCGCGGTCACGTTCGCCATGTCGGCACGCGACCAAGTGCGGAATGGGCCACCCGAAGCCGTCAGGATGATCCGTTCGACAGCGTGCCGCTGGTCTTCGTCAAGAGATTGAAAGATCGCGCTGTGTTCACTGTCGACCGGGATCAACCGCCCGCCGCCCTTTGCCACGGCATCGATAAAAAGGTCACCGGCGGAAACCAGACATTCCTTGTTGGCAAGCGCGATCGTGGCGCCCTTGCGGGCAGCGGCAAGCGTCGGCGCCAGTCCGGCGGTACCAACAATGGCAGCCATTACCCAATCCGCATCGAGGTCAGCTGCTTCCGCCAGGCCCGATACGCCGGCGGCGACTGCAATGCCGCTGCCGGACAGTTCTTCCTTCAGCGAGTGATACTTGCCGTCGCTGGCCGTGACCGCCAGCTTGGCGCCGGCAGACTTCGCCTGCTGCGCCAGAAGCTGGACGTTCTCATTGCCGGTGACGACGGAGATCTCGTAGCGGTCCCGCCCGCCCAGCTGTTCGACAACGTCGAGGGTGTTTTGTCCGATCGAGCCGGTTGAGCCAAAAATACTGAGGCGCCTGGGCGCGCTTTCGCCTGCCATCATCGGTGATTTCGCCAAAACTCTTGCATTGGCTCTGGCTGTACAGGGGTTTGAAATGAGCGGCAAGTGTGCGCCGCAGCAGAAGTCCAACGATCCGCCGGCGCGGTCGCCCCCGCAGGGATGTCTCGTAGTGTGGCGCGAAACCAATCGGCCAATCGCCGCGTTTTGTAGTTGAGACAGGAGGAAGGCAAATGGTTTTCAAGCAACCGACGTTCTACGGCGAACCCTTCGAGCCCGAGACCGGCGCTGACAAGGACGCCGCGCTCGAGGAGGCCGTGGCGAATGCTCTGGCTGTGGCTGGTGGGATCGATGCTGCGGACGTGAAGGTCACGCTCGAAGATCATACCATCGTGCTGACGGGCATGGTTGCCACGCCAGCCGAGATCGAGCGTGCAACCGTCGTCGCGCGGGCTATCGCCGGGACGAGACCCGTGCGCAATGATATTGAAGTAGCGTAATTATCCCTCAACCGGCAAAGCGTTCCATCTGGAAGGCTGCGATCCTGTCCGTCTTTGGCGTGGTGATCGGCCCCGTCGATTTATAGGCGGTTGCAAGCAACAAGCCGCTAACGGTGAGATATGCCAATGCAAGCAACGTCAATTTCATGCGCATGGCAAGCACTCCTTTCTTTCCCGCCAAACGCCCTGCGGGTCGGAAAAGTTCCGCCTTCCGATCGCCGACAGAAAATGTGATTGGCAAAGGCTTGCGCTGGTTTGTGGTATCGGTCTTGTCGTAAAGGAGAGTTGGCCGTCTCGGCGGCGCAGTGTGTTCGGCAAGGGAGGTGCTAATGCGCAGAGCGATCATCGTCTGGGGCGGCTGGATCGGCCACGAACCCGAGGAGTGTGCTCACCGCATTGCGGAGTTGTTGCGAGAGGATGATTTTGCCGTCGAGGTGACCGGCGATCTCGGCATCTTCGGGTCAGCTGTGATCGGTGAAGCGGATCTGCTCGTGCCTGTCGTAACCGGTGAAAAAATAGAGAGGGCGCATGCGGATGCGTTGGTGTCGGCAGTGCGTGGCGGTCTCGGTCTCGGTGGGCATCATGGCGCGCTTGCGACCTCGTTCAAGGAGAGTGCACCGTTCCGATATGTCTCCGGCGTCACATGGGTCGCCCATCCCGGCAATATCATCGATTTCCGTGTCAACGTTACCCGCCAGCACGATCCTGTAATGGAGGGGGTTCCCGACTTCGACTATCGGTCCGAGCAGTACTATCTCCACTACGATCCTTCCGTCGAAATCCTGGCGACGACGAGCTTTTCCGGAGAGTATGACGCGGCTGCCCGCAACGTCACAATGCCCGTCGCCTTCAAGCGCCAATTCGGTCAGGGGCGTGTCTTCTACTCCGCTCTCGGTCACGTCGCGAGCGAGTTCGATCACCCCTATATGCGTCTCATTCTTCGCCGCGGCCTTTCCTGGGCGGCGCGCTCTGAACGCTAACAGCTTCAGAGGAGAAGACATCAAACCTGAGGTCGCAGGAACATTGCGACAAGTCGGCGTGCCGCCGGGCGTTAGATGTTCTCTGAGGTGTAGATGTCGAAAGGCAGGAACGACTGTCCCGGGACGGCGTCGCCCTCTGATCCGATGGACGTGGTCATCAGTGTGATCAGCTCGTTGCAGAGGCTCTTGACGGGCGTTGCGATCGCCATGGTCACCACATCGTCTGCGAGTGCTGCGCGCGAGTCCGGTGTCAGTTCATTGACGACCACGGCAAGCTTGCCCGCGAGGCCTTCTTCGCGGACAGCGGAGATCGCACCTTCCATGCCGCCGCCGCATACATAGAAACCGACGAGGTCGGGGTGCTGCTTGAGCAGGTTGATGGTGGCCTCGTGCGTGATCTCCGGGGTCTCGAGGTTTATCAGTGTTTCGAGAACCTCGAAATCTGGCGCATTCTCGCGAAAATACGAGCGGAAGCCGATCTCGCGCAGCTCATGCCCGTGATAGCGGTGGCTGCCGACGAAGCAGGCGACCTTGCCGGGTCTCTTGGCGGCCTTCGCGATCATCCACGCGGCCGTGCGCCCGACCTTTCGATTGTTCAGGCCGACATAGCCCTGGCGGACGCCACTGGCGAGATCTGACAGAATGGAAAAGGCGGCGATGCCCCTGGCTTTCAGACTTTCAACCTCGGCCGTGACGGCCGGATAGTCCGGTCCGACCAATGCAATCGCCTGGTTGCGACTGGCAAGAAGCTTCAGCGTTTCGATGATCGCCGCAGGTGTGGACGCCGTCGCATATTCGATCTGGGCGGTGATGCGAGATGATGTGTTGGCGTTGGCTGCCTGCTCGATTTCGCGAGCGAGCGTTTGATAGAACGACTGTGTCGGACGTTGCAGTAGAAAGCCCAGCCGGTGATGCGGGAGGTCCTGAAACACGCGCTGTCTGAGCAGGCCGACGGCATGGTAGCCGATCGAGGCGGCCGCGTTATAGACGCGCCGGGCTGTCTCCTCACGCACGCGATGACGTCCGTTCAGCACACGATCGACCGTTGCGACGCTGACGCCGGAAGCATCTGCCAGATCCTGTATTGTTGGTCGCTTCACCATGAGTCCTTGCAAGAATCCATCATTGTGATGTGGCTGTAATGATGGGTTTTGATAGAATACATCAAGGCTGCATTGTCGCTTGATGAAAGTCAACATATTCTCGTTTGGACAGGCCGAGAGGGATGGCATGCGGGAGGTTGCGATGGTGGATCAAACGAAGAAGCGAGACTACAGCCTGCTCGGCGAAAGCGGCCGAACGGCCGTCGACATGGGGCTGGCGGCGGCGGAGTGGTATCACACCGAGGTTCCGCGCAAGGACATGAAGGCGCTGATGCAGCGTTCCGATGCGCCGGCCATTCGCGACACGATCATCTGGCTCGGCGCAATGATCGTCCTTGCCGGGCTTGGCGTCTACTTCTGGGGCTCCTGGCTCTGTGTGCCCTTCTTTCTTGCCTATGGGGTGCTCTACGGTTCAGCATCCGATAGCCGTTGGCATGAGTGCGGTCACGGCACGGCCTTCAAGACGCGCTGGATGAACGATGCCGTCTATCAGATCGCCTGCTTCATGATCATGCGCAATCCGGTGACCTGGCGCTGGAGCCATACGCGCCATCACACCGACACGGTGATCGTCGGCCGCGATCCCGAGATTGCCGTGATGCGCCCGCCGGACCTGCTGCGGCTGATCTTCAATTTCCTCGGCATTCTCGATGTCTGGCATGCGATGGTTGACATGCTGCGCAATGCCTTTGGCGTCATCAGCGCGGAGGAGAAGACCTTCATTCCCGAGATGGAGCAGCCGCGCACCATCTTGATCGCCCGCATCTGGCTTGCGATCTATGTCGTCACGATCGCCGCTGCGATTGCGGTGGGGTCCATCCTGCCGCTGGTATTGATTGGTCTGCCGCGGCTCTATGGCGCATGGCATCATGTGCTGACCGGTCTTTTGCAGCATGGCGGTCTTGCGGACAACGTCATCGACCATCGGCTGAACAGCCGCACGGTTCACATGAACCCCGTCAGCCGCTTCATTTACTGGAACATGAACTACCACGTCGAGCATCACATGTTTCCGATGGTGCCCTATCACGCGCTGCCGCGCCTGCACGCAATGATCAAACACGATCTGCCGACGGCGAACCCGTCGATCTGGTCCGGTTATCGCGAGATGCTCCCGGCATTCCTGCGCCAACTGCGCAATGAGGACTATTTCCTGAAACGCGAGCTGCCGGCGACGGCTCGGCCGTATCGTGAGGAATTCCACGCCGAACTTGCGCCGGCCGCCCAATAGCGCAGCACAAAACACGAAGTTCTGGGAGGACATGATGAGCGGAAAATGGATCGAGGTCTGTGCGGTCGAGGACATCGACGAGGAAGACGTCATGCGGTTCGACCATCAAGGCAGGACGTTTGCGGTCTATCGCAGCCCTGACGACGAGTTTTTCGCAACCGACGGGCTCTGCACGCACGAGCAGGTCCATCTGGCCGATGGCCTCGTCATCGACGAGATCATCGAATGTCCGAAGCACAATGGCCGTTTCAATTACAAGACGGGGCAGGCCAAGGGGGCGCCGGTTTGCGTCAACCTCGCCACCTATCCCGTGAAGGTCGAAGACGGCACGGTCTTCATTTCGATCTGAGGAGCCCGCCATGACCCATTTCGTGATCATCGGGGCAGGGGAATGCGGCGCACGCGCGGCGTTTGCTCTGCGCGAAAAAGGGTTTGACGGCGAGATCACGCTGATTGGAAGCGAATCCCTCGCCCCTTACGAGCGACCGCCGCTTTCGAAGGCGGCCGAAGAAGAGGCTGCCGGGCCGAAATTCATCGCGGAACCGGAGAAGTATGCCGCGGGCAAAATCTGCCTGCTGACGGGCGTGACGGTTCAGGATCTCGATCCCGATGCAAAGGCCGTTACGCTTTCCGATGGCCGTACCATTGCCTACGACAAGCTTTTGTTCGCGACGGGCGCCCGCGCGCGGGCGTTTCCCGGGATCGCCGAAGACAGCAAGCGCATCCGTCTGCTGCGTACCCATGCCGACGCGGCAGCCCTTCGCACGGTGATGGTGCCCGGAAAGCATATCGTGATCATTGGCGGCGGTTTTATCGGCCTGGAACTTGCCGCGACGGCACGTGTGCTCGGAACTGACGTGACAGTTCTCGAAGGCCTGGAACGCGTGTTGAAGCGAGGCGTGCCGGAGGAGGTCGCGGGGGTGATCTGCGAACGGCATTCGCTCGAGGGCGTCGACATCCGCTGCGGCGTGGCAATCACCGCGATTGCGGAAGACAACGACGGAGCCATCATTCAACTGGCCGACGGCAGCACGGTCAGCGCAGATCTCGTGCTCGTCGGAATCGGCGCCACGCCCAATACGGAGCTTGCCGCTTACGCCGGTCTTCAAATCGACAATGGTATCGCCGTCGATGAGTTCCTCCGCACTTCGGCGCCTGACATCTACGCGGCTGGCGACTGCTGCTCCTTCCCGCTGGCGATCTATGGAGGCCGGCGTGTCCGGCTCGAATCCTGGCGAAATGCGCAGGAGCAAGGAACTCTGGCCGCAGCCAACATGATGGGACTTGGCGAAACTGTTTCCGCCGTGCCCTGGTTTTGGTCCGATCAGTACGACGTAACCCTGCAGATCGCTGGCTTGGCGGAGGGCGCCGTCCGGCATTTGCGCCGGGACCTCGGCGACGGCGCTTTCATTCTCTTTCATCTCGATCAGGCCGGCAGGCTGCTTGCTGCCAGCGGCATCGGTCGCGGCAACGCGGTCGCCCGCGATATCCGGCTTGCCGAAATGCTGATTGCGGCGCGGGCGCATCCGGATCCGGCGGCGCTAGTCGCAAGCAGCGTCAAATTGAAATCCCTCCTGGCCGCCTGACCGGCGACCCCTATTCTCAAGGTATTAGCGATGGGCAAACAAGTGCGTCCGACTGTGCATGACCTCCTGGCAATGAAGGGCAAGCGGCAGCTCAGCATGCTGCGCGTTGTGTCGCTGGAAGAGGCCGAAGCGGCCGAGGCTGCCGGCATCGACCTGATTTCCGTTCCGCCCGAACTCCTCTTCGATCCGCGATTTCGCGATGCCGCCCCCGGGCGCTTCGCCATCCCGGGCGGCGAGTATGGTCAGAGCGGCGCCACCACCGACGAGATTCTGCGCTCGGCCGTGAAAATGCGGGCAGCTTCTGCGGACGCCGTCTATTGTGCCGCAAGCCTGCAGACGATCCGGCGGCTGCGTGACGAGTATATTCCGGTCTGTGGACACACAGGGCTTATTCCCTCACACTCCACATGGACCGGCGGTTTTCGCGCGGTCGGCAAGACAGCCGAAACCGCGGCTCTCGTCTACAAGCAGGTGAAGGATCTGGAGGCCGCAGGCGCGTTCAGCGCGGAGATCGAGGTCGTGCCGGCCGAAGTGGCCACGGCGATTTCGGAGCGGACCTCGATGCTGATGATCTCAATGGGCGCCGGCAGCGGATGCGATGCCCAATATCTCTTCTCTGAGGATGTGCTGGGCCTCAACCGCGGGCACTATCCGCGCCATGCCAAGGTCTATCGCAACCTTGCGGCGGAGTATGACCGCATCCAGGCCGAACGGATCGCCGCATTCCGCGAATACGCGGCCGACATCGAAAGCGGTGCCTATCCGGACGAGCGTCATCGCGTGCCTGTGGATGCCGAGGAGCTGGAGACGTTTCTGACAAGGCTTTAGGTGGTGCGTGGCCGGGAATAATTCCCGGCCTTGCTCGCCGCTCCAGCGACTAGCTGCAGACTCGAACGCTTTCCGTGTGCCAGCCGCCGTCATAGGCGTTACGAACGTCGCGGTCCTCAAACCAGCAGCGTGGCGGCGGCGGTGGAGGTGGAGGCGGCGGATCGATATAGCGCGGCCCGCTGTTGTTGTTGACAATCGCGCCACCGATGAGGCCGCCGATCACGCCGGCAGCCAAGCCGCCCGCAATCGCCGCGCCATTGTTATGGTGGTGATGTCTGCGTGGGGGCGGCGGATCGTCGTAATATGGTTGACGCCATTCTTGAGCCGCAGCCGTTTCGGCCACGGCAAGGACGCTGCTGGCCGCTATCGCTGCGGTGACCACGGACAAGACCAGTTTCTTCATTGTGCCTCCGTCGAGGTTAACCCCCCTCGCCGATCGCACGAATTGCATGTTCGTGCTTAACGTTCGATGAACGGACATTCCACGGAGCAGCGCTAGCAGACACGCTGCGCAGACTGAGACTTCTTGAACCGCTGGTGCGCTGGTGATTCAGACGTGATTCGAACGCGTGACCCCAGATCAGGAATCCGTTCCGAATCCCCATGAAATAAGGAGTTCTGAGACGCATCTTCTATCCATGCTGCAGCTTAGTCGTAATCCTAGAGCATTCATGCAATATATTGCGCAGGAGATTGGCTAATCAGCCAAGTGGATGGAAAATCTGTGCGAATGTTGGGGAAGTACGTTGCCACGTTTTGGCAGTGGGCGGCAACGCGGCTGATCGCGGCCGGCATCATGTTCGGCCTATTTGTGTGGACGCTCATTCTTCTGTTTTCCCTTTCCATAATGGTAACGCAGTCCGCTCATCGGACTATTCGAGACGGCCTACGCGCGATGGCGGCAAATGCGTCAAAGAGCTCTTCACCCCAATAGCGGTTTTCCGTCTGAGAACTGGCAACGCGCGAGTTGCTTCGCTTGCAGCTTTCCGGTGTCTGATGGGGTGGGACAACGCAAAAATGGAGCGCATCGCGCGCTTGCGAAGTGGGACCAAAGTCTCGGATGGACTAAAAAACACTCAGCGGTCAATGATGAGCGCAGGACTTTGCTGAGGAGACACATATGAGCAAATTTCGGACTTTCGTAGCAGCCGGAATGCTGATCGGGCTGGCCGCGTTTGCTTCGGCTTGTACGACCCAGCAGAATTCAAATCGCCCTGATTTTCAATATCAGCCACGGCACTCCGTGAATCCCGCCTGCAATCATGGCTTCAGACCGACCCACGCGCTCTCGTGCGCCTACTGACGGGCGCCCGGAACGCGCCGGTTCTACGTGCCGAAACGCGTCACGTGTTGCATGGATTCGCCGATAGTCGAGGGGAACGCCCAGAAACCAAGGGGAGCAACACGCAACATGGGCGCAACATGGAATCGTCAAAAGTTAGTATAACTTATTGAAAAGACTGGTGATCCCGACGCGATTCGAACGCGTGACCCTCAGATTAGGAATCTGATGCTCTATCCTGCTGAGCTACGGGACCACTTGAGCGTCATGCATACAAAAGGCTTGGCCGGAAGCCAAGCTCTTTTGCACGTGTTGGATGAAGTCGGATTTCAGGCGCCGAGGCGCTGTTCCGCGAGCCGCACCCAATAGGAAATGCCGTGGGCGATGGTTTCGTCGTTGAAATCATAGGCCGGGTTGTGCAGGCCCGCCGTGTCGCCATTGCCGATGAAGATGAATGCGCCGGGACGGGCGTTGAGCATATAGGAGAAGTCCTCGCCGCCCATCATCGGGTCGATCTCGGCGTTGACGTTGCCGGCGCCCGCGATCTCGCCGGCGATGCGCACCGCATGGCCGGTTTCCGTCGCGTGGTTGTAGGTGACCGGGTAGTTCCGGTTGAAGTCGATATCGACTTCGGCGCCGTGGGCCGCGACCAGGCCGTTGACGACCTGCTTCAATCGCTTTTCGGCAAGATTGCGCACCTCTTCGTCGAGCGTGCGCACCGTCCCGGCGATCGTCGCGTCGTTCGGAATGACATTGTGCGCGAAGCCGGCGTTGAACTTGGTGACCGAGACGACGACCGAGCGCAGCGGATCCACACTTCGCGAGGCGATGAGCTGTAGGTTGCTGACGATCTGCGCGCCGATGGCGATCGGGTCGACCGTGCGGTGGGGCTGTGCCGCGTGGCCGCCGCGGCCCTTGATGGTGATGGTGAATTCGTCGGTGGCCGCCATGATCGCGCCGCTGCGGATGGCGAAGTGCCCGACAGGAAGCCCCGGCAGGTTGTGCATGCCGTAGACCTCTTCGATGCCGAAGCGCTCCATCATGCCGTCCTTGACCATCAGGTTGCCGCCGCCGCCGCCTTCCTCAGCCGGCTGGAAGATAACCGCGATATTGCCGTTGAAGTTACGCGTTTCTGCCAGATATTTCGCCGCGCCGAGCAGCATGGCTGTATGGCCGTCGTGGCCGCAGGCATGCATCTTGCCGGGAGTTGTCGAAGCCCAGGGCTTGCCGGTGATTTCGGTGAGCGGCAGCGCGTCCATGTCGGCGCGCAGGCCGATGGTGCGGGTGCCTTCGCCCTTGCCCTTGATCAGGCCGACAACGCCTGTTCTGCCGATGCCGGTGACGATCTCATCGACGCCGAACTCCTTGAGTTTCTCGGCCACGAAGGCAGCGGTGTTCTCGACCGCGAAGAGAAGTTCGGGGCGCGCATGGATATGCCGGCGCCACTCTGTCACCTCGTCCTGAAGTTCGGCGGCTCTGTTCAAAATCGGCATGTCAGCTTCCTGTCGTGAAATCGAAACGGGGACAGCACCGGGTCGCGGGGACACGATGCCGCAGAAATAACTTAATCAAGGCCCTTTGCCATGTCATGGCCATATACGTTAAATAGGGGAAACTTTCGAGACTTCCGGACATCTTAAGGACGAACCGTGTCGACGCGTCAGAATCGCTTGCTTGCCGCCTTGCGGCCGCTTTCAATCGCAGCTTCCGCAGCCGCCATCGCTCTCTCGGCCTCTGCCCAAGCCTATGCGAACCCGCATATCCTGGTGGATGTGCAGAGCGGCCGCGTGCTGGAGCATGAGGAAGCGTTCCGCAAGTGGTATCCGGCTTCGCTCACCAAGCTGATGACCGTCTACACCGTCTTCGATGCGGTTCGCGCCGGCCAGATCAGCCTCGATACGCCCATTGTCATGAGCAAGCGGGCGGCTGCCCAGCCGCCGGCCAAGATGTATTTCAAGCCGGGACAGAAGCTGACGCTCGACAGCGCGCTGAAGATCCTGATGGTCAAGTCGGCAAACGACATCGCCGTTGCCGTTGCGGAAGCCGTCGGCGGTACGCAGGAAGCCTTCGTGCTGAAGATGAACGCCGAGGCTGCGAAGCTCGGCATGGCGGACTCGCATTTCGTCAATCCGAACGGCCTGCCTGGCAAGGGCCAGTACACGACGGCGCGCGATCTCGCGGTTCTTTCCGTCGCGCTGCGTCGCGACTTCCCGCAATATGCCGGCTATTTCTCGCTTGAGGGCATCACGACCGGCGCCAAGAACGTACCAAGCATCAACGTCCTGATCGGCCGCTTCGCCGGCGCCGACGGTATGAAGACCGGCTTCATCTGTGCTTCGGGCTTCAACCAGATTGCTTCGGCGACGCGCAACGGTCGTACCTTGATATCCGTCGTGCTCGGCACCGACAGTCTCGCGGCGCGCGCGGATGCCTCCGCCGACCTGCTGCAGAAGGGCTTCACCTCGCAGTTTGCCGCACCCGATACGCTCAGCTCATTGCGACCCTACGGGCCGGGCCAGGATCAGGTCGCCGACATCACCGCCGATATCTGCAGTGCCAAGGGTGCCAAGGTGCGCAGCGAGACACGCGACGAAGTCGGCCGGATGAAGGTTCAGTCGCCCTATATTCAGGAAATGGACCACGAGCCGAATTTCGTCTTCGCGGGGCTTATTCCGGGCCAGAACGAACCGCAGCCGGATAAGCTGGCGACTGCCGACACCGCGGGAACGGTCGCCAATGTGCCGGTGCCGCTGCCGCGTCCGGCCACCTCCTTTTAAGGTCAGTTCGCGATGAGCGCTGCTTCCGATCGGATCCCGGTCACCATCCTGACCGGCTTTCTTGGTGCCGGCAAATCGACGCTGCTGAACCGTATCCTCAAGGATCCGGCGATGAAGGACGCCGCCGTGATCATCAACGAGTTTGGTGACGTCGGCATCGATCATCTGCTGGTGGAAAGCTCCGGCGACGCGATCATCGAGCTGTCGGACGGCTGCCTCTGCTGCACCGTGCGCGGCGAACTGGTCGATACGTTGGCCAACCTGATGGACGCGGTGCAGACCGGCCGCGTCAAGCCGGTGAAGCGCGTCGTGATCGAAACGACCGGTCTTGCCGATCCGGCGCCCGTCATGCAGGCGATCATGGGCAACCCCATCATCGCCACCAATTTCGACCTTGATGGCATCGTGACCGTGGTCGATGCGGTCAACGGTGCGCAGACCCTCGACAACCACGAGGAGGCGGTGAAGCAGGCGGCGGTTGCCGATCGGCTCATTCTCTCCAAACGGACGATGGCTTCGCAGGAGGTGTTGCGGGCGCTGGAAGCGCGTCTTGATGCCCTCAATCCGCGCGCCGCATTGATGGATGCCGACAGCACTGAGGCAGGGCAGGTGGGCGTGCTCGTCAACGGCCTCTACGATCCGGCAAGCAAGATTGCCGACGTTGGCCGCTGGCTGCTGGATGGGGATACGCACGACGCGCATCACCATCATGACCATCATCACCACGGCGCTGACGGGCATCATCACCACCATGACCATCATCACGGACACGATCACCAGGACCCGCATGATGTGAACCGCCACGATAGCTCGATCCGGTCCTTCTCGATCATCGAGGAGAAGCCGATCGATCCGATGGCGCTTGATATGTTCATCGACCTCCTGCGTTCGGCGCATGGCGAGAAGCTGCTGCGGATGAAGGCGATCGTTGCGGTCTCGGACCGTCCGGATCGCCCGCTGGTGCTTCACGGTGTGCAGAGCATCTTCCATCCGCCGTCGCGCCTGCCAGCCTGGCCGGACCCTCAGGACCGCCGCACGCGCATGGTGCTGATCACCAAGGATTTGCGGGACGCCTTCGTCAAGGATCTGTTCGATGCGTTCCTCGGCAAACCGCGCATCGATACGCCGGACCGGACGGCGCTGAACGACAATCCGCTCGCCGTGCCGGGCATGCGGTTCTGATCTATCCCTTGCGGATGAGGAACCGGTGGCCGGTGTCGGTCTTTGCGGTCTCGATGAGCTCGTGTCCGTCTTCGTTGCAGAAATGAGGGATGTCTATTCCAGCGAGCGGATCGGTCGTTTCGACCTGGATCAATGAACCGCTTGGCAAGGAGGACATCTTGCGGCGGGTCTTCAGCACCGGGAGCGGGCATTTCAGCCCGCGCAAGTCGTAGAGAATGGCACTCACGCCATCAGTCCTTGGCCCAGAACTTCCAGAACGGCTTCTTTGAGGCGACTTCCACAGATTCCGGCTGCTCTACCGGCGCGAATGCCAGCGGGCTCGGCGTGGGGACCGGAATCTGAGCCGGAACGGCAGCGGCGACGGCGATTTCCTTTGCTTCGGGCGTGGCCGGAGCAGCACCGGGCGCAGCATTTGCGGCAACCGTGGATGCGGTCTTGCTCGCCATCATCTCTTCGAGATCGGCGACCTTGACCATCTTGCCGGCCTCGAGCGAGGTGCCGGTTGGTGCATAGGCCAGCTCGCGACCCTTTCTGAGCTTCGCGACCACGGCCTTGCGCTCGGCCTCGCTCGGATCGTACCAGGCCATGCCGTCATATTTCTTCATGGCTTTGGCGTAGTCGGCGTCGTAGGTCTTGCCATAGGAGGCAAGGGCAGCCGTCAGCGCCGGCGGCGTCGACATTGCCGGGCACTTCCCGGCCGCATTGAATTCGCCATTGTCGGTTGCCTGCTGGTTGAAGACGTATTTCTTCTCGCAGAAATTCACCTCAGGAGGACGCTTGGTGACCTCGAAGTTGTCGTAGCCGACCTTCAGCATGTTCCAGAACTCGATGTTCTGGTTGAGGCGATGCCGCACCATGTTCTCCGCCGTCATGCGGAACGGGAACGCCTGAAGCTGCACCGTCGACTGGCCGCCGGCAAAGGCATCGCGAGCGAACGCGTAAATCTCCAGCACCTGCTGGTCGGTCATCGAGTAGCAGCCCGACGAAGAGCATGCGCCATGGATCATCAGATTGGTGCCGTTACGGCCGTTGACGGCGTCGTAGCGGTTCGGGAAGCCGGTATTGATCGCGAGATAATACTTCGAATTCGGATTCAGGTTGGCGCGTGTCAGCTCATAGAAGCCTTCCGGCGCCTGCCGGTCACCCTCCTTCACCTTCGGGCCGAGGCGGCCCGACCAGGCGCAGATCTTGTATTCGGCGATCTTGTCGAAGCGATTGTCGGTCTTCGCCTTCCAGATCTCCAGCGCGCCTTCTTCCTTGAAGATGCGGATCATGATCGGCGAATTGCGCTGCATGCCCTTGGCCGACATCTCGGACAGGATCTTCGGCGGTAGCGGCTGCTCGACCTTGTTCTTGACCTTCGAGAGGTCGACCTGGGCCGTTTCCAATGCATCGTTGCAGCCGGCCAGGGCCAGAGCCATCAGGGAAACATATGCAAAATGACGAATGCGCATTCAAAATAGCCCATCAACAGTATGCAACCCGGCCCCAGGTGCGGAGCGAATCATAGGCTGACTATGGTTCACAAACTCTTAGCAGCCTATGAAGCGCGCTCGCGTCCCCCGCAAGTAGGAATGTTACTGATAACATTATTGTGGCCAAGGTTTGGCCTCATTCACCGCGCAGCCATCTCTTCGACTACTACAAATTGCGGCCCATGTTGAGGAATTTCTGCCGGCGGTCGTTGCGAAGCTGCTCGCCGGTGCGGTTGGAAAGTTCGCCGAGCGCATTGGCAATGACATCGCCGGTTGCCGCGATCACGCTGTCCGGATCGCGGTGTGCGCCGCCGAGCGGCTCGCTGATGATGCCGTCGATGATGCCGAGCGCCTTCAGGTCCTCGGAGGTGATCTTCATGTTGGTGGCCGCTTCCTTGGCGCGGGCGGAATCGCGCCAGAGGATCGAAGCCGCACCTTCCGGTGAGATGACGCTGTAGATCGCGTGCTCCAGCATGTAGACGCGATTGCCGGTGGCGATCGCGATTGCGCCGCCCGAGCCGCCTTCGCCGATGACGACGGAGACGATCGGCACCTTCACCGACAGACACATCTCGGTCGAGCGGGCGATGGCTTCGGCCTGACCACGCTCTTCGGCGCCGACGCCTGGATAGGCGCCTGCCGTATCGACGAGGGTGATGACGGGAAGGCTGAAGCGGTCGGCCATCTCGAGGACGCGGATCGCCTTGCGATAGCCTTCTGGACGGGCGCTGCCGAAATTGTGCTTTAGGCGGCTCTTCGTGTCGTTGCCCTTTTCCTGGCCGAGAACGGCGACGGGCTGGCCGCGGAAGCGGGCAAGCCCCGCCTGGATAGCGGCATCCTCAGAGAACTTGCGATCGCCGGCGAGAGGCGTGAATTCCTGAAACAGCGTCTTGGCATAGTCGACGAAATGCGGCCGCTGCGGATGGCGCGCAACCTGTGTCTTCTGCCAGGCGTTCAGCTTCGAATAGATGTCGAGCATCGCTTCGCGAACGCGAACTTCGAGCCTGCCGATTTCATCGGACGTGTCGATGCTCTCGTCTTCCGTGGCGAGCTTCTTCAGTTCGATGATCTTGCCTTCGAGGTCGGAGATCGGCTTTTCGAAGTCGAGATAGTTGTGCATGAGGTGCGTTTCCGTTCCTTTTGCCGGGGCTACTTTTTCTGAGCTCGCCCTTTGTTGCCGGTCCTATTCCTGCTTTTTAGCCTGTTTGGCAAGGGGGTGGTGCGTTTGGACCAGTTGTTGAAGCCGTTCCTCCAACACATGCGTATAAATTTGCGTGGTTGAAATATCCGAGTGTCCGAGCAGTTCCTGAACGACGCGAAGATCAGCGCCGTTGGCGAGAAGGTGGCTTGCAAATGCATGCCGCATGACGTGCGGCGAGATCATAGATGGGGTGAGACCTGCCCGGATCGCAAGATTCTTCAAGTCACGTGCGAAAACCTGGCGCGGCAAGTAGCCTTCCCGGGAGGCTGCGGGAAACAGCCAGGGGCTTTCCGGTGGCACCTTGGCGGCAGCGTTCTCGGCGGCGAGCATCCGGCCGTAGAGCTTCAGTGCCACGATCGCCGATTGCGACAGCGGCACGAGACGTTCCTTGTTGCCCTTGCCGCGGATCATCAGGAAGCGTCCGTCCTGATCGAGCACGCGGGCGGGAAGCGAAACAAGCTCGCTGACGCGCATCCCCGTTGCATAGAGCAGTTCGAGAAGGGCCAGCATCCGCAGCCGCTGCAGTTGGCCGGGCGCGGGATCCTGCGCTTCGGTTTCCGCCTGTTCGAGCAAACGGCCAACCTCATCGACCCCCATCGTCTTCGGCAGAGCCCGGCCCTTCTTCGGCGCATCGAGAACGCCAGTCGGATCGTCGGTGCGCAGGCCTTCGGCGTAGAGAAACTTGTAGAACTGGCGCATCGCCGCCAGCCGCCGCGCCTGGGACGATGGTTTGAACCCTTGCGCGGCGAGCGAAGAGAGATAGGCCGACAGATCTGCCGACGCCGCATCCAGCAGGCGCACGCCCCTGCCGTTCAGGAAGCCGTGAAGATCGTCAAGATCGCGCTCATAGGAAGAAAGTGTATTGGCGGCCGCGCCCCGCTCCGCGCTCATCATTTCCAGAAAGGCTTCGACGTGAACCCAGCCGAGATCCTTCATCGTTTCACTTCTTGGACGGGTTGATGGCGCCGGTGGACGGAGGGTTGATCCGCTCGGACGGAATACGGATCGTCACGTCACGCTCCTGCGGCTCGACGAACGCAACCAGTGCCCACATCGTTCCGTATATCGCACCGGCGATGATCGCCAATATGGCGAGAAAACGGAACAAACTCGGCATTCAGTAACTCCATGGCTCTGCTTCTTTATGAAGAAGCATGTTTGCAAGTGCAAGAAGATGCATTTGGACCACGTTTCCCTTGCCCGCGACTTGACGCTACACCTGCATTTGTCGATACCGTTCGCAAACAAAGTGTGAATGGACCAATGAGCGACCCAGTTCTGACCGTTGCCGAAAGCTTGAAAGACAGGGCTCGTGCTGCGCTCGGTTCTCGCAATCTGATCCTGGTCGGATTGATGGGCGCAGGCAAATCCTCCGTTGGCCGGATCGTCGCGCATCAGTTGGGCATCCCCTTCGTCGACAGTGATGCCGAGATCGAGAAGGTCTCCCGCATGTCCATCACCGAACTCTTCGCCGCTTACGGCGAGGAAGAGTTCCGCGCGCTTGAAGGCCGCGTCATGAAACGCCTCTTGAAGAACGGGCCGCGCGTGGTCTCCACCGGCGGCGGCGCTTTCATCAACGACCGGACGCGCAAGCATATCAAGAAGGGCGGCCTCTCCATCTGGCTGAAGGCGGATCTCGATGTTCTCTGGGAGCGGGTCAGCAAGCGCGATACGCGCCCGCTGCTCAAAACAGAAAATCCCAAGCAGACCCTCGAAAACCTAATGAACGCGCGTTATCCGATCTACGAGCTCGCCGACCTTACCGTCCTCTCGCGCGATGTGCGCAAGGAACTGATGGCTGAGGAGATCCTCAAAGCCATGATCGACGCCCGAACCGAAAGTGCAGCCCGATGAATGCGATTGCCTCTGCCTCCGAACGCAAGGTTCATGTGCCGCTCGGCGAGCGCGCCTACGATATCCTGATCGGGCCGGGCCTGATCGCACGCGCCGGCGCTGAGATCGCTTCGCGCCTGAAGGGCCGGAAGGCGGCTGTCATTACGGACGCGCATGTAGCGCCGCTTTATCTTGACGCGCTGGTTCAAAGCTTGGAACAGGCTGGCATCACCTCCGCAACCCTCGTGCTGCCGGCTGGCGAAAAGACCAAGAGCTTCGAGCATCTGATGACTGTTTGTGACAAGGTCCTCGAAGCGCGGATTGAGCGCAACGACTACGTCATCGCGCTTGGCGGCGGGGTGATCGGCGACCTCTCCGGCTTTGCCGCCGGCATCGTGCGCCGTGGGGTGCGTTTCGTGCAGGTGCCGACCTCGCTGCTGTCGCAGGTCGATTCCTCGGTCGGCGGTAAGACCGGCATCAATAGCCGCCATGGCAAGAACCTCCTTGGCGTCTTCCATCAGCCGGACTTGGTGCTCGCAGACACCGATGTTCTGAATTCGCTGAGTGCGCGTGAGTTTCGTGCCGGCTATGCAGAGGTCGCGAAGTACGGCCTGATCGACAAGCCTGACTTTTTCGCGTGGCTAGAAGCCAACTGGCAGGCGGTTTTTGCAGGCGGTGCGGCACGCATCGAGGCGATCGCCACGAGCTGCCAGGCAAAATCCGATGTCGTCGTTGCCGACGAGCGCGAGACCGGACAACGCGCGCTCCTCAATCTCGGCCACACCTTCGGCCACGCGCTGGAGGCGGCAACCGCCTATGATAGCTCGCGTCTCGTACATGGCGAAGGTGTTTCGATCGGCATGGTTCTGGCGCACGAATTCTCGGCGCGCATGAACCTCGCAAGTCCGGATGATGCCCGCCGCGTCGAAAACCACCTCAAGGCTGTCGGTCTTCCGACCCGCATGTCGGAAATTCCGGGCGCGCTGCCTCCGGCCGAAGTGTTGATGGACGCGATTGCTCAGGACAAGAAGGTGAAGGGCGGCAAGCTGACCTTCATCCTCACCCGCGGCATCGGGCAGTCCTTCGTCGCCAATGATGTTCCCGCTTCGGAAGTACTGAGCTTCCTCAAGGAGAAGCACCCGCAATGACCCTCGAAGGCACGCTGGCATTTCTTTCCGTATACTGGCCGGAAATTGTCTCGATCGTGGCCCTCGTCCTCATGTCGGCGTTCTTCTCCGGTTCGGAGACGGCGCTGACCGCGGTATCCCGTAGCCGGATTCACACGCTCGAAGCCAATGGCGAGGAACGCGCAGGGATTGTGCGCCAGCTCATCGAGCGCCGCGATAGGCTGATCGGTGCGCTGCTGATCGGCAACAACCTTGCCAACATCCTCTCCTCGTCGTTGGCGACTAGTCTGTTTCTCGGGCTGTTTGGCAACTCGGGCGTTGCGCTTGCGACTTTGGCGATGACCGTCATTCTGGTCATCTTCGCCGAAGTGCTGCCGAAGAGCTGGGCGATTTCGACGCCGGATCGGTTTGCATTGAACACGGCCTATGCAGTCAAGATGTTCGTCGCCGTCGTCGGTCCGGTGTCGTCTTTCGTCAATGCGATCGTTCGCCGGATCCTGTCGCTCTTTGGCATCAATCTCTCGCGGGAGGTCTCGATGCTCTCCGCGCATGAAGAACTGCGTGGCGCCGTTGATTTGTTGCATCGTGAGGGATCGGTCGTAAAGGCGGACCGCGACCGCTTGGGCGGTGTCCTCGATCTCGGCGAACTGGAACTCTCCGACATCATGGTCCACCGCACCGCGATGCGGGCGATCAATGCCGATGATCCGCCGGAGGTGGTCGTGCGGACAATTCTCGAAAGCCCGTTCACGCGCATGCCGCTCTGGCGGGGGACGACGGATAACATCATTGGTGTGGTTCACTCCAAGGATCTGCTGCGCGCACTTGCCGAGCGCGACGCCGAGCCGGAGCACCTCGACATCATCAAGATCGCCCAGAAGCCATGGTTCGTACCCGACAGCACCAGCCTTGAAGCCCAGCTAAACGCATTTCTGCGCCGCAAGCAGCATTTCGCGGTCGTCGTCGATGAGTATGGCGAAGTGCAGGGCATCGTGACACTGGAGGACATCCTCGAGGAGATCGTCGGCGACATTGCCGATGAGCACGACATCGACATCCAGGGCGTGCGGCAGGAAGCGGACGGTTCCATCGTGGTGGATGGCAACGTCCCCATCCGCGATCTCAACCGCGCGCTGGATTGGCATCTGCCGGATGAGGAAGCGACAACGATCGCAGGCCTTGTCATTCACGAGTCGATGACAATCCCGGAAGAGCGACAGGCCTTCACATTCTACGAAAAGCGCTTCATCGTCATGAAGCGAGAGAAGAACCGCATCACCAAACTTCGAATTCGGCCGGCTGAGGAAAACGAGGCAGGTCCGGCCTGAGGCGAGCGTCCTACCCATGGTCGCTGTGGCGAGGAGACCACCGCGACATCACCATTATGGATTTGATATGTTTGATATTTTCTGGCGGGCTGTCGTCATCGGCATCGGGGCGACCGTTCTTATGGACATCTGGGCAATTGTGTATGCAAAAGCCACCGGCAGCGCGCTGCCGAACTGGGCGCCGGTCGGTCGCTGGTTCTGGCACCTGAAGGACGGCAAGGTTTTCCACGACGACATCGGCACGGCCGCACCTTATGAGCGCGAACTCGCGCTCGGCTGGATTGGCCATTATGCCGTCGGCATTCTCTACGGCATACTGCTTGTGGTCCTGGTCGGTCCCGGCTGGCTGGCGGAACCGACCTTTCTGCCGGCGTGGATCTGGGCGATCGTCACCGTCGGCGCCGGCTGGTTCCTGCTGCAGCCCGGCCTCGGCATCGGCTGGGCGGCATCGAAGACGCCGAACCCGAACAAGGTTCGCTTCCTCAATCTGGTGGCGCACACAGTCTTCGGCTTCGGGCTCTACGCGACGGCGCTTCTGATCCGCTGAAACCATGCCGGGACGGTCCGGCCGCATTGGAAAGTGCGGCCAGATCACCTATATAGCGGCGGCGCTCGCTACCAGCGCACCGGTTCGCCGGGGGCTGCCGGTTCGACGGCGAGCGCATGTAATCCGGCATCCAACTCTGGCTTCAAAAGCTCCGTGATCGCGCGGTGTCGCGCCAGTCGGGGCATGCCGGTAAACTTGGCGGATACGATGCGCACCCGCATATGGGTCTCGCCCGTCCCCGTCATATCAGGCTGATGACCTGCATGAAGATGGCTTTCATTGATGACGCTCAAGCGTTCCGGCGCGAATGCGGCGGTCAGCTTTTCTTCGATGCGGGTCTGCAGGGTCATGGTCTCGTTGCTTTGCGAAAAAGGTTCCCACCAAGCCAGCAACATTCCGGTTTGTCAATTCTTGTTGTGGCCTCGTCGCAGGCTTAAAATTAGAGCCGTCATGAGACTCGATTCCAAATATTTCGACCGCATCCGCACCCGCCGCAAACGCGAGCAGGAAACCGAACAGGCTCCCCCTTCCTGTCAGTGGGACGGCTGCGACAAGAAAGGCGTGCATCGCGCTCCCGTCGGACGCAATGCCGAGGGGCAGTTCTTTCTGTTCTGCTTCGAGCACGTCAAGGAATACAACAAGGGCTACAATTACTTTTCCGGCCTCTCCGACGGCGAGATCGCGCGCTATCAGAAGGAAGCGATAACAGGGCATCGCCCAACCTGGACGGTCGGCGTCAACAAGTCGGCCAAGGACAGCCCGCTGCATTCCGATATGCGGTCCGGTTCCTATCGCGTGCGCGATCCCTTCGGCTTCGTCAACGGTACCAAGGGAAACGGCCCGCGCTTCCCTGAGCAGCGCAAGCTGAAAAGCCTGGAAGCCAAGGCCTTCGACACGATGGGCCTCGATGCCAGCGCGACCTCCTCGGAGATCAAGAGCCGCTACAAGGAACTGGTCAAGAAACACCACCCCGACGCCAACGGCGGCGACCGCGGTTCGGAAGAGCGGTTCCGCGCCGTCATCCAGGCCTATCAATTATTGAAGCAGAACGGTTTTTGTTAATTCCCGTCCTTGCTCTTGGTCTTCAATCAGGTATGGTCCCAAATCGGCTGAGGCCGCAGGCAATCGCGGCATAAGTTTCTGCGTTTGTCCCACAGGCGCCTCGGCCACTTCCGGGCGCGGCGTTTCTTGTCCGGGACTTTGTTCAAGAATGCTCGCTAGCGGTAGATTATCGCCCCCGAGGTTTCGTTTCAGTCCCGGAGAAGCATCGCCGACGTTCCGACATGAACGAGCGCGGGGTAGACTGCGGCGTCATGGTTGCGAAATGGGCTGAGACAGTATGGCCGGGTGTCGGGCACCCGCCTTGGAGACATGATGAGCAAGATTGACCTTGATATTTCGGAGCTTCCGGACACCACCGTTTCGGTCAGGGAGGTCTTTGGTATCGATTCCGACATCCGCGTGCCGGCCTACAGCCAGGGCAGCGCCTATGTTCCGGACCTCGACCCCGACTATCTCTTCGACCGCGAGACCACGCTCGCCATTCTTGCCGGCTTTGCCCACAACCGACGCGTGATGATCTCCGGCTATCACGGCACGGGTAAGTCCTCGCACATCGAACAGGTCGCCGCTCGCCTCAACTGGCCCTGCGTGCGTATCAACCTCGACAGTCACGTCAGCCGTATTGACCTCGTCGGCAAGGATGCGATCGTCCTCAAGGACGGTCTGCAGGTCACGGAATTCAAGGACGGCATCTTGCCCTGGGCCTACCAGCATAACGTCGCGCTCGTCTTCGACGAATACGATGCCGGCCGCCCTGACGTCATGTTCGTCATCCAGCGCGTGCTGGAATCGTCCGGCCGCCTGACGCTGCTCGACCAGAGCCGTGTTATCCGTCCTCACCCGGCCTTCCGTCTGTTTGCGACCGCAAACACGATCGGTCTCGGTGATACGACGGGCCTCTATCACGGCACGCAGCAGATCAACCAGGCGCAGATGGACCGCTGGTCGATCGTCACGACGCTGAACTACCTGCCGCACGACCATGAAGTGAACATCGTTGCTTCCAAGGTGAAGAGCTTTGGGAAGGACAAGGAAGGCCGCGATACCGTCTCCAAGATGGTGCGCGTCGCCGATCTGACGCGCGCCTCCTTCATGAACGGCGATCTGTCGACCGTCATGAGCCCGCGTACGGTTATCACCTGGGCCGAGAACGCCGAGATTTTCGGCGACATCGCGTTCGCCTTCCGCACCACGTTCCTCAACAAGTGCGATGAGCTGGAACGTCCCCTGGTGGCCGAACACTACCAGCGCGCTTTCGGCGTCGAGCTGAAGGAAAGTGCTGCCAACATCGTTCTGGAGGCCTAAGGCCGACCGATCATGGCTGCTCGCGGTGACAATTCGAAAGCAAAGCCCGGCTCGCCTGTCGACGTCGAACCGTTGCGCCGGGCGATAACCGGCAGCGTGCGCGCGATTGCCGGTGACGGCGACGTCGAGGTGACCTTCGCCAATGAACGCCCTGGAATGACGGCCGAGCGGATCCGTCTGCCGGAGCTTTCCAAGCGTCCGACGCTGCATGAGCTCGCCGTGACGCGCGGGCTTGGCGACTCGATGGCGCTGCGGCTCGCCTGCCACGACGACAAGGTGCACGCGACGATGGCGCCGCAAGGCTCCGATGCGCGCGCGATCTTTGATGCCGTTGAGCAGGCGCGCGTGGAATCGATCGGCGCGCTGCGCATGGAAGGCGTGGCCGCCAACTTGCGTTCGATGACCGAAGAGAAATACGCCAAGGCGAATTTCTCCGGTATCGAGCGGCAGGAGGACGCGCCGATCGGCGAAGCGATGGCCATGATGGTGCGGGAGAAGCTGACGGGCCAGAAACCGCCAGCCTCCGCCGGGAAGGTACTCGACCTCTGGCGCTCCTTTATCGATGAGAAGGCCGGATCCGACCTAGACGACCTTCCCGCCGTCATGAGCGACCAGCAGGCCTTTTCCAAGGTGATCCGCCACATGCTCTCCGCCATGGAAATGGCCGAGGACTATGGCGACGACGATAGCGAGCCGGAGTCCGATGATGAATCGGAGCAGGAAGACCAGCCGAACGGCGACGAGCAGGAACAGGACGAAGTTGATGACGACGCCGGTTCCGACGCTGCGCCCGTAGAAGACAGCGAAGTCGCCGACGAGCAGATGGAGGACGGCGAGACCGAAGGCGCCGAAATCTCCGACGACGACATGCAGGATGAAGGCGAAGAGGATTCCGAGACGCCGGGGGAAACCCGCCGTCCGAACACGCCGTTCGACGACTTCAACGAGAAGGTCGACTACCACGTCTTCACCGAGGAATTCGACGAGACGATCACCGCCGAAGAGCTCTGCGACGCGGCCGAGTTGGAGCGCCTGCGCGCCTTCCTCGACAAGCAGCTGGCGCACCTTCAAGGCGCGGTCGGACGGCTGGCGAACCGCCTGCAGCGGCGGTTGATGGCGCAGCAGAACCGTTCCTGGGATTTTGATCTCGAGGAAGGCTACCTCGATCCGGCGCGCCTGACACGCCTGGTGATCGACCCGATGCAGGCGCTGTCCTTCAAGATGGAGCGCGACACGCAGTTCCGCGATACGGTCGTGACCCTTCTGATCGACAACTCGGGCTCGATGCGCGGCCGCCCGATCACGGTCGCGGCCACCTGCGCCGATATCCTGGCCCGCACGCTGGAGCGTTGCGGCGTCAAGGTCGAGATCCTCGGCTTCACGACGAAGGCCTGGAAGGGCGGACAAGCGCGCGAAAAGTGGCTCGGCAGCGGCAAGCCGCAAACGCCGGGCCGTCTCAACGACCTGCGCCACATCATCTACAAGTCGGCCGACGCGCCGTGGCGGCGCGCGCGTGCCAATCTCGGCCTGATGATGCGCGAAGGCCTGCTCAAGGAAAACATCGACGGCGAGGCGCTGATCTGGGCGCACAATCGCCTGCTGGCTCGCCGCGAGCAGCGCCGCATCCTGATGATGATCTCCGACGGGGCGCCGGTCGACGATTCGACGCTGTCGGTCAACCCGGGGAACTATCTGGAGCGGCATCTGCGCGCCGTCATCGACCGGATCGAGACGCGCTCGCCGGTCGAGCTGCTGGCAATCGGCATCGGCCACGACGTAACGCGCTACTACCGGCGCGCGGTGACGATCGTCGATGCGGACGAACTGGCCGGTGCGATGACCGAGCAGCTTGCGTCGCTTTTCGAAGATAAGACCGTCCAGCCGCGGGGCGGTCGTCTCCGCCGCGCTGGCTAAGCGCGAAGGACGCTTTCTGGATGCTCCGGAAGCCCTTCGCCAGCTTGGTCTCGATCGCTCTCGGGCTGGCGGCTCTCATGCCGCCGGCGCTCGGCGAAGGCGGCGTGGAGGTCCGCAGCCGCCTCGTCACCGATTTCAAGATCGGCTCCGATGAGACCAAGTTCGGCTCTCTCGAATTTCTCGGCGGGCTGGAAATGGTCTCGCCGCAGCGCCTGTTCGGCTCGCTGTCGTCGATTCGGTTTCGATCGGACAAGACACGTTTCGTCGGCGTGCTCGACACCGGTCACTGGATGACAGGCCGTATCGAGCGCGATCCGCAGGGGCACCTGTCCGGCCTGACCGATGTCGCGATCACGCCGATGAAGAACCGGGCGGGGCGCAGCTTTGAGGGCAAAGGGTATATGGATGCCGAGGGCCTGACGCTGCACGCGGACCAGGTTCTCGTCTCCTTCGAACAGGACCACCGCGTCGACATCTATCCCGATCCGGGCTTCGAGGAGTCGCGTGCAACTGACACGATCCCCATCCCCTTTCCCAAGAAATCGCTGCGTGCCAATCGCGGCTTTGAGACGATCGCTGTTGCACCTGTCGATAGCGCGCTGAAAGGCGGCACGCTGATCGTCGCAGAACGCAGCCTGGACACGGACGGGAATGCCTATGCGGCGATCCTCGATGGACCACTGAAGGGACGTCTGTCGCTTGCTCACTATGGCGATTTCGACGCCACGGACGGAGCCTTCCTGCCGAATGGCGACCTGCTGCTTCTGGAACGCCGGTTCAACATGGCGGACGGCATCGGAATGCGTATCCGCCGCATCAAGGCCGCCGACATCCGCCCAGAGACCGTCATGGACGGCGAGATATTGCTGCAAGGCGACTTCGGCTACCAGATCGACAACATGGAAGGCCTGGATGCCTTTACGGCCGAGGATGGGACCACGCATGTTGTCATCGTTTCCGACGACAACCATTCGATCCTGCAGCGCAATCTGATGCTGGAATTCCGGTTGGTGGAGCCGCGAGCCGGCGATACGGCTGGCCTACAGAGATGAGCGCTCGTCGTGAGCGGCGAGCCTGAGCGGACTGCAACACGGCTCAGAAATTGCGCTGGAAGCGCAGGAAACCTTCAACATAGTCGTCGGCGTTATCAGGGTCGTCGTATTGGACGCTGAGTTTGGTCGTCAGGTTCGTGGCGATCTTATAGTCGGCCGTGATACCCGCGCGCCACTCGTCGCCGCCGGTGAATTCGCCATCGCTATCGAACGAGGTCTTGCTGAAATACTGATAGCCGGGGGTAACCGACCACTTGTCGTTCAGCTTCACATAGTACTGCGCACCGACGGTCCACTCGGACTTTTCCCAGTAGTAATTGGCGCCGCTTGCCCAGATGCCCCAGAGGCCGAGCTGGCCAGGTCCGAGGTCCGCGAACAGGATACCGCGAATGGCGCCTTCGTCAGCGTCGGTGTCATAGCTTCCCAGAAGGTAGCCGCTGACAACACCGACTTTGCCGTAAAGCTGGGCTTCAATGCCGACATTGTTCGGCTGCTCGCCAGGTATGGCAGGCTTGGGCGCGTCTTCGAGTTCATCCACCATGACGCCGGCGCTGAAGTCCGGTGTCTCGTACATGTAGCGGATGGCGTTGTGGATCGTCTGGTTGCTGGAGATGATGTCCGTTTCGCCGGTACCGATGCTGCGGTCGTTATCCCACCAGGAGTACTGCATGCCGACGCGCAGATGAGCGATGTCGATATAGCCTTCCTGCAGAAGAGCCGTCTGGTTCGTCGCGTTCTCGGCGTTGATGCGGAGCGTGATGACGCCGGTCAGCGTGCCAAATTCCGTTTCGCTCTTGGACGAAATAGTCGTCTGTCCGCGCGTCCAGGAGGACCAGTCGGATGTGCCGGAGCGGTTGGGACCGAAACGCTCTTCAACGCGGATGTAGCCGCCGATCGACAGACAGGTTTCGGTTCCCGGAATATAGAAGTAGCCGGAGCCATAAGCGTCGCAGACGCGCACATACTCGACCGGCTCGGGCTCGGCAGCGACGATCGCGTCTGCCGCGTAGGCACCGGACGCCATTGAGACCACCGCTATGGAGCTGAAGAGGGCAGTGCGAATCTTCATGGGAGGTCCCTACAGGTACTCGATGGGGAACGGTTATGAGCGGTGCCTAACAGTTACATGACGATATTGCGGCGACGGGCTTCCATTGTTCCGCTTCATACGATCTGTTGTGAACGCGCAACATCATGGCTGCTCGCGGTCAGATCTGGTTGGCTTCGCTCAGCTCGGTCGTGGCGGCGCGCTTCTTCTTCAACTTCCGCAGCACTGGGCTCTTTTCCGTCGGATTTTCGTCATCGTCGGGATCGCTGGTCGAACCGACTTCATCCATCCTGTGGGTTATCGCGAGCGCGTAGATGGTATGGAGAATATTGCGGTCAGTGACATCGGGATCCGTCAGAGCCAGCAAAGAGGCGCGCACAATCTTCTTGCTGGTTGCCTTGGGGCAGCGTTCCAATACGAAGTCGAAAAGCCCATTGCCGGAGAGGCCCTCCGTCGCACCGTCTAGAATCGCCTCGTACACTCTCTTCTGTTTCTCGCTCACGGTTACCCTCCATGTGGCGTGATTGAGACAGTCTTGTCACAAAAACGCCATGCGCAACAATTTTAACGCGCAATATGAAAAGTTCTTGCATGGTAGCGTGGCAGCAAAGTGTCGTCGTGGCACCGTCCTCCAGAGATTGCGCAAACAAATATAGCGGAGCCAGGCTCCGCTATATTTGTTTGCGACAAGGCTGAATGGGGTTAGCTGGCGCGGGCCGCCTGCATCGGGCGCAACACGTTCATCAACGCGCCGTAGGGCAGCAGCATCACCAGACCGACGATCATCTTTACGGCAAAGTCGCCGATTGCCCAGGAAATCCAGCGAGGTGCCTGCGCGGTCAAAACGCCGAGGATCGGCGCGGCTTCGAGCGCGAACGGATCGTTCGGGCCGAAGAAGACGAAGAAGGCCGCAAAGGCGAAGGAGAAGAAGACCACCGTGTCCAGCATCGAACCGATCAGCGAGCCGACGAGCGGCGCGCGCCACCAGGCCTGACGGCGCAGGCGGTTGAAGACCGAGATATCAAGCAGCTGCCCGGCGAGATAGGCCGAGCCGGAGGCGATCGCGATGCGCGGGACCGACGTGTAGAAGGACAGCGCCACACCGACGACAAAGCCAGCGAAGACGACCTTGCGGGCGGCCTGCGGGCCGAATTGGCGGTTCGTCAGATCGGTGATGAGGAAGGCGACCGGATAGGTGAATGCGCCCCAGGTCAGGATGTCGGCCAGATTGATTCCGGCGAACTCGGCGTTCAGGGGGAACTGTACGAGGAAGTTCGAGGCGACGACGACCAGCGTCATCAGTGCGACATAGATAAGCGTAGAACGCGTCGTCAGCATTTTTTTATCCTGGGGTATGCCACCAGTTCGAGGAAGAGACCGGCAAAGCAAAAGGCTTGTCCGGAGATCATCCGTGCAAGCCTTTTGAAGCCGTATGATGAAGAAGAAGCAGACGAAGCTTACGCAGCAGCGGCTTCGGCAGTCTTCTTGACGATCTGGCGACGCAGCAGACGAGCGCGCATCGACAGTTCATTTTCGCTTGCCTTCAGCAGGAAGGCATCGAGACCGCCACGATGCTCAACGGAACGAAGAGCAGAAGCCGAAACGCGAAGACGGTAACGCTGGCCGAGAGCGTCGGAGATCAGCGTAACCTGGCACAGGTTCGGGAGGAACCGGCGCTTGGTCTTGTTGTTGGCATGGCTGACATTGTTGCCAACGAGGACTGCCTTGCCGGTCAATTCGCACATGCGGGACATGGAACACCTATTCTTGTTTTTCTCGGCCATCAGTTGCATGCCCGCGCAAAACCGGGTTGCAATCCATCAGGCCATGATTGGAAAGTTGCGGTTCTATAGTCAGACAGGCCGTGCGCGTCAAGCCAAACCTTGGCATTTCCCGCAATTCTGTCAAAAAGCTCGTGTTTGCTTCATCGAGAGACAGGCGTATAGACCGTTATCAACGGCTTTACCAGCCGCCTGAACAAGGTTCATTTCATGGCTCATCTGGGCAAGCGCATTCTTATTTCCACGGTCGCGGCGCTGGTGGCGATTCCCGCCAGCGCAAGCGAGATCGTGCATCGCACGGAATACAGGGTTTCGCTTGGCATCCTGACGATCGCCCGCGCCGCCTTCCTGACGAAGATCGAAGACGACAAGAGCTACAGGGTGTCCGGCGATATCAGTTCGGCCGGCCTTGCCGACCTCGTCACCAATATCTCGGCTAAGACAAGCGTCGACGGCGTGTTGCGCGGCGACCGACTGCAGGCCTCTCGCTACTATCTGTACTACAAGAGCGGCAAGCGCGCCCGCACCTATGAGGTGCGCTACAACAACGGCGACATCACCTCGACAACCGTGAAGCCTCCTCGGAAGCCTCCCAATAACTGGGTCAGCGTGCCGGCAAGCGACATGCGCTCCGTCCTCGATCCGATCTCAGGTCTGATCTTCCCTGCCGATGCCAATGTCTGCGCGCAGAAGCTGCCGATCTATGACGGGGAGATGCGCATGGACCTGGTGCTTTCACCCAAGGGCTCGCAGGATTTCTCGACAGCGGGCTTCAGTGGCAAGGCGATCGTATGCAGCGTGCGGTTTGTCCCTCGCTCCGGCTATAAGAAAGGCCGCAGCGATATCGACTATCTGAGCAAGAGCAGCCGGATGGAAATCTGGTTTGCCAAGTCGGATGCGGCAAATGTATATGCTCCGGTCTACGTCCGCATCCCGACGCAATACGGACCGGTGACGATTACCGCGGTGAAATACGGCGCAAGCTGACGGAGCGAGAGTCTCCGCAAGGGGGACAGGTGAAGCTTCGGGCAACGCTAATCGGTTTTGCAGCCATCCTCATGTGGTCGTTCCTGGCACTGTTCACAGCCGCCTCCGGCACGATGCCGCCGTTCCAGCTCTCGGCCATCTGCTTTGCGATCGGCAGTATTCCTGGCATCCTCGTGCTGATCCTCAATCCGTCGCGGCTGGCTTTCCTCAAGCAGCCGGCCAAGGTCTGGATCGTTGGGATTGCCGGCCTGTTCGGCTATCACTTTCTCTACTTCACGGCATTGCGCAACGCACCGGCGGTCGAAGCCGGGCTGATCGCCTATCTCTGGCCGCTGCTGATTGTCGTCGGATCGGCGCTGCTGCCGGGTGAACGCCTGCGCTGGTATCACGTCGCCGGGGCACTGGCCGGTCTCTGCGGCACCTTCCTGATTGTTGGCCGCAATGGCATCAGCTTCGATGGTGCCTATGCCGTCGGCTATGGCGCGGCCTTCCTCTGCGCCTTCACATGGTCCGGTTATTCGTTGCTGACGCGTCGCTTCGAGGCGGTTTCGACCGATGTCGTTACCGGCTTCTGTATGGCGACCTCGATCCTGTCGCTCGTCTGCCATCTCGGCCTCGAGACAACGGTCTGGCCACAGGCGGCATCGCAGTGGGTTGCGGTTCTCGGCCTCGGGCTCTTCCCGGTCGGCGCGGCCTTCTATGCCTGGGACTACGGCGTCAAGAACGGCGATATCCAGATCCTCGGCGCCGCAAGCTATGCCGCGCCGCTTCTATCGACCTTGAACCTGACGCTGTTCGGCTTCGCCGAGCCGAGCTGGCGTATCGCGCTCGCCTGCGTGCTGGTTACCGGCGGCGCTGTGCTGGCGGCAAACGAGATGTTCCGGCGGCAGGCCACGACCGTCGAACAACGCGCTGCCGCGGAGTAAATTTCAGCCGACCGGCTTCCAGTCCGGCGGCGCCATCTCGAAGGACGTGAATTCGAAGCCCGGCGCGACCGTGCATCCGACCAGCGTATAGTCTCCGCGTGTTTCGGCAGACTGCCACCAGTTGGCGGGAATAATCGCCTGCGGGCGCTCGCCATTGAGAATGTCCGTGCCAAGCATCAGCGTCTCGCTGCTCTTGCCGTCTTGCGAGCGATGGAGCGCCAGCGGCGCACCCGCATAGTGGTGCCAGACCTCGGCTGCGTCATGGACACGGTGCCAGTGGGATCGCTGCCCCGCCTTCAAGAGATAGTAGATCGCCGTCGAGTGTCCGCGCGATCCACCCTCGGTGTCGCGGAACGTCTGCACGTACCAGCCGCCTTCGGGATGCGGCTGCATTCCAAGTTCGCCAATGATATCGTCCGGCGTCATCAGAAATTGTCCTTGCGTCGGCGGATTTCCGCGAACACTTCCTCATTGGTCTTGGTTTCCATCAAGAGGTTGCGGCGGATGGCGGGATCGGCCGCGCGCAGGAAGGGGTTGGTCTCTTTTTCCAGCGCCAGCGTCGTCGGAATCGTGAACTTGTTCTCGGCCCGCAGCGCTTCGATTTCGGCCGCACGGCTTATCAGGCGCTGATTGTCCGGATCGATGGTCAGCGCAAAGCGCGCGTTGGACAGGGTATATTCGTGGCCGAAATAGATGGCAGTTTCATCGGGCAGCACCGCAAGCTTCTGCAGCGAGTGCCACATATCGGCGGCCGGGCGTTCAAAGAGCCGCCCGCAGCCGAGTGCGAACAGCGTGTCGGCGGCAAAGAGCAGCTTGTCGTCGACGAAGTGGTAACAGATATGTCCGGCCGTATGCCCGGGTGTCTCAATGACCTGTATCGCGTGGTCGCCGAACAGGAAGGTGTCGCCGTCGGCCATCGTTTTGTCGAGGCCGGGAATCGCCACCGCCTCGTTGATCGGGCCGATGATCTCGCAGCCATATTGCTCCTTGAGCGCGAGGTTGCCTTCGACGTGGTCGGTATGGTGATGGGTGTTGAAGATATGAGAGATCGTCCAGCCGCGGCGGATTGCCGCCTTCTCGACCGCGCCTGCATCGGGAGCGTCAATTGAAGCGGTCAAGCCGGTTTCAGGATCGTGGACAAGCACGCCAAAATTGTCGGTACGGCAGAGAAAAACGTCTAAATCCAAAGGTTTCATAGTCTCAGGCAGCCTCTTTATCGCGGGTATACCGGGAATGTAGAGGGTCGTGCCTTGAAGTCCAACAGCCTATTGATAACATTTACCGCGATGCACGCTGATATCGTCGACCTACGCCAGTTCTATCATTCCGACCTCGGACGTATCGCCGAGCAGTCGATCGCCATGGCGCTTTCCTCGCTATGGGTCCGGTTGCCGCAGGAGCGTCTCGTTGGTCTTGGCTACGTCGTGCCCTTCCTGGATCGCTTCCAGTCCGACACCGAGAGGACGTTTGCCTTCATGCCGGCAGGGCAGGGCGCCGTGAACTGGCCGGTAGGAGCGCTGTCCTCGACAGCTCTGATCTTCGATGAGGAATTGCCGCTGCCCGATTCCTCGATCGACCGGGTGCTGATGGTCCATTCCCTCGAGTTTGCGGAGAGCCCGCGGGAAACTCTGAAGGAGCTGTGGCGGGTGTTGGCGCCAGGCGGGCGCCTGGTCATCGTCGTTCCGAACCGCCGGGGGGTTTGGGCGCGCATGGAGCACACGCCGTTCGGCTCCGGGCGACCCTATTCGCGGGGCCAACTGACTAATCTCCTGCGCGAGACCAATTTCACGCCGGGCGCGACGGCGGAGGCATTGTTTTTTCCGCCCTCGAAGCTGCGCACCATGATGCGCTTGCGCAGCCTCTTCGATCGCGTGGGACGCACCTTATGGCCGGCATTTTCCGGTGTGATCGTTGTCGAGGCGCAGAAGCGGCTCTATCAGGGCCTGCCGGTTGCCGCCCGCGCCTCGCGGCGCGTCTTCGTGCCGGTTCTGGCGCCACACGGCGTTCCAACGACGCGCAGCCGCTAGGGTCAGGACCTAGGTCCTGCGGTACTCGACAAGGCCGCCTTTCCGTTCTATTGCCACAGGGCAGTTTTCAGCCGAATTTCTCCCGGTATTTTCCAAGGTCGATCCCATGAGCGAAGAGAAGAGCAAGCCCGTTCCGCGTCCCGGTATCCTGGATATTGCCGCCTATGTGCCGGGCAAGGAACACGCGCCGGGTGTTGCACGCGTCTACAAGCTCTCCTCCAATGAAACGCCGCTCGGCGCGAGCCCGAAGGCGATCGAAGCTTTCCGCAATGTTGCCGGCAGTCTCGAGCGCTATCCGGACGGCCAGGCAACGGAATTGCGTGAGGCGATCGCAGCCGTGCATGGGCTGAACCCTGTCAACATCATGTGCGGCAACGGGTCGGACGAGTTGCTGGGCCTGCTCTGCCATGTCTATCTCGGGCCGGGCGACGAAGGCATCATCACCGAGCACGGCTTCCTCGTCTACAAGATCCAGATCATGGGTGCCGGGGCGACCCCGGTCGTCGTCAAGGAGAAGGATCAGGCGGTCGACGTCGATGCCATTCTGGGCGCCGTCACGGCGAAGACCAAGATCGTCTTCATTGCCAACCCCGGCAATCCGACCGGTACCTATGTTTCGGTCAGTGAAATCCGCCGCCTGCAGGCAGCTCTGCCGAAGCACGTCGTTCTGGTGCTCGATGCCGCTTACGCGGAATATGTTCGTCGCAACGACTACGAAGCCGGCATCGAGATCGTCTCGTCGAACGCGAATGTCGTCATGACACGCACCTTCTCCAAGGTCTATGGTCTGGCCGCGCTTCGCGTCGGCTGGATGTACGCCCCGGCCGATATTATCGATGCGGTCAACCGCGTCCGCGGCCCGTTCAACATGAACGCGGCGGCGATTGCCGCAGGTGCTGCGGCCATTCGCGACCAGGCGTTCACGCAGGAGGCCGCTTCCTTCAACCAGATGTGGATCGAGAAGATGACGGGCGCGCTCGAAGCTATCGGTCTCAAGGTGACGCCATCGGTCGCAAACTTCGTGCTTATCCACTTCCCCGATGTCGACGGCAAGCGCGCGCCTGAAGCCGATGAGTTCCTGACCAGCCGTGGTTACATCCTGCGTGCAGTGAAGGGCTACGGATTCCCGAATGCGCTGCGCATGAGCATCGGTCCCGAAGAGGCGAACCGCGGCGTCATAGAGGCGCTCGGAGAGTTTATGGGACGCAAGTCATGACCGTGCAGTTCGATCGCATTGCGCTGATCGGGATCGGCCTGATCGGCTCCTCCATTGCACATGACATCAAACGGCTTGGCCTCGCAAAGGAAGTCGTTATCGCGACGCGAAGCGCAGACACCCTGAAGAGGGCCGAGGAACTGCAACTCGGCGACCGCTACACGACGTCGTCGGCCGAAGCGGTGACGGATGCGGACCTCGTCATCGTGTCGGTGCCAGTCGGGGCGTCGGAGAGCGTGGCGAAGGAAATCGCGGGCAGCCTGAAGCCCGGCGCGATCGTCACCGACGTCGGTTCGACCAAGGCTTCGGTTATCGCGCAGATGCAGCCGCACATGCCGCCGCATGTCCATTTCATTCCCGGCCACCCGCTGGCGGGTACGGAGAAGTCGGGTCCGGATGCCGGCTTTCCCGGGCTTTTCGAAGGACGCTGGTGCATCTTCACGCCGGTCGCCGGCACTGATGCAACGGCCTTGAAAACGCTACGGCAGTTCTGGGAAGCGCTCGGCTCCAAGGTCGACGAGATGGATCCGGAGCATCACGACAAGGTGCTCGCCATCGTCTCCCACCTACCGCACATCATCGCCTACAACATCGTCGGCACGGCGGATGATCTCGAGGCGGTCACCGAATCGGAAGTCATCAAGTATTCCGCATCGGGCTTCCGTGACTTCACGCGTCTGGCCGCCTCCGATCCGACCATGTGGCGCGACGTGTGCCTGCACAACAAGGATGCGATCCTCGAAATGCTGGCGCGTTTCTCCGAGGATCTCGCCTATCTGCAGCGGGCCATTCGGTGGGGCGAAGGCGACAAGATCTTTGATCTTTTCACCCGCACCCGTTCCATCCGCCGCTCTATCATCCAGGCCGGTCAGGATGTCGATGCGCCCGATTTCGGTCGCCCGCATCCGCTCGAGAAGAATGCCTGATTTCAGATCGGCGGAATCGATCCCAATGGAATGAAGCCGCCGACGGTGGCATTGCCACGCGCCACCACGAGATCGACGGAAACCTTGTCGCCGCCGCCGGCCAGCGCCTTCAAGAGCTTGGCGGCGGTATCGACGGTCTTGGCGATCTCAGGGAAAGTTTGTTTGACGCTGTCACGCCAGGGGCCAAGCTGTTCGATCTCCAGCTTGAATTTGCCCGACAGGTAGCCCTCCTCATCGAAGGAGAAGGGGCCGCTCAGAGTCATGACCTTGCCGTCACCGATGTCGGCCACGACCTTGCGCAGTTCGCCACTGGCGCCGTAGAGCCCCTTCTGGTCGCTACCGTCGATCATGCCGGCTTTGCCGGCGAGCGTCACGTCAGCACTCGCCGAGAGCTTGGGGAAGGCGGGCCAGTCCTTGATCGCCGTATTGGAATCCGTCACGGAGATTGCGCCGTCGAGGTCGCCATTGTTCTGGCGGAGGTGGATTTCCGTATGGGCGGCGTCGAAATTGATCGTCTGACCTGTCTGCGCGGAGACGGCGGTGCCCTTCAGCCCGTCGATGACGGTCGAGGAGCGGTCGATGCCCTTCAACTTGGTGATCAGGCTGGATTGCAGGCTTGCCCATTCGGCATTCAGCGTCAGACCATGGGCGCTGCGGATCTCGGCAGGGGAGTCGAGTTCCCAGACGATGTGGCCGGGAGCGTAGACCTGCGCGGCGGAGCGCAGCTCGCCGAAGCTTGCCGATACGCCGTTGACGGTGTCGTCGACATCGACCTTCGAGCAGAACAGCCCGATCCGGAACGGATAGCCGCGGAAGTCGATATCTGTGCACTCGCCGCTGACGCCAGCGGTATTGCCGGGTGCGATTGCCCTCAAGACGGTGTTTTTCAACTCGGACGCGGCATAGAACCAGGCACCGGTATAAAGCGCGATCACCAAGGCGATACCGCCGCCGAGCATCCAGAATTTCCTGCCGCTGCGGGATGGGCTTGACGCTGCCATGATGTTCTCCAATGGTGACTCGCGAGTGGGAATGTCGGTCTGGCGTGCGATATGGACGAATTTTGGGTATTTGGCTACGGATCACTGATGTGGAATCCGGGCTTCGAGTTTTTGGAGCGTTCTCAGGCTCTTGTCCGTGGCTATCGGCGTTCGCTTTGCGTGCATTCCTGGGTGCATCGCGGCACCGAGCAGAATCCGGGCCTGGTGCTAGGCCTCGATCGTGGCGGTTCGTGCCGGGGTATGGCCTTCCGGATTGCGCCGGACGAGTGGGACGAGACGGTCGACTATCTCAGGGAGCGAGAGCTGGTAACCAATGTCTATCTCGAGCGCTGCCTGCCCCTGCAACTGGCTGATGGCAGAACAAGCAAGGCGATCGCCTATGTCGTCGATCGCCAGCACACGCAATATGCCGGCGGGCTCGACGCGATCGCGGCGGCACAGGTCGTCCACGGCGCGCAGGGCAAATCAGGACCGAACGACGCCTATGTCTTCAATACGCTGGCGCACCTGCAGGAGATGGGCATTCGCGACCACTGGCTGGAGCAGGTGGTCGGCGAAGTGGAGCGGCTGCGAAACGGGGGCTGAAAGCTCAGGCCGTCGCCGCCTTCGCCTTCTGCAGTTGCGCGAGCCGTTGGACAGCGGTCGGCGGAAGAGGTAGGTTCGGATTGCGCTTGACGGTGTCGAGCAGTAGTTCGTCGCTCGCCGTCTCGGTCACGTCGATCAGATGCGCAAAGAAGGCATCGGGATCCATGCCGGGCTGGATCGGCGGCAGTATCCGGACCTTGAAATGGCCGGGATAGCGCATCGAGCGGCGTCGCGGCCAGAAGAGGCCAGGATGCATGGCGACCGGCACGACCGGCAGCTGCAGGTCGCGGTACATACGGGCAATACCGTATTTGTAGACCGGCTCGGCGCCAGGCGGTCGGCGGGTTCCCTCGGGATAGATGATCAGCTGGCGGCCGGTTGCCAGTTCTTCCTTCGTGCGCCTCAACGCCTCGACCATCACCTTGCCGCGCGCACCGCGGTTGATCGGTATCATCCGCTGCTTCTTGGCATACCAGCCGAAGAACGGGATCCACATCAGCTCACGCTTCAGGATGTAGACCGGATCCTTCAGCCACGGCAGCAGGGCATAGGTGTCCCAAAAGGACTGATGCTTCGGCGCCAGGATATAGCCGCCGTCCGGCAGGTTCTCCATGCCCTCGATCTCGAAGGTCGTGCCGACGATCTTCTCCATCAGCCAGTGGCTCGACAGCGCCCAATTCTTCGGTATCTGGTAGGCGACCTTGCGTGGCACCACGAAGTAATAGGGGGAGAGCACGATCATGCGAACGATGAGGTTGGCGTAGAAGATCGTGTTGAAGAGAACGGAACGCAGGGCGATCATAAACTTTCCCGAGACCAATGTCCGCAAAAGGCGGTTTCGCCCTCCTACACGATATTGACCATCAGAAAAAGGTTTCCTTCGGCTTCAGCCCGAGACGCCGGCCGAACGCAGCCCCGGATGACGGCCGAGACCAGTCAAATTGCGGGCGCCGGCAAAGAGCACTTTCACATATTCGGCGAGCATGACCCGCATGGCGTTTGGATCGGTAAACCAGTTGCTGGTCTTCAGATCCGTGTTCACGACAGGATAGGGAATGAACTGCGTTTCGGAATCGACATAGGCGAGTTCCGCCAGGCTGCGCGGCATATGGTAATTGTTGGTGACAACGAGGACGCTCTTGTAGCCGCGCTGGTGAATCCAGTTGGATGCTTCCTGGGCATTGCCGATCGTGTCGAGCGCATCGTAGCCGACATCGACGCAGCACGAGAATAGCTCCGGCGAGGCCTGGGTCATCCTGCGGATCTGCTTCGGCGTGGTTGTCGGGTGCACGCCCGAAATCAGCAGGCGCTTGCCGGCGCCCTTCTGCAGCAACTCGACAGCTTGGTCGATACGCTGATAACCGCCCGTCAGAACAACGATCGCATCGGCGCGCGGATCGAGTGGCGGCTTCAGGGTCGTCACGGAATCGGCAAAGCGAAGGAAGCCGCCGAAGATCAGCGCGGCGGCAAGCACAAAGACAACGCCGCCCCAGCGCAGCATGCGCCGTACAGGACCGCGGCGCGCAGGTCCTCCTTCGGAGCGGGCAAGCTCCGTTTCCGGGCGAATCGGGGTGCGCGACATGTTGCCCATGCTCATGAATCGGAAAATATATGCAGATTGCGGCGGCGAACAGACGCTTTCATGGCAAAAAAGGCATGTAAAGCTCAATTCACGAGCCCATCGGCCCGTGTTGGATCGGAACGCAGCGTATCGATCTCGTAAATGGTCCGCATGACCGTCAACCGGGCGGTGAAGGTGGTGAGCAGGGCGATGACAATCATGGTGGCAAAGATGCCGGCATAGCCAAGCGCACCGACCGAAAACGTGCCGAAGAGAGCCGTTGCCTGGTCAGTCTGCGGGGTAGCCAGCGTGCGGCTCTGCAGGAAGCCAGCGGTCAGGAAGAAGAGTGCGGCAAGAGCGCTGCCGACCGCCGATCCTTTCAGGCTGATCTTCAGAAAATGCTTCTGGAATTCGGTTGCGACGAAGGAGCTTTCCGCGCCAACGAAATGAAGTACCTCGACGATATGGCGGTTGCCCGAAAGGGCGCCGCGTGTCGCGAAGACGACGGTCAGAACCATCGCCGAAAAGACGAGCAGCAGGATGCCGGTGCCGATCAAGACGGTGGTATGGGCCATCGAAACCAGTCGATCGACCCATGTGCGGTGGTCGTCGAGCGAGGCTTGCGGGATGCTCTCCTTCAGCAGCGAGCGCATCGCCTCGAAATCGGGCGGGTTGTTTTCGTCGATGGTGATGATCACGAGCCGCGGAACCGGCAGCTCCTTGATGTCGAGCCCCGTGCCGAGCCAAGGCTCGAGGAGGCGGGCCGTTGCCGCCTCGTCGACGATCTGGCCGGTTTTCGTGCCGACGAAGGTGAGCGCGAGATCCTTCGCCTGTGCCAGAGCCTTGTCCATGTCCAGCCCGTCATCGGGCTTGATCTGGATGGTGATCTCGCGGGAAATCTGGCTTTCCCAGCTGGCTGCCGTCGAGCGCACCATGCTGACGCCGCCGAGCGTCAGGCAGGCGAGGAAAGCCATGATGGCAATGACCACCATCAGCGCATTTCCCTGAATGTTGGCGGAAGGCAGGATCGGCGCCGTCGGGCGCACCTTCATCTCCGGCCGCTTCTGGCTTTTCGGCGTCGCCTCTGTCGGCGGTTTGGACGCAGCTTTAGTCATGGATATCAAGGTGCCCTTCCGAGAGGATCATACGGCGGGCTTCCACCTGGTCCATCAGCGCCAGATCGTGGGTGGCGATCACAACCGCCGTGCCGAGACGATTGAGTTCGAGGAAGAGATTGAGCAGGCGGCGGGCCATCGGAGGGTCGACGTTCGCGGTCGGCTCGTCGGCGAGAAGGATCTCGGGACGGTCGATCAATGCACGCGCGATTGCGGCGCGCTGCTTTTCGCCGCCCGACAGAACCGGCGGCAGGACATTGATGCGTTCGCCAAGGCCCACCCACTTCAGGAGCTCGAGCACGTCGGTCTTGTAGGAGCTCTCGTCCTTGCCGCGAACGCGCAGCGGCAGCGCCACGTTCTCGTATGTGGTCAGATGGTCCAGCAGCCGGAATTCCTGGAAGATGATACCGACGCGGCGACGCAGCAGCGGCAGTTCGGGGCGCGGAATATCGGAAATCTCACGGCCAAACATGCGGATCAGTCCGCGGGTCGGTTGCAGCGAGAGGAACAGCAGTCGCAATAGCGTAGTTTTGCCGGCGCCGGAAGGGCCAGTCAGGAACTGAAACGATTTCTTCGGAATGTCGAATGTCAGGTCTCGGAGGATTTCCGGGCCCATGCCATAGCGCAAACCGACATTTTCGAAGTGGATCAACGGTAGATCAGTCTTTTGTTTGTTCACCGCACGACTTGTTAACCAACACCATTAACAACCAGTAAATTTTACCGGAAAGACGCCACTTTGATGGCGATCTTTGCGAAGCATTAACCATTAAAATTTACGACTGAGCAGGATTCGTTTCAATGCCGGATTTCCGTTCGGCCAGAAACCATGTGGACACCGGAAAGGCAGTCATCATGACCTCCTCCTCGTTCAGACGCCAGGCGCCCGGCCGCGCTTATGATTTTCTGCCGCCAGAGCCGACCACGCGCGAGGCCCGCCGAACTCGACCGGTCGATGTGGCCGATGCCGAATTCGTGGTGATCGCGAACAGTCGCGCCCGGACCTTCAATGCACGGAGCTTCAACGATAATCGCCGTCGATCCTCGGCGCCTTCGGTGATCCAGCCTTCATTCCCGCGCGCCTTGATGGAAACATTCATTCGAGCGGGCGAATCCTGGTTGCAGCAGGCATCGGCAAAGACCTTCGCCGCGCTCGTGCTCGCACTGTCGGTGCTCGTGTTCGGTCTCTTCGGTGGCTTCTCCGGCCTCTCCCAAAGCGAAGCTGCATCGACAGACTCGCCGCTGCACTTCTCGCACGTCACGATGACGCCTCGTGACGCGAACGGGATGCGGGTACTGTTGATCAACGGCATCATAGACAATCAGAGCGGTACCACCCAGGTCGTGCGCCCGATCCGCGCGGACCTTTTTGCCGGCGAGCAACTGACCGCGAGCATCGTGATCAACCCGCCTACGGATGTCATTTACGGCGGCCAAAGCCGCGGATTTTCGACAAGAGTGCAATACGCGGGTGGAAAAATGCCGGAAGTCCGGCTCTCCTTCATGCCTGAAAGGCTCTAAAGGGGTGTTTCGCTGCGACGTTTGTGGTAACGGCTTGTGCTTCTATTCATGGAGCAAGCCTTCTTATGCCCGTCGTGCGCGGAAAAAACATTGAACCACTCTTCACCGCCGAGCAGATCGCCGAACGCAACCATGCCATGGCGAAGCAGATCGCAGCGGGACCGACGAAGGACCTGCTGGTCATTGCCGTGCTGAAGGGCTCGTTCATCTTTGCAGCCGATCTTATTCGCGCCCTGCATGACAGCGGCCTAGCGCCCGAAGTCGAGTTCATCACGCTGTCGAGCTATGGCACCGGCACGGTCTCGCAAGGCGTTCGGATCGTCAAGGATATCGATAGCGACGTGAAGGATCGCGACGTTCTCCTGATCGACGACATTCTGGAATCCGGCCGCACACTGCTGTTCGCTAAGGAACTGCTCTACGAGCGCGGCGCACGCAACGTCACGATTGCCGTGCTCCTCGACAAGAGCGTCAAGCGCAAGGAAAAACTGGAAGCCGATTATGTCGGCTTTGAATGCCCCGACTATTTCGTCGTCGGCTACGGCATGGATGTCGCCTACGCGTTCCGCGAACTCCCATTTGTGGGCGTGGTCACCGGCGACGCTTAGGGTCAGAGGCTGACCCTGACTGTGCCAGGATAAGACGGGTTGTTAACCATCCCGTCCATCCCTTCCCGCCGTTTACCGATCGCAAAGGAAAGTCGTGTGATTTCCGTTGCGGGGCATGAAACGGAGTGATGCACACCATGGCAAAAATTCTGATTACGGAAGACGAGGATTCCCTGCGTTCTTTCGTAGCCCGCGCTTTGCGTCTTGACGGTCATGAGACCGAAGAAGCCGCCGACGGTGCGGAAGGACTGGAAAAACTCAGGGACGGCGTCTACGACCTGCTGCTCTCGGATATCCGAATGCCCGTGATGGACGGTATTGAGCTGGCGCATCAGGCAAAATCCGCCTTCCCGGCGCTGAAGATCCTGCTGATGACCGGCTATGCGGAACAGCGTGAGCGCGCTGACGACCTGGCGGAAAAGATCGTCGATGTCGTCTCGAAGCCCTTTGCCTTGCCTGACATCCGCAAGGCCGTCGCGCGTGCTTTGGCCGCCTGAGGCTAACGGCACTCCTCGACCATTCAGCCCTCATCGGGGATGAATTTGCCTTCGTAGCGTACGCGGAAATTGCGGCGCTGGAAGTCCTGCTGAAAACATACAAAGATCAGTTCGATATCGGCCAGGTTGTCGCGCTTGTGGAGCAGGCTGAGCGTCACGACAATGACGCCAGCATAGCCACGCGTCAGTCTGAACGCCGCATTACGGATAGCGTTGGCCTCGGCATCCTGCCGATCGTCGCGCCGTTCGTAGATCACCCAGAAACGACAAATGTCCCAGGTCGAACGGAGGATCTCGGTGATCTCCGCCTGGAATTGTTCGGCATGCATGCCGGGCGACCAGGAGAGAGTCTTCTCACCTTCGTCTGCCACGACGTTGAGGTAGCCATCGTAATCGCCGGTCCGGGAGAGTGCGTTCTCGATCAGCTCAAATGCTGCGTTTTCACCGATTACCGTCTTGAAGAGAATTGCCATCGAATCGCTATCGTTAATCACTTGCAGGGTGACAATACGAAGCTTTCGCCAGTCAGGGCTAGCCTCGGCGACGAAATTAGCAGCCTGGCGTCCGTCAGGTCATGTGCGTGCATGCCATCGTCCCCGCTAGATGGAGACGGTGGCGCAATCGGTAAAGTCCAACCAACCGTGCCCTGTCAATAGTCGGGGCAGGCGGGATTTATCGTCGTTCCGCTGTTTCCGCCCTGCGTCTGCAGCGTGCCGGGAATTGGCTTCGGAGGACAGTTGATGGGTCGCCGCCCCATGGAGCGATTGGACGAGATGCTTCCCGTTGTCTCCATGCTGTAGGGAGCCGGTCTATAGGCGTCCGAATCCCGCCCGCTTCGGCTCGATTCGTAGCCGTCCGCGGCGAGCGTCTTGCTGCCGCTGTTCGTTGTTGCAAAACCACCGATATCCCATGCGCTTGCCGTGCCAGCAGCCATGCCGAATCCAAGAGCGACAGCTGCGATCAGCCCCAATTCCGTTTTCATGGAAGTACCCTCAACTCGTGCCCAAAACGACGCAACCTCGCGTCACAGTAGACACATAGGCATCTGCGGCGTCGGGGCGGCGAATCTCACAGGATTGTGACCCGAATTGGCGCAACTGGGACTACTGGATGTCCAGCAGGCGTTCCAGATAGCGTCGTTCGATTTCCTGCGGTGGGTTGTTGCCCAGCTTTTCGCGAATGGCGTCCAGGATTTCGCGGGCGCGCTGCACATCGATTTCATCAGGTACCTTTACCTGATCTCCGAAATCAGGTCCTTCGGCACGGCGCGGACGGCCAAGCGGGTCGCGGCCGTTCTGGTTGCCTTGCCCGACCTGGCCCTGCTGACCCTGTCCCTGTTGGCCCTGCATGGCCTGCATCATCTGGTTCATCATGTCGCGTGCGCCCTGGCGCAACGCTTCCAACGCACGTCCTTGGCCCTGAATGGCCGGTTCGCCATGACCTTGACCGAGTTCGCGTCCGGCGCCTTCCATTTCGCGCTGGGCCTGGCCGAAGCCTGGGCCGGGCTTGATGCCCATGTCGCCTAGACCTTTTTGCAGCTCACCGAGCTGCTTGCCGAGTTCGTCCTGGCGTGAACGCAACTGCTTCAGGGCTTCGCGCAACTGCTCGGCCGTCATCTGGTCGGACGGCGATTGACTTTGCTGGTTCTGGCCTTGCTGGTTCTGGCCCTGCTGGTTGGGGTCCTGACCCTGGTCTTGCTGGCCCTGCTGCTGATCCTGCTGCATACCGTCGTTGTCCATCGGCATGTCGTCGAGCAAAGGATCGTTCATGCCCATGTTGGGATCGCCGCGCTGCATGCGGTCCTTCAACTGCTGATCCAGCTTGAAGGTTTCTTCCATCAGTTTCTGTTGGTCACGCAGGATCTGGCCGAGCTTGTCCATCTGCTGGCGCATCTGGCTGTTGTCCTGGCCCTGTTGTCCCTGCTGCGGTCTTCCGGCCTGCAGGTTGTTCATCATCCGTTGCAGCTCGGAAAGCATCTGCTGGGCCGCGTCCCGGTTGCCCGAGCGTGCCAGATTCTCGATCTGGTCCATCATCCGCTCCAGATCCTGCTGGCGAATGATGTTCTGGGCGTTCTGGTTCGGCTGCATGGGCGCATTCTGCATGCGCTGCGCGAGCTCCTTCATGTATTCCTGCATCGCCTTGCGCAGCTCGTCCATGAGCTTCTTTATCTCGGCATCAGGTGCATTGCGCTGCAGGGCATCCGCCAGATTCTGCTGGGCATTGCGCAGGTTGCGCTCGGCTTGCGAAAGATCGCCATCCTCCATGCCGATCGCGATATCCCAGAGGTAATCGGCGGTGTCCTTCATCGCATCTTCGCCCTTGGTGAGCTTCATGCGTGTTAGCGCCGATTCCAGCAGCAGGTAGTTCGTCAGGCTTGGAATCGTTTCTTCCGGGCGAATCGTCAGCGCCTCGTTGAGCGCGATCGCCTCCGGCATCTTCCGTGTATCCAGCGCGAAGACCTGCCGCTCCTCGGCGACGGCTGCGGCAAGAGGTTCATTGAATGGGCGAGCGGGCAGCGTCATCTCGTGCGGCGGGCTACGACCGGTCTGGCCTGCTGCGTCCTTTGCCACGAGAGTAATGCGAACCCGCTTGCCCGAAAGCGGATGCTCGGTGAGGTTCTTGCTGGTCAGCCCCTTGGCATCCCGCGAATTGCGGCGAGGGATGTCCAGGCGGAAGTCCGGTAGCGGGTAGAGCGGCGTTGCGGCCGGGTCGGAGTCGACGGGAACGATCTCGGCGCGCGCTTCCTGCACGCCGTAATCGTCCTTGACGATAAAGCCGATTTCAAGCGCGCCGTTGACCGTTGGCTTCGGCATTCCATTGAAGGCGATCTCCGGCGCCTTATCGGAAATGACGTCGAAGCTCCATATACGTCCGTTGACCTCGAGCCTGCCGTTTTCCTCGAGTTTCATCAAATGCGTGGTGGCCGACAGAGCGGCGTTGGTTGCAGGTGCGCCTTCAGCCTGCGGCGTCGCGGGCTGCTTGGCCACTTTCTGGGGCGCGATATCCTGCGCCTCGCCATTCTCATGCCGGAAGACGACCTTCTCGGCTGTTTTGCCGCCGCTGACCCGAACCGTGAGGTTCGAGAGTTCGGGAACGCGGATCGGTCCCTGCTCGGTGCCGTTTGCCGTCAGGTAGATCGGAGCGCGGCCGGTGTAGGAGGGTGGCGTGACCCAGGCATCGATCCGCACGGCAGGATCACTTGCCTGCGGTGTCGGTCGCGGCTGCAGCGCATCTGAAATCGATCCGCCGCTCGCCGACAGCGAATAGGCAAAAGCCATCGCCACAAGCAAAGCCGGAACAGCGCGCAGCGCCAGCCGGTCGTGGGAGGCGATGTCGGGGCGGGGGAAACCGGTATCGAGCGCCGCGATCTTCTCCGCCATCCGCGTCTGGTGCTCACGCCAGAGGGCGCGAGCGACGGGCGTATCGGTTGCGGGCTCGTCTTCTTGAACGGCAACAGGCTGATGCTGCAGGCCGTTGCGCTGTTCAAGCAGCCGATCCGCAGCAGCTACGTCTGGCCAATAAAGTCGGCGAAGGGGAAGGAGCGCGGCGACGAAGGCAACCGCGAAGCCAATCTGCAGTGCCAGGCGAAGCCAGTCCGGCGTGTAGCGGAAGACGCCGAACCAGGATGCCGCGAGATAAAGCGCAACGACCGAGAGAATCGGCAACAGCAGGGGCAGGATCTGCTCGGACAGCAGGACAAGGCGCGCCAGAAAGCGCTTTGCCGCGACCAGCCGTGCCAAGGACGGCTTCAGGGCAAATGCACCGTGTTTCTCCTTGCTGGAGCTCTTATTCAATCCGGTCTCCGCGAGCTGGCTTTCGAAGGCAGAGTGCACTTACGGCGATCGCCGGGGCAGTTCGCTCTCCGTCAAAGATAACATTCTTTGTGGCGAAGGCGAGGGCAAGCGCCGTTCAATGCCGGTTTTTCACGGTTCTTCGCCAAAAAGTGATGCTTTCTCGGGAGCGGGATCAATCCAGCCAGGCGGGCACGGAATCGAGGCCGATCAGCTCTTCATAGGTGCCGCGCGGCCGAATCACGTGGAAATCGCTGCCCTTGACGAGCACTTCGGGAACCAGAAGACGGCTGTTGTAGGTGCCGGCCTGGACCGCTCCATAGGCGCCGGCGGAAGAGACGGCGAAGAGATCGCCAGGCTTCGGCATTGCCATCTCGCGGTCGAGCGCCAGGAAATCGCCGGTTTCGCAGACGGGGCCGACGACATCAGCCTTGATGCGCGGCGCGTTCGCCGCTGAGATCACGACGGGGCGGATTTCATGGTGTGCGTCGTAAAGGGTCGGTCGGATCAGGTCATTCATCGCGCCGTCGACGATGACGAAGGTCTTCTCGCCGCCATCCTTCACATAGATCACTTCGGTCACCAGGATGCCGGCATTGCCGACGATCAGCCGGCCAGGCTCGGTAACGATCTTGCAGTTCAACTCGCGCAGCTGGCCTTTGACGATGTTGGCGTAGGCATCGGGCAGCGGTGGCGGGTTGTTATCCTCCTTGTAGGGGATGCCGAGACCGCCGCCGATATCGACGTGGTGGATGTCGTGGCCATCGGCGCGAAGCGTGCCGACCAGCTCGCGCAGCAGCTTGAAGGCGTCTTCGAATGGCTGCAGTTCGGTGATCTGGCTGCCGATATGCATATCGATGCCGGTCACTTCGATGCCGGGCAGGGTCGCGGCGCGGGCATAGACGGCGCGGGCACGCTCCCAGGAAATGCCGAACTTGTTTTCCTTCTTGCCGGTCGAGATCTTCGCATGCGTCCTGGCGTCGACATCGGGATTGATGCGGAAGGAGACGGGTACTCGTTTGCCCGCCTTGATGGCGCGCTGGTTGAGGATCTCGAGTTCCGGCTCGGACTCGACGTTGAAGCAATAGATGCCGGCCTCAAGCGCAAAGTCCATTTCGCGCGGTGTCTTGCCGACGCCGGAGAACATGATGCGCGATGCTGGGATGCCGGCGGCGAGCGCGCGGCGCAGCTCGCCTTCAGAGACAACGTCGATGCCGGCGCCGAGATTGCCGAGCGTCTTCAGCACTGCCTGATTGGAATTCGCCTTCATGGCGTAGCAGACCATCGCATCGACATCGTTGAACGCCGCTGCGAAGACCTTGTAGTGGCGCTCAAGCGTCGCCGTCGAATAGACATAAAAGGGCGTGCCGACAGCCTTGGCGATCTCCGGAACGGGAACGTTTTCGGCGTAGAGGATGCCGTCGCGGTACTCGAAATGGTTCACGTCGGTTGTCTCTTAGAGAAGCGGATCGAGGATGAAGGGCCGGTCGACGGTGCCGGGCTGTTTGGTCGGCTTCGACGAATCTCCGCCCTTCGTCGCGTTCGCGCTCGGTGGATCGAGATCGCCTTTACGCCCGCACCCGGCGACGGCAAGGCCGATCACGGCGAAAACAACCGTCAGGCGGGCGATCTGCGGCAAGCTCTTCTGCATGGAATTCCTCTTGGGAAGCGGCACTGGTGGACATCTTCATAGCGAAGTTTATCCAGCTTGTGCACCCTGATTGTTGAGGTCAGTTGCGGGCACGCCAGTAGGCGATTTGCTTGCGCACTTCCGAAGGTGCCGTGCCGCCGAAGCTCTTGCGGCTTGCGACCGACGCCTCGACCGTCAGCACGTCGTAGACCTTGTCCGTGATACCAGCGTTGATTGCCTGCAGATCGGCAAGCGAAAGCTCGGCAAGATCGCAGCCCTTGCTCTCGGCAAGCGCCACTGCCCGGCCGGTGACGTGATGGGCGTCGCGGAATGGCAGACCGGCTTCGCGCACCAGCCAGTCGGCAAGGTCGGTCGCCGTCGAAAAGCCGGAGCCGGCGGCAGCCTTCATGCGCGCGGTGTTAACAGTCATGTCACGGACCATGCCGGTCATGGCTGATATCGCCAGCTCCAGGCTCTCGGCCGCATCGAAGACCTGTTCCTTGTCTTCCTGCATGTCCTTGGAATAGGCGAGCGGCAGGCCCTTCATGATCGTCAGAAGCGCGATCAGCGAGCCGTTGATACGGCCGGTCTTGGCGCGCACCAGCTCGGCGGCATCCGGGTTCTTCTTTTGCGGCATGATGGACGAGCCCGTCGAGAAGGCATCCGACAGGCGTACGAAGCCAAACTGCGGCGTCGACCAGATGACGATTTCCTCCGCCAGACGCGACAGGTGCATGCCTGTTATCGCCGCGATCGCCAGGAACTCGATGGCGAAATCGCGGTCCGAGACGGTGTCGATCGAGTTGCGGGTCGGTTCGCGGAAGCCGAGCGCCTTGGCGGTCATGTGGCGGTCGATCGGATAGCCGGTGCCGGCAAGGGCGGCTGCGCCGATCGGGCTCTCGTCCAGATGCTCGATGGCGTGGCGGACGCGCGAGCGGTCGCGGCCGAACATTTCGACATAGGCCATGCAGTGATGGCCGAAGGTCACAGGCTGTGCCGTCTGCAGATGCGTGAAGCCCGGCATGACGGTGTCTGCATGTTCTTCGGCGCGGTCGAGGAAGGCTGCGATCAGATTGGTCAGCAGCTGCTCGGTCTTCTGCAGCTCCTCCTTCACCCAGAGGCGGAAGTCGAGCGCCACCTGGTCGTTGCGCGAGCGGGCGGTGTGGAGCCTGCCGGCGGCCGGGCCGATAAGCGTCGCAAGGCGGGCTTCGACGTTCATGTGAATGTCTTCGAGCTTGCGGGAGAACTCGAAATTGCCGCTTTCGATCTCTGACAGGATCGTGTTTAGCCCTTGGACGATCTTGTCCTTATCATCGGCCTGGATGATGCCCTGGTGGGCGAGCATGGTGGCGTGAGCGATCGAACCACGGATGTCCTGGGCAAACAGCTTCTTGTCGAAACCGATCGAGGCATTTATCTCCTCCATGATCGCATCTGGGCCGGAAGCGAAACGTCCGCCCCACATCTGGTTGGAGGATTTGGTGTCCGTGCTGTCGGCCATGACGATGCCTGCCTTGAAGAACGCGTGTTTCGGAGAATGAAATGACGACAAGAACGCCCCTGCGCCTGCCATCCCTGAAGCTGATCGGGATCGCGGCCGTCGCAGGCATTATTGCCGGTGCGGCAGCGGTTTACATCAGGGAAGCCGGGTCTGGCAATGGCGGGACGCAAACGGCGTCGGGCGAATGCGCGGCGGCAAAAGAGACCGCCACGAGGATTGCGCCACTGCTCAAGGGACAGGTGGCGGCGATGGTTGCACCTGATGAGCACCGCAGGCTCACCACCGTTGCCTTCAAGGGCGCCGACGGCAAGCCGATGACGCTCGATAGTTTTGCCGGCAAGACCGTGCTCTTCAATCTCTGGGCAACCTGGTGCGTACCGTGCCGCGAGGAAATGCCGGCGCTGAACGCGCTGGAGAAGGAGTTGGGCAGCGACAAATTCCAGGTTGTGCCGGTCAACATCGATACCGGCGACGACGAGAAGCCGAAGGCCTTCCTCAACGAAATCGGCGTCGATGCGCTGCAGCTTTACCGCGACAACACGATCGAGGTGTTCAACAGCCTGAAAAAGGAAGGCCTTGCCTTTGGCCTGCCCGTCACGCTTCTGATCGACGGCAAGGGCTGCCTGATCTCCGCCATGAACGGCCCGGCCGCCTGGGACAGCGACGACGCCAAGGCGCTGATCAGGGGTGCGGTGGGGTCGTAGCCGGCAAGGCGTGCTGTGACCGATGCGATCATCGGTCAGCGTCGCCTATCGGCCCAAACCAGCCATTCGGCTGGTGTCGGCCGCTTGTGGCCGTTTTGCCCGTGAGTTCCCCGACAGAAACTATCTTGACAAGTCCGCGAGCAGAGAGCTTGTCGCGAATGGTCGGAATCTTGCGAGAGATTGCGGCTTTGACAAAATAGGTCAGTTGTCCTAGTGATGCTTCATCAAACTAGGACAACCGACCTAAATGCCGGAGTCATCTACTCGTGAACTGATAATCGAAGCGGCCGACTCGCTCTTTTACGAGGGTGGATTCGAGGCGACGTCATTTGCCGACATCGCAGCCGCCGTAGGCATCTCGCGCGGCAATTTCTATCACCATTTCAAGACCAAAGACGCAATATTAGACGCCGTGATCACGCGCCGCATGGAGAGGACGCGCGCGATGCTCGATGGTTGGCAAGCCGATGGCGAGGGCCCCCGCGAGCGCATCTTATCCTTCATTCATATGCTGATCGCCAACCGGGCGAAGATCATGGCATTTGGTTGCCCTGTCGGCACACTCTCCTCTGAACTCGCCAAGCTCGATCATGTCGCGCAAGGCCGCGCGGCCGAAATCCTGATGCTATTCCGCGACTGGCTCGCCGGGCAGTTCCGCGCATTTGGCGCCGGCGATCAAGCCGAGACGCTGGCACTGCATCTTCTGACATGGTCGCAAGGGGTGGCAGTCATGGCCACGGCGCTCCGCGACGAATCGTTCATCCGCAGCGAAGTCGCCCGTATCGAACACTGGCTGGCAACCTTGCCGGACCTTCCCTCTCCAAACTGACCAAGGAGCGCCGATGCTTGTCACCTTCCTGAAATTTGCCGACAACCGTGCCGCCGCGGCCGAGTTCATGGCGGCCCACAACGACTGGATCGCGCGGGGCTTTGCGGATGGCGTGTTCCTCTGCGTCGGCTCGCTTCAACCAGCCGCCGGGGGTGCTATCTTCGCCAACGGCGAAAGCCGGGCCGACCACGACGCACGTATCGCCGCCGACCCTTTCGTCGCGCAGGGGATCGTAACCGCCGAAACCTATGAGATTGACCCGAAGCGGACCATTGCCGCGCTGGATTTCGTGAAGATGCCAGCATGAGCCCGACTGTGCCTGGCCCGGATAGACGCCCTCGCTGCCGCTGGTGTGCCGCCGCGCCCGAATTCTTCGCCTACCATATGAGGTTCGGCATTTGCGTGGGCTCTCCGGAGCGATGGTTTGGACACCGCAGGCGGATGCGCCATGCGGAGGGGAAGCCGTGGCCGGCTCGTGAGCGTCGACAACCTGGAGTGCGTGCTCGAAATAGATCGTGCGACCAGCGATATTGAAGGCCCATTGCCGACCCGGTCGTGCGGCGCTAGATTGTGAAGGGGACGCCATCGCGCGCTTAGCGATAAGTTGGAGCCGCGACCGCATTGATGCCCAAGGGACGGCGTCTCCCAAGCTTTTGAAGCTTCAGCTCGCTCCGCTCGGGGAGCAGGCGAGCACTACAGAACGCAATTCAGTCTATTGGTGCGACAGCGTAGGAGGCGTTAATGGCAATTTCGCGCAAGCAGGCGGAGCGGTTGCTCACGGCGGACGAATGGCAGCTCGTTCAGAAAACCCACCATCCGGCCATGCAGGACTTGTCGGATGCGGATCTCTCGGATCTCGCCAAGCGAATACGCGAAAGGCGCGATCGGGCGCAGAGCGAGGCGAACAGGCAGCGCAGGGAAATCCGAGGCAAGGTGCAACCCAAAGGGGCGACGCCAGCGCGCAAGGATACGGGCACGCGAGCCAAACTCGAAGTTCTTGCCATGGGCGTACGCAGTGTGAATGCCGAACAAGCCCGTCGGCGCAGAATGCTTGCTAAAGTTCGGATGGTCGAGAATCTGCGGGCTGCGTTGGCGCGAAAGAAAGAAGCGAAAGGCGAGAAGGACGAGGCTTTCAACACACGCCAGGCGCATGCAGGCATGCACTCGATCGAAAGCTCAAAGCGCAAGAATCTCATCCGTCCGATGGAGCGAGGCAGATTGCGGAAGGCCGGCGCTGTTTCGCAGGCGAAGCGTGACGCGCGCGGCGCATAGGCGGCGCCCATATCTCGTGGTCTTGCGAGATTGGTGATGTCTTAGCGGGTCGGGATCGGCGTATCGCCGCGGTAGTCGTAGAAGCCGCGGCCGGATTTGCGGCCGAGCCAGCCGGCTTCGACATATTTCACCAGCAGAGGGCATGGACGATATTTCGAGTCGGCCAGGCCGTCATGCAGCACCTGCATGATCGACAGGCAGGTGTCGAGGCCGATGAAATCGGCAAGCTGCAGCGGTCCCATCGGATGGTTGGCGCCGAGCTTCATGGCGGTGTCGATGGCATCGACGGTGCCGACGCCCTCGTAAAGTGTGTAGATCGCTTCGTTGATCATCGGCAGCAGGATGCGGTTGACGATGAAAGCCGGGAAATCCTCGGCGACCGTCACGGTCTTTTCCAGCGATGCGACGAATTCCTTGGCTGTCGCGAAGGTCACTTCGTCGGTCGCAATGCCGCGGACGAGTTCCACGAGTTTCATGACCGGAACCGGATTCATGAAATGAATGCCCATGAAGTGTTCGGGCCGGTCGGTGGCTGAGGCAAGCCGGGTGATCGAGAGCGAGGACGTGTTGGTGGCGAGGATCGCTTCCGGCTTCAGGACCGGACAGACCTGGGCGTAGATCTTGCGCTTGACGCTTTCGTCCTCAGTCGCCGCTTCGATCACGAGATCGGAAGCGGCAAGATCGTTGATGTCGGAGGAGCCGGAAATCAGCGCGAGGGTGGCGGAGCGTTCGTCGTCCGTCATCTTGCCGCTCGTCACATGGCGGGCGAGGTTGCCGTTGATAGTGGCAAGGCCGTGCTGGACGCGTTCGTCGGAGAGGTCGTAGAGCTGGACCTTGTAGCCTGCATCCGCCGAGACCTGCGCGATGCCACAACCCATCTGGCCTGCGCCGATGATACCAATCGTCTTCAACACCGCGTTCATCTCCAAACCCCCGCTCGGCATACGCCCCCGCGCTGCCGCATTTTTCTAACAGAACTGCCGGGCAAATGATCGCCCGGCAGAAGTAGTAGCCCTTAAAATGATAATTTTCCAGTCATTCGCAAGTGCGAAATGAAGGCAGATGCTCGGTTCAAAGCGCCTTCTGCAATTCCGGCAGGACATCGAAGAGATCGGCGACGAGACCGTAGTCTGCGACCTGGAAGATCGGGGCCTCCTCGTCCTTGTTGATGGCGACGATGACCTTCGAGTCCTTCATGCCGGCGAGATGCTGGATCGCACCGGAGATGCCGCAGGCGATGTAGAGCTCAGGCGCGACGACCTTGCCGGTCTGGCCGACCTGCCAGTCGTTCGGGGCGTAGCCGGCATCGACGGCGGCACGGCTTGCGCCGACGGCGGCGCCGAGCTTGTCGGCCACCGGCAGGATGACTTCCCTGAACTTCTCCGCCGAGCCGAGCGCGCGGCCGCCCGAGATGATGATCTTCGCAGACGTCAGTTCCGGACGGTCGGAGGCCGACAGTGCATCCTTGACGAAGGTCGACAGGTCAGGATTGGCAGCGGCGGCGATGGTTTCGACCGGAGCCGAACCGCCTTCGGCAGCGGCGGCGAACGAGGCGGTGCGCACGGTGATGACGCGTCTGGCGTCGGTCGTCTGCACCGTCTGGATGGCGTTGCCGGCATAGATCGGCCGCTTGAAGGTGTCGGAAGAAACAACTTCTGTTATTTCCGAAACCTGAGCGACGTCGAGAAGAGCTGCGACCCGCGGCATGACGTTCTTGCCGGTCGAGGTGGCGGCGGCGATGATCGTGTCGTAGCTGCCTGCCAGCGAAACGATCAGCGCGGCCAGCGGCTCGGCGAGATTGTGGGCGAGGCTTGCATCCTCGGCAAGGAGCACCCTGGACACGCCCGACAGCCTGGCGGCCTGATCGGCCGCAGCCCTGGCACCGGCGCCGGTGACGAGGATGGTGACGTCGCCGCCGATCTTGGCGGCCGCCGTCAGCGTCTTGGCGGTCTGGTCGGAAAGGTGGCTGCCGTCGTGGTCAGCCAGAAGAAGAATGGCCATGGATATATCTCCCTGTCTCGGAACCTTAGAGGACGCCGGCTTCGACTTTAAGCTTCTCAACCAGCTCGGCGACCGACTTGACCTTGACGCCGGCCTTGCGGCCCGATGGTTCCTCGGTCTTCAAGACCTTCAGGCGCGGCGCGGTGGAGACGGAAAAATCGGCAGGAGCTTGTCTGTCGAGCGGCTTCTTCTTCGCCTTCATGATGTTCGGCAGCGAGGCATAGCGCGGCTCGTTCAGGCGCAGGTCCGAGGTGACGACGGCGGGCAGCTTGATCTCGATCGTCTGCAGGCCGCCATCGACTTCGCGCGTCACCTGAGCCTTGCCGTCACCGATCTCAATCTTCGAGGCGAAGGTCGCCTGGGCGAGCCCAAGCAGGGCCGCCAGCATCTGGCCGGTCTGGTTCGAGTCGTCGTCGATCGCCTGCTTGCCGACGATGATCAAGCCCGGCTGTTCGGCGTCGACGACGCCCTTCAGGATCTTGGCCACAGTGAGCGGCTCGACTTGATCGTCTGTCTCCACCAGGATCGCCCGGTCGGCGCCCATGGCGAGCGCGGTGCGCAGCGTCTCTTCCGCCTTGGCCGGACCGATCGACACGACGATCACCTCCTCGGCCTTGCCGGCTTCCTTCAGCCTGAGCGCCTCCTCGACGGAAATCTCGTCGAACGGGTTCATCGACATCTTCACATTCGCAAGCTCGACGCCCGTGCCATCCGGCTTCACCCGGATCTTCACGTTGTAGTCAACCACCCGCTTCACGGGGACGAGAATTTTCATGGGGTCCTTCCTTCAACTCTTTCGCCAAGAAAATGCGCGTTTCGGCGCTGCTCCGATTGTCGAATGGCGACATGGATACGCGTTTTTCCTCCAAACACAACGCTTCCATGGCGCAGACAGGCAAATTGAGCTCGTCAATATATGACGTTTACGTTCACGTCAATATTGTCACTGCTGCCTGTTCCAGGGAGGGCGCGGGCATAACTGCTCGCCGGGTGCCGCGACCATCGCCGGGTTGGCTGTGGGACGGTCTTTGACAGCTCTCGGGGTGACGACTTCCCGATCGAACAATGGGACGCCACGGCGGCGCATGAGAAGGACCAACAGGCCGCCGGCGACGATGCCGCCGACATGGGCGCCCCAGGAGATGCTGCCATCGGGCTCCAGGACCAGCATCACGAATTGCTGGCCAATCCAGAGAAGGAGCGGGACGAAGGCCGGCAGCGGCAGCGGCACGCGCATCAGCACCAGCACCCAGACCTTTACGCGAGGATGCAAGACGACGTAGGCCGTCACCACGCCTGAGATCGCGCCGGAGGCGCCTACAAGCGGTGCCTCCGATGTCGTCCCCACGAGGCCATGGACGAGAGCGCCGGCCGCCGCGCAGAGCAAATAGAAGACAAGAAAGCGGAGGTGCCCCATCGCGTCCTCGACATTGTCGCCGAAGACCCAAAGGAAGAGCATGTTGGGAGCAAGATGCCAGAAACCGGAATGCACGAAGGAGTAGGTGATGTAGGTTAGCGGTTCCGGGATGAAGGCCAGCGCCGGTTCCAGCCTCGCGTGGTGAAAGGCAACCGCGGGAATGTAACCCAGGCCGACAATCGTGGCCTGCGACACGGATTGGCTGGCGACAACCCCGGTGAAGAGCCAAACCGCGAGATCCACCGCAATCAGCCCCATGGTGACCCATTGGACCTTGATATGCTTCAGCGTATTGGCGTCGTGCAGCGGTATGAACATGAAGCCTGCCCCCGGCGTTCGCGTCACATGATTGCGGAGGAACCTACCTGTTTTTTCCGGGAACCCAAAGCACATCGGCATGGCCGCGGTCATTGGCGTGACGGGCGGCGACGAAAAGGAAGTCCGAAACCCGATTGACATATTTTAATGCGGCGTCGCTGACGACCTCGCCATCTGCCCGGGCAAGCTCGACCATCAGCCGCTCGGCGCGGCGTGCGATCGTGCGGGCGAGATGAAGGTGAGCAGCCGCCGAGTGCCCGCCCGGCAGCACGAAGGACTTCAAGGGCTGAAGATCGGCGTTCAACTCGTCAATGTCGCTCTCGATGCGTGCGACCTGGCTATCGACGATGCGCAGCGGTTCGTGTGCCGGCGGCTTGCCGTCGTCAGGTGTCGCAAGATCGGCGCCGAGGTCGAAGAGGTCGTTCTGGATGAGCGTCAGCATCCTCTCAAGGACGGGCATGCCCTGCATATGAAGCCGTGCGACGCCGATGGCGGAGTTGGCCTCGTCGATCGTGCCGTAGGCCTCGACGCGCAGATCGTATTTCAGCCGACGTGGCCCGGAAACGAGTGCGGTTGTGCCGTCGTCGCCGGTCTTCGTGTAGATCTTGTTGAGCCGTACCATACCTGCCCCCTCTCTTTTCCCGTCTTAGCTAGGGCGGCCGCCGCCAGTCAGCCAGAGCGTCAGCATGATCAGGAGCACGGCGATCGCCTGCAGCAGCACACGCAGCTGCATCAGCTTGTTGGAAAGGTTCGGGTTGCCGCCCTTCATCATGTTGAAGAGGCCGCGAATCAGTACCAGGGCGACGATGCCCATGACGATGATCGCGAGGATGTAGGTGACCGTGGACATGCTGGCTTTGGCTTTCCTGATTAGTCCACCCAGCGCATCAGGCGGTAGAAAAGGTCTGCGGGCAGCAGCCTTTTCAGCACCATCCCCTGCTTTGCCGGCGTGGTTACGGGGTAATGTGGTTTCGGATTGTTCGAGTTCAATGCGTGCTTCAACACGGCATAGACCGCGTCCGGACCGAGCTTATGTCGATTGGGACGGCCCGATCCGTCAAGCCGTGCAAGCTGACGGCGGTAATCTGCCGCATGCACCGAGTTTTTCATGTCGATATTCTCATTGATCTTTGCGAGCGCGTTTGCGGTGAAGCGGGAGGTGATCGGACCCGGTTCGATCAGGCTTACGTGGATACCACTACCCTGGAGCTCCATGCGAAGGCTGATGCTCAGACCCTCGAGAGCGAATTTGGAGGCGGTATAGGCGCCGCGGAAACGGTACGGCACGACGCCGAGGATCGATGAACACTGGACGATCCGGCCCTGGCCGCGCTTGCGCATCAGCGGCACGATCTGGCGCGTCAGCTCGTGCCAGCCGAAGACGTTCGTTTCGAACTGAGCGCGCAGGGCCTCGGTCGGAAGGTCCTCGACCGCGCCGGGTTGCCCGTAGGCGCCGTTGTTGAAGAGCGCATCGATGCGTCCGCCTGTCAGTGCGGTCACATCTCGCACCAAGTCAGAGATTGTATCGGGGCGGGTGTAGTCCATGCGGAAGACTTCGATGCCGTCCGCTTCGAGCGGTGCCAAATCATCGAATTTGCGTACCGTGGCAAAGACTCGCCAGCCGTCGGCTTTCAGCGCCCGGGCGCAATGCGCGCCGATCCCGGAAGAGCATCCTGTCACGATGATTGTACGCTGATCCGACATGGAATGATTCCTGTACAAAATGGGAGTGGTTTCCCATATTCGAACGGGCGACACAACGACCAAAGCCGGGAGACGGAATGCCGAAGATAATGCGCATCTTCTATGATGTGGTCTACGATGCTATCTGCCACCTTATTGAAGACGACGGCTTCGCGATGGCGAGCCATGTCGCATTGTCTACGCTTCTGGCTGTCTTTCCGTTTCTCATCTTCGGGACCACGCTTGCAACCTTTCTGGGTGCCGACCAGTTCTCGGATCGGGCAATCCATCTGATCTTCGATACGTGGCCGGAGGCGATCGCCAAGCCGTTGGTCGACCAGGTAATCCAGGTCCTGACGGTGCCGCGCGGCGGTCTGCTGACCGTGTCTGTTCTGGCGGCGGCATACTTTGCCTCGAACGGGGTCGAAGCGCTGCGGATATCGCTGAACCGCGCCTACCGTGTTCAGGAAACGCGGCCATGGTACATCACCCGCCTTGCAAGCCTTGGCTATGTCATCATCGCCGTCATTATCTTTGCCGCCGTCAGTATCCTGCTTGTGGCCGTGCCGCTTGCCCTCGACTATGCGCGCCAGTGGTTCCCGCTTTTCGCCGATACGCTCGAAGTCGTCTTCAGCTGGCGCGTCTACGGAACGCTGTTCATGCTGACCGTCGGCCTTTTCGTCGTTCACCTGTGGCTGCCGGCCGGGCGGCGCCGTGTGTTCGACGTTGTGCCAGGCGTGCTTGTGACGCTGCTGCTTTGGTTGGCGGGAGCCCTGATTTTTGCCTATTATCTGGCGACGTTCGCCAACTACACCGCGACCTATGCGGGTCTGGCGTCGGTGATGATCGTTCTGATTTTTCTCTATATGGTCGGCGTGATCTTCATCATTGGCGCTGAGATCAATGCGGCCCTCCTGAAGTTTCGCGTACGCGCGATCTTCAAGAACAATTTCCTGGGCAGGGGGCAGAGCAAGACGTCAAAGCCCCACAAGGCGGCGGATATCGGCCGGTGAAAGCCCGCGCCCGCGGAGTTCAGCGAGCCCGGTGTCGCTCTGGCTCTTGGAGAGTTTTCGACCGTCCTCATCGGTGATCAGGCGATGGTGGTGATAGATCGGTGCCGGCAGGCCGAGCAATGTCTGCAGCAATCGATGCACCGACGTCGAATGAAAGAGATCGAGCCCGCGAACCACGTGGGTAACCTCCTGCAGGGCGTCATCAAGGACGACCGAGAGATGGTAGCTTGACGGTGCATCCGACCGCGACAGGATGACATCTCCCCAGGCACCGGGATTTGCGGCGATCAGGCCACGATTGCCGTCGCCGGTTTCCTCCCAAGAAAGGGTGGCGCCCACTGCCTCCAAGGCCTTGCCCATGTCGAGCCGCCATGCCTGCTTTACGCCCGATGCAAGCAGCTGCTGCCGGTCGTATTCGGCGCGCTCGCGATCGTCTGGAGGATAGAGCGGCGAGCCGTCGGGGTCTCGCGGCCAGGGAGTGCCATTTGCTTCGGCGGCGACAACCCGTGTTTTTGTCTCGCCTCGCGTCATGAACGCGGGATAGGCGAAGCCGAGGTCGATCAACCGCTCAAGGGCTGCCTGGTATTCCGCGAAATGCTCCGACTGGCGCCGCACGGGCTGTTCCCAGTTTATGGCCAGCCATTCGAGGTCGGCATAGATGCCAGCCTCGAATTCGGGCGTACAGCGTGTCAGGTCGATGTCTTCGATGCGCAGCAGAAAGCGTCCTTCCGTCGATGCCGCCATGTCCCGGTTTAGAAGGGCCGAGAGCGCGTGGCCAAGGTGGAGCGGGCCATTGGGGCTGGGCGCAAAACGAAAGACAGGCTTTTGACGAGGAATCGCGGTCATGCTTTCTTCTGCCATGGATTCGGTGGGATCGCGAGGAAGCGTGTTGATCATTCGCAGCGATGATGATGTGACGGAGGGGTTGGCGAACCTGGTTCGGCTAGACCCGCGGCTTGCTGCCATTGCAGCGGAGACCGGACCGCTTCCCTTGCGGTTGCGTGAACCCGGTTTCGAGGGGCTTGCCCACATTATCGTCTCGCAAATGGTGTCGCGCGCCAGCGCCGAAGCGATCTGGCGGCGGATGCAGCCAGCCGAAGGCGTGCTGACGGCGGAGAATTATGTGCTCCTCCGTCCCGAAGCTTGGCGAGAGTTTGGCCTGTCGCGTGCCAAGGCGGACACGCTCTTGCGAATTGCCGGAGCTGTTGCCTCAGGTCGCCTCGATCTTCTCGCGCTCTCCGCCTTGCCACCTGAGGAGGCGCTGGCTGAACTTACGGCGCTCAAGGGTATCGGTCCCTGGACAGCCGAGGTTTATCTGATGTTCTGTGGTGGCCACGCAGACGTCTTTCCCTCCGGTGACGTTGCCCTGCAAAACGCGGTGGCTGCGGCATTCGGTCTCGCTGCTCGCCCGCAAGCGCGCGAACTGGCGTCCTTGGCCGGCGCGTGGTCGCCGTGGCGATCCGTCGCGGCCAGGCTTTTCTGGGCTTATTACGCCGTCAGGCTCGGACGTGGCGTGCTGCCGATCGACTAGGCAGCGGTGCCGTGAATAACAGGATTGATGCCTGAATTTATTAGACTTCACAATGCCGTCACAACCGGCCTAATATAAGGGTGCAGATGCCGAATCGATCAGGAGAGTCCCTTGACGATTGCAGTCTCCCCACAGGCCCTGCCAGCGCTCGTCCTGAACGCTGACTATAGGCCCCTGAGTTACTACCCCTTGTCGCTGTGGTCCTGGCAGGACGCGATCAAGGCGGTGTTTCTCGACCGTGTGAATATCATTGCTGAATACGAACATTCGGTGTCTTCACCGAGCTTCTCGATGCGGCTTCCAAGTGTCGTCTGCCTCAAGACATACGTCCAGCCTTCCCGCAATCCGGCTTTTACCCGCTTCAACGTGTTCCTGCGTGACAAGTTCGAATGCCAGTATTGCGGCGAGCATGACGATCTGACCTTCGACCATGTCATTCCGCGCGCGCATGGCGGCGAGACGACATGGGAAAACGTCGTTGCAGCCTGCTCTCCCTGCAATCTCAGAAAGGGCAGCAAGCTGCCCAAGCAGGCTGGCATGTTCCCGAATCAGAAGCCCTACCAGCCGACGGTGCAGGACCTGCACAATAATGGTCGGCTTTTCCCGCCGAACTACCTGCACGACAGCTGGCTCGACTATCTTTACTGGGATAGCGAACTGCAGCCCTGATCAGGCCGCCATTCGTCAGGCTCAGGCCGTCTTGCGGACGCCGATGAAGGCGAAGGCCGCCAGGACGACGCTTGTGATCACGTTCCAGCCGGCGAAGGAGAGGCCGAGGACGCGCAGCGCTGCGTCGGTGCAGGACGGCCCCTTGATGCTGTTCAATTCGCTCAGCAGGTCGCCGGCATTTTGTGTCATGCTGCCGGCTGTTGTGGAGCAGGTGGCTGGCCCTTCCCAGAAATGCCACTCGACACCGGCATGATAGACGCCCATGCCGGCGCCAACGACCATCAGGATGCCGGCGGCGAGCAGAAATGCACGACCAATCCAGCTGGGAAGGCCGACCGCGGAAGCGACCGCGCCGAGGATCGCGATCGGAATGCCATAGTAATAGGGCTGGCGCTGCAGCAGGCAGAGCGCGCAGGGGATGTAGCCGCCAAGATACTGGAAGCCGAGTGCGGTGCCGACCACGACCGCCATGCCGAGGGCGAGCACCAGCGAATAACCGACGACCGGGCGAGCAAGGGAAAACGAGGCAGGCATGAACAGACTCCGCGCAAATGGCTCAATGGGCAAGTAGTTTATAGGCAATCCCGAGGGCGATGGCGACGGCGGCAATAATGCCCGCTATCTGCCCGAGACGTTTTTCGATGAAATGGCGGATCGACTCACCGTAACGGCGCAGCAGCCACGCGAGGAAGAAGAAGCGCGCGCCGCGGGCCACAATCGCCGAGATAATGAAGAAGCCGAGATTCATGTGAATGACGCCGGCGAGGATCGTCACCACCTTGATCGGCGGCAGGTGTGCCAGGCCTGAGGTGACGAGCAGCAGCAGCAGGATTTCCCACTCGTCGTGGATATAGAGCCGGAGCTGCTCGAAGGCATCGAGCTTTCCGTAGAATTCCAGAATCGGACGGGCAATCGCGTCATAGGCGTAGTAGCCGAGCATCCACCCGGCGATGCCACCGAGGACGGACGCGACCGTCGCGACCAGCGCGTAGCGGTAGGCGCGCTCCGGCTTTGCGAGCGCCATCGGCAGGTAGAGAACGTCGGCGGGAACAAGAAAGATGGAACTTTCGACGAAGGCGATAACGGCGAGCCAGACTTCGGCCGATTTCCGGCCCGCGAGAGACATGGTCCAGTCGTAGAGTCTGCGGAGCATTCCAATCCTTTCGCGTCGAGCGCATGAGCTTTATGGGGCGTCGGTGCGGCTGTAAATGGTCGCTGTGTCGTTCGTAGGGTGACGCGCCAAAAAAATCTTCGTGATCAAACTGAGCGCGGCGCTCACGAGGCGACGCTGGAAGGCTGGTTGTGCCTTTGCCGCATGACGTTCATTTCCGTTCGCTCGCGCGCCATTTCGCTGACGGCATGGCGCAAAACGGGATGCTTTGCGGTGAACATGTTGAAATCGCGCCTTTCCAGCACAAAGAACTGGCAGAAATCCACAGCGACGACGTCCGCGGTGCGGCGCCCGCCGCTGAGCAGCGCCATCTCGCCGAAAAACGCACCGGGCTCCAGCCGGATCGGTCCGCCGGGCAATTGCACCTCCACAGCGCCTGATGATAGGAAATACATGCCATCGCCTCGGTCGCCCTTGCGGACAACACGCTCGCCGGGCAAGGCGGATTTCGGCCGGAAGAGGAGCAGCAATTCCTCCTGAGAATCTTCGTCTACCTTTGCAAACAATGGGAAGGTTTCGATAAGCTCCTGCATCTCGAGCTGGTGCTTGCGCTCGCGCGCCTCGTTGACCGCCCGGATCTTCTCAAGTTCGCGGCCGAGTATCTCATGCCGGCGGCGACCGAAGTGATTGCTGAGCGTCGGCCATCTGGCGTGGACCTGGGTGTGCAGCGCTTCGGCACCCATGCAGACAAGTGGATTGAGGGTGATCGAAATAATGGCGGACGCGAGGATGATATCCTGCCCGTCATTCGGCAGTAGCCCGAGAGAAATGCCGAGACTTGCAAGAATGAACGAGAATTCGCCGATCTGTGCCAGTCCGCCTGAGACGGTCAGCGCCATTCCGATCGGATAGCGGAGCATGACCACGATGAGGAAGGAGATGATGGTCTTGCCGACGATGATCAGCGCCAGCGCGCTGATCACGGCCATCGGCTGGCGCACCAGGATCGAAGGATCAAACAGCATGCCGACGGATACGAAGAATAGCACCGAGAAGGCGTTCTGCAGCGGTAGCGAATCGGCAGCCGCCCGATGGCTGAGATTGGATTCACTCATCACGACGCCGGCGAAAAAGGCGCCGAGAGCGAAGGAGACGCCGAAGATTTTCGCCGACCCGAACGCGATGCCGAGCGCAATGGCGAGGACCGTCAGGGTGAAGAGTTCGCGTGAACCGGTTCGGGCGACCAGCGTCAAGAGCCAGGGAACGATCTTTGGTCCGAGAAAGACCGCCATGACCGCAAACGCGCCGACCTTCAGAAGCGTCAGGGCAATGGTCACTGGAAGCGGCAGCCCGACGCTTTGTGCAAGGCCGCCGCCGGCGGCATGGCCCCCAAGCAATTCGGCGACGGCGGGCAGAAGCACCAATGCCAGGACCGTGGCAAGGTCTTCGACGATCAACCAGCCAACGGCCACGCGGCCGCTGGCCGAGTTGAGCAGATTCCGCTCCTCCAAGGCTTTCAACAGTACAACCGTGCTTGCTACTGACAGGCTGAGGCCGAAGACGATCCCCGCGCCAAGCCCCCAGCCCCACCATTTGACGAGGACGACACCGAGCAGGGTAACGATAACGATGCGTGCGATTGCGCCGGGCACGGCGATGCCGCGCACCGCGAGTAGATCGGCGGTGGAAAAATGCAAGCCAACGCCGAACATCAGCAGGATGACGCCCATCTCCGCTAATTGACTGGCGAGCCCAGCATCGGCGACGAAGCCGGGTGTCATGGGCCCCATGGCGATACCCGCCAGCAAGTATCCGACAAGCGGCGGCAGCCGCAGCCGGTCGGCGATATAGCCGAGTATCGCCGCAAAGACGAAACTGACGGCAACTGTGGCAATAAGCGAGACTTCCTGATGCACGCGTGCACTTTCCCTCTTGGCGGGCGCAGTTTGGCCGAAACGCTCGAGAAATTAAACAGTTGATTTGCTGCGGCCGCCCAATTGCTGGGTAGAGCCCAATTGAGGCAGCAATGCTGCGAATGCCGGTTGCGTAAGCGTTGCGTTGAGGCAACACACTTCTTCGGAACGGTGCTGGCAAGTGCCTGAAATGGTGGGTGAGCCGCTATACAGTCCATCAGAAGAATTGCATGTTCCGGTCGGTGAAGATCCGCTCAAGCCGATCGTGGGGACGAATTGACTGATACTACCGATGGTTCATACGTCTCCGCGCCACGCGCTGCGCGGCTAGACGCGCTTCTGCCTGTCCTATTATTGGCGACGTACTTCACGGCAAGCTTTGCCCTCAGGCTCCTTCGCGGTGGCGATCTCGGGTCCGATGAGGCCGAGCAGATCAGGCTCGCGCATGCCTTGCAACTGGGCTACGGCGATCAGCCGCCGCTCTACAACTGGCTGTTCTACTGTTTTGGCAAGGTCTTCGGCGTGTCGGTGGACACGCTCGCATTCCTGAAGAATGCTACGCTGCTGGTGAGCTGCGTGTTTCTCGGGCTGGCAACCCAAAAATTGGTGGGAGCACGAAATACCGTCTGGATTGCGGTTCTCGGTCTGCTGAGCCTACCTGCTGTCTTTCTGCTTGCGCAGCGGGATCTGACCCACAGCATTGGTGCCTTCGCGGCCGTTGCATTCTTCCTATACGTGCTGGCACGAATGGACGAGCGCGCATCGACCGGCAATTACGCGCTTCTCGGAGCAGCGGCCGGTATCGGATTCCTTGCGAAGTACAATTTTGCGATCATCCCCGTCTCGACCGTTGTCGCGCTCCTGCTCGAACCCAGTATGCGGCGCTTGGTCCTCAACTGGCGGCTGGCGGCCACCATCGCGGTGGGCCTCGTCGTCGCTGGGCCGCATGTCTACTGGGCTTTGACCCATCTGGATGCGGCGGCCGGCGACACGGTGAGCAAGATGCAGGGAGTGGCGAGCCACGCAGCTCCTATCCAGCTGTTGGCCACCTGGCAGCTTTTGGCATCGATCGTCAAATGCTCCGCCTTGACGGTGGCGATCCTTGCCGTCGTCTATCGTGGTCACATCCGCGCAATCTTCGTCGCGAGCAGCGAATGGACCCGAGTGATCGGCTGGATGCTCGCTATTAGCATGTTCCTGGTCTTCGCAATCATGCTTGCCGTCGACGCGACCATGATGCGTCCGAAGTGGATCTCGATCTTCTTCGTGGCCTTTCCCCTGTATCTGGCGCTCAAGGTGGATGCGGCAGGCGTTCAAGTCGCCGGTGCCACCGGCAAGCTTATGGGGCTTGTCGGGGCGGTGATCTTTATCTCCCTGGGCATCGTCTTTGCGGGGAGCTTCCACTGAGGGTGCAGCAGGACGCTGCCATTCTTGCAGAGAGCGAAAGGAGCTTTTGCCGGCGGAGTCACTGGTTGCTCGGTACCGGAGCGGCCGCCACAAGGGCGTCCGCCTCGATTTAGTGCGCGCGAGCGTCTGTTACCGTGCCGCTTGACTGGCCATCTTCTTGTCCAACTCCTCTTTCAGAGCCTCCAGATTGAAGCTTGCGCCTTTTTGCATGGGCGGGAACTCAAGGAAGGTCTGGGCGGCCTTCCCCATTTCCTGCTGCAGGAAGACGTAGCGCCAGAACTCGTAAGCCCACCAGTCCTTCGCGAAGAGCGACTGGCCGAGGCCCGTGCGCTCGAACGGGTCCAAGCGGATGTTAACGAGGATTGGCCAGTCAAGCTTGACCGTGGCGCCAAACCAGCCATTCGGCTGATCGGTGAGCCGGTACTTGAAGTCGTCGATGCGCACCGCACCTAGAGTGGACTCGGCAAAATAGAAGACTACATGCCGTTGCGACGGGCCCTTGCTAGTGATCAGGTCGGTCTGGTCATTACCATCAAGATGCACCTTGTAAGTTTGATCACCGATCTGCTTGCCCTTCTGGAGCTCGCCGACGATGTTCGGATTGCCGGCCGCTGCGACGAAAGTGGGGAACCAATCCAGCCCTGAGACAATCGGATTCTCCACTTTCCCTGCCGGTACGTGACCGGGCCAGCGGATGATCATCGGCACGCGGAAGCCGCCTTCCATGACAGTTCCCTTGCCACCCGCAAACGGGGTCTGCCCGCCGTCGACCCAAGTGAAGGTCTCGGTGCCGTTGTCAGTGGAGAAGGCAAGGATCGTGTTGTTCTCGAGCCCGTTGTCCTTCAGGTACTTCATGACAGAACCGACGACGTCAGGGCAGCCTCGCCCCCATGCCGGCACGCCGTGCCGTCATTCTTTCACGCAAAATTTTTCAGTAAATGCAGACTGTGGTTTATTATCGCACAAGCTGAGCTCGCGCGGAAGTAGCCCATGTCTTGCTGCAGCAGATGGGAAGCCAAAGTCGTTCAAATCACGGTCAAGTATTTGGCTAGTTCGAGATTTTTGGTGCCCCATGCCGGGGTCGAACCAGCACTTCTTTCGAAACTCGATTTTGAGTCGAGCGCGTCTACCAATTCCGCCAATGGGGCAACGGATACCGACGGTCGGCTGTCTAGCATGCGTTCGCCCGCGCGCGCAAGACGGCGGGCGAAGTTCTCGGCTTGATTTATTGGAGTTTCCGGCCTGCGGCCGGAAGCTGTGTCAATGCGCGCCGGCGGCGGCGGGCTGATGGACGCCGGACTTCTTCAGCGTGATCGCGAGGATCGAGGCGAGCAGGCAGAAGGCTCCGGCGATGAAGAAGGCGGGCAGATAGCTCTGCAGTTCCGTGCGCGACCAGCCGGCGCCGTAGGCCGCTGTTGCGGCTCCGAGCTGGTGCCCGGCGAAGACCCAGCCGAAGACGAGGCCGGCCTTTTCGCGACCAAAACGATCGGCGGCGATCTTGACGGTTGGCGGCACGGTGGCGATCCAGTCGAGGCCGTAGAAGACGGCGAAGATCGACAGGCCATAGAAGCTGAAGTTGCTGAAGGGCAGGAAGAGCAGAGAGAGGCCACGCAGGCCATAGTACCAGAAGAGCAGCCAGCGATTGTCGAAGCGGTCCGAAAGCCAGCCGGAGCCGATCGTGCCGAAGAAATCGAAAATGCCCATGACGGCAAGGACGCTCGCGGCAGCGACCGGGACGATGCCGAAGTCGCCGCAGAGGGTGACGAAATGCGTCTGGATCAGGCCGTTGGTACTGAGGCCGCAGATGAAGAAGGTGGCGAAGAGAATCCAGAAGGTCGACGTGCCGGAGATTTCCTTGAGAACCGTGATCGGGGTTGCCAGCATTGCCAACAGGCCCCCCTGCGGCGGCACGTGCGGCGTGACCTGTTCATCACCGAAGGCCGGCAGATTGAGGTCGGAGGGGCGGTCGCGCATGAAGGCCAGCACCAGAAGAGCGGCAAGCATGATCATGCCACAGACGAAAAAGACCGTTCCGCGCCATCCGTGGCGTTCGGTCAGTTCTGCCATGAGCGGCAGGAAGACCAGCTGGCCGGTGGCTGAGCTCGCCGACAGCATGCCCACCACCAGGCCCCGGTGCTTGGTGAACCAGCGGGCCGATACGGTCGCCGCGAGCACCATGGCGGTCAGCCCCGTGCCGAAGCCGACGACGACGCCCCAGAGCAGCAGCAGCTGCCAGAGCTCAGTCATGAACAGAGAACCGACGAAGCCGCTGCCGATCAGGGCCATGGCGAAGACGATGACCTTGCGAATGCCGAAATAGTTCATGAAGGCCGCCGAGAACGGTCCCATCAGCCCGAAGAGAAGCAGGCGCACGGCAAGCGCGGAGGATATCTGTGAGGTTTCCCAGCCGAACTCGTCCTGAAGCGGCTTGATCAGGACGCCCGGGGCGCCCATCGCGCCGGCTGTCACCAGCATGGTCAGGAAGGTTGCCGCGACGACCACCCATCCATAGTGGATGTTGCGTCGCGCCAGCGATGAGGCAAGTGCAGTCGATACCATGTGGCCGTCCCGTCTTGAGGTTGTCGGAGACTATCGGAAGCTTTTAGATGATGGTCATCATAATTGTTGCGTATTGATGATGGACGTCATATAAATTGTCAAGCTGCTAATTGCGGAGAAATGAATGCGGGTCAGCCGAGAGAAATTTGCCGAAAATCGCGAGAAGATCCTGCAGGTCGCAGGCGTGCTGTTTCGGGAAAAAGGCTTCGACGGCATCGGCGTCGCCGAGATCATGAAGGCCGCCGGAATGACGCATGGCGGCTTCTACGGGCATTTCGAATCCAAGGAAGAACTGGCGCTGGAAGTGAGCCGCGCGCTGATCGAAAAGGTGAAGATCCGCTGGAATGAGATCATCGCTTCGGCGCCGGAAGGACCCCTCGACGCGCTGCTCAATCATTATCTGTCGCGTTGCAGCGTCGATGATCCGGGCGGGAGTTGCGTCTTTGCCTCGCTTGCCCAGGAGGTCAGCCGAAGCCGCGGGGCAGTGCGCGAAACCTTCAATGACGGGCTTTCGATGCTTGTCGATATTCTCTGCGAGATCGTTCGCGGCGAAACTCCAGAAGAGCGCCGCGAGAAGGGGTTTGCGACGCTTTCGGCGATGATGGGTGCGGTGATCCTGGCGCGCGCCGTCGAGAGTCGCGAGCTCTCCGATAACTTTCTCTATACGACGCGCGATGTGCTTTCCCTTGCGAACAGAACTGACGGTTAGCCTCGACGAGCGATCAGACCGCCGATTTCCACCACCTCAGTGAAGGTGCCCTCGGGCGAAAGCTTGAGGAGGGTGTCGCGAAGGTCCGCCTCGAAGGCAATTGCTCTTTCGCCGAGCGCCTGGGGCGATGTCACCGAGGTTGAGAAGGCGCGACCGACGATATCGTCGAGGCTGAGCTTGCGTTCCCTTATAGCCGAGATCCTTTCCAGATCGCTGAACGGCGAGCGAAGCAGGATGCTTTCATGCTCGACCCAATCCGGCCCCTTCCGCCGTTCGCGATCGGCATTGCGCTCCGGGGCGAAGGTTTCGGCGAGCTTGTTAACCGCTTGTCGCCAATCCGGCGTCGAGGAGATGTGGCGGTCGCCGAACAGCACGACGCAGCCGTCGGGAACGGTAATCTCGTCGAGAGCCTTCAGCGTTGCCGGGCGATCCATCCAATGGAAGGAGCGCCCCATGACCGTCATCTTGAGCGGCGCGAAGTGCGGACCGAGATCGTATGACGACCCTTTGGTGAATGTGACATCGACACCAGCAGCGGCCGCATCGGTACGTGCAGCTTCCAGCATTTCCGGCTCGGGATCGAGCCCCGTGACGTCAGCGCCGGCGAGTCGCGCAAAGGCGATGCCGAGTTGACCCGGCCCGCAGCCGAGGTCAAGCACCCGTTCACCGGCTGCGAGCCCCGCACGTTCAGCGACCCGCTCGATGAGTTCATCAGGATAGGGGACGCGATAGCGCGTGTAATAGGCGGCCGTGGACTGAAAGCGGCGTGCCTTGAAGGGAATGGTCGTCATGGCAAGATCCTTGAGGGGAGTTGCTGGCCGTCGGCGTCACGCAAGCGACCGGGAATCTCCAAATGGTCGCGTTATTTGAAACCTTCGACGTGGTGGGGGACGTAAGGCTCCTCGAGTGCGGCAACATCGTCCGGTGTCAGCTTGACGGCGAGTGACGCAACCGCGTCGGTCAGGTGGTTGGCTTTCGACGCACCGATGATCGGCGCCGTCGCAGCGCTTTTCTGCAGGATCCAGGCCGTCGCGATTTGGGCGCGGGAGACACCATGTTTCTCGGCCAGCTTACCGACGACGCCAATGATAGTGCGGTCGGCGTCTTCCGCCTGCTTGTAGAGCGTCTTGCCGAACTCGTCTGTCTCGCTGCGGGTCGTCTTCTCATCCCAGTCACGCGTCAGCCGACCGCGGGCGAGCGGGCTCCAGGGAATGACGGCAATCTTCTGATCCAGGCAGAAGGGCAGCATTTCGCGTTCTTCCTCCCGGTAGAGCAGGTTCAGGTGATCCTGCATGCTGACGAAGGGCGTCCAGCCATTGGCGCGCGAGGTGTAGAGCATCTTGGCGAACTGCCAAGCATACATGGAAGACGCGCCGATATAGCGCGCTTTGCCTGCCCTCACGACGTCATGCAGCGCTTCCAGCGTTTCCTCGATCGGTGTCGTCTGGTCGAAACGGTGGATCTGGTAGAGGTCGACATAGTCGGTGCCGAGGCGACGCAGGCTGTTGTCGATCTCGTCGAAAATCGCCTTGCGCGACAGGCCGGCGCCGTTCGGGCCGGGCCGCATGCGGTTGAAGACCTTGGTTGCGAGTACGATCTCGTCGCGCTTTGAAAAATCCTTGATGGCCCGCCCGACGATCTCCTCCGAGGAGCCATCCGAATAGGTATTGGCGGTGTCGAGAAAATTGATACCGAGATCCAGTGCCTGCTTGATCAGTACACGGCTGTCCTCTTCACCGAGCGTCCAGCTGTGGTTGCCGCGGCCAGGCTCGCCGAAGGTCATGCAGCCAAGGCAGATCTTCGACACTTCCAGGCCAGTGCCGCCAAATTTGACGTAGTCCATGAAATCGCTCCAAACATCGAGTCGCTACCCAGCGCGCCCTTTGATCTAGCGCGGCAAACACGAAAGTGTCTGTCACTCACACAAAAGTTTTGTGACCGATCCGGGCCCTCCTCGCCTCTCGCGCTTGCGTAAACGGAGTTCCGGGTGTTAGCTGCTGCAGCATTTGACTGGATTTCCGCCGATGAGACTGCCGCAACGCGATCGCTATGAAGACCTTTACCGCGATTTTGCGTGGGACATTCCGGAGGATTTCAATATTGGCCGTGCGGTCAGCGACGACTGGGCCGAGCGGGCGCCGGAGCGTGTTTGCCTTGAGCATTTCAGTCCTGATGGCAACCACCTCTCGATGACGTATCGCGAGCTGGCGGACCGTTCGTCGTCGCTCGCCAATGCTTTGGTGTCGTTGGGGGTGAAGAAGGGCGATCGGGTCGCGCTGCTTCTGCCTCAGTCCTTCGAGACGGTCGTCGCCCATGTCGCGATCTACAAGATGGGCGCGATCGCGCTGCCGCTGGCACTGCTCTTCGGTGTCGAGGCGCTTGAATACCGGCTGCGGACGGCAGGCGCTTCCGCAGTCGTCACCAACACATTCGGGCTGGACCGCGTCAGCCAAATCCGTGGTCGGCTCCCTGATCTGACCGAGGTCGTCAGCGTCGATGGCGATGGGCAAGGCGCACGATCATTTGCCTCGCTGGTGGCGGGCCATCCGCCGGTCTTCGAGGTTGCGAAGACGGCGCCCCATGATCCGGCATTGATGATCTTCACGTCGGGAACGACCGGTCCGCCGAAGGGCGCCCTGCACGGCCATCAGGTGCTGGCCGGGCACATACCGGGAATGCAATTCGCCCATGAGGGCTTCCCGCAGACGGGCGACAAGGTCTGGACGCCGTCGGACTGGGCCTGGGCTGGCGGCCTGCTGAATGCGCTGCTGCCAAGCCTGCTGCTCGGCGTTCCCGTCGTCTCGTCGCCGGCGCAGAAATTCGATGCCGACATGGCCTATCGCATCATGGCCGAGATGAAGGTGCGCAACGGCTTCATCCCGCCGACGGCGCTCCGGCTGCTGAAGGTGGTGCCCGACCCACGTTCCAAGTACGACCTCGTGCTGCGCACGATCGGCGCGGCGGGCGAGTCGCTCGGCGCCGAAACGCTGGAATGGGCCAAGCGGACGCTTGGGATTGCCGTTAACGAGTTCTACGGGCAGACGGAGTGCAATTTCGTGCTGTCATCGAGCGCCGCGATCGGCATCAGCCGTCCTGGTGCGATCGGTCGGCCGGTGCCCGGGCATCGCGTGGCCATCGTCAGCGAAGCCGGGGAGGAGCTTCCCGTTGGTGAAACTGGGCAGATCGCCATCCGTCGGCCGGATCCGGTGATGTTCCTTGGCTATTGGAACGATGGCGCGGCGACTGAGCGGAAGTTTGTTGGTGACTGGCTGCTAACGGGCGATATCGGGCGCCAGGATGCGGACGGCTATGTCACTTTCTTCGGCCGGGATGACGACGTCATCACGTCCGCAGGGTATCGCATCGGGCCGGCGGAAATCGAGGATTGCCTCATCGGCCATCCGGCCGTGCAGCTCGCCGCCGCCGTCGGCAAACCCGATCCCGTTCGTACCGAGATCGTCAAGGCCTATGTCGTGCTGGCGCCGGGGTTCGAGCCAAGCGATCGATTGGCCTCCCATATCAGCGAGTGGGTGAAGATGCGGCTCTCGATGCACGAATATCCGCGCGAGGTGGAATTCGTCTCGGAACTGCCGCTCACGACAACAGGCAAGGTGATCCGCCGCCTTCTCAGAGAGCGGGCAAGCGCGGGTTGAGACGTTTGCCGCGCGCGGAGCTCACGGAGGAGACTTGCCGCGCCGGGCGAGCGACATGATCTTCTGTCGCAGCATTTTCGCAACGTTGCGGGTGCTGCTGTACATGTGAAGCTGGGCCGCCACCTGGCGCACGTCGCGGTCGCCATTCTGATCGAGACCGATCACCATGGTCCCCATATCCTCCCGCTCCTTCCAGAAGCGATTGATCATTGGGTGATCTGGAATAGCGCAGGAGTCGGAACGTACGATGTTGGCGTCGTCAAGGTGCCATTCCGTCAACTCGCCCATCAGCAGCTTGCCTGGCGAATAGCGGGCATAGGCTTCGTCATAGGCCGTCTTCCACGTATAGGCGTCGCCGCCCATCATCAAGACCACCATCGAGGCGATTGCCTTTCCATTTAGGTCGATCGTGTGAACACGCACGGCGTCGACGGCAGCGAGGTTGGAAACGGCCTCGCGGGCAAAGGCGGTGTGGTAGCGATCCGTCACCAGCGCACTGCGTTTCTTGCCTTTCCAGCCGCCGGCCTCGAGCGCAAGGAACTCCTCGAAGCGCACGTGGATGTCGCGCGGCTGGCGGGCAACGCTGTAGACCACCGTACCCAGCTCCTCGAGCAGACGCCATTGCCGGCGCATCTCCTTCAGATGCGATGAAGAAATCGCATCGCGCAGATAGGCGGCTGCTTCCTCGTCGCTCTGCAGCATGGCGCGCTGATAAGGATTGGCGATGGTGATCGGCAGGTTGCGGTCGATGGCCACCGCCCTTGCCATGCGTGCGAAGATGCCGTTCAGCCTGATATCCGGCAACACCAGAATCGGCGGCAAGCGCAGATCGCGATGTGTCAGGCCATTGTAGAGGTTGTCCAGCGTCTCACCGGCGTCCTCGGCATCGATTAGCGGTGTGCCGAGCGGTGCAAAGCTGTTCGACCATACGCGCACGATCGAGGGGCCAACAGCGAAGCCTGGCTTTTCCACGGAGAATGGCATCAGGAAGCGCATGCGGCTGCGGGATTCGCTCTGGTCTCGCAATAGGGCGAAATTCACCTGCCTGTCGTCAAGCCGCGGCATGGCCGGGGCGAGGAAGCGTCCCGTGAAGAAAACGTTCGGTTCCATGGCACGGTTTGACAGGAAGTCGAGTTCTTCCTGCAGTTCGTATCCCAGCCTGCCGGAATAGAGGCAGAGCTCGCGCCCCGGTCGGCCGATCTCGATGCGCGCATCCGCCCGTGGCGTGTCGAGATCCAGAGCCGCAAGCTCGTGAACCATGCGGTTCGTCGTAACGTCGGTCGTTTCGGTAGCTGGAGGATTGCGCGCCATTCTATCAAGCTTCCATGTCTGTCTTGGCCGTGGGAGGCGTGGCAAATGCGAAGAGCGCGATGCCAAGCGCGCGCCGGACGGCAAAATGCAGGAGGATGGCTTCCACGCCCATGGCCGAAGCCGTGGCGATCGCCGCGCCCGCGATGTCCAGTCTGGGGATGAGGAGCAGGTTGAGGCCGATATTCGCCGCCAGCGCTCCGGCGTAGAGCAGAACACACATGTTCTGTTTGCCCGCCATCATCAGCAGCGTTTCCGCCGGGCCGACCAGGGCCTTGGCGAGAATACCCGCCAGCAGGATCGCCATCACGATGTAGCCGGCCGTGAAAGCACCGCCAAACAGCGAGAGGAGAAAGTGACCGGCGGCGACGACGGCGAGCCCAATGGCGAGTGCAGGCCAAAACGTCCATCTTGCAGCGTCGATCGCGGCAACGGCGAGTTGCTGACGTGTTCCCTCGGCAATCAGGCTTGAAAAGCGCGGGCCGGAGGCTGCCTTCACCGAAAAATTGATGAAGTGAACCAGCGCCATCGTTTTGGCGGCGGCGAAGTAGATCGCGACGTCGTGCGGTTCGAGGAAGATGCCGACTACGACCACATCAGAATTGGTCAAAAGGAAGCTGACCCCCTCGATGAGGAAGATTGGGAAGGCGACCCCGAGCCAGCCGAGAAAATCGACCTCGCGCGGGCCTTCGTTGTAGTGACGGCGCAATCGCAGAAGAGTTGCGACGTACTGTCCGACGGCGGTGACATAGGTGGCGGCGAGCGCGGCCTGCATCGCCGTCACCGCCGTACGCGGCGCACCAAGGCTGATCGCAGTCAACATGAAAAGAATGATGAGAAGAGGCCGCACGATGTAGGCGGGGCTTAGCGCCATGACCGGCCAGTGGTTGGCACGCGACGTGCCCTCCAGAATATCGCCGAGGGCGATCATAGGCATGGCGACCAGTCCCAGGAAGATCGGCACGACGTAGTAGCTCTCGAGCCTGTCGCGGAAGACTTGCAGGGCGATCATGCCGATGGCAAGCGCGGCTGTGCCGGAAAGCAAGCCGAAGATGCGGGCTGTGCCGGTCAGCCCACGAATCTTCTCAAAAGAGCCGACCGCCTTGTATTGCGGCAGGAAGCGGACGATGGCGGTGTGGAAGCCGAGGCAGGAAAGATCGCCGAAGAGGACGATCAGGACCCAGACGAATACAAAGATCCCATACTCGTATTCGCCCATCAGGCGCGCCAGGACGATTTGCGACAGAAAGGCGAGGGCGGCGCTGACAATGCGGATCGAGAAAGCGGTCAACGCCATACGTTGCGCGGCGGCCTTGTCGCCCCGCGCGGTCAAGACGGTCGCGAGTGAGCGCAGCATACGACTACCCGCCGGGCGCAGACCCGCAGGCAGCATCTTTTCCGCCGTCTCAATGACCGCCATCACAAACACGCAAAACTCTTCAGGCAAATCCTAGCCGAAGTCTTGGCAGAACAGCGTTAAGAAACGGTTGTAGTAGCGCGCCGGCGCTTGAGGCGAAGCGCGGTTCCCACAAAAGAAAATGCCGCCCGGAGGCGGCATTTTCAAAGCGTTGGCTGTGGCTAGGCTCAAGCCTGCGCGAAGGCGCCGTGGCAGTGTTTGAACTTCTTGCCGGAGCCGCAGGGGCAGGCCTCGTTGCGGCCGACATGGCCCCAGGTCGACGGGTCAGCCGGATTGCGGTTTTCCGGGGCGACAACAACTTCCGAAGCCAAGTAGGCGGGCGCGAAATCGTCCTCACCTGTATTCGGATCGAGATGGTGCGCCTGCATGAATGGCGGTTCCGGCTCAGCCGGCGCCTGCTGCACGAGTTCGACGCGCATCAGCTGTGCGGTGACTGCTTCGCGTAGGTTGTTGAGGAGCGAGGTGAAGAGCTCGAACGCTTCCGACTTGTATTCCTGCAGCGGATCGCGCTGTGCGTAGCCGCGGAAGCCAATGACGGAGCGCAGGTGGTCGAGGTTGACGATATGTTCACGCCACAGGTGGTCGAGCGTCTGCATGACGACCGAGCGTTCGACGTAGTGCATGATATCGGGACCGAAGCGCTCGGTCTTCTCGGTGAAGGCCGCATTCGACGCTTCCGTCAGGCGTTCGCGAATGTTGTCCTCGCCAATGCCTTCTTCCTTCACCCAGTCTTCGATCGGCATATCGAGATTGAGCAGGGCGGCGGTCCGTTCTTTCAGGCCTGCCGCGTCCCACTGCTCGGCATAGGCGCGTTCCGGAATATGCTTATCGACGAGGTCTTCGATGACCTCACGGCGCATATCGGAAACGGTTTCGGAGATGTTCGGCGATTCCATCAGCTCGAGGCGCTGTTCGAAGATCACCTTGCGCTGATCGTTCAGAACGTCGTCGTACTTCAGGAGGTTCTTGCGGATATCGAAGTTGCGGGCTTCGACCTTCTTCTGCGCGCGCTCGAGAGCCTTGTTGATCCAGGGATGGACGATCGCTTCGCCTTCCTTGAGACCGAGCTTCTGCAGCATGCTGTCCATGCGGTCGGAGCCGAAGATGCGCATCAGATCGTCCTGAAGCGACAGGTAGAACTTCGAGCGGCCCGGGTCGCCCTGACGACCGGAACGGCCGCGCAACTGGTTGTCGATGCGGCGGCTTTCGTGGCGCTCGGTCGCGATGACGTAGAGGCCACCGGCTGCGAGTGCCTTTTCCTTGAGCTGCTTGATCTCTTCGCGGATCGCTTCGGCCTTTGCGTCGCGTTCCGGACCATGCTCTACTTCGCCAAGCTCGCGCTCGACACGCATTTCAGGGTTGCCGCCGAGCTGAATGTCGGTGCCGCGGCCTGCCATGTTGGTGGCGATTGTTACCGCACCCGGCACGCCGGCCTGCGCGACGATATAGGCTTCCTGCTCGTGGTAGCGGGCGTTCAGAACCTGGAAGTCCTTGAAGCCCTGCTTGCGCATCAGATCGGCCAGATATTCGGACTTTTCGATCGAGGTCGTGCCGACAAGAACCGGCTGGCCGCGCTTCTGCGCGTCCGCGATCTCGGCGATGATCGCCTTGTACTTCTCCTCGAACGTCCGGTAGACCTCGTCGTCCTCGTCCGTACGCTGGATCGGCAGGTTGGTCGGCACTTCGACGACGTCGAGGCCATAGATGTTGCCGAATTCTTCCGCTTCCGTCTGCGCCGTACCGGTCATGCCGGCGAGCTTGTCGTACATGCGGAAGTAGTTCTGGAAGGTGATCTGGGCCAGCGTCTGGTTTTCCGGCTGGATCTGCACCTTTTCCTTCGCTTCCAGCGCCTGGTGCTGACCTTCCGAATAGCGGCGGCCCGGCATCATGCGACCGGTGAACTCGTCGATGATGACGATCTCGTCGTTGCGGACGATGTAGTCCTTGTCGCGCTGGAACAGCTTGTGGGCCTTGAGCGCGTTGTTGACATGATGGACGATCGCCACGTTCTCGATGTCGTAAAGCGAAGCGCCCTTCAGCAAGCCGGCCTGACGCAGCAGGTTCTCCAGCTTTTCGGTGCCTTCTTCCGAGAAATTGGCCGAGCGCTGCTTTTCGTCGATCTCGTAGTCACCTTCCGAGAGAAGCGGAATGAAGGCGTCGATCGTGTTGTAGAGATCGGAGCGGTCGTCGAGCGGACCGGAGATGATCAGCGGCGTGCGCGCTTCATCGACGAGGATCGAGTCCACTTCGTCGACGATCGCGAAGTTGTGACCGCGCTGGACCATCTGGCTCTTCTCGTACTTCATATTATCGCGCAGATAATCGAAGCCGAGTTCGTTGTTGGTTGCGTAGGTGATGTCGCAATTATAGGCGGCAGCGCGCTCTTCGTCCGACAGGCCGTGAACGATGACGCCCGTGGTCAGGCCAAGGAAGCCGTAGATCTTGCCCATCGTGGCGGCGTCGCGGCGGGCGAGATAGTCGTTTACGGTGACGACATGCACGCCCTTGCCGGCGAGTGCGTTCAGATAGACCGGCAGCGTGGCGACGAGCGTCTTGCCCTCACCGGTCTTCATCTCCGCGATGTCGCCGCTATGAAGGATCATGCCGCCGATCAGCTGTACGTCAAAAGGTCGCAGGCCAAGGACGCGGCGCGACGCCTCGCGCACAACGGCGAAAGCGGGCACGAGAATATCGTCCAGCGTCTTGCCGTCTGCCAGCATCTTGCGGAATTCGACGGTCTGGGCAGCCAGCTGTTCGTCGCTCAGGGCCTTCGTTTTCTCTTCGATGGCGTTGATGGCTGCGACGTTCGGCTGGAAAGACCGCACGCGGCGATCATTGGCAGAGCCAAATATTTTGCGGGCTAGACCGCCAAAGCTGACCATATGACTGGTCCTTTCTCAATAATATTCCCCGGCTTTTCTTATCCGCTGCCCGGCCGAATTTCAGGCACACGTCTCGAAACGCCAGGAAACTGTTCTGGACGCGAGGTTGCGTGACAGATAAGAGGGGGGTCGAATGATGTCAACGGATTTGGCTGATATAGAAAGGCCACATTCCGGTGTTGATGGCTGTTTCAGGCTGGATTCACGACGTTGAAGCCGGTGGGTTTAACTGTGAAGGGTTATTTGATGTTGAACTACAACAAAATCGCTGTGATGGCGTTCGCAACTTTCGTTGCGTTCCAGGCGCCTGTCCGTGCGGAAGACAAGCCGGATGCCGTCATTGCCAAGGTCGGCGATGTCGAGATTCATCAGTCCGATCTCGATCTGGCCGTCGCCAATCTCGACCCGCAGCTTGCGCAGCTGCCGGAGGACCAGAAGAAGATCGCCGCTCTGTCCGCCGCCATCGACGTCAAGCTGCTGGCGCAGGATGCGATTGCCGAAAAGCTCGACCAGACCACCGAATTCAAGAAGCGCATGCAGTATCTCGCCGATCGCGAACTGCACAACGCCTATTTCAAGAAGCACGTTGTCGACACGGTTACCGATGAGGAAGTCAAGGCGCGCTACGACAAGGAAGTCGCTGCTCTGCCGAAGCAGGAAGAAGTGCACGCCCGCCACATCCTCGTGAAGACCGAGGACGAGGCCAAGGAAGTCATCAAGCAGCTCGACGCCGGTAAGAACTTCGCGGATCTCGCCAAGGAAAAGTCCACCGATCCGAACAAGGCCGACGGCGGTGATCTTGGCTATTTCACCAAGGGCCGCATGGTCAAGGAATTCGAAGAGGCCGCCTTCGCGCTTGAAAAGGGCACCTACACCAAGACACCGGTCAAGACCGACTTCGGCTATCACGTGATCCTCGTCGAGGATAAGCGCGATGCCGCTCCGCCGGCCTTCGATCAGGTCAAGGACCAGGTTCGCCAGCTCGTCATGCGCGACAAGTATCTCGCGCTTCTTGCTGCCGCCAAGGAAAAGTCCAAGGTTGACATCACCGACGAGGCGCTGCGCAAGGGCTACGAAGATGCCAACAAGCAGCCGCAGCCGGGCGATGAGCCCGCGCCGCAGCCGCAGCAATAAAATCTAAAGGTAGGGCCCGGTTCTTCCCGGGCCCTTCACTATTCGTTGTCGTATTTCCGCTGAGCGAGCTGGCTACACTTCGCCTGGAAATCCATTCAGCCATCAGGTCGATCGCCATGTCCGGTTCCGTTTCTCCGCTCGCTCCGAAATCCTATGCCACGATGCCCGATTTGCGTGGCGTACGCATGGCGACTGCATCAGCCGGCATCAAGTACAAGAACCGCACCGATGTACTGATGATGGTGTTTGACAAGCCGGCGGCTGTGGCGGGTGTCTTTACCCGCTCGAAGTGCCCCTCGGCGCCGGTCGATTTCTGCCGCGCAAACCTGCCGCATGGCGCAGCACGTGCCGTCGTCGTCAACTCCGGAAATGCGAATGCCTTCACCGGCCTGAAAGGCCGCGAGGCGACGGCCCTGACCGCGAAGTCGGCGGCGGCTGCCGTTGGCTGCGGCGAGAACGAAATTTATCTCGCGTCCACCGGTGTTATCGGCGAACCGCTGGATGCCACCAAGTTTTCTGGCGTTCTCGATCAGATGCACAAGGACGCGACCGGCGACTTCTGGTTCGAGGCGGCCAAGGCGATCATGACCACCGATACCTATCCGAAGGTCGCGACCCGCACTGCCGAAATCGGCGGCGTGAAGGTGACGATCAACGGGATCGCCAAGGGCGCCGGCATGATTGCGCCCGATATGGCGACCATGCTCTCTTTCGTCGTCACCGATGCTGATATCGCTCCCGCTGCCCTGCAGTCACTCCTGTCGGCCGGTGTCGACCCGACGTTCAATTCTATGACGGTCGATAGCGATACTTCGACGTCGGACACGCTGATGCTGTTTGCAACGGGTGCGACCGCCGAAGACGGTCAGGTCCGTGTCGAGAAGGCGGACGACCTGCGCCTCGGCTCGTTCCGCGCTGCCCTCAACGATCTCCTCAAGGATCTTGCGCTGCAGGTTGTTCGCGATGGCGAGGGCGCGACCAAGATGCTCGAGATCACTGTGACCGGCGCCGAGAGCGATGCCGCGGCCAAGAAGATCGCGTTGTCGATTGCCAATTCGCCGCTCGTCAAGACGGCGGCCGCCGGCGAGGACGCCAACTGGGGCCGCATCGTCATGGCCGTCGGCAAGTCGGGCGAAATGGCCGATCGCGATCGGTTGGCGATCTGGTTCGGCGACGTACGGGTCGCCGTCAATGGCGAGCGCGACGCCGGCTATTCCGAGGAAGCCGCGACCAACGTGATGAGACAGCAGGATATTCCTGTGAAGGTGGACATCGGTCTCGGAAACGGCGTCGCCACGGTCTGGACGTGCGACCTCACAAAGGAGTATGTCGCCATCAACGGTGACTACCGGAGCTGATCTTCCATTGACTGAAGCATTACCCAAGAAGGCAAATCTGCCGCTCGTGCGCAGGCTGGAGGCCGTTGGCTTTCGAGCCTGGCCGGCCTCGTCCGTGCAGTATGACGGCAGCTGGCAGATACGGCTGACGGCTGGGCATCCGTCCAATCGGCTGAATTCAATCGTGCCGCTCGATCCGTCCGATCACCGCGATGTCGAGATCCGGCTCGCGAAGGCAAGCCGCAAGTTCGAAGCCTATGGTCGTGCGGCTGTTCTTCGTCAGACGCCGCTCGCTTCGCCGGTGCTAATCGATCTCGTACGGGAGCAGCAGTGGGTGCCTTTCGACGAGACGGTCGTGATGACCTGCGATCTTGCACATGCGGAGCTGCCGGATACGCTCGATCACCTGCCGACGCACGATATCGGCCGCTTTGTGGATGCCAATCTGACAACCGATGGCGTGTCGTCCAAGCTGAAGCCCGCGCTGGCCGAGATCATAAATGCGATCAAGCCGCCATCGGGCCTCTTCATGATCGAGGATGCGCAGACGGGGCCGGTGGCGACCGTTCTTTGCGTTCAAGACAATGACCTCGCCGGCATTATGTCGCTTTCCGTCGCCAAGGAGCGCCGTCGCGAGGGACTTGGCTTGGAAATCCTGACCTCGGCTCTGCGCTGGGCGAGGATGCGCAGCGCCCGTTCCGCCTGGTTGCAGGTCAAGGCGACGAACGCTCCGGCATTGGCGCTTTACGAGAGGCTCGGCTTCCATGAGGCCTACCGCTATTCCTATTGGCGGCAGGAGCTATCGCGATGAGCGACGGAACCCGAAGCATCCTTCTCGTCGCCGCTTGCGCGTTGATCGATTCCGACGGGCGCATTCTGCTGGCGCAACGTCCTGAGGGAAAATCGCTTGCCGGACTTTGGGAGTTTCCCGGCGGCAAGGTGGAGCAAGGCGAGACGCCGGAAGAATCGCTGGTGCGCGAGCTTCATGAGGAGCTTGGGATCACGACGAAGGTCGCCTGCCTGGCGCCCTTGAGTTTCGCGAGCCATACCTATGAGAAATTCCACCTACTGATGCCGCTTTATATCTGCCGGCGCTATGAAGGAATTCCGCACGGGAAGGAAGGGCAGGCATTGAAATGGGTGAGGCCACAGGCCCTGCGCGACTACCCGATGCCACCGGCTGACGAGCCGCTTATTCCGATATTGCAGGATCTACTTTAGAAATTTCTGATCATTATCCCGCAAGCGTCCGATTTGGGTGTGGATATTAATCGATCGTTTAACACCTTCTGCCAAATATCGGCCTCAATCAAGCAACTGGCGTGTGTGTAAAAGGCTTGACGCATGGACGACGATTTCTGGAAAGCTGTGAGAGAAAAAGAACAGGCCTCGACTGCCTCGAGCAGAACGGGTGCGCTCAACATCGCACTGCTGTTTGGCACCGCTGTTGTTGCCCTGACTCTGATCTTGACGCCGATGCTTGCCGACAAATCCAAGTCGAGCGTCTTTGCCAGCGCGCCGTCCGAATTGGATACGATTACAACGGGCTCGATACCGAAGAGCGAGAACGGCAAGCGCTACACGATTCGCCAGAGCGTTCTTCAGGACACCCCGGGTTCCGTCTGCGTGGTCCAGGGTTACGGAAACGGAGCTGGCTGCTGAGACTGGCGTTGCTGTGGCGGCAGCTGCAACGTGATGGACGACTGCCGCTTTAGCGCCGAGGTGGATATGCGAGTGGTAAGAGCATTTCTGGCAGACATCCGCGGCGCAACCGCGATCGAATACGGCCTGATTGCGGCCCTCATATCCGTCGCTCTCATCGGTGGGGCACAGGCGATTGGCGGCAATATCAACAGCGTCTTGAGCTATATCGCGGATCAGTTCCCCAACTAAGCCGATTTCTACTGTTTCAGCTTGTGCTCCTCGACCCTTAGCGCGTCGGCGAGCCTGACCTTCGCCGAGCCAGGGCGAAGCGGCTTTTGTTGGCTTTCGTGCGGCGCCCACCCCGAGACATAGATAATCGAGAAGGTTGCTCTGATCCGGCCGTCCGGATCAGCATAACGTTCGGCGTAGATTTCGGCCGCGCGTAGAAAGAAGGCGCGCGTCAAAGGCTTGTGGCTGCGCGCGATCAGCGGATTGCTCATGCCCATTGCCCGCAGATCCTTCATCAGCGGAAAGATCGAGTCGTAGCGCACGGTATAGGTCTCGGCGTCGATCACCGGCAGGGCGAAGCCGGCGCGCTGCATCAGGCCGCCGACGTCGCGGACGTCAGCAAAGGGGATCACCCGCGGGCTCGCGCCTCCGGTCATCTCGATTTCCGTCGCCAGCAGCACTTCGCGCAGTTCCTGCAGCGTGCCGGCCCCAGGGATCGCGGCAAGAAAGAGCCCATCCGGCTTCAGCGCGCGACGGATCTGGATGAAAACGCCGGGCGTATCGTTGGTCAGGTGGAGGCTCAGTGGCGCCAGCACCAGGTTTGCCGACTGCGGCTCCAGTGGAACCTCTTCCAACGCGGCCTCGACAAAGGGCTCGTCCGCCTTTGCATAGGTCTGCTCGCTCTCGACGCGCGTCAGTTGCCGGATCTTGCCGGTCGCCACCGCTGCGCGGGCTGCAGCGCCCGTGGCACCATGCAGCTCGACTGCCTGTTCGAATGTGCGTTCGACTACGGCAAGGCGCTCACCCAGTTCCTCGGCGGCGATATCAAGGAGGAACGCCGCCTTGGGGTCGTGGTTGCGAAGCGCGCGATGGCGGTTTGCCGCAATGCGGGCCTGGTCGAAGATCATGTCCATGGCGCAGTGAATAATCCTGCAGGGCAGGCGCGGCAAGGCGATTTTCCTCGGAGGCGAAACGCGCTAGTCTTTCGCGACAGGGTTGAGAGCCAATGGGCCTTAGGAGATTACGATCTTCCATGCAGTTGAAAAGGGCGCTTCCGGCGCGTCCCCTCGGGTTACTGGCGGACCTCGTCTATCCGCCGGGATGCGTGGTTTGCGGCATCGCCACCGGCCGTCACAGCGGTCTTTGTCCGGCGTGCTGGTCCGCTGCGTTTCATCGAACAGCCGTATTGCGAAGTGCTAGGTATACCGTTCTCGCATGATCTTGGGTCTGGCATCCTCAGCGCCGAGGCGATCGCCAATCCGCCGCCGTTCGACCGGTTGCGGTCTGCGGCTTTTCATGACGAACCGGTGCGGCAGCTGGTGCACGGCCTGAAATACCGCGACCGAACAGATCTCGCGCCGATGATGGCTCGGTGGATGCTAAGGGCGAGTGACGGGATGGTCGAACGCTGCGACGCCATCCTGCCGGTGCCGCTGCATCGAAGCCGCCTGTTTTCGCGCAAGTTCAACCAGGCGGCCGAACTGGCGCGTCATCTCGCGCAGCAATCCGGCAAGGCGCTTCTGCCGGCAACGCTGACGCGCATCAAGCGCACCCGCCCGCAAGTCGGCCTCGGCGCAAAGGCGCGCGAGGAAAATGTTCGCGGTGTCTTTGCCATCGCCAAGTCGCGGGACAACGATGTCTTCGGTAAGCGGCTAATCCTCGTCGACGATGTCTATACGACTGGTGCCACGGTCGCTGCGGCAGCGAAGGTACTGCGCAAGGCAGGAGCCGGACATCACGGTTTTGACCTTTGCAAGGGCACTTTCAGAAACTATATGACGAAAAGATAACCTGTATTGTCTGGAGTCCTCATGGCACCCGTCACCATCTATACGCGCCAAGCCTGCGGTTATTGCGCGCGCGCCAAATCGCTGCTGTCCGAAAAGGGCGTCGATTTCGTCGAGCACGATGCAACCTCTGCGCCGGAGCTTCGCCAGGAGATGATCGGCAAGTCCAACGGTCGCACGACCTTTCCGCAGATTTTCATTGGCGAGCAGCATGTTGGCGGGTGTGATGATCTCTATGCGCTGGATCGTGCCGGCGGGCTTGATCCTCTGCTTGCGGCATAAGGAAGAACGATGACGTTTACGGCGGCCGCCATCCAGATGTGTTCCGGCGTCGATCCCGAGAGGAACGCGGCGGCGATGGCGCGCCTCGTCCGCGAGGCTGCAGGCCGGGGCGCGACGTATGTGCAGACGCCTGAGATGACAGGCATGCTGCAGCGCGACCGGGCGGCTGCCAAGGCGTTGCTGCGCGACGAAACCAACGATGTCATCGTCCGAACCGGTTCGGAGTTGGCCCGGGATCTGGGCATCTTCACGCACGTGGGCTCCACCGCCATCGCGCTCGATGACGGTAAGCTCGCCAACCGCGGCTATCTCTTCGGCCCCGACGGCAAGATCCTCAATCGTTACGACAAGATCCACATGTTCGACGTCGATCTCGACAACGGCGAGAGCTGGCGCGAGAGCGCGGCCTACCGCCCGGGCTCCGAGGCGCGCGTGTTGTCGCTTCCCTTCGCCGAAATGGGCTTTGCGATTTGCTATGATGTTCGCTTCCCCGCGCTTTTCCGCGCCCAGGCCGTTGCCGGGGCCGAAGTAATGACCGTACCTGCTGCCTTCACGAAGCAGACGGGCGAAGCGCATTGGGAAATCCTGCTGCGGGCACGCGCAATCGAGAACGGCGTTTTTGTGGTTGCCGCTGCTCAGGCCGGTCGTCACGAGGACGGGCGCGAGACTTTTGGTCATTCGATGATCATCGATCCGTGGGGCAAGGTGCTGGCTTCGGCCGGTCCGCAAGGCGAAGCTGTCATTCTCGCCGACATCGACACCGCTGCCGTCAAGGCCGCCCACGACAAGATTCCGAACCTGAAAAACGACCGTGATTTTTCCATCGAGAGGGTTGCAGGGGAAGTCGCAGGAGGCGTGGCCGCTTGATCCGTTATTCCCTGCGCTGTGAAAATGCTCATGAATTCGAAGGCTGGTTTTCCGAAAGTGCCGATTTCGATCGCCAGGTCGCATCGGGCTTTCTGACCTGTCCCGTCTGCAATTCCACATCCATCTCCAAGCTCCTGATGGCGCCCTCCGTCTCGACGGCGCGCAAGAAGGACGAGATGCAGACGCTCGCGATGGATACGATGCGTCGGGACGCGTTCCAGAAGCTGAAAGAGGCCGTCGCGACGATCAAAGCCAATTCCGAGGACGTCGGAACGCGGTTTCCCGAGGAAGCGCGCAAGATCCACTATGGAGAGAGCGACGCGCGCGGGATCATCGGGCAGACCACTATGGATGAAGCGCAAGCGCTTCTTGACGAGGGCATCGAGATTGCCGCCCTGCCTGTTCTGCCCGACGATGTGAATTAGTGCGCGCTGTAAGCTCCGTCTACGAGATGGTAGCTGCCGGTGATGAAGCTTGCCTGCTCCGACAATAGGAAACAGGTGAGTGCTGCCACTTCCTCCGGTGTGCCGCGCCTGCCCATCGGCTGCAGTGCCTCCATGCGGCGGCTGCTCGCGATATCGCGATGTTCTGACGAAAGCGGTGTTTCAATCCAGCCGGGGCCGACCGCGTTGATGCGGATGCCCAGACGCGCATACTCTATCGCGGCCGCCTTTGTCAGTCCCACGACACCGTGCTTGGCCGCCGTATAGGCGCATGCTATCGGCAATGCGACGGCACCGAGCACGGACGACACGTTGACGATCGCCCCGCCGCCACCAGCCAGCATGGCCCCGATTTCGTATTTCATGCAGTAGAAAACGCTGTTGAGGTTGACGTCCATCAGCTTGTGCCAGTTGTCGAGCGGGTAGTCTCCCGTCGCCCTGCGCACACCATCGACGCCCGCATTGTTGACCGCAAGATGCAGGCCGCCGCACGCATCGGCGGTTGCTGCAACCAGCTTTTCAACCGCCGCCGCATCGGTAACATCGACGACAAAATGGCGAGATTTTCCCCCTTTTTCGCGAATCTCCGCAGCAACGCGCTCTGCTGCTTCGGCATTGATGTCCGCGACAACAACCTGCGCACCCTCCTCAGCCAATTGCCGGGAGATGGCCGCGCCAATCCCCGAGCCTGCGCCCGTGACAATCGCCACTTTTCCTTCGAAACCAAGATTCATTGTTTCTTGCTACCGCTCCCCTGCAGCCAGATCAATTCAAACGCGAACAGTTGCAACCTCCTTGAAATCCTCCGTGTAGGCGCCGACGTTACGGCGCGAACCGTTCCAACCTAGCTTTGCGGCACATGTTACCGCAAGAGGTGCCTTCTCATTGGGGGACATTATGAAGGACTTATACAACGATAGGGAGGTTTCTGCACAGAAGAGCGCCGGAGCGATCCGACGATGGCTTGGCCTGAAAACAATGGGATGCTAAAGGAAGGCAATAGGGCTCACCATAATCAGCAGGTAACGATGGACAACGACCATATTACGCGCCGTGGCCTAATCTTGGGCTGTGTGGCTTTGATGACCTCTGGATGCACCACAGCGAGTTGGCCGATAGGGAATCCCTTTGCTTCGACAGGTGCCACCAGCTACCGCAATCGGCGACGGGAGGTTGCGTATTCGGGCAGCGAACAGCCGGGTAGCATCATTGTCAACACCTACGAGCGTTATCTTTACTATGTCGAGGCCGAAGGCCGTGCCACGCGCTATGGTGTTGCGGTCGGGGAAGAAGGTCTCACCCTGAAGGGCAATGCCGTTGTCGGGCGGAAGGCCGAGTGGCCATCATGGACGCCGACTGCGAGCATGATCGAACGCAAGCCGCGGTTGGCGCAGTATGCTGGGGGGGTTCCCGGAGGGGAAAACAATCCTCTCGGTGCTGCGGCGCTCTATCTCTACCGTGGCGGGCAGGATACCTACTTCCGTATCCACGGGACAAATGAACCGTGGCTGATCGGACAGGCGGTGTCGAATGGTTGCATCCGCATGACAAATGAAGACATCGTTCACCTCTACGGCCGCGCGCCCGTGGGGACCAGCGTTTTGGTCATATGATACTTACATTTTGTATCGATATTGCCACCGTCTGTTAGCATTGCGCGTCGCCTGCGCGACGCGAGGTGGCACTGTGCCCTTTCTGCACTTGGCTTGCAGCTAATTTACCGCTATTAGTAGAATCGTTGCCTTCGATAACCTATTCCATGCTAACGGAGAGGACTAGTTTGATGAGCAGAATCCTAATCATGTGCCTTGTTGCGTTGTTTTCCGTTTCGAGCCTGACGGCTTGCGGAGCAGTTGGTAAAGGCAAGGGCAAAGCCCCGCCGCCGGTGGCAGAGGCCGCACCAATCACTAAGTAACACCTGACCTTTGAGCAAGGGGGAGGGACTTCGTAGCCCCTCCCCCGAATCGTTGTCGGAGCCGGGCTGCCTTCGGGCAAATGCACAACCTTAGGCTGGCACTTTTGCTTGGTGGTCTGTGCTCATTCGATCTCGGAGATGAAGCGTAGTTATGACGCTTGCAAAAGGCCACCTATCCCTCCTGTTTCTCATCGCTCTCGCGCTCACATCCTGCCAATCGGACGACAAGCCACCGCAACCGAGGTTCACCTCGGACGCAAATGGTGCGCAAGTCGGCAAAGCCGTACAGCGCGACGGCCAATACTTCATCGAATTCCGTTCGCGCTACGCCCTGACCTATGGCCATACCTATGCGGTCTTCGGGCGCCTAAACAAGGCCGGCGGGATGATCAATCCGCAGGTCGCCGGTCTTGCGCCTGCTTCTCCCGATGCCGCGCCTTACGTCCTTGGGCACTTCATTCCCGTACCGGCAACGACCGGCGCAACGGATGGCGATCTTGAGGAAGCCTATCGTTCGGCAAGCTGGAGGATTTTGCTGACTGAAGCCGAGTATAACAAGACCGTCGCCTTCATTCGGGAACTGCAGGCAAAATCGAAGTTGTGGCAGGCCACCGTGGATAATTGCAACAATTTCGTCGGCGAGATCGCCAGTTCCATGGGATACAAGACGCCCAGCATCTGGCTTCGTCCGCAAGAGTTCATTACAAAGCTTCGAGAGATGAATACGTGAGTGCGGAGCGAGCCCGTCGGGTCATCGCTTCCACATGAAGGGCTCCGGTGATCTGAATTGAGCGTCGCTCTCATTGGCAAAATCATATGGGTGCTTGGCATCATTGCTTGGTACGCAATTCGCTATCCTTCGGAACGTCGCGCGAGGCGAACGAGGGTTGTGAGCGACCGTCGCTCGGGAGTAGAAGTGCTTGGTCTTTCGGCCGCGCTCATAGGACTCGCGTTCGTTCCCGGCTTTTATGTCGCCACGGGGAAGCCTGAAGCTGCCGACTATACGGCGCATCTATGGGCGGTGATCCTCGGCGCGGTATTGTTTTGCTCGGCTATGTGGGTCTTCCGCAGGACTCACAAGGCGCTCGGCCGAAACTGGTCGATCACGCTGCAGATTCGCGAGAAGCACGAGCTGATTTCTCATGGTCCCTATGCACTCGTCCGCCACCCCATGTATACGTCGTTCCTGCTGATGGCGCTCGGCCAGGCGTTTCTGCTGGCGAATTGGGTGGTTGGCCTAGCGGGCGTGATTGGCTTCGCAGTCCTCTTCTTTTTGCGGGTCGACAAGGAAGAGCGCATGATGCTGGAGATTTTCGGCCCTGAGTATCGCGCCTACATGGACCGGACGAAGCGAATTATCCCCTACATCTACTAGAGGACGCCTGATGCGGGGACGTGCCATCAAACTATCACCATCACGACGGCTGGTTGGGGACCTGATGCGGTTCTCGATCGGTGTGCCGCGCGTGACGGTGCAGCGACAGATGAACCTCGGGCCATTGCAACAGGCGCGGACGGCGCAGCAGAGCAAGACATCCTGGACAGTGTTGTTTCTGAAGGGCTATGCGCTGCTCAGCCAGGATGTGCCGGACCTGCGGCGCGCTTATGTCAAGCTGCCCCGGCCCCAGCTCTACGAATATCCGGTCAGTATCGCCTCCGTGGCCCACGAGCGCGAGTACGAGGGCGAGCGGATCGTTCTGCTGAGCACGATCGAAGACCCGGAGCATCGGTCGATAGCCGAGATCGAGCAACTGTTTCTTGCTGCCCGGTCAAAGCCGATTCACGAAATCAAGCAGTTCCGCAAGGCGCTGAAATTTGCGCGTGCGCCTGGCCCGATCCGTTGGCTGCTGATGTGGCTGGGGCTCAATCTAGGGCGGCAACGCGGACGCCGCTTCGGCACATTCCAACTCTCGGTCTATTCGGGGCTTGGCGCAGAATCGCTCAATCCGATGACGCCGCTGACCACGATTTTCAACTATGGCTCGATCTCCGAAGACGGAACGGTCACCGTCCGCATCCACTATGACCATCGCGTCATGGACGGTGCCAATGTCGCCCGCGCCCTGATTCGCTTCGAAAATATCCTGAACGGAGCGGTCACGGACGAAGTTCGGGGCATGGCGTCAACTGGCGCAACCCCGGGCGAAGTGGCGTCGGGAAAGGTATCATGACAGACCAACAGCGTGAAACGTTGCGCCCCGCCGTCGTCGTCGTCGGTGCGTCCCGCGGCATTGGCCGAGCTATCGCCAATGTCGCTGCGCGCGAAGGTGCGATTGTCGTCCTCGTTGCACGGTCGTCGGATGGACTGGCTGCTGCAGCAGATGATGTGAAAGCGGCGGGTGGCCAGGCGTTCACCTTTTCGCTCGATCTTCTTGCGGCCGACGCCTCGACACGACTGAAGGACTTCCTCACGTCCCACGGCTTGGTCTGCGACGTTTTGGTCAACAGTGCTGGTTATGGTTTGCGCGGTCCGGCGACGACGCTGCCGACTGCCGACCAGCTTGGGATGGTCGACCTCAACATTCGCGCGCTGACCGACATGACGCTGCAATTCCTGCCGGAAATGGTCGCCCGTGGGCACGGCGGCGTGCTCAATCTCGGTTCCATTGCCGGCTTCACACCGGGTCCGAACATGGCGCTATACTATGCCAGCAAGGCCTTCGTCCGCTCCTTTTCGGAGGCTTTGCATCAAGAGGTCAAAGCGACCGGCGTGACGGTAACCTGTGTCGCGCCCGGACCCGTTGCGACGGAGTTCCTGGAGCGGTCAGGCGCGGGCCGGGCTACCTTGTTCAAGATCCTCCCGAAGCTCAGCTCCGACTATGTGGCAGAGCGCGCCTGGCGCGGGTTCAAGTCCGGTCGCCGCCTGATGGTGCCAGGCTTTTCGGCGAAGCTAGTGGCCTTCTTGGCATCCGCTCTGCCATCGGCGGTGAAGGTGCCTTTGATCGGTCGCCTGCAACGGCGCAGTCGCGACTTGTGTCCTTGTGGCTCCGGCAAGCCTTTCAAGGAGTGCTGCGGCTCACGGCAGGCGCGCCGAGCGGGCGTCTGAGCCCCAACGGCTATTGGCTGGCGCGTTTCGCCAGCATCATGTAGTTCACGTCCATGTCCTTCGACAAATTCCACTGATTTGACAGCGGATTGAAGAAGACCCCGGTGCGATCGATGATCGAGAGGCCGTTTGCCGTGACAGGCTTTTCAATCTCTTCCGGGCGGACAAGTTTCTCATACTGGTGCGTGCCGCGCGGCAGCCACCGCAGGATATTTTCCGCAGCAAAGATGGCGAGCGCGGCGGCCTTCATCGTCCGATTGATGGTCGCGACAAACATCAGGCCGCCCGGCCGAACCATCTGGGCGCAGGTGGCCAGGAAGAAATCGACGTCGGCGACGTGTTCCACGACTTCCATGTTGAGAACGATGTCGAAGGTCTCGCCGGCTTCCGCAAGTTGTTCGGCCGTTACCGCGCGGTAATCGACAGGCACGCCAGACGCCTTGGCATGCGTCGAGGCAATGCCGATGTTCTTCTCCGACGGGTCCGCACCGACGACGCTGGCACCCATGCGCGCAACCGGCTCCGACAGCAGGCCGCCGCCACAGCCGATATCGAGAACGCGAAGACCGTCCAGCGGCTTCGCGCTGCGGATGTCGCGTCCGAAGTTTTCCGCGGCTTTATCGCGGATGTACGCGAGCCGTACGGGATTGAACTTGTGCAGCGGCTTGAACTTGCCGGTAGGGCTCCACCATTCCGCCGCCATCGCCGAGAAGCGGTCCACCTCTCCTTGGTCGATCGTGCTTTTTGCCGCTTCGCTCATGTTCCGTTCCTCGCATTCGTTCCGAGTGAAGTCGGACGAAGCCGCGCGGAAGTCAAGAGCGGATGGGGGATGCGGTGTCGCAAGCAACTTTCAGGTAAGGCGAACTGTGACGCTGCCTACACCAAGAAGATGAGGAGACGCTAAAGTTAACAATATGCTAATATACTGATAGTTTGTTGGGGGTCGACCATGTCTCGCTTCTGTGGTGCTGTCGTTGCGAGCCTGTTTGTTGCGTTGTTTGGGCCGATGCAGGCGTTTTCAGCCGAGCCGGTGGGGCAGGCGACATTGATCCGTACGGAGGTGACGGGCGAAACCGGTCCACTCGTCGTTCGATCACCAGTTCACCGCGATGAGCGCATTCGAACCTCCACATCCGGCCTCGGGCAGTTCATCTTCAAGGACGGCACGAAGCTTGCGGTTGGCGCCGGTTCAACGGTGGTGATCGACAAGTTCGTCTATGACGATTCTGCGTCGGTGAAGCGGCTTTCAATCAAGGCGGCGAAGGGGACGTTCCGGTGGATCAGCGGCAATTCGGCCTCCTCGGCCTATTCGATCGTGACGCCGGCCGGAACCATCGGGGTACGCGGCACGGCCTTCGATTTCTACGTCGGACCAAATGGCACGACCGCCATCGTCTTGTTGAACGGCGCGGCAAGCTTCTGCGGGCCTGGCGGCTGCAGGCAGCTGCGTCAGCAGTGCGATTGCGTGATTGCAACACGCGGCGGCAGGATGACCGATCCCAGCAAGGTTGACCGCCGTACGCTCCAGACACTCAGCAATCCACGCGCATTGCCGTTCCTTTCCGGAGATCAGCAGCTTTCCGGGGCACTTGGCGGCATTCGCACCAGTTGTGGGCTGGCATCGTTGCGCCAGGACCGCCAGGATCGGCCGCAGCCACAGCAACAGCAGGAGCGACCTGCACCGCAGGCGCCACAACAAGCGCCGCAGGCTCCACAGCAGACACCGCAACAGGCGCCGAATCCGCCGGATAAACCGGATAAACCGGACAAGCCCGAGCATCATCACCACGATCGGGACCACCACGATCGAGACCACCATGACCGTGATCACCGAGGGCATGACGGGGATGATGACGACGACCACGATCGCGACGGTGGTTATGGTCGCGAAGGCCGCAGCGGCAATTACTAAGGCTCAAGATGCAACTTGGTTTCGCGCGGCAAGCCCACCCGAGTGCTATCGTCGTCGGTAGCTTGGCTGTCACGGAAGTGGTCGGCGCGACGCCCGAGGCGGCTGTAGAATTGAGGCAATGTTGCCGTCAGTTCCGCTGCCTTGAGCTTGGCGATGTTGAGCATCTTCCGGCTATCCGGCGAATGGGCGCGGAGTGCCGCGACAAGCTCCGAATGAATGCGCTGCATGTCAGCAAAGGCGCCGGAGCTCCGAACGTGTTCACCGCCGACAACAGCGTAGAGGCGCGCCCTGCTGCTTTTGCCCTTCAGCCCAAGCAGGCCGGCGTCGAGGAGCGCGAAATGTGATAGTTCGCCGGCCGTGGTCTCCGAGACGAGGATGTCGAAGCCAACTTCCTTGCAGGCGGATTCGATACGCGCGGCAACGTTCACCGCATCGCCGACGGCGGAATAGTTGAAGCGCGTCTCGGCCCCCATGTTGCCGACGCAGGCAAGGCCTGTGTGAATGCCGATGCCAATGCCGACCTGATACTCCCTACCGAAGCCGAATGCATCCGATGCGTTGAGTGAAGCGAGCGTTTCACGCATGGCAAGGGCGGCGCGGACTGCCTTCGCAGGGTGGTCCTGCACATCCACCGGGGCGTTCCAGAAGGCCATGATCGAGTCGCCGATGAACTTGTCGAGCGTGCCCTCGTTGGCGGTCACGTGGCGGCTCAGCGCATCGAGCAACGTGTTCAGGAAGCGGACGACTTCGGCCGGCTGCAGCCGCTCGCTGAGTTCGGTGAAACCGCGAACGTCAACGAACATCACCGTCAGTTCGCGGTCGTCGCCTCCAAGGCGCATCGCATTGCGGGTGTGCTCAATCCGATAGAGCAGCGAGGGCGAGAGATACTGCCCGAAGGCGCGGCGGACTTCGCGCCGTTCGCGGTCGATGACGAGGATACGAAAGGAGGTGGCGGCGAAATGGATGATCGAGCCGGCAATGATTGGTGCGAGCGGATCGAAGAGCAGGCCCCAGGAGAAAAAGGCAAACCATGAAGCAGCGAGCGCTAGCGCCGTGATGCAAAGGCCGCAGGCGAGTGCTACGGCCGGGCTGACGAAGGTCGTAAGCACCACAAGGATCGTGCCCAATACCGCAATCGCGAGGATTTCCATGCCATCTGCCCAATCGGGCCGGGAGAGAAAGTGTCCGGTCAGGATTTGCTCGACGGTCTGGGCGTGCATGGAAACACCGGGGACGTTCTGGCCGAGCGCAGTCGTGCGGATGTCCTGCAGACCGGCAGAGGATGTCCCGACAAAGACGATGCTTCCGTCGATGGCGGCGGCGATTTGCGGATCGACGCCCTGCGGGGCAAGGATCTTGCCGGCGGAGATATAGCGTTCGGCGACATCAGGACTGGTATATAGCCACAGTTCACCGCTCGCCGTGACCGGTACGACGAACTCGCCGATCTTGACTGATGTCAGCGTGTCTGGAGCTTCGGGAGCGGCGGCAAGAACGTAGGTTGAAGCGCCTTGAGCGACGCGCAGAGCCTCGATCGCGAGATTTGGATAAAGCTGCTCACCGTCGGTCAAAAAGAGCGGCACCTTGCGTACGACGGCAGAGGGATTGCCGGGGTTGAGGCTGATATGGCCGAGGCCCGTGGCATTGATTTGCAGTTGCGGGCGCACCGGTGTTGCCGCATCGAGCCGCGGAGGGGCATTGACCGGGCTTTCGCCGGTAAAGGCAAAACCTGCCTTCACCGGTGGTCGGTAGTTACCCTCGGTCGTCAGGCCGAAACCGAGCACCACAGGGCGCCCGGCGATTGCCTCGGCGAAAAGTTCATCATTGTCAGGCAGCCGGCTCAGTAGCGTAGGGTCAACGCCCGCGACGTCGCGCATGACCGTGCGCGGCGAGAGGCGGTCAGGTTCGGCGAACAGGACGTCGAAAGCAATCGCCGCGGCTCCCATGTCGGATAGCCGTTCGACGAGCAGCGCAAGCCGGTCGCGCGGCCAGGGCCATTGGCCGAATTCCTTGAGCGATGCCTCGTCGATATCGATAATGCGCACGGGCGTCGGCTCGAAAGCGCGTGGTGAAATGCGCTGGTATTCGTCAAAGGTGATGTCGCGCAGCTGCCGCAGGAGCGGCGGGTCGCTCGCTCGCAGCACCGTAAAGGCTGCGACGATCGCGAGGCCAATGATAACGCCGATTTGCTGCGCACGCGTCATTTTGCAGTCGGAGCCCTTGCGTCGGAGGCGATGGACGCAGGTCGGTGCATGTCCGGCGTCTTCTCGGCGCAGTCAGGCTGCCTGTTTCCGTGGCGTGATGCAACTGCGCCTTTCGGGCGGCGGGAGTTCCGATATCGCGATAGCCTGTACGGAGCCCTAGCTGAACGCTTACAGGCCGCCGTCAGGTCACGAATAGCGATTTGAACTGCGATGGCTGGCAGCGGAGATATTGGTTGGCGGCCTTCACCTGGCCACCGAGTTCAGCTGCAGCATGCCACGGCCAACGGGGATCGTAGAGGACCGCGCGGGCGAGAGCGACAAGATCGGCATCGCCGGTGGCGACAATGGCTTCGGCTTGTATCGGTTCGGTGATCAGGCCCACAGCGACAACAGGGATATCGATGGCAGATTTGATCGCGCGCGCGAGCGGTACCTGGTAGTTGGGGCCAATGGGGATCTGCTGGGCGGGATGAAGCCCGCCGCTGGATACGTGAATTGCGTCACATCCCCTTGATTTAAGATTCTGCGCAAAGGCTATGACTTGATCGATGTCCAGGCCGCCCTCGACCCAGTCCGTTGCCGACACCCGCATCGTCAGAGCTCTGTCGGACGGCAAGGCCGCCTTAACGGCCTCGAATACCTCTAGAGGAAACCGCATGCGGTTTTCGAGCGAGCCGCCATATTCGTCGGAGCGCTGATTGGACAACGGGGACAGGAACTGATGCAGCAGATAGCCGTGTGCGCCGTGAATCTGAACAGCATCGATGCCGATCCTCGCAGCGCGAACCGCGGCGGCGGCAAATGCGTCCCGTACGCGTTTCAGGCCCTCCCGATCCAACGCCGTCGGCGGCACAGAGTTGGGATTGAAAGCAATCGCGGACGGAGCCTCGGTCTGCCAGCCATTCGAATGATCGGGAGGAAACGGCGAGCCGCCGCGCCAAGGAACCTCTGTGGACGCCTTGCGACCAGCATGGGCAAGCTGCACGGCAATTGGCGTATCGGACCAACGGCGGATGGCTTCGAGAGTGCGGGCCATTGCCGCTTCGGTGCTATCGTCGTAGAGCCCGACGTCCGCAAACGTGATCCGTCCCTCGGGAACGACCGCCGTGGCCTCGATCGTCAGCAACGCGGCGCCTGACAAAGCCAGTTGACCGAGATGGATCATATGCCAATCGGTCATGCAGCCATTCTTGGCAGAATACTGGCACATCGGCGCAATAACGATCCGATTTGCCAGCTCAACATTGCGGACGCGAAACGGTGTGAACAGAACGGGCTGCGACAAGCTTGATCCCCTCTAAAACATGGACGCAAGGACCGGCTGCTTCTGTTGTCCGTATGTTAATGAACGGTGCCAGAACGAAGGCCCATCGTCAGCCTGAATTCAATCTCTGCGACGATTTGAACGGCCTCCTCGACAATTTCATCGGTGACCGGATTCGATGCTTCGGCCATTTCGTCAAGACTGTCCCGCAAGAGCGCCTGCACCCTTGTCATCGCCACGCAGAGCTTTGTGTTCTCGCTTGCATTGGCAAGAGGCTTCAGGGTTGCCATCAGTCCTTCAAGGTGCACCAAGCTTCGTCGGCGCTCAGCGTGGTTCATTTCGTCCAAAGGCAAATCGCTCCCCATACTGTCCTGTGTGTGAAAGGTAGAGCAGATGGGCAGAAATAGCGCCGTGCGTGTCCACTTCAAGGATGGCTTCTGCCTTCCACGCCGGCACGCCGGCAATCTCCTTTCCACACCTTGCCACCCCCCTACAAACTCGCTAAGAGACGCGGCAACTTGGGCCCTTGGGGCGCAGGGCCTTAGAAGGGTTCCAGAAACTCCCAATTCCTGGCTCTTCAGCCATGCGGCTCCATGCAGGGTTCGTGATGCCGGGTCTGGCTTTGGTCTCTCTCGGCACTAGGTCGTGGTAGAGGCATATGGCACGCATCGTAATGAAATTCGGCGGGACCTCCGTCGCTGATCTGGACCGCATCAAGAACGTTGCCCGCCATGTGAAACGTGAAGTCGATGCCGGCCATGAAGTGGCGGTCGTCGTCTCGGCCATGTCCGGCAAGACCAACGAGCTGGTCGGCTGGGTGCAGGGCACGCCGAAGGTTGTCGGCGCCAATTCGCCGTTCTACGATGCCCGCGAATATGACGCCGTTGTTGCATCCGGCGAGCAGGTGACCTCCGGGTTGCTCGCGATCGCGCTGCAGGCGATGGATATCAATGCTCGCTCCTGGCAGGGATGGCAGATCCCGATCCGGACGGACAACGCCCATGGTGCCGCACGCATTCTCGATATTGATGGCTCCGACATCATCAAGCGTATGGGCGAAGGCCAGGTTGCCGTCATCGCCGGTTTCCAGGGTCTGGGACCCGACAACCGCATCGCGACGCTTGGCCGCGGCGGCTCGGATACCTCGGCGGTTGCGATCGCGGCTGCGGTTAAGGCCGATCGCTGCGACATCTACACCGACGTCGACGGCGTCTACACGACGGACCCGCGCATCGTGCCACAAGCACGCCGCCTGAAGAAGATTGCCTTCGAGGAAATGCTCGAAATGGCCTCGCTCGGCGCGAAGGTCCTGCAGGTTCGTTCGGTCGAGCTTGCCATGGTGCACAAGGTCCGTACCTTCGTGCGCTCCTCTTTCGAAGATCCCGATGCTCCGGGCATGGGTGACTTCTTGAATCCGCCCGGAACGCTGATTTGTGACGAGGATGAAATCGTGGAACAGGAAGTAGTCACCGGCATCGCCTATGCCAAGGATGAGGCTCAGATCTCCCTTCGCCGTCTTGCAGACCGGCCGGGCGTTTCCGCCGCGATCTTCGGACCGCTGGCCGAAAGCCACATCAACGTCGACATGATCGTCCAGAACATCTCCGAAGATGGCTCGAAGACCGACATGACCTTCACGGTCCCGTCGGGCGACGTCGACAAGGCGATCAAGGTCCTCGGCGAGAACAAGGAAAAGATCGGCTACGACGTCGTTCAGAACGAATCGGGTCTTGTGAAGGTGTCCGTCATCGGCATCGGCATGCGCAGCCATGCGGGCGTTGCCGCCACCGCATTCAAGGCGCTGGCCGACAAGGGCATCAATATCAAGGCGATCACGACGTCCGAGATCAAAATTTCGATCCTGATCGACGGTCCGTATGCAGAACTCGCTGTCAGGACTTTGCATTCCTGCTACGGTCTGGATAAGAACTGATTCTGAACAGGCTGCCGCGCGTTCAAGTTGAAAAGTCACGCGGCCAATGGCTGTCAGACTTTGATGTTTGTTTTGGAGCTTGAGACGCAATGAGAGACCTTTCTGGCGGTCCGCGCGTGCTGCTCAAGCGGCTACGCGAGTTGATGGCGGAGCCGCTGGAGCCGCAGGAGCGTCTCGACCGGATCGTTCGCCAGATCGCAGGCAACATGGTGGCGGAGGTCTGCTCCGTCTACGTGCTGCGTGCCGACGGCGTGCTCGAACTCTATGCAACCGAAGGTCTGAACAAGGAAGCGGTCCACCTGTCCCAACTCAAGATGGGACAGGGCCTAGTCGGTACGATCGCGGCATCGGCGCAGCCGCTCAATCTATCCGACGCGCAATCGCATCCAGCCTTCCGCTACCTGCCGGAAACCGGCGAAGAGATCTATCATTCCTTCCTCGGCGTGCCGATCCTGCGCACGGGTCGTTCGCTCGGCGTTCTGGTCGTGCAGAACAAGGCAAGCCGCACCTACCGCGAAGAAGAGCTCGAAGCGCTCGAGACGACCGCGATGGTGCTGGCCGAGATGATCGCCACCGGTGAGCTCAAGAAAATCACCAAGCCCGGTCTCGAACTCGACCTGACACGTTCGGTGACCATCGATGGTGACACCTATAACGAAGGTATCGGCCTCGGTTATGTCGTGCTGCACGAGCCGCGTATCGTCGTCACCAACCTGCTGAACGAGGATTCCGAGAAGGAAATCCGCCGCTTGGGTGAGGCGCTCGGGTCGCTTCGCATCTCGATCGACGACCTTCTGTCGCAGCGCGACGTATCGATGGAGGGCGAGCACCGCGAGGTTCTCGAAACCTATCGTATGTTTGCCCACGACCAGGGTTGGGTGCGTAAGCTCGAGGAGGCGATCCGCAACGGCCTGACGGCGGAAGCCGCGGTCGAGAAGGTGCAGAGCGACACCAAGGCGCGCATGATCCGCATGACCGATCCCTATCTGCGGGAGCGGATGCACGATTTTGAAGATCTCGCGAACCGGCTGCTGCGGCAGCTGACGGGCTATACCGGCCGCACCGCGGGGGATGGTTTCCCGAGCGACGCCATCATTCTGGCGCGTGCCATGGGCGCCGCCGAATTGCTCGATTATCCGCGTGCCAATGTGCGTGGCCTCGTGCTGGAAGAAGGCGCGGTGACGAGCCATGTGGTGATCGTCGCGCGCGCCATGGGCATTCCCGTGATCGGGCAGGCTGCCGGTGTGGTGGCGCTCGCCGAAAACGGTGATGCCGTCATCATCGATGGCGATGGCGGGCATGTGCATCTTCGCCCTATGCCGGAGCATCAGCGCTCCTACGAGGAAAAAGTGCGGTTCCGCGCCCGCCGGCAGGAACAGTTCCGGGCGCTGCGCTCCGTCGAGCCGCGCACCAAGGACGGGCAACGCGTATCGTTGATGATGAATGCCGGACTGCTGGTTGATTTGCCGCAGCTTTCGGACTCCGGCGCCGAAGGGATCGGTCTATTCCGCACCGAACTGCAGTTCATGATTGCTTCCACCATGCCGAAGGCGGAAGAGCAGGAGTTGTTTTATCGCAACGTGCTGAAGCAGGCAGCCGGGCGGGTCGTGACCTTCCGCACGCTTGATATCGGCGGCGACAAGGTCGTTCCCTATTTCCGTGGCCACGAAGAAGAAAATCCGGCGCTCGGCTGGCGGGCGATCCGCCTGTCGCTCGATCGTCCGGGTCTGCTGCGCACGCAGTTGCGCGCCATGCTGAAGGCGGCTGCCGGCATCGAGCTGAAGCTGATGGTGCCGATGGTGACCGAAGTTTCCGAGATCGCTGCGGTGCGTGAGCTCCTGCAGAAGGAAGTTCAACACCTTTCCCGCTTCGGCCACGGCCTGCCGCGCAAGCTGCAATTCGGCGCGATGCTGGAGGTGCCGGCGCTGCTCTGGCAGCTCGACGAGCTGATGGCGGCGGTCGATTTCGTTTCGGTCGGCTCGAACGACCTCTTCCAGTTCTCGATGGCGGTCGATCGCGGCAATGCGCGCGTTTCCGACCGTTTCGATCCGCTGGGCAAACCGTTCCTCAGGATCCTGCGCGACATCGTGCGTGCGGGCGAGCGCAATAATACGCCGGTGACGCTGTGCGGCGAACTGGCCGGCAAGCCGATCTCGGCAATGGCACTGCTCGGCATCGGCTTCCGTTCGGTATCGATGTCGCCGGCGTCTATTGGTCCGGTCAAGGCGATGTTGCTCGGCCTAGACGCCGAGGCGCTGGCAAAGGTGGTGAACGAGGCGCTTGACGATACCAAGTCGGCGACCCCGATGCGCGACGTGCTTGCCCACTTCGCCGACGCTCACAATATTCCTCTTTAGTTGAAGACAAGCAGAATCGGAGTGAAGGGTGGCGAAGCTTCCCGTTGAAAAGATGCGCGAGCTGGAACGCCGTTTTGGCGAGATCGAAGCGCGCATGTCGGCTGGCCCTTCGGCCGATGTCTACGTCAAGCTTGCCTCCGAATATTCCGAGCTGCAGCCCGTCGTCACGAAGATCCGCGCCTACGAGAAGGCGATAGCTGAGCTCGCGGACCTCGAAACCTTGCTGAACGACAGGTCGGTGGACCGCGAAATGCGCGATCTGGCCGAGCTGGAACTCCCTGACGTGAAGGAGCGGCTGGAGGCGCTGGAGCAGGAAATCCAGATCCTGTTGCTGCCGAAGGACGCGGCCGACGAGAAGAGCGCGATTTTGGAAATCCGTGCCGGCACGGGCGGTTCCGAGGCTGCGCTCTTTGCTGGCGACCTGTTCCGGATGTATGAGCGTTACGCAGCCGCTCATGGCTGGAAGGTGGAGGTGCTGTCGTCGAGCGACGGCGAAGCGGGCGGCTTCAAGGAAATCATCGCGACGATCACCGGCAAGGGCGTGTTCGCCAAGCTGAAATTCGAATCCGGCGTCCACCGTGTCCAACGTGTCCCCGAAACGGAAGCCGGCGGCCGCATCCATACCTCGGCCGCCACCGTCGCGGTTCTGCCGGAGGCAGAGGAAATCGACATCGAGATCCGGCCGGAAGACATCCGCATCGATACGATGCGCTCCTCTGGTGCCGGCGGCCAGCACGTTAACACCACTGACTCTGCCGTTCGCATTACCCACCTGCCGACCGGCATCGTGGTCACCAGCTCTGAGAAGTCGCAGCACCAGAACCGCGCCAAGGCGATGCAGGTTCTGCGCTCACGCCTCTATGACGCCGAGCGCCAGCGCGCCGAAAGCGAGCGTTCCGCCGACCGTAAGAGCCAGGTTGGTTCCGGTGACCGCTCGGAGCGCATCCGCACCTACAACTTCCCGCAGGGGCGGGTGACGGACCACCGCATCAATCTGACGCTCTACAAGCTCGATCGGATGATGGTCGGCGAAATCGACGAGGTAGTCGATGCGTTGATGGCCGACTACCAGGCGAGCCAGTTGGCACAACTCGGCGAGCAGCAATGAGCATGAGCGGGAAACAGGCCGAGCCTACGGTTTCCCAATTGCTGGCTGAGGCTCGCCGTCGCTTCACCGAAGCTGGCATCGACAGCGCTCCGGCTGACGCTCGTGTGCTCGTCGCAGGGCTGCTTGGACTTTCGACGACCGCCATCGTGACGCGTGGCGGCGAAACCGTCAGCACAGATCAGACGGCAATGATCGAGCAGGCGATCGAGCGCCGGTTGGCGCATGAGCCGGTTCACCGTATTCTCGGCGAACGCGAGTTCTATGGTTTGCCATTGTCGCTCTCCGTGGAGACCCTTGAGCCACGGCCCGATACGGAAATTCTCGTCGATACGATGCTTCCTTATCTGCGTGATCTTGCAAATACCGAGGGCCATATCCATATCCTTGATCTGGGAACCGGAACCGGGGCGATATGCCTGGCGCTATTGAGCGAATGTCCGGAAGCGTCAGGCGTCGGCAGCGATATATCGGCTGATGCGTTGAGGACGGCACAATCAAACGCGGAAAGAAACAGATTGCAGGATCGCTTTGAAGCCATTCAGTCCAGCTGGTTTGAAAATATCCACGGCGCGTTTCATGCGATTGTCTCAAATCCGCCCTATATCGCTTCTAAGGTTGTTCACACTCTCGCTCCCGAAGTGACGAAATTTGATCCCCATGCCGCACTGGATGGCGGCCAGGATGGACTTGACGCCTACAGAACCATCGCCAAGGATGCGGCAAGGTTCATGCAGCCGAACGGCGTTGTGGGACTTGAGATCGGCTACGACCAGCGAAATGACGTGACAGACGTTTTCGAGGCTGAGGGCTTCAAGCTTCTGGAATCCGTAAAGGATTACGGCCAGAATGACCGGGCGCTTGTGTTCGCGCTCAAGTGATGCGTGACAGCTTAAAGCATCGAACAGGACATTGGTGCCATTGCGAAGAAAACGCTTGGATTTCCACGGGAAGCAATATAGGTTGACCCTGCGCATTGGAGAGATAGGACAGAACGGTGAGTCGTTCGATACTAGCTCGGCCTCGGGGGTCCGCTCTTTTAAACGAGAGCTTCAAAGGTTGAACACGACCCAATGCGTGAATCAGTCAAACTGACTTGAGAACAAGCGGCAGGTTGGCGCGAAGGCGCAGTATGCTTGCGGCACGAGGGCCCTGAGCCGGTGAACCGGCCACGGCGGTTGGTGCCATAACTCCACAACAAACAGAGAATTCAGGTGAACGATCTATGAGGCCAGGACAGCAGAACAAGCGCGGTCGCGGGCGTGGCAACAACGGCGGCGGCGGTGGTGGAAATAACAATAACAACAACTTCAACCGCAAGGGCGGCAATCCGCTGACGCGGACCTACGACAGCTCCGGCCCAGACGTTAAGATCCGCGGTACCGCACAGCATATCGCTGAAAAGTATGCGCAGCTCGCTCGCGACGCGCAGAGCTCGGGTGACCGTGTCATCGCCGAAAACTACCTGCAGCATGCCGAACACTATAACCGCATCATTGCTGCCGCACAGGCCCAGATGCAGGAGCGCTTCCAGCGCGACGACCGCAATGAATTCAGTGAAGGCGTCGAGCGCGAGGGCGACGATGTCGAAGGCATCGACAACGACGATGTCGTCATCGTCCAGCCGCCGCGTCAGCAGCATGAGCATCAGCAGCGCCGTTCGGGCGAGCAGTCGCAGCGCCGCCACGATGAGCCGCCACGTCGTAATGACGAGCAACCGCGCCAGCCGCGGCGTCAGGAACAGCAGCCTGCTCCGGTTGAAGCCGTAGTTGCAGCTCCGCAGCCCGAAGTCATCGATGGCAGCGGTCCGCAGCCGGAGATCGAAGGTATCCCGGCAGAGGTTTCGATGGACGAGGAAAGTGCCGCGGGCCAGCCACGCGAACGCCAGCCGCGTCGCCGCACTGCCGGCAGCCGTCCGCGTCGTCCGCGCCGCGCCGCAGAAGGCGAGGCTTCGGCCGAGGGTGCAGAGCCCAGCGATGCTCCTGCTTTGGCGGATGCCGCTTCGGAATAACCGGATCTCGCGATCCGATTTGGTGGTAGAAGGTCGCTCCTCGGAGCGACCTTTTTTGTGGCCATGCCCCAGGTGATCGCGGCTAATGACAACAGGCGCGGGCCATCTTCCTCGATCACCACCGCGCAAAGCTCAGCGCAAACGCCGCGGCTGTTACCGTAACGTACTTGGATTTTTCAACGCCTAGGAAGCCGACACCCATGCCGATCATCGATACGACCGACAGGACAATGGACAGCACATCTCTCAAATGAGAGGACAATATCCAGTTCTGGCAGGTGTTGAACCGGATCATTGATGAGGAGCCGTTGGTCGAGAAGTTCACGCCTATGTACGGGCTGCTTGCGACGCTCGGTATCAAAAAGGGTAAGCCGTTTGCTCCAGACGATCGTGCGAAGGCTATCATTGAAAAGGCCGCGAAGGTTGGTCGAGACCAGCTTATCGCATCGGCCTTCGATAGCGACCGGCCCGATCGCTTCGCATGGCCGGACCGCAAGTGGGAGTGGGTCGGTCTTGTTCCCAACGAAGCACAGTTCGAGACGCCGATGGGCGTTGATCTGGAGGCACGCGATCGCTGGTTCGCACAGGCGATTGTTACGTCGCCGGCCATGTTCCGGCGGTCTGCCGGTGCCGGGTCGCTGTATTGGCTCGGCGCGCGAGACGGTAGCGGTGCGTTTCTGGACGGCGGCAAGTCATACAAGCTGACTATCGCGCAGCCAGTTTCAGGCAAGCTGTTCTGGTCTGTAACGCTTTACGACGCACAGACGCGTTCGGAGGTCCAGACCGATCAGAACAAGGCGACCTTGCGCTCGCTCTCGAGCTGAAGGACATCGATACATCCAAGCCGGTCGATCTCTATTTTGGCCCTACGCCGCCTAAAGATGGCGAGGGTCGCTGGATCAAGACCCAGCCCGGACGCGGCTGGTTCAGCTACATTCGCATTTACGGACCGACGCAGCCCGCCTTCGACGGTTCTTGGAAGCCCAATGACATCGAAGAAATCAAGTGAGCCAGCGACTGTCCGCTGGCAAAAGCCATCCTGCGGAGACCGATACAAAATATGAACCCCAGGTCGCAAGGCCCGGGGTTTTTCGCTTCCTGCCCCCCTTTAAACTTTTCAAATCCTCCACCATATCCAGCCCAAGTTCTTCAACCACAAATCCCAAACGTGGTGGAACAATGGGCTTGCCGTTTTGAGGGAGCTCAATCTCAGTCATCGGCCTGTGCCTTATAAGGGCAGGGCGATCCATGGAGGTACAGCATGAATATCGAAAAATACTCCGAGCGGGTGCGCGGTTTTATTCAGTCCGCCCAGACCTATGCGCTTGCGCAGGGGCACCAGCAGTTCACGCCCGAACATGTTCTGAAAGTGCTGCTTGACGACGACCAGGGCATGGCCGCATCGCTGATTGAACGCGCAGGTGGTGATCCCAAGGCTGCGCGCCTCGCCAACGATGCCGCGCTCGCCAAGCTGCCGAAGGTTTCCGGCGGCAACGGGCAGATCTATCTTGCGCAGCCGCTTGCCAAGGTTCTTTCGACGGCCGAAGAGGCAGCCAAGAAGGCTGGCGACAGCTTTGTCACCGTCGAGCGCCTGCTACAGGCGTTGGCGATCGAGTCTTCGGCTTCGACGTCGACGACGCTTAAGAATGCCGGCGTCACCGCACTTGCGCTCAATCAGGTCATAAACGAAATCCGCAAGGGCCGCACCGCCGACAGCTCGAATGCCGAACAGGGCTTCGACTCGCTGAAAAAATACGCCCGCGATCTGACTGGCGAGGCTCGCGAGGGCAAGCTGGATCCTGTTATTGGCCGTGACGACGAAATCCGCCGCACGATCCAGGTTCTGTCGCGCCGCACCAAGAACAATCCAGTGCTGATCGGTGAGCCCGGCGTCGGCAAGACCGCGATTGTCGAAGGTCTTGCGCTGCGCATTGTCAATGGCGATGTGCCTGAGTCACTCAAGGACAAGAAGCTGATGGCGCTCGACATGGGCGCGCTGATTGCGGGTGCCAAGTATCGCGGCGAGTTCGAAGAGCGGCTGAAGGCCGTGCTCAACGAAGTGCAGGCCGAAAACGGCGAGATCATCCTCTTCATCGACGAAATGCACACGCTTGTTGGTGCCGGCAAGGCGGATGGGGCGATGGACGCCTCCAATCTGCTCAAGCCTGCGCTTGCCCGCGGCGAGTTGCATTGCGTCGGTGCGACCACGCTCGACGAATACCGCAAGCATGTCGAAAAAGATCCTGCCCTTGCTCGCCGCTTCCAGCCTGTCATGGTCGAGGAGCCGACGGTCGAGGACACGATCTCGATCCTGCGCGGTCTCAAGGAAAAATACGAGCAGCATCACAAGGTTCGCATCTCGGATTCGGCCCTGGTTGCGGCTGCGACGCTTTCCAACCGCTACATCACCGACCGTTTCCTGCCCGACAAGGCAATCGACTTGATGGACGAAGCCGCTGCGCGGCTGCGCATGCAGGTGGATTCCAAGCCTGAGGAGCTCGACGAACTCGATCGGCGCATCATGCAGCTGAAGATCGAGCGCGAAGCTTTGAAGAAGGAAACGGATGTCGCTTCTGCCGACCGGTTGACGCGGCTTGAAACCGAACTGACCGACCTGGAGGAAGAGGCCAATGCGTTGACGGCCCGCTGGCAGGCGGAAAAGCAGAAGCTCGGCCTGGCCGCAGACCTCAAGAAGCAGTTGGACGAGGCTCGAAACGAACTCGCGATTGCTCAGCGCAAGGGCGAGTTCCAACGCGCCGGCGAGTTGACCTACGGCGTCATTCCGGAGCTGGAAAAGAAACTCAGCGAAGCGGAGCAGCAGGACAGCGATCGCAGCGCCATGGTGCAGGAGGTCGTGACCCCCGACAACATTGCGCATGTCGTCTCCCGCTGGACCGGCATTCCTGTCGACAAGATGCTGGAAGGCGAACGCGACAAACTGCTGCGGATGGAAGACGAGCTGGCGAAATCGGTGATCGGCCAGGGTGATGCGGTTCAGGCCGTGTCGCGTGCCGTCCGCCGCGCCCGTGCCGGACTGCAGGATCCGAACCGGCCGATCGGCTCGTTCATCTTCCTCGGCCCGACCGGCGTCGGTAAGACGGAACTGACCAAGGCGCTTGCTCGCTTCCTCTTCGACGACGAAACGGCGATGGTACGCATGGATATGTCCGAGTACATGGAGAAGCACTCCGTGGCCCGGCTGATCGGTGCTCCTCCCGGCTATGTTGGCTATGATGAAGGTGGCGCGCTGACCGAGGCTGTTCGCCGCCGGCCATACCAGGTCGTGCTATTCGATGAAATCGAGAAGGCGCATCCCGACGTCTTCAATGTCCTGTTGCAGGTTCTCGATGATGGCCGCCTCACCGATGGTCAGGGCCGGACGGTCGATTTCCGCAACACGATGATCATCATGACGTCGAACCTCGGCGCCGAGTACCTGACCCAGCTCAAGGAAGGGGACGACAGCGAGGCGGTTCGCGAGCAGGTGATGGAGGTTGTGCGCGGTCACTTCCGGCCGGAATTCCTGAATCGCATAGACGAGATCATTCTATTCCACCGCCTGAAGCGCGAGGAAATGGGCGCGATCGTTGATATCCAGCTGAAGCGTCTGGTAGCGCTGCTTACCGAGCGCAAGATCACGCTCGAACTCGACGACGATGCTCGGAACTGGCTCGCCAACAAGGGTTACGACCCGGTCTATGGCGCGCGTCCGCTGAAGCGGGTGATCCAGAGGCATGTGCAGGATCCGCTCGCCGAACAGATCCTTTCCGGGCAGGTGCCTGACGGCTCCACGGTGAAAATCACCAGCGGTACGGACCGGCTGCTGTTCCGGACACGGAATTCTGCGGCCAACGAAGCGGCTTAAGGCGCGCGACAGTCCCAAGGAAAATGGCGGCTCCGGCCGCCATTTTTGTTGGATACTGTTAATTGCTGGCGACCTGCGGCGGCGGCTGATTGCCGAGGAGAGTGTCGATGCGCTGCCGTTCGTCCTCGAACTTTGCCAGCGCTTCGCCGTTCAGCGACTTGCCGCCTGGCAGACGTACGCGCAGCGGGTCGACCTTGGTGCCGTTGACGATCATCTCGTAGTGCAGATGCGGACCGGTGGATTCGCCTGTTGTGCCGACCCAGCCGATCACCTGGCCCTGGCGCACCTTGGCACCGGGAACGACGCCCTTTGCAATGGCGCTCTGGTGATTGTAGGAGGATTCGTAGCCGTTGGCATGGCGGACGATGGTCTGGTTGCCGTAGCCGCCGGAGTCCCAGCCGGCCTTCTCGACGGTGCCGTTACCGACCGCGATGATCGCCGTGCCCCGCGGCGCCGCCCAATCGACACCGGTATGCATGCGGGCAAAGCCCAGGATCGGGTGCCGGCGCATGCCGAAGCCTGATTTGAAGATGCCGTTCGGGACGGGATTGCGCAGCAGGAATTGCCGAATGCTTTTGCCGTCCTGATCGAAGTAGTCGATCGAACCGTCTTCCGGATCCTGGAAGCGGTAGAAGCGGGTCTGCGTATCACCGAAGCGGGCATTGACATAGAGAAGCTCGGAAGCAGCCGTTGCCTGCCCGTTGGAATCGGCAACGGAGAAGAAGGCCTCCAGCGTATCGGTCGGGCGCAGTTCCGCCTGGAAATCGACGCTGCTCGCCAGCAACTTGATGATCAGCGCGGTCATGTCCTTGGTCATGCCGTAGGACAACGCCGCACGATAGATACCATCATAGACGCGCGGCAGATTCTGGTTGGACGGGATCGATGTCGAGCTGTCGTCGAAGGCGGTCGTGACCGCATCGATTTGCGGTGGCTCGTGGCCGGCGACGAACCGATCGTGGTCGTCGAGCGCCACGGTGACAAGATGGCGGCTGCCGCGGTAGACGCTGGCGCGAATGATCTTGGCCTGTTCGCCTTTCTGCAGGATACCGATGCGGAGCACATCGCCTTTTTCGAGGTCGTCCGATCCGATGATTGGCGACAGATAGCCGGACAGGCCCTTGGCCTGCGGCTCCGGATAACCCGAATCCGTCATCGCCTTGATGATCGAGGTCACCTGGCGCACCGGGATGATATCGTCGGCGAACTCTTCCGTCTGCGGGGTGATCGACTCCGGTGCGGAGACCGTCATGTTCTGCTCGAGCACGCGCGCCGTCAGGCCGGCTGTCAGGTCAACGTCGTTGTCATCGGTAGAGAAGCGCCGGGGGTCGACATAGTAGAGTGCCGCTACCTGGGCTGCGCCATCGGTGAGGATGGAGCCGTTTGAGCGCACGTTCTCCTCGATCTCGTCTAGCGTCATGCCGGGCGCGACCTGAAGACCATCCTTCGTGGTGGGATAGGCCACCGTTTTCAGGCTGACTTCCGACTCCACGTCGGAACCGTAGATCTGCCCGGTGCGAACGTTCGGCTGTGCATCGGGCTCGTCCGCCGAGAAGATCGTCAAGGGGTTGAAGCTCGGATAGTCCTCGGTCGCGACGTGGTTGGCGGCCAGCGTCATCTTCACACGTGCGAAGGGTTGGCGGCGGACAACTTCCTTGTCGCCCTCGTGGACGACGGTCGAGACCTCCATGATCTTGCGGTCCGACGGCTTGGCGGCAATCGCGGAGGCAATCAGGCGGCTGCCGCGCGTCACGTCGGTATCGGCATGAGCCTCGGTATTGATATTGGCGTAGGCCTCGGCAGGGATCGCCAGCTGCTGGCGACCGTCCAGTGCGGCGAAGAGGGCCACGCCCATCAGCACGCTCGATGTAATGCCGGTGAGGAACGTACCCGAAAGCCAGCGTAATGAAACCTCGCGGCGGTCGGGTGCGCGCCTGCCATCGGCGAGAAGCGGCGGCTCGTTGCCGAACGAGCGGATCATCATCTTCTCCGTCATCATGGCAGGTGGATCCGCGTCCTTTCGGTGGGCGTCTTCGGGGGCAGCGTTGGCTGGCGCCGAAAAGTGCATAGTTTGGCAATAGAAGTCAAATGAGCGCGCATGTGCGTACCCAAATCATTCGCCCTTGAGACCATCTGATTGTGAAGATGTGAGGGCGAAGAACCTCGCCATCGCGTTTTCGGCCCCTATTTTCTTGGAAATGATCCGGCTATTGGCGCAATCTCCGGACTGAAATGTTCGCCTCTG
>NZ_CP098440.1:2562500-2952500 GCF_050644135.1 Rhizobium sp. YTU87027 | reverse complement strand
TGCCTGTTCTGCATATATCGTGAAGAGAAGATTGATCTGGAGGCTTCCAGGTGTTGGGTTCTGCCCGATGTCCGAGCCCAGTTCCAATGACGTCGTGAATGGCCTAGCCGGCCGGAAGCGAAAGAGGGACTGGAGGTAGGTAGGAAGCTTGTCGCTCTGGATTGTTGGTTGTTCGATGCTTTCGAGTATCGTCTGATCGATGATCGGATTACCGTTGCCTGACCGCGCGGTACCGGATTTAATCTCGAGAAGCTGGTCTTAAAGATCTGACACAAGCGAGCTGCTCGGCGTAGCTCCAATAAAGTGATCAGATCGAACACGTCGATGGCATCATGAGATGGCGCGGTTGTAAAAGGTAACCGTGCTGCTTTCGCTTTGCGGAAGCTAACTGATGAGCATTGGCAATGAGAACGATTAAGTGTCGTAAGGGCATTTGGTGGATGCCTTGGCATGCACAGGCGATGAAGGACGTGATACGCTGCGAAAAGCCGTGGGGAGCTGCGAATAAGCTTTGATCCATGGATCTCCGAATGGGGCAACCCACCTTAAATGCTTGGAAAATCTAAGTTGTGCTTCGGTACGGCTTAGGTTTCCAAGCATTGTGATAAGGTATCTGCACCTGAATACATAGGGTGTAAGAAGCGAACGCAGGGAACTGAAACATCTAAGTACCTGCAGGAAAGGACATCAACCGAGACTCCGCAAGTAGTGGCGAGCGAACGCGGACCAGGCCAGTGGCAATTGTGGTTAAAGTGGAACAAGCTGGAAAGCTTGGCCGTAGTGGGTGACAGCCCCGTACGCGTAGATACCATGATTGTCCTAGAGTAGGGCGGGACACGAGAAATCCTGTCTGAACATGGGGAGACCACTCTCCAAGCCTAAGTACTCGTGCATGACCGATAGCGAACAAGTACCGTGAGGGAAAGGTGAAAAGCACCCCGACAAGGGGAGTGAAATAGAACCTGAAACCGGATGCCTACAAACAGTCGGAGCCCGCAAGGGTGACGGCGTACCTTTTGTATAATGGGTCAACGACTTAGTGTAACAAGCAAGCTTAAGCCGGTAGGTGTAGGCGAAGCGAAAGCGAGTCTGAATAGGGCGATTTAGTTTGTTGCATTAGACCCGAAACCGAGTGATCTAGCCATGAGCAGGTTGAAGGTTGGGTAACACCAACTGGAGGACCGAACCCGCATCTGTTGCAATAGATTGGGATGACTTGTGGCTAGGGGTGAAAGGCCAATCAAACTCGGAAATAGCTGGTTCTCCGCGAAATCTATTTAGGTAGAGCGTCGACCGAATACCCTGGGGGGTAGAGCACTGGATGGGCTATGGGGACTCACCGTCTTACTGATCCTAACCAAACTCCGAATACCCAGGAGTACTAGTCGGCAGACACACGGCGGGTGCTAACGTCCGTCGTGAAAAGGGCAACAACCCTAACCTCCAGCTAAGGTCCCCAAGTCATGGCTAAGTGGGAAAGGATGTGAGGATCCCAAAACAACCAGGATGTTGGCTTAGAAGCAGCCATCATTTAAAGAAAGCGTAACAGCTCACTGGTCTAAATAAGGGTCTTTGCGCCGAAAATGTAACGGGGCTGAAGCCATGCACCGAAGCTGAGGATGTGTAGCAATACACGTGGTAGCGGAGCGTTCCGTAAGCCTGTGAAGGGACAGTCGTGAGACATCCTGGAGGTATCGGAAGTGCGAATGTTGACATGAGTAACGATAAAGAGGGTGAGAGACCCTCTCGCCGAAAGACCAAGGGTTCCTGCTTAAAGTTAATCTGAGCAGGGTTAGCCGGCCCCTAAGACGAGGCGGACACGCGTAGTCGATGGGAACCACGTTAATATTCGTGGGCCTGGTGGTAGTGACGGATTGCTCAACTTGTAAGGTCTTATTGGATTGATCTTGCAGGGACGCGGTTCCAGGAAATAGCTCCACCGTATAGACCGTACCCGAAACCGACACAGGTGGTCAGGTAGAGTATACCAAGGCGCTTGAGAGAACTATGTTGAAGGAACTCGGCAAATTGCACGCGTAACTTCGGAAGAAGCGTGACCCCTTCGCACGCAAGTGTGGTGGGGTGGCACAGACCAGGGGGTAGCGACTGTTTATCAAAAACACAGGGCTCTGCGAAGTCGCAAGACGACGTATAGGGTCTGACGCCTGCCCGGTGCTGGAAGGTTAAGAGGAGAGGTGCAAGCTTTGAATCGAAGCCCCAGTAAACGGCGGCCGTAACTATAACGGTCCTAAGGTAGCGAAATTCCTTGTCGGGTAAGTTCCGACCTGCACGAATGGCGTAACGACTTCCCCGCTGTCTCCAACATAGACTCAGTGAAATTGAATTCCCCGTGAAGATGCGGGGTTCCTGCGGTCAGACGGAAAGACCCCGTGCACCTTTACTATAGCTTTACACTGGCATTCGTGTCGGCATGTGTAGGATAGGTGGTAGGCTTTGAAGCGGGGACGCCAGTTTCCGTGGAGCCATCCTTGAAATACCACCCTTATCGTCATGGATGTCTAACCGCGGTCCGTTATCCGGATCCGGGACAGTGTATGGTGGGTAGTTTGACTGGGGCGGTCGCCTCCGAAAGAGTAACGGAGGCGCGCGATGGTGGGCTCAGACCGGTCGGAAATCGGTCGTCGAGTGCAATGGCATAAGCCCGCCTGACTGCGAGACTGACAAGTCGAGCAGAGACGAAAGTCGGTCATAGTGATCCGGTGGTCCCGCGTGGAAGGGCCATCGCTCAACGGATAAAAGGTACGCCGGGGATAACAGGCTGATGACCCCCAAGAGTCCATATCGACGGGGTTGTTTGGCACCTCGATGTCGGCTCATCGCATCCTGGGGCTGGAGCAGGTCCCAAGGGTTTGGCTGTTCGCCAATTAAAGCGGTACGTGAGCTGGGTTCAGAACGTCGTGAGACAGTTCGGTCCCTATCTGCCGTGGGTGTAGGAATATTGACAGGATCTGTCCCTAGTACGAGAGGACCGGGATGGACATATCTCTGGTGGACCTGTTGTCCTGCCAAGGGCATAGCAGGGTAGCTACATATGGAATGGATAACCGCTGAAGGCATCTAAGCGGGAAACCAACCTGAAAACGAGTATTCCCTATCAGAGCCGTGGAAGACGACCACGTTGATAGGCCGGGTGTGGAAGCGCAGCAATGTGTGAAGCTTACCGGTACTAATAGCTCGATTGGCTTGATCGTTCTCATTGATCAATGCTCATCTCCGACACAAGCGTGTCGGGGTGACGCCTAAACGTGTTCAAAAGAAAACAGGCGAATGCCTGCCAGCTTCTCAATTGTTGCGCTTCGCTGACCTGGTGGTTATGGCGGGGCGGCTGCACCCGTTCCCATTCCGAACACGGCCGTGAAACGCCCCAGCGCCTATGGTACTTCGTCTTAAGACGCGGGAGAGTCGGTCGCTGCCAGGTCTGCTAAACGCAACAACAAATCTTCTCATCATGAAATGACGGCCCAAGCCGAAACAAAAAGGGCCGCCTAAAGCGGTCCTTTCTGATTTGGGCCCTATATACAGAATGAAAAATCGGCGCACCGGACAGCTCGTCTGATGGTGCGTCCCTTACATGAACAACTTGTCTTCGCAAGTTGCTCACGAAGAAGGCATAACCGCCAAGCGGTTACGCCGCCGCGACATTCGGTAAAGCCGAATGCGCTGGACGCGGGGTGGAGCAGCCCGGTAGCTCGTCAGGCTCATAACCTGAAGGCCGCAGGTTCAAATCCTGCCCCCGCAACCAATCCCCTAAAAAGCTAGAAAGATCTGGGCGGATCTCCCAAGCGGAACCCGTTCCCACGAGCTGCAGAGCTGGCGCTCAGCCGCGAAGCTCGTAGAGCTCTGTCTGCCCTGTTCGGCCTCTGACGCTGACCGCTCCCATCGGCGTGAAACTGAAACTCTCCGCAACCGCATCGCGGATCGAACTGCTGACAAGGATCGAGGTTCCATAGTCCCGGTTCAGACCTTCCAGCCGCGAGGCGATGTTTACCGTGTCGCCGATGGCGGTGTATTGCCGGCGGGTCTCGGCGCCGACACTGCCGACAACGGCCTGGCCGGTATGCAGGCCGAAGCGGGTGACAAGTTCGGGGCGACCGGCGGCGCGATTGGAAGCGTTCATCGCGTCGATCGCTGCTTTCATTGACAAGGCACAGCGGCAGGCGTTTTCGACATGCCGCTCGTCGCGAACGGGTGCGTTCCACATGGCGAAAACAGAGTCGCCGATATATTGCACGATGGTGCCGCCATGGCGTTCCACAATCGAATTGAGGGCTTCGAAATAGGTGGAAAGCAGGGCGACGACATCTTCGGGCGAATGTCGCTCGGAGATCGTCGTGAACTCGCGGATGTCGGTGAAGAGGACGGTGATCTCCTGCCGCGAGGCGGAACCGATGGCCGATTGACCGGCGATGACAATCCTGCGGACCAGTTCGCGCGGTACATAGAGCGAGAACGTTCGGATCGTATCGCGGGCGGAGCCGAGCGCTTTCCCGAGCGCGTTGACCTCGGATATCCAGGAGTGCGACACGCGGCTCTGTCGGAATTCCAGATTGCCCAATTGTCTTGCCTCGTCGGCCAATGCATAGAGCGACCGGCTGATCAATCGGGAGATGATGATCGCGGCTATTGCGCCGGCGGCCAGGAAGGCGGCCGCGGCAACAAGGTTACGCCTCAAGGTTCGCTCGACCGGCCCGACGAGGGCGTCGAGCGGTGCTGCGATGACCACAGTGTAGTCTTTCAGCATACCGGCTACTTCCGCATGGAAGCTCTGGGCTAGATATTCGCGGCCGTCCACCGGAAAGCGCGCGACATCGCCATCCGGCAACTCGCGGCCTTGCGCCAGATTCGTGACGGCCGGGATGGCTGGGTCCGCTTCCGCGATATCTGCGGCCGATAGCACTCTCCCGCGACGAATGTTATCGCGCAGCTTCGCCATGAATGCGGGATCGGAATGCACGATCAGGCGACCAGTGTTGTCGAAGACATAGCCATGCGCCTGTTTTGAGATCGTGCCGACATCGAGAACCTCCCCCAAGGTCAACAGCATCACGTCGGCGCCGACAACGACTTGGCCCTCCCCGCCCGCAGGCGTGGCAAATGTCAAGGTGAGGTAGTTAGTTGCAGCCGAAATGTAGGGACCGACAGACGTTGCCCGTCCCTCCGAGAGCGCGGCGCGGTACCAGGGGCGGGAGCGCGGGTCGAAGACATCGTCGCGGTCGGCACGGCGAGCGAGGGGACGAGTGTCCTTGTCGAAGAACGTCCACGTCGTCCCTGGAATGCCGATGACCTTGGTGATTGTGCGAACGGCGAACGCGGCGTCGGCTGGCGCATCCAGCGCGTCGCGCCAGGTTGGATTTGCCGCAATGTTGGTCGCTTGCATGTACGTCCCGTCCGCATAACCGGCATAGATTCCGTCTATACGGAACGATGACTTCAGCGCGTGCAGCAGAAGCTTCTGCTTCGCCGATAAGTCCTGGGGAGGCGGCGTAAGCATTTGCGGAACGGCAGAGGTCGTCTCGATCGCGGCATATCCACTTGTAAAGACATTGCGGTAGTCCTCGATGGTACGCAACCCGAGCTGACGCATTTGTGCTTCGCCGGCGGAAAGGGCGGTCACCTTGCCTTGACTATATGCCATCCAAACCAGCGGTAGTGCCGTGCAGGCAAGCAACCCGACAATGATGACGCTGAGATGCAACCGCAGGGGAAATGCCCAATCCGCTGCCTTTGTGGTTCCCGTCGCGGGCGATGGCTTGATGGGATGCTCCATACTCAGCCCCCGAGAGCGATTGCAATGCCGACCAGCACGAGGCCAAGGCAGGTCATCGTTATACCTGCATTGAGCGGTTTCGCGTCGGAAAAGCGCGCCCAGGCACAGCCTGTCAGGAAGAGCAGGGCAATCAGCAGAAAATTGCTGGTTCTCAGGGCAAGGTCAGCATTGCCGATCATGAAGAAGGGAATGACCGCGGGTAGCGATGTCGCCGATACCAGGAGAAAAACAATGAAGGCGGCGAGAAAGTCGTCTCTCGATAGGCGAAGCTTGGCAGGGCTTCCGCGCCGCGCCAGTCCCAGCATGGCTTGGTAGAGCACCTCTTCATCTGCGGCTGTGGAAACAAGTGGTTCGTCGTCGATGGGAAATTCCTTCCGAAGCGCGGATATCGCCTCTTGCTCGCTCTTGGCCGCCTTGATCTGCCTGAAGAGGCGCACGCGCCGGCTCTTGTAGAAAACCGTTCCCAGGACGAACAGCACGGCATCGATGATGCCCCACGCAACATTGCATCCGATCGTCGCGACGATCAGCTCTCGAACGTCAAGGCCTTCTTCGGTGAAGATGAGCCGCGAGCCGACCGTGAATGTCAGCGCCATGATCAGTCCGAACAGGACTTCGCCGAGAGCGTCGCCCGGGTCAATGACATCCGCGATATGGGTCCTGCTCGTTTCCATCAAATGCCTGCTCCTACGCAGCGGTTGAATTCCTCAAACGGAACGATCCAACATTTCAGCGAGTACGCACTGCAAATTCTAAAATACGATTGGAGGCCGGAGGCAATCGATGAGTCGAGAGCGCGGGCGTGAGACGCTGATGCTGAATGCTCCCGAGATTCGTCACTGCCCCGCTTTCTCAGTAAGCGAGACATTGGGCGAGCTTTTCGAATCCCATGATCTAGCCGCCTGTGCGCTTGAACGCTTCCGCGCGGTAAGTCCCGACCGATGAGGGGCGGATCCTCGAATGTGAGCGGCTTTGCCGCGACATCCAGGATGTTGTGCTGTGGCGTGCAGGGCGGGAAGCAGATGCGTTCCTGACATTGCGCAACGGCACCTGAGACGAAATGCGTGACGAAATCCTCCCCAGAATCAGCCCGGCGCGGCGCCCTCGATGCTTTTGTCCCTGTCGTCGTGCGGTAGGGTCGCTGCCGTTTGTTCGGCAGGTGCGGAGGGCCACGCCCAGGCTCGCAGCAGTTCGTAGAACACGCTGAGGACAATGGGCCCCAGAAACAGGCCGAGCAAGCCATGCGAAAGGGTTCCGCCGATGACGCCGATGAGGATCACCGGCATCGGGGTCGATAGCCCTCGGGACATCAAGATCGGCTTCAAGACATTGTCCACGACCGTGATCGGGATCGCTACGACCGTAAAGGCAAATGCCAACGATGTCGGCCAGGAGAACCATGCCCAGACGACGGCTGGCACAAGAACGAGGCCCGGGCCGAGCTGCATCAGGCAAAGCATGAACACGAGAAAGGTCAAGGCGCCGTGTGCCGGAATGTCGAAAAAGGCGAAACACAGGCCGCAGAGCAGCGTCTGAAGGAGGGCCACGCCGATGACGCCGCGCGAGACGTTGCGAACCGTTGACCCGGCCAGCCGCGCAAAACCGACACCCCTCTCTCCGCCGATGCGGCTTGCCAATACCTGGATGGTTGCCGCGAGGCGAGGAGACATGGTGAGGAAGATGCCGGAGAGAATGATGGAAGCGACGAAGCTCAACACCCCGCCTCCGATCGAAGCCAGCTTGGCGAGAACGACGCCCATGATTTCGCGAAGAGGTGCCTGGAATTTCATGATCGTAGCAGCGAGATTGCTTGCGACCTGGTTCCAGCCGGCATAGAGGCGCTCGCCAACCACCGGCCAGCCACGTATCGCTTCCGGCGCGGCGGGCAGCGTGAAATTGTCGGTTTTCAACTGACTGACGAGGGCCTGGACTGCATCGGCAAAATTGACTGCGACAAGCGCCAATGGTGCAATGATGAGTACAAGGCATGCGATGACAATAACGGTGGCCGAAAGCGCCGGCCGATCTCCAAGCAGCCTGGACAAGGCGTCGAACATTGGGAAGAGGGCCACGGCAAGGATTGCGGACCAGATGATGATCAGCGCGAATGGCGCAACCAGTTGCAGGCTCCAATAGGCGAACAGCCCAATGATGCCGATCCGCACCAGGTCGCTGACCCGTGCTTCTACGGAGATCTGCGCGGGACCAGCTTGCGCCACTGTCCCGCTCGTTGGTTGCTCCATCGCCGTATGCCTATCCCGCGGGTTTCCATAAGGGGTGCCAGAACGGATTGTGCTTCATCGTGTCGTTTCCGGCACGACGTTTCTGACGCCCTGATCCTCAACGTAATTCGATGGCCGCTTCTGCCGTTTTCCGAGATCCGGTGCCTCGAATTTCACGCGCTCGTAGGGGATCGACTGCAGGATGTGCGAGATGCAGTTTATCCGGGCGCGCTCCTTGTCGTCGGACGGCACGATCCACCACGGCGCGTGGTTGCTATCCGTCATCCGCAGCATCTCGTCATAGGCCCGCGTATAGTCCCACCAGCGCTGATAAGACTCGACGTCCATGGGGCTGAGTTTCCACTGCCTGACCGGATCGTCGATGCGCCGCTTGAAGCGGCGTTCCTGTTCTTCCTCGCTGACGGTCAAGAAATACTTCAACAGAATGACGCCGCTTTCGACAATGGCCGCCTCGAAGCGGGGTGCCAGTTCAAGGAAACGCTGCGCCTTCTTCTCGCTGGCAAAGCCCATGACGCGGTCGACCCCCGCCCGGTTGTACCAACTGCGGTCGAAGATCACGACCTCACCGGCTGCCGGCAAATGTGCAATATAGCGTTGCATGTAGATCTGGGATTTCTCGCGATCGGTTGGCGCCGGCAAAGCGACGACGCGGAACACGCGGGGACTGACTTTCTCCGTTATTCTCTTGATCATACCGCCTTTGCCGGCGGCATCACGGCCTTCGAAGATGATAACAACCCGTGCGCCCGATTTTTTTACCCATGCCTGCAGATGCGCCAGTTCGATTTGCAGGCGCTTGATCTCCTTGTTGTAGTCCCAGGACTTGGCCTTCTTTTGCTTGCCCTTGCGTTCCGTTTGAGCCTCTTGTTTCGGATCGTATGCTTCGTCCATCGTTCCCTCCATTATTTTATGTTGCTGTGCGCTTTCACTGTTCTGCGGAATTGCCTATCAGCGCGCGCAACGCCTCTTCCCGACCATTGAAAAGATTGTGGATGCCGATCTTCTTGATGATGCCGGCACGCTCAAGGATGCCGCGGCTTTCCTGGCTAAGATCGGCGATGGCAAAGACGATGTCCCGTTTCGCCAAGGCGTCGGCCACGGCATCGAGTGCGACGGCGCCGGTGCTGTCCACGTGCGTGATGGCGCTGGCGTCGAGTACGAAGCACTTGGTTCCGGGGGCGAGCTCACGGGCGACCGCCGTGAGCCGCATGCGGACGTAGTCGGCGTTGTAAAACAGGATATTGCCCTGGATCGCGAAGACGGCAGCCCCATCGACAGGGCGAGCTTCCGGGAAACGGGCGAGGTCGAAGAAACCGTGCCGACCTTCAATGTGGCCAAGGAGGCCATCACGCGGAAACATCGTCTTGTGCAGGAGGTAGACGAACGTCGCGGCAACGGCAACAATCACGCCGTTCAGGACGCCGAAGCTGATTGCGCCCCACATCGCGATAAGCGCAAAGACGAACTCCATGCGGCTGATGCGCCAGATCTTCTTGAGTTCCTGAACGTCGATAAGACTGATGGCCGCGGTTGCAAGGATAGCAGCGAGTGCGGGGATCGGCAGGATCCGCAGGGCGCTGTGGAGGAATACAAGAGCTGCAACCAGAGCGGCGGCGGAGACCAGTCCCGCCAGCTGGGAGACGCCGCCCGTCGACAGATTTATGGCGGTTCTCGAGTCCGACATGCTGATGGGGAATGAACCGAACAGGCCGGGTGCAATGTTGGCCGCGCCGAGGCCGATCAGTTCCTGGTTCGCATTGACGTCTTCACCGGTGCGCGATCCAAAACTTCGCGCGGTTACGATGCCGGCGCCGAAGCTCACCAGGAAGATCACAGCCGAACCAAGCACGAGCTGATCAAGCGGCATCTGATGGACTGCCGGCAGGGAAAAGCTCGGGAAGCCGCTTGGGATATCGCCCACGACGGCCATGCCGTGTCCGCGGAAGTCGAAGAGCGCCGAGAGAAAGACGGAAATAACAACCACGAGAACAGGACCCGGGATCTTGAGGTCGAAAGCCCTCACAATCCAAAGCAGCGCGAACATTGAGAGGCCGAATAGAAGTGACGGCCAGTGGATCAAGGCGGCCTTGCGGAGAATCTCGACGACAGGCGCAAGGAGACCGTCGGATTCGATCTTTACACCCGTGAAGCGGCTGATCTGCCCGACGAGGATAGACAGCGACACCCCGGCAAAGAAGCCGACCAGGATTGGACGTGACAGGAAACTCGCGAGGACGCCGAGCCGCAGCAGTTTTGCCAAGATGCAGAACGCGCCGACGCCAAGAGCGAGCGCCGATGCGATGGCAACGCGGTCGATGTTGGCCGCAGCCGGATCCGCTGCAATGATGGCGGCCATCGCGGCCGCAAGCACCGTCATCGTGGCGGCATCCGGGCCGACGATCAGGAGGCGGGACGGGCCGAAGATTGCATAGGCGATCGGAGCGACGATGCTGGCATAGATGCCGGTTTCCGGCGGCAGGCCAGCAATCGCCGGATAGGCGATGGCGCTCGGCAAACCCACAGCGGCGATCGATAACCCGGCAGGGATATCGCTACGAAGCCAGTCCCTTTTGAAACCGGCCAGGCCCCGCAACACTGGTAGGCTGCCTATCACCTCGGGCTCCCTTTGCTCTCTCGTGGTTGATCTCCAAGCTTGTCCGGCCGCCGAACCCAAGCAGCGGCCGGAAAATTGCTGATGCGTTTCAGTGTTCGAGGAAGACGTAGTTCATCCAACTGCTCATACGCAGCAGGACCTTCCGCAGGAGAGCGACGTGGTGAAAGTAATGTGTGTAGACTGCTACCTCAGCGACTACACCGCCGGGCAGTTGGTATTCGTCGGTGTTCTCCAGAATTTCGATACGTGCCAGTGTCTGCCCCGGCGATATTCGTTCGGGCGACTGCGGATCGATCAGGGCGCCGCCCGGCTGTAACTGGCCTTGCGCCATGACGTCGATGACTTCCTCGACGCGCGCCTTGAAGATCTTGCCGGGCACGGCTTTAAACGCGACTTCGGCCTCGTCGCCGACCCGCACGCGCTGGAGCGAGTTCTGAATGAAGGCGGCAGCCAGCATCCGATCCTCACTGTTGATGAAGACCATCACCGGTCGCAAAGGCAGGGGATTCGCCATCATGCCGGGACGTAGGAAAACCTGCGTCACGTATCCATCGCTCGGCGCGCGCACGGTCGTCTGGTCGAGCTCGTACTGCGCGTTTGCCAACTCGGCTTCCAGCCGCGCGACCGTGGGATTCGTACCATTGATCTCGGACTCATAGGCGAGCTTTGCTTGTGCTGCCTGAGCAAGGGCCGTGTCGACGGCGGCCTCGGCCGTCAGGTAGATGCCGCGCCGGTTCTCGACTTCGAGTTCCGAGTAGACGGCGCCTCTGCCGCTAGATTTTGCATTTTCATTCGATGCTTGGAACTTCTCGAAGGCTTGCAGCGAGCGATCCCTTGACGCTTCCGCACCGGTTACGGCCGAATTGGCGGCGTCGAGAGCAGCCTTCAGCTGGAGGACGGTCTGCTTGGCTTCCGCAAGAGACGCCATTTTCTGATCGACCGTATACTGATAGGGGCGGGGATCGATCCTGAAGAGAACATCGCCCTTTTTCAGCGGGGCGTTCGGCGTGACCGGCACCTCTATGACCTGACCTCCCACGACGGGGATGACTGGAGCCGAGGTAAAGTAAATACGCCCATCGCTGGAGTAGGGATGGTTGTAGCTCATGAGCAGCACCAGCCCAGCGATGATGAATATGCCGCCAAGAACAGCCGTCGCAAGCGACCACTGGTTTACCGGAATCCTGAACAGCTTGAAGATCGCGAAGCAAAATGCCGCATAGGTCAGCATCAGGAGTAATTCCATCAGACTTTCTCCTTCTCTACCGTGGGCGCCTCGAGTTCCGCGATCCGTGCGTGGAGGCGGGCGATTTCGGCATTGGCTTCGGCCTCGGCCGACAGCTTTCCGTCTGCCCGGATGCCCCAGCCGCGATCCTCGCGATAAATGGTGGCCCAGATGAACAGGAAGGGCCAGATGACGTGCAGCGTAAACAGGCTCACCCATCCGGCAACATGGATGGCGTCCTGGTGCGGATGGTTTCTGGCCTTGGCGATCAGATGCGGGATGTCGTGAATCGCGATCACCGCGTAGAACAGCGTGACCACGACGAACACCAACACGCCGAGTGCAAAATAGTCGAGAAACACGGTCACTCCTTTTCGGCCGTTCACCGAACCGTCCGGTCGTATTCAGGAAGGAAATAGTAGACCGGCCCGGTCGCGAACGCCCGTAGCATCACGTAATATCTATCGAGCGTCGTGCGGCTCGGCAGGCAGTCCGGATTTCAGGGATCAGGGGCGGCGGTTCGTGGCAGCGTGTTTCGCTGGCCTCGGGTCTCAAATTGCAGAGGAATTCATCTTCATCGGGATTGAAGAGTGTTTCGACCGGCTTGCCGGCGGTTGCGAGGGTTCTGCGGATATTGCGACTTTGGCACTCAGAATGTCGAGACGCGGGCTATCACTGACGTAGGTCTGGTCCATTACGAGCCGTCACGCGTAAGTTCGCGTATGTTACGTCTCCATCCTAAGTAGCTGTAATACAATACTTCAATCTGCTTGACGCGAGTATGACAGCGGGGGGCGGCATGACGTCGGGAGAAAGTAATTCGACACACTTGTCTGCCTTAGGGATTGCAGAGGCGCAGTTTCCTGCGCAGGCCGCGAGGGTACGGCATCTTTTCGAGATGAACGAAACGTTCCGCACGATGTGTGAAGACCTCGCTTCCGCCGCCGAAGCTTTGGCGCATGTGGAGCGTCTGCCGGAGAGTGTTAGAGAGACCCGACGGCAGGAGTATGCGAGCCTTGTCGATGCGCTCATCGCTGAAATCGGCGATGCGCTTTCCCAATCGAAAGTCGTCATGCTCAGGCGGTCGGGCGAAGCAAAACCCAGGCCGCAGTGAGATTCATCCGAACCATTTTTTGTAAGGAGGTCGGCGCATGATGAAAGCAGGATCCCTCAGATTGCTGGCGGGGCTTTCTACCCTGGCAATCATTTCCATGCATCCGGGACCACCGGCATATTCACAGACCACGACCCCCACACCGAAGCCTGCGTCGGCAGAGACGGCGGCGCCCACCGAGCCTGAACCGGATCTCCTCTCCGAGGACGAGATGGAAGTGCTTGTCGCCCGCATCGCGCTTTATCCGGATGAGCTCGTCGCCGCGATCTCTGCAGCATCGCTGTTTCCGCTGCAGATCATCGAGGCTCAGCGCTTCCTGGAGGCGAAGAAAAAAGATGCCAATCTCAAGCCGAAGGACGACTGGGATGGGAGCGTCATATCGCTTCTGAATTATCCTGACATCGTCAAGATGATGAGCGAGGATCTCGATTGGACTCAATCGCTTGGCGACGCGCTAACCAACCAGCAAAAAGATGTGCTGATCGCCATCCAGCAGCTTCGCGATGAAGCGGTGGCGAAGAATGTCATCAAGACCGACGACAAGATCACCGTGGTGACCGAGAACGAGAATGTCGTCATTCGACCGACCGATCCGGAGAAGGTCTATATCCCGCAGTACCCGCCTGAAATGCTGTACGAACCGGGCTATGCGGTCGAACCGATATCCTATTATCCCAATTATTACGACAACTACTATTACCCGGGCGCCGGATTCTTCGCGGCCGCGGTGACGGGCGTCGCCTGGGCGGCAATCGTCAATTGGGACGATTGGGGTGTCTGGGGCGGCAACTGGGGCGGCGACCTCGATATCGACTGCAACAACTGTTTCAACGACCGGAATTTCAACGGCAAGGTCAACTGGAACGACGTCGATTGGACAAAGGTGGATCGCAGTAAGCTGAATATCGACAGGGACCAGCTCGCCAACATCGATCGCTCGGCGATCAAATCCAGCCTGCAGTCCGATAATCGCAACCAGCTCAAGAACAAGGTCAGCGACCGACAGGCAAACCGCGGCCAGGGAAGCAGAAATGTCAGCGCCCGCGCCGACGATATCCGCAAGAATACGGCGGAGGGCCTGAAGGGAAATCCGAGAGCGGGGAACATTGCCGCGAACCGGCCGGGGGCATCGCGCCCGGATGCCCGCCCAGGCAATGTCGCCAATCGCCCGGATGCCCGTCCAGGGAATGCAGCCAACCGACCGGGCAACGCAGCCAACCGTCCATCAAAGGCGGCAGCCAAGAATAGGCCAAGCGGCCCGAAGATGGCGGCACGACCCGACAATCGTTCGCGCCAACCCAACGCCCTCGGCAACGTGCAGTCCGGCCGGCGTGAGGCGGTCGCTTCCAAGCGAGGCGGACAGAGCATGGGAGGCGGGCAGCGCGGTGGCCCACGTCCCTCCGCCCAACGCTCGCGCCCGATGCCGCACGGCGGCGGCGGCCGCGGCGGTGGCGGTCGTGGGGGCGGCGGTCGCGGTGGCGGCGGCCGGCGATAGGGTGTCCAGCTATTCAGATTTCCGGAGATAAACCATGAGACCACAGTTGAAATTGATCCCGCTGTTGCTCGGAACGGCTCTCTCCCTGGCGTGGGCGGCCCCATCCATGTCGCAGACCCAGACGGATCTTCAGGAGTTCGAGGCTGGTGCGCCACCGTCTTTCGATGATCCATCGGCGGCGCTTCAACGGCTCAAGACCGTGCTGAGTGCCAATGATGTCGATGGCTTGGCTGGCCTTCTCGGCCTGGACGCGGCCAAGCTGCGATCCAGCAACGAGGCGATGATAAGCTACGGAACGATCCGTGAGGGTGCTGCACGGCAATTGCAGTTGCAGGATATCGGCGATCGCAAGGTGGTTCTGATCGGTGACGTCCTGTGGCCGCTGCCCTTTCCCCTGTCGAAGAGCAAGGATGGCAAATGGGCGTTCGACACGGAAGTCGGCCTGCAGGAGATCGTCAATCGGCGCGTCGGCCAGAACGAACTCTCGACGATCCAAACGATGCATGACTATGTGAATGCCCAATACGCCTACGCGCAACTCGACGAGGACGAGGACGGTCTCTTCGAATTCGCACAGAAGCTGATCAGCACCCCAGGGAAGCGCGACGGCCTCTACTGGGAGCCCGGTGCCTTCGATGAAGAGAGTCCGGCCGGACCGCTGGTCGAAACGGCTGCCTTCAGCAAGGCGAAGCGTGGCGAAGGCTATTATGGCTACCGCTATCGCATCCTGACGGCTCAGGGCCCGAACGTGATCGGCGGAAAACAGAGCTACATCGTCAATGGCAACATGACGGGTGGTTTCGCGCTGATCGCCTGGCCGGTCAAGTATCGCGTGACTGGGGTTCAGACTTTCATCGTCAACGGTGCCAATATCGTCTACCAGCGGGACCTGGGACCGCAGACGGAGGAGCGCGCAGCAGCGATCAAGGAGTTCAATCCTGACGACAACTGGACGATCGTGCGCGATTGAGATCGGGGAGTTTAAAGTGGGGGGCAGAAGGAGCCGCGCGGAAACGCGCGGCTTTTCTCGTTGCTGTTTCGCTCAACATCAGGCAACAGGGAAGTCCAGCGCCGGCATTGCGATCCTCGCAATCGGTGCAACGGTAATTAAACACTCACTGGCGCGCTAGTCGACGGGCGGCTCCCAAGTCAGGAAAAAGCCGACGTCGCCGGGAATGCCACCGGGGAAATTGATAATCGCCGCCTTCAAGCCGTAACCCTGGGGCTTTGCGACCGCTTCAAAGAGCTCGTAGATTTCTTTCGCCTTGCCTTGCAGGCTATTCTGCCAGCCGGGCAGGTTGTTGTTGATGCCTCGGCCGCTGTCCGTGCAGAGGCTGGACGGGAAGCTGTAGATCATTGCTTCGTATTTTCCGTCCGCGGCCGCCTTCATCACCAAGCGCTTGATGACCGCGCGTTCGGTGTCGCCGATATGCTTCTGGAAAAAATCCTCGACGAATTCCGCATGTTTCGTCGCCTCACGGTCCTTTATCTTCTGGTCGCGTTCCATCTCCGCGAGCTGAAGTTCAAGCGCACGCTTGCGCAAATCTTCGGCACTGGTCATCGACTGAGGGGTCTCGCTTGCAGTCATCGCCATGTCCTCCAAGGTTTTCCAAAGGATAAGGTGAGTACGGACGTTAAGGCAGTAAAATACACGTCGGATGGGGTAGCATACGGTATGCTACGTCGCGACCTACTGGCTGCCGATCATGCGATCGGCAGGAGGGATTGCAATGCCGGAGGCGCGCAGGCCGTCGAGGAAGCGCTCCTGGTCTTGCGGACGGTGAAGACGCAGCGCCACTTCCTTGCGGATGTTGCCGAGAAGCACTGGATCATTCGTCTGGAGCCAGTCCCGCTCGCGCCGTGCTTCATCAAGTTTGCCTGATGCGCCGAGTACGGCTAGCAGAACAAGATGATGCATTGGGTTGTGTTTCAAATCGGCCATGCGGGCCCAAAGCTCAGCTGCCTGATTGTCTCCCCTGATATAGGCGCATAAGGCCAGGCCGACCTCGTAATATCCCTTCGGGCCGGGATTTCTGCTGATGGCACTGGACATCAGTTCACAGCCCGTATCCCATTTCCCGGACATTGCGAGCCGGAAGCCATACTCGCCTGCGACTTCGGTGTCGTTCGGGTTGATGGCATAGGCTGCAGACCCCGCGCGCAATGCGGTATCGACATCGTTGCTGAAGAAGCTTGCAAGCATGAGGGCCTGCAATGCGCGCGCGTTTTGTGGGTCAAGATCCACGGCTCGCCTGGCAGCATCGACCGCCTGCGCCAGTGGGTGCGGCGACTCGGCTTTGACTTTGTATTGGAAGCGGACCTCATCGAGATAGGTCAGCGAGAGCAGGGCCCAATAGCTGGAGTAGGTCGGAAGTCGCTTGGTTGCCCTCTCCAGGCAGTCTCTCACGGCAGCATGCTTTTGCGGATCGAGCTCGGCCCGATACGCATAATACGACAGCGCACATGAATAAGCTTCCCAGTCGCCGCTGTCAGGCTTGATGGCTTCGGCGGCGTTCGTCTGGAAAATGATGCCATATGGCTGCGCAACGGTGGTCGCAATGCTCTGTGCGACCTCGGTTTGCACTTCCAACGTGCTGCGGTCGCGAAGGTCTGCATCATAATTGTTTGCCCAGAGTACGGCGCCATCTGCCTGTCGGGTGAGCCGCACGATCAGCCGCATTTTGTCGCCTTCGATACGAACGCTCCCTTGCAGTGCGAACCGAGGCTCTCGTGCCTCCGCTCCCGGCTCCGCGCCGGGGGCAATCACAAGAATCTCCCTGAACTTCGTGAGTTGACCGATGATTTCATCAGTCAGTCCTTGGGCGATATCCGCCGTGGCAGCCTTGCCTGGAATATTCTGGAATGGCTCGACGATGATCCTGGGTTGCGCGCCGTCGTTTGAAACAGAAGCTGCGGGCAACAGCGATGAGGTGACAAAGGGAAGGAGCGGCGGATGAACGAAGCTGACAATCCCTATAATCAGCGCAGATGCGGGTACGACAAGCCACATCCAAGCCCGCTGGCGGGCGGGGGCTGGCTCGACAGGCGTCGGCGTCGGTGCAGCGGGCTGCAATTCTGATTGCTCGCCAAGATCAGATGCCGCTTGAACAGCGGGTCCGCAGCCGCCTTCGGCGTAATCGAAGGATGGTACATACCCGCCCTTTGGTATCGTCACAACGATGCTGTCGGCGTGGCCGGCAACCAGATAGTAGCGTTCGAGCGCCCTACGGATCCGGCCGGCTTCGATCCTGACGACGGGATCGTTTTGAGCGTCGAAGGATGTGTCCCGCGCGAATACCTCTTGTGCAATCGTGTATGCCTTCAGGTAGTCTGCACGGCCCGAAAGGGTCTCTTCGACAATGAACTCAAGAAATCGTCGGCCCCGATCGGGGGCATGAAACTCGCCACTGGAGAGGATGCGCTCGATCTGATCATGTACTTCATTGATCGTGGGATTGGCTGCCCCATCCCTGCTTGCTCGGGAACTTTGCATTGCAGGCGCCCTCAGACTGTTCCGTTGCTCAGTCCTTTATGTGTATCTGATTATATATTAAATCTTCTAAATCAGATGGTTGCAATACAAATTGTTGGTCTACTCTAAGAGGTTGGCTTTTTGATTTGCGGCGCAAAGGTTTTCATGAGTAAACCTGCCGGGAGAAGCGACGGGTCACCGAGGAAGCGCAGTTTAGACAGCGGTTGATCGTGGGGAGGGGCGTCTTCTGACGGTGTACAGGTTTAGTTGCTTAATGGTAACCACCGGCCGTCACGGGGGCTTCTGTGCGGAGTTTCAGTCGATATCCGATGTATTGTTACTGTATCCCGCGCGGTTGGCAGGCGGGAAATGTTGTCGGGCATGGTCGGAACATTTAACGCGGTCGCAGGTTGCTTCTGTAAATTAGGAGCGAAGCGATGCTGATTCTTGAAGAAATTCTACTCGTTTCTGCCGATCGGGTGGCGTGCTGTCGCGGTCAACTTGAGCTGGATCTCGACCAAATGATCCAGGAGCTCGAGCGGTCTGGCTTCTCCCGCAAAGAGATCCTGGTCGCCATGAGCGAAATGATCAGCGAAGAATTCTCGGCGCTTCCCGACATGCCGAAATTCCATTGACCGATTATCATCTCGCTCGTTCGATATGGTGAGGCCTCGCTCATTGCGCTATGACATCGCAATGAGCGAGACGTTTCTGATCACCGGCCCGGACAATCCCTCAGCCACCATCCTGCTTGCTCACGGTGCCGGCGCCCCGATGGACTCGAAGTCTATGACTGCTGCCGCGGGAGCGCTTGCGGCAAGTGGGTTTCGCGTTGCACGTTTTGAGTTCGCCTACATGGCCGCGCGTCGCACGTCCGATGCGCGAAAGCCACCGCCGAAAGCCGAGACTCTGATTCCCGAATATAGGGAGGCTGTAAAGGCGCTCGCGAACTCCGGGCCGCTGATTATCGGCGGCAAATCGATGGGTGGACGAGTGGCGAGCATGGTCGCCGACGACCTGTACGAGCAAGGCTCGATCTTTGGATTGTTGTGCCTCGGCTACCCCTTTCACCCACCCGGCAAGCCACAACAGCTGCGCACGGCGCACCTTAAAAATCTGCGCACGCCGGCGCTTATCTGCCAAGGGACGCGCGACGAGTTCGGAACGCGTGAAGAGGTATCGACCTACTCTCTTTCTTCTACAATATCAGTCCTTTGGCTTGAAGATGGCGATCACGATCTTGCACCGCGCAAGAAAATCTCCGGCTTCTCCGTCGCTGATCACCTCGCCACGATGGCTGCGCGCGTCAAGGCTTGGGTGGGTGACAACTGCCCTCAGTAGGCCCGCAAGCGAACGTCAACTCGACTTGACGGATGTAGGCGCTTTATGCATGTTCGCCTGCAAGATGTAACGTGCATTTCTACGATCCTTTCTCGCATGTTTTGGGGGGCAGGCATGACGAAGTGCGTAGCATGTTCAGGGCTCTTCTCATCCGTCTTTGCCGCAGCGCTTGCGATGAGCAGTGCCGTCTTCGCCGCCGATCTCGTGATCGCGATGCCGAACTGGCCTTCCGGGCAGGCGACGGCGAATATTCTCAAGATTAGCATCGCCAAGGAGTTTGGGCTCAATGCCGATGTGGAGGAGCTTGGGACACTGCTTGCCTTCAACGGCATGGAGAACGGCACAGTCGACATCGAACCGGAGGTCTGGCAGCCCAATCTCGAGAACGTCATCAAGACCTTCGTCACCGAAAAGGGCGTCGTGGTTCTCGCCAAGCGTGGCGTGCCTGCATGGCAGGGTATCTGCGCGACACCGGCTGCCGCCGAAAAGGGCCTAAGATCGATCGCCGATCTCAGCGATCCGGAAAGGACCAAGATTCTGGATACCGACGGTGATGGCAAAGGCGAGATGTGGCTCGGCGCGCCGACATGGTCCTCGACGGGGATCGAGCGGGTGCGGGCGAACACCTACGGCTATGCCAAGAACCTGACGCTGGTCGAGTCGGAAGAAGAAGTCGCGATGGCAGGGCTGGATATCGCGATCGCGACGAACCAGCCGCTGGTCTTTGCCTGCTATGCCCCGCATTTCATTTTTGACCTGCACAAGATCGTCCGCCTTACCGAGCCGCCGCACGATGCCAGCAAGTGGAAGCTCGTCGGTGCCAACGATCCACTCTGGGTCACCAAATCCTCGGCATCGACGGCCTGGGACGCCGCCAATTTCCGCATTGGCTACGCTGCGGCTTTCGCGAAGAGACATCCTGATATCGCAGCGTTCCTGGAGAAGGTCGATCTGACGCCAGAGGACGCGACCGCGATGAGCTATGCGCTCGAGGTCGAACGCGTACCGCCGCTCGACTACGCGAAAAAATGGGTCGCGGACAATGCGAAGCGCGTGGATGGGTGGGCCAACAAATGACGGCAAGCAACAGACTTCCGGCGAAGACGAATGAGGTTGGACGGCGCAAACTGACCTCGGCCCTGATCGCGGCCGCCGTCTGTGTCGGCCCTCTTGCTGCCTGGGCACAGACGCAGATCTACGATTCCAAAACGCACACCTGGGTCAACTACGACAAGAAGAAAGCGCGCCAGTACTACGCGCGCAACAACCAGGCGCCGGAAGCGTTCCGGATGCAGACGGTGACGTTCCGAACGGCAGAGCCGCCCGGCACAATCATCATCGACGGCAACCAGCATTTCCTCTACCTCGTTCAGCCGGGCGGACAGGCTATCCGCTACGGCATTGGCGTCGGCCGCGAGGGCTTCGGATGGGCCGGGATCGTGCGAGTGGGCCGGACAGCGGAATGGCCGACCTGGACGCCGCCGGCCGAAATGGTGGCGCGCGATCCGAATGCGGCCAAATGGGCCGCCGGGATGCCGGGCGGTCCGGAAAATCCGTTGGGTGCCAGGGCCCTCTACCTCTACGAAGGCGACCAGGACACCATCTATCGTATTCACGGGACCGCAGAGCCCTGGACCATCGGTCTCGATGTGTCCTCTGGCTGCATCCGCATGAACAATGACGACATTGTGGACCTTGCGTCACGGATCAAGATCGGCGCCAAGGTCATCGTGCTGATGCAGGGGGCTGCACTCTACAAAGGTGTCTGAGTATGGGCCGGCTCAACGCCGGAGAGGGAACAAATCACACGAGTCGGGGGACACGGTTTTGTGGAAAAACACCGCGAAGAAGATTTCGATCGGCCGGATGATGGCGGCAATGACAAGCGTCGCGCTCGTCGGTGCCTGCACGCCACCGACGCCGCCCGCGCCTGAAAGCATGGCGCGCACGACGCTGCAGACCGCTCCCGCTGATCTGCAGCTGCTCTGCGCCAATTCGGCGGCCGGGGTTGCTGGTCCGAACGCCAAGGTTCTGCCCACGGCCTCCCGCCAGTTGCCCGACGGAACCTTCGGCGTCGACCTCGACGCCGGCGGCAAGAAATTCTCGTGCGTCGTCGATAACAACGGCACGGTTCGGTCGGTGCAGCCGGCGCAGTCCGGATGATGGCACGCCCTGCCGGGCGCACCGCCAATATGCTCAACTGGCCGTCAGTTCGATCTTGACCGCAGGGAAGCGGTTGCAGCTTGCCTGTACGCTGATTGCACCGGTCAATCCGGTCGCCTCCAACCAGAAGCCCGCCGTGCCCCCCTGCAGCGGAACCGATGCCGGCCCGACAATCTTTGCAGGCCCGTCGACCTGCAGGGTGACATTGTCGTTCATGAAGGGCAGGCGCTGCCCCTGCTGGTCAAGCGCGCGGATGATGACACGGGTGGTGTCGCGTTCGCGGGCCTTTAGCGTTGTGCTGTCGGCAACGAGCTGCAGCGTCGTCGGCAATGGATCGGCGACAAGCGTCAATTTGGCGACAGGTTCGCCGTCAATGTAGCCGGTGAACTCGCCGTCGATCCATTCAAGCCCCCACGTTCCAAGCTCATCAGGCGTGAAATGACGGTGGTCGAGAACGATAGGCGGGTGCGGCAGGTGCGGGTAGTTCTCGCGATCCGGGCCGATCCGCTTCGTCACTGCGCCGTATTGCAGTTCTATCTCGTCGCAGTTGGTGAGGATAATCAGCGGCAGTACGCCACCGATATTGCGCTCGCCACGAGCCCAGAAGGTGACCGGCTTCATCACGATCTCTTCGGAAGGATCGCATTGGCTCGCATAGACATAGGCTGCAAACTTCGGCTCGCGGAACATGTCCATGACGCCATGGTAGCAGATCCGGTCGCCGGAGCCGAAGTCCTTGTGAGTGTTGTAGTCGAACATGCACCAGCCGATTGCACCCGCGATGTCAGGATCGCCAGAAGCGGCATTCAGCACTTCGAGATGCCGGCGCACATGCTCTGCCTGGCGGGCCTCCTGGTCGTAGATCTTGGTGGGATACATGTGGCCACCAAATTCGGTGATCATGTACGGCACCTTGTATGACAGGCCGGTCGATTCCTGCTGCGGGCGGAGCGCCGTGCGCGGGCGGTTGTTGCCGGGCAGCTCCTCGTTGCCGAGGATGAAGTCGTTCATCGTATAGACGTCTTCGAGCAGTTCGCTGTCCGTTATGTAGCGGACGCCGCCGGTCTGCCGCGTGCGGTCGAGTTCACGGGCAAGCCGGTTCGTTTCGACGTAGAAGTCATGGCTGTCCTGCGACTCGTTGATGCGAACGCCCCAGATGATGATCGACGGATGATTCCAGTCGCGCTCGATCATGCGGCGCACGTTGCGGATCGATTCCTGCTGCCATTCGACGTCGCCGATATGCTGCCAGCCCGGAATTTCCTCGAAGACCAGAAGGCCGATGCGATCACACCGATCCAGGAACCACTTCGATTGCGGATAATGCGAAGTGCGGACGATATTGCACTTCAGTACGGATTTCATGATGTCGGCGTCACGCTCCTGGGCCGATCTGCCTGCGGCATAGCCGACATACGGAAAGGCCTGATGGCGATTGAGACCACGCAGCTTGAGCCGCCGCCCGTTGAGAAGAAAGCCTTCGGTCGTGAACTCGGCGGTGCGGAAGCCGAAGTGCGACGAGACGCGGTCGGAACCATGGCTTGTCTTAAGGTCGACGGTGACTTCGTAAAGTGCGGGATTGTCGATATCCCAGAGGGCTATGCCGGTAAGGCCATCGAAAGAGAGCGTAAGGTTTTCACCACTGGTTTCCGCGGAAGCCGTGGCGAGCACGCGCCCATCCCCATGCTTTAGCGATGCCGATACCGAGCCCAGGAAGGTCAGTTGTTGCGGATTGGCAAGATCGACACGCACGCTTGCCGACTTTTCCTCTGACAGGACGTTGTGGGTTTCGATCTTCAGGTTGCCGATGGAAACCGGGTCCGTGACCTTCAGCCAGACGTCGCGATAAATGCCGGCATAGGTCAGGTAATCGATACGGCCGCCGAAGGGCGGAATCGCTGGATTTTCGCTGCCGTCAATTTTCACGGTGACCAGATTGTCGCCCATCACCAGCTTGCCGGAGAGACGTGCTTCGAACGGTGTGTAGCCATCCTTGTGGGCGATGATCTCTTCGCCGTTCAGATAGACGACGGCATCGGCCATGGCAGCGTCGAAGACGAGCGAGACCTCGCGACCCACAAACTCGGGCATCCAGCGCAGAACCTTTTGATAGGTGAATGCCCGCTGGTAACTTGTCTCGTCGAAGTAGTTGAACGGCAGTTCAACGGCCGTATGCGGCAGGCTGACGATCGCCGCGCTGTCGAAGCCCTCGAGCAGACGTTGGCCGAAACCTTCGTGGAAACTCCAGCTCTCGTTGAAAGAGACGACAGAACGCATCTCAGGCTCCCATGAAAAAGGCGTTGCGAACGGATTGGCATCCCTGAAGGGCGCGTGAAAACTCAAGCATCGATGATTCTTTCCGGGTGGAGATGCCTAGCTCGGTAGGCAGCGCTGGCGTCCTGGTTCGATGGCGCGCGATGCTATCTTATGGATACTGGGCGCCGTTGGTGGTGGTGTAAATCGAATACAGCGATTGGGTGGCGGTGATGAACAGGCGGTTCTTTTTCACGCCACCAAAGGCGATGTTCGAAACCGTCTGCGGCACCTTGATCTTGCCGAGCAGCGTGCCGTCGGGCGCGAAACAGTGAACGCCGTCAGCCGCGCTGGTCCAGAGATTGCCGCTGACATCGAAACGGAAGCCATCCGGCACGCCGCTGTCAATTGAGCAGAAATACCGGCTGTTCGTCAGCTTCTTGCCGTCGACAACATCAAAAACGCGGATGTGGCGCGGGACCTCATGGTTGGAGGAGCCGGAATCGGCGATGTAGAGCTGCTTCTCGTCAGGCGAAAAGGCCAGGCCATTGGGTTGGATGAAATCGGTCGCGACTGCTTCGATTTCCCCCGTCGGAGCGTCGATGCGGTAGACGTTGCGGGTTTCCTGTTCGGGCTCTGCCTTGTGACCCTCATAGTCGGACATGATGCCGTAGGTCGGATCGGTGAACCAGATCGAGCCGTCCGACTTGACGACGACGTCGTTCGGGGAATTCAGGCGCTTGCCTCTGTAGCTGTCGGCCAGCACTGTGATGCGGCCATCGAATTCGGTGCGGGTGACGCGCCGACCGCCGTGCTCGCAGGAAATCAACCGACCCTGGCGGTCGCGCGTATTGCCGTTGACGTAGTTCGAGGGAGAGCGAAAGACCGAGACGCAGCCGTCGGGCACCCAGCGCATCATCCGCTCATTGGGGATATCGCTCCAGAGCAGGCAATTCAGATCGGAGAACCAGACGGGACCTTCGGCCCAGCGGCAACCGCTGTAGAGTTCCTCCAGCCGGGCGCTGCCGGCGATCAGGCCACGGAAACGGTCGTCACGGATGTCATAGAGCGCATCTTCCGACACAGGTCAGCTCCTCCCAAAGCGATGTGACGCCCTTCGTAAACGTAAACGGTGATGTGTTCCAGAGCCCGGCGCTGGCAAAAGCGTCAGGCTCTGCATTTTTTCAGAGAGCTGTGTCCGGATGCGGCGAACCGTCATAGGCGCCCCAGATCGACTGGTCGAAGCAGATCATCGAGCCGGTCATGAGGCCGGATTCCGCCGAGGAGAGATAGGCGCAGGCGCGTGCCACTTCCTCCGGATCGACGAGGCGACCGAACGGCTGGCTGGCGGCCGCCTTTTCCAGCCAGTCAGCCGGTGCGCCGTGGAATTCCCGCTGAACGCGATCCTCGCCCTCTGAAGCCATCCAGCCGATATTGAGGCCGTTGACCCGGATGCGGTTGCGTAGAAGCGCGTAGGCTGTGTTCTTCGTGAGGGTTTCCAGGGCGCCCTTCGAGGCGCAATAGGCGGCAATGAAGGGCTGCCCTGCCTTGGCAGACATGGAGCCGATATTGACGATGGTTCCCTCGAGCTTCTCGCGCCGCATCACCTTCACCGTTTCCTGTATCAGGAAGAACGGCGCGCGCACGTTGATGGCGAACATGGCGTCGAAGAGTTCCGGACTGGTGTCCAGAATGGTGCCGCGGTCGGTGATGGCGGCCGCATTCACAAGGGCATCCACGCGGCCGAACGTCTGGTCGCAGACATGAACGACGTTTCGAGCGTCCTCGACCTGCCCGAGATCGGCTTTGACGTACACGACCTTGACGCCCGTGGCGGCGGCGATCTCTTCGGCCTTCGCCTTCCCCTTCTGCTCGTTGCGGCCGCAGATGACGAGGCCCTTGGCGCCGCGCTCGGCAAAGAGGCGGGCGATTGTTGCCCCGAGTCCCTGTGTGCCGCCGGTTACTATGGCGATCTTGCCCTCGAGACGGCTGTGGTCTGTTGTCATGCACTCCTCCTTTGAAAGATGGGCGATATGCCAAAAGCTCCCGGCACCACGGCGCCGGGAGCTGATGTCGTCAATGCGGATGCGTCAGCTTAGTCGCCGCTCGCTCTGTTGCGCCAGTGCCGAGAGGAACCGCCCGTCATCCCAATTCTCCTCAAGCGCCTCGTGCATCAGCTGCGCTTGCGTCTTCGGCGCGAGCCCGCCAAGCGGCGGGTCGCGGTCGAGGTTGGTCGGGAACGAGTAGCCCTCTGCGCAGGCGGCAACGGCGTTGCCGATCTCGGCTTCGGACAATTTGCCCCTGAGGGCCTTCAAAGCCCGGAACAGCTGAACGCTCATGCGCTCGCGGTTGACGGTCTCCATCGCGCGGCCGAATGCGGAGGAGACCTGTAGCAGATTGGCGACGCGCTTGATGTCTGTCGACCGGTTCGTACCGGCTGCGTGGAAAAGGGCTGGATTGAAGAACACCACGTCGCCCTTTTCGAGTGGCAGCTGGACATGATGGGTCTCGAAATAGTCCTTGAACTCCTGGCGCTTGAGCGCGAGGTAGCCCGGCTCATAGGTCTGGCTGTGCGGCAGGAAAAGGGTAGGGCCGCTTTCGAGCGGCATGTCGCAATGAGCGACCGCGCCCTGCAACGTCAGTACCGGGGACAGCCTGTGCAGATGCGCCGGGAACCGCTCGATCACCTGGGAAGACTGGAAGCCGAGATGATAGTCACGGTGAGCGGACTGTGCCGCGCCGCCCGGATTGACCCGGTTAACCTGGGCGGTCATTTGATAGCTTGGGCCGAGCCAGGCCTCGCTTGCGATCGCGACGATGGGGTTTGCGTAATATTCGGCGAAGTTTTCGGGGTCGGCGAGGCAGTGCTTTTCCAGCGAGTTCCAGATGCGGTCATTGGCGCCTGGCTTGGCAAAGTGATCGCCGCCGCCGGTTGCCGTACGGTGCTGCTCCTCGATAATCTCGTCGAATATTGCGCTGGCGCGGTCGATGACACCGGTATCCCTGTAAGCGCGCTTGAAGACGACGACGCCTGGGCCCTCGCCGAAGGCTTCGCAGATCTCGGCGAGAACCGCCCTGCGGCCTTCGGGGCTGGCGATCGCGGCAATGACCTTGGCGCTGTCATAAATCAGAATGTTCTTTTCCACGGCCTCCGCCGTCGGATAATCGGCCAGAGCCGTCGTCTTCTCGGCAAGCTTGCGGAAATCGCCGAGATCGCAGGCATCCTCGGTCAGCCAGACGCGATCGGCGCGCAGTTTCTGAAGGTTGTCGGTTTTCATGGTGCTCCTCCCGTTCCGATGAGGGCACTATACGCTGCCGAATGGTGTGTTATAGATCAGGAATCCATCAAAAAACCATCAAGACGGATTGCGTGGCACATCGGTTTCTCGTCAAGGATATCGCCTTCCAGGCCGGGTTGAGTACCGCGACCGTGGATCGCGTTCTCAATGGCAGGAGTGGCGTCAGGCATCAGACGATGATGCGGGTGCAGGCCGCGATTGCAGAGTTGGAGAAGCAGCAGACCGGCGGCGAGGTGAGTGGACGCAAGCTCGCCATTGATGTGGTCATGGAAACGCCGGAACGCTTCAGCACTGCCGTTCGCGATGCCTTCGAGGCGGAGGTTGCCACGTTCCTGCCGATGGTGTTCCGGTGCCGTTTCCATTTCGCGGAGGTGATGAAGCAGGCAGAGTTGGTGCAACTGCTCGACCGGATCCGGCTGCGTGGCACCAACGGCATCGTGCTGAAGGCGCCGGATGTTCCTGATGTCGCCGCGGCCGTTTCCCGCGCCACGGAGGCGGGGATTCCCGTGGTGACATTGGTGACGGACCTGCCGAATTCGTCACGCACCGCTTACGCAGGCGCGGACAACCGGGCAGCCGGCGAGACGGCCGCTTATCTCATTGGGGAGCATTTCGGCGACGCGCCGGGGCGCGTGCTCGTCACACTCTCCAGCGGTCGCTTTCGCGGCGAGGAGGAGCGGGAGATCGGCTTTCGCCGCCTGCTGCGCGAAAGCTATCCGCGGATTGGCGTGACCGAGATCAGTGAAGGACACGGCACCGATGCGGCGACAGGCACGCTCGCCATGCAGGCTATCGCGGCGGACCCGGCGATCAACGCGGTTTATTCCATTGGCGGTGGAAATCGGGCGGTGGTGGCTGCCTTCGAAGCGGCGCAACGACCAGTCCGTGTCTTCGTTGCGCATGATCTCGATGCGGACAATCGCGCTCTGCTCACCGCTCGCAAGATCAGCTTCGTGCTGCATCATGATCTGCGCACGGACGCCCGATCGGCCTTTCGCGCCGTCATAAGCCGATCGATGAGAGGCGGAATTGCGCCTCCGGCATTGTCGGCGGTGGAAATTGTTACACCTTACAACATGCCTGTCTTGGGTTGAGCTTTGCCTTTCCCTTGTCGGCGAAATCGCGATACAGCTTTCGCACCAGCGAGGGAAACGGCATGGAATACAGTGAGATAGGAACAGTTGCGGCCTGGCTGACGGAGCAGGGGCTGAAAGGCGCCTCCGAGGCGGAACTCCTGACCGGCTTCTGCAACATCTGCCGCGAGCGGGGCCTGCCGCTCGATCGCGGCATGGCGCTGATGGACACGCTCCATCCCGTCCACGAGGGTCGCGCCTTTCGCTGGGACAGCCGGGAGGAAATCGAAGCCGAATTCGAGTACGGCCCCTCCAGCGAAGGTACGGCGCTGGAGAGTTGGCAGCGATCCGCCTTCTACTATCTTTGGGCCGGCGAAGAAAACGAGGTCAGGCGGCGCATCGGCTTCGGCGATCCAACCGACTTCGTCATGCTCGAATCGATGCTCGAGCAGGGCCACACCGACTTCGTCGCGATGGTCCATCGCTTTGCCAAGGCAGGCACGATCGGCGAAATGGATTGCTTCTTTTCTCATTTCGCAACGCGCCATCCGGAGGGCTTTTCCGATCACGACCTCGCGATCCTGCGAAAGCTGGTGCCGGTGCTGGCGCTTGCGATCAAATGCATCGCATTGGCGCGCATCGCCAGGACGATTGCTGAAGTCTACCTTGGTGACGACGCCGCGCGGCAGGTGCTGGAAGGCAAAATCACGCGCGGCAAGTCGGAGCGTATCTCGGCAGCTCTATGGTTCTCGGATCTTCTGAATTACACCAAGATATCGGACAGCGCGCCGCCGGAAGAAATCCTGCCGATGCTGAATGCATACAGCGATGTCGTCATTTCCGCGATCCACGAGGCGGGCGGCGACGTGTTGAAGCTGATCGGCGATGGGGTCCTGGCTATCTTCAAGGCCGACGAGCCGGCCGACGCCTGCTGCGCGTCGCTGCAGGCCGAGCGATTGCTACGGCAAAAGCTGAAGGTGTTGAACGATGAGCGCGCGCTCGAGGGACGCCCGACGACGGAGGTTTATATCGGTCTGCATATCGGTGATGTCTTCTACGGCAATATCGGCAGCCGCGAGCGCCTGGACTTTACGGTCATCGGGCCTGCCGTGAACGAGGTTAGCCGGATTGCCTCGATGTGCCGATCCGTCGATTTCAACGTGCTGATGTCGTCGGAATTTGCGGCCACGATCCCCGAGGGTGAGCGCGGCGCTTTGGCCTGCGTCGGTCGCTATGCGCTTAAGGGCGTCAAGCGCGCCCAGGAACTCTATACGCTTGATACGGCGCGAATGGAGATCTGATCGTCCTCCGGGTGTGCGCCTTGAAGAAATTTCACGGCGTTGTCGCCTTCTGCCGATAGAGGATTATATCGCGTTAAAGAGGCGATGCCTCTTTCAGCTTCCTCTAACCCGGATAGGAGAACGGCATGCAGATCAATCGTACAGGTTCAGCGCAGTGGTCGGGCGGTCTGAAAGATGGCAAGGGGCAGATTTCCACGCAGAGTGGCGCGCTCAAACACTATCCCTACGGTTTTTCAAGCCGCTTCGAAGGTATCCCAGGTACAAATCCGGAGGAGCTGATCGGGGCGGCGCATGCGGGCTGCTTCACGATGGCACTGTCGCTCATCCTGGAAGAGGCGGGCCTCAAGGCGACCGATATGGAGACGACGGCAAAGGTGACGCTCGAAAGCGTGGAGAGCGGTTTCGCCATCACGGCGATCCACCTTACGCTGACCGGCACGGTTCCGAACACCGATGAAAGGACATTCATCGAACTCGCCAACAAGGCCAAGGCCGGATGCCCGGTGTCGAAGGCGCTCTCGGCTGTTCCGATCTCGCTGGACGTCAAGCTCGCCTGAACGATGACTTAAGACCGAGTGCCGCGCATTGATGCCGGCACTTGTCTGCCTGGTCTTTCAAGTTCCATTCTATCGCAGCGCCATGCCCCGCAGCTTAGGTTGGCGGGCGAGATCGTGCGCCTTGGCCTTCCCCCATCATTCCGAATTCCGATCCAATTTACTGACCGCAGCACTTTAGCGGCGTCGGGACGGCGTGGCATTCCGAGAAAACCTTGACAAATTACGATTGATATTTTACGACTGACGAAATTCGAAAATCGTCAGTCGTAAGTGAGGTGTCCGAAATTGATCAGCGATGCTGCGGAAAATACGATCGAAGTAGTCCGTCAGGAGAATGTGACGCGCATTCTCGACGCTGCCGAACGGCTTTTCCGTCATTACGGATATACGAAGACAACGGTTGCCGACATTGCCCGCGATCTTGGCATGTCGCCGGCCAACGTCTACCGCTTCTTTGCCTCAAAGGTGGAGATCCACCAGGCGATCTGCGGCCGCATGCTCGCTGCCAGCTACCAGATGGCCTACGACGCCTGCCACCTGCCCATCAGCGCGTCCGATCGGCTGCGCAAATTCGTGCAGGGCCAATACCAGATGACCGTCGAGACCATGCTTGACCAGGAGAAGGTGCATGAGATGGTCGTCGTCGCCATCGAGCGTGACTGGCACGTCATCGAAAAGCATGTCGACAGTATTCATGAATTGCTCGCCGATGTGATCCGCGAAGGGATCGCTGCCGGCGAGTTTGCCGAGCAGGATGCGGATGTCGCCTCACGCTGCTTCGGGGCGGCCACCGTTACCCTCTGTCATCCGCAGATGGTGGCGCAATGTCTCGCCAAGACCAACCGCGCCACCGTCGACGAACTGGTCGAGTTCTCGATCAGGGCGCTGAAGAAATAATTCGTGGCAAGGGCCGCAGATCAACCGATAACCCATTTCAGGAGTGCGAAAGATGATTTCGCTGAAGACAGTCCAGTTGCCGTCCTTTGTCAGTCTCGCGCTCCTTGGCGCCGTTGCGTTTACTGTATCCGGCTGCAGCGAAGAGAAGAAAGCCGAGACGAAAGAAATCATCCGGCCGGTCAAGGTCGTGGAGATCGCGCAGGCTGGCGATACGCGCGCGCTGGATTACTCCGGTGCGGTGAAGGCTCGCGTCGAGATGAATCTCGGCTTCCGCGTCGCCGGGAAAATCACCGACCGCCGCGTCAACATCGGCGATCGCGTCAAGCCGGGTGATTTGCTCGCCGAGATCGATCCGACCGACTATCAGTTGGCGGTCAAGACCGCCGAGGCAAACCTGGCCGCTGCCGAAAAGGGTGTGGGGACCGCCGATCTGGCCAACAAGCGCGCTCAGCAACTCTTCGACAAGAGCGTTACAGCAAAATCGCAGATGGAGCAGGCCGCGCTTAGCTATGATCAAGCGGTCTCAACGCGCGATGCAGCGGCGTCGTCACTCGATCAGGCCAAGAACCAGGTCGCCTATACGGAGCTCAAGGCTGACCGGAATGGCATCGTAACGTCGATCAGCGCGGATACCGGAGCCGTTGTCGCGGCAGGTACGCCTGTCGTCACCGTCGCGCTCGACGGCGAAAAGGAAGTGCAGATTGCTGTTCCGGAAAACGACATAGCGCAGTTCAAGCCGGGCAAGACGGTCAAGGCCAGCTTCTGGTCCGACAACAAGCTAGTGCTCGATGGCAAAGTGCGCGAGGTTTCCGGCAGTGCCGATGCGCAGTCACGGACCTTCGCGGTTCGCGTCAGCCTTCCAACCGACGATCGCGTGCTGCTCGGCATGACGGCGACGATCGAGGCTGCTATTGGCAATGCCGAGACCAACGTTGCCATTCCGCTCAGTGCACTTGCCGAGAAGGACGGCAAGAAGATCGTGTGGGTCGTCGACCGCAATGCGTCGACCGTCCATGCTCGCGAGGTTAAGGTCTCGGACTTCACCGGCGGCGGCGTGCGTGTCGCCGACGGGCTGAAAACTGGCGATCTCGTCGTTGCGGCCGGCACGCAGTTCATGACCGAGAACCTCAAGATCAAGCTGCCGGAACAGCAGTCGGCGCAAGCCGAAACCGGCGACATCATTCGCTAAGGCCCGGCAGGAGAGGATACGATCATGGACAACTCGACCGCCGAGAAGCGTCCCTTCAACCTGTCGCGCTGGGCGATTGGCCATCCAAGCATCGCGCGCTTCCTGTTCGGCCTAATCATTATCACCGGCGTGCTCGGCTTGATGCGCATGGGCCAGAAGGAAGACCCGGATTTCACCTTCCGCGTCATGGTCGTACAGGCCATCTGGCCAGGTGCTTCCATCCAGGAAATGGAAGACCAGGTCGTCAACAAGATCGAGCGCAAGCTGCAGGAAACCCCCCACATCGACTGGGTCAAATCCTATACGCGCGCGGGCAGCGCCATCATCACGCTGCAGGTCAAGGGTGATACCAATTCGGCCGACGTGGCCGACGCGTTCTATCAGGTCCGCAAGAAGGTCGGCGACATCTCCAATGAGCTGCCGGACGGGCTGCTCGGGCCCTATTTCAACGACGAGTTCGGCGACACCTACATCACGCTGCATTCGATCAGCGGCGATGGCTACAGCTATCCCGAGCTGAAGAAGTTCGCGATCCAAGCGCGCGACATGCTGCTGACGACGCCTGGCGTCGAAAAGGCGGTGATCATCGGCGATCAGCCCGAGAAGATCTACATCGACGTGTCCTCGAAGGCGCTGGCTGAACGCGGGCTGACCGTGCTCGACCTGCAGAACGCGATCAAGGGTCAGAACAGCGTCGATCCGGCCGGCTCTGTCGATACCGGCACGCGCTCGGTGCGCATTTCCGTCGAAGGCGACGTGACGAAAGCCGAGGACATCCGCGAGCTGCGGCTGAAGGCTGGCAATCAGGTAACGCGTCTTGGTGATATCGCCACGGTCTATTCCGGCCTCGAAGATCCCTATCAGCGTAAATATCGCTTCAATGGTCACGAGAGTGTCCAGGTCGGCGTCGTCATGGCGAAGGGCTTCAAGGTGACCGATGTTGGCAAAGACGTTGAAGCCACTTACCAGCGCTTCGAGGGATCACTGCCCTACGGCGTGGCGGTCGACCAGATTTCCAATCAGCCCGACGTCGTCACTGACGCGATCAGCGAGTTCATGCATGCGCTTGGCGAAGCATTGGTCATCGTGTTGATCGTCTCCTTCCTGTCGATCGGCTGGCGCTCGGGTCTCGTCATCGCGATCGCCATCCCACTCGTGCTCGCTGCGACCTTCGCCATCATGTACGAGCTCGGCATCGACCTGCAGCGCATTTCGCTCGGCGCGCTGATCATCGCGCTCGGCCTGCTGGTGGACGACGCGATGATCGTCGTCGAACTGATGGAACGAAAACTCGAGGAGGGGCTTGTCAAGATCGAGGCGGCGAGCTTCGCATATTCTTCGACCGCCTTCCCGATGTTGACGGGTACGCTGATCACCACTGCCGGCTTCATTCCTGTTGGCTTTGCGGCGTCGACGGCCGGTGAATATGTGCGCACGCTGTTTTATGTCGTCGGCATCGCACTCGTCGTCTCGTGGTTCGTGGCGGTCTATTTCACGCCATGGCTCGGCTACATGATCCTGAAGCAGCGCCATCATGCGGGCGAGCATCACGATGCCTTCGACACACCCTTCTATCACCGCCTGAGAGCGACGGTCAGTTGGGCCGTGCGCCATCGCATCATCGTCATTGCCATGACGCTGGTGACCTTTGCGACCAGTCTCTGGGCGTTCCAGTTCATCCCGCAGAACTTCTTCCCACAGTCTTCGCGCCCGGAAATCCTCGTCGACCTCTGGCTGCCCGAAGGCACCAGCATCAAGGAAGTCGAGACGCAGGCAAAGGCGCTCGAAGCCAAGATCATGGATGACAAGGACAAGAAGTTCGTCGCCACCTACATCGGCGAGGGCGCCCCGCGCTTCTTCCTGCCGCTCGACCAGCAGCTTCGCAATCCGAACTTCGCGCAGCTGCTTGTCATGGCAAACGACGAGCCGGCGCGTGAACGGCTGATCGTGAAGCTGCGGACCATCCTTGCGGAAGACTTCCCCGATATCCGTGGCAAGGTGGATCGTCTGTTCCTCGGCCCGCCGACGGGCTGGCCGGTGCAGATGCGCATCATGGGGCCGGATCGCCAGGAAGTCCGCAAGATCGCCGACGAGGTGAAGGCAAAGTTCCAGGCCAATCCGCTGCTCGGCGCGATCCATGACGACTGGCTGGAGCCGGTACCGGCGATGAAGCTGGTGATCGACCAGGACCGTGCCCGCGCGCTCGGTGTCACCTCGCAGCGTGTTCGTCAGATGCTGCAGACGGCGGTGTCCGGTGCGCCGCTTGACGACTTCCGCGACGGCGAGGAGACGGTCTCGATCGTTGCCCGCGAACCCGAGGCCAACCGGTCGCTGCTGTCGGCGGTCAATTCGGTCTACGTACCGACGGATTTCGGCGGCTTTGTCCCAGTCTCGCAGGTTGCCAAGGTGGTGCCGGTTCTGGAGCAGGGGATCGAATGGCGGCGCGACCGTCTGCCGACGATCACCGTGCGCGCAACGCTGCCGGACGGCGTGCAGTCCAACGATGTCGTCATGAAGATGTATGCCGACATGCAATCGCTGCGTGACAGCCTTCCGGCCGGCTACAAGGTCGAGATCCAGGGTGGCGCGGAAGATTCCGCTGAAAGCCAGGCCTCGATCGCGGCCAAGGCGCCGATCATGCTCGTCGTCATTGTCATCTTGCTGATGGCGCAGCTGCAGCACTTCGGCAAGGCGATGCTCGTGCTGGCGACCGGCCCGCTCGGGATCATCGGTGCGGCCGCGGCCTTGCTGATATCGGGCGCACCGTTCGGCTTCGTCGCCATCCTCGGCGTCATCGCACTTCTCGGCATCATCATCCGCAACTCGATCATCCTCGTCGACCAGATCGACCAGGACATCAAGGCGGGGATGAACAGGCAGGAAGCGATCGTCGGTGCCGCGGTCAGACGTTTCCGCCCGATCATGCTGACGGCGCTGACGGCTGTCCTGGCGCTGATCCCGATCTCGCGTGGTGTCTTCTGGGGCCCGCTGGCTTACGCCATGATGGGTGGCATTCTGGTCGCGACGGTGCTGACGATCCTGGTGCTGCCCGCTGCCTACGCCCTGTTCTTCGGCAAGGAGCCGAAGACATCAGGAGCGCAGGTGGATGTTGCCAATGGCAATGCACCAGAGGCGGAAACCGCGCACCCGCCGGCGATGGCGGCTGAATGAAAAAGGATGGCGCGGTGTGAACCGCGCCATTTTCTTTTGTCCTACGCTCAGGCTTGGGCGGCTTCCGCTTTCAAGCCGAGTAGTGCGGCGCCGATCAGGCCGGGCTCGACGCGGCATTCGCTGCGGACCACCAGTGGGCGATCGAATTTACGCAGGATGCGCTGACGGACTGCCCTGTCCAGCTCCGCAAGCAGCGGTTCGACGTTGGAAAGTCCGCCGCCGACGGGAACGATAGTCGCGCCCGTGATGTTGACCGTCAGTGCGAGCGGTGAGGCGACGAGATCGACGAAGACGTCGATCGTGCGCGCTGCCTTGGCCTCGCCTTTCAGCCAATCATCGATAATCTCCTGGCTGGAGAGATCGACGTCGTGAAGAGTCTTGTGCAAGCGCTCGAGACCGCGGGCGCCGCCGACCGTATCGACGCAGCCCTTCTGGCCGCAGCCGCAGCGAAAGGCCGGGATCGCGACGGGTGGATTGCCTGCGTAAGACGCCAGCGCTGGGCCATGGCCCCACTCGCCGGCAAAGCCACCGGCGGCATTGATCAGCCGGCCGTCTGCGACGACACCGCCTCCGACGCCGGTACCGAGAATGGCACCCAAAACGATGCGGTGGCCGCGTCCGGCGCCGAGATCGGCCTCCGCCATGGCGAAGCAGTCCGCGTCATTGGCGATCAAAACCGGCAGGCCCAGTTCCGCTTCGAGGTCGGCGGCAAGATTGCGGCCGTGGATACAGGGAATATTGGCGCAGGTGAGCCGTTGCGTATCCGGATCGACGACGCCGGCGGTCGAGAAGGCAAGGCGTGTTGGCTGCTCGCCGGTTTCCGCGATGATAGCGCGCAGCGTGCCGACGAAGGCAGAAAAGTCGTCCTTGGGGGTCGGGCGACGGCCAAGCGGCGTGATGTCGGCTTCGGAATGCGCCACGCCGCCCTTGATGGCGGAGCCGCCGATGTCGAAAGAGATGATCATTCGGGTTCTGCTGCTTTGGAGGGCCTCTGCGTCTGCTCGCACCCTTCGACGGGTTTTGCAAGCCAAATCCGGGCTAGGCTGGAAGCGTCACTTTCGCTTCGAAGCCGGTTTTCGCGCCGGTCGCCGGCGACGACAATTCCAGCGTCCCACCCATTTGGGCAATGATACGGTCGGCGATAGCCAGTCCGAGCCCGGAACCGGACGCTGTCGTCTTGCCTCGGCTGAAGCGCTTCTTCAGGCTCGCCATCTCGGTATCGCGAACGAGCGGTCCGCCGTTGACGACGCGGATGATGCCGCCGCTTTCAAGGCTGACATTGACCGGAAGCTCCTGGTCGCCGTGCAGCAAGGCGTTCTCGATCAAGTTTCGCGTGACAATGCCGAAGGCGTCCATGTCAGCGTTACGCACGAGCTTTGCATCGGGCGCGGCGGAATACTGAAGCCTGCCATTCGTTCGGCTGTCACGCTGAAAGTCCGTGACCACCATGTCGAGGACCGGACGCAAGTCGACCGCGGTTGAGCTCCCGCCGATGCCCGCTTCGGCGCGCGACAGCTGCAAAAGCTTCTCGGCCAGACGTCCGAGATTGACGAGCGAGATCTCGACCTGCTGGACGCGATCCTGTGTTGCCCCGGGCGGCAGTTCCTCGACAAGGCGTTGGGTCTGGGCAAGAGCGCCGGCGATCGGTGTTCTCAGTTCGTGCGCGCTATTGGCGGTGAATTCGCGCTCCGCTTCGAGCGCCGCGCGCAGGCGCCCCAACAGCAGGTTGACCGATCTCGCAATCGGCCGCAGTTCAACCGGCAGGTTCTGGCCGTTCACCTCGGCCATGTTGCCGCTGTCCTTGGTACCGATGTCGCGCCGGAGTGTCTCGATCGGTCGCAAAGCGCGCCCGACGATGAACCAGATCGCGAAAATGCTGACGGGAATGAGAGCGATCAGTGGGATGAGCAACGTCAAAGAGCTTTCGCGCACGGCTTCACGTCGGTTCTTGAACCGATCGGCCACCTGCAGGAATAGAGAACCGTCGGCCGTCATTTCCGTATAGATGCGAGCCGTTGCCGTGTCGTGGAAGCCTGTGCGAAGCGGCGCGTCGAAGGGCTCGGCCGGGGCATCATTCGAACGCAGCGCCACTTTGCCACTTGGATCGCGCACCTGGTACGTCAAATACTCGCGGCTAGCCGCTGTGTTGAGCATGGCGATGCTGCGTGGATCGATGTCGGTGCTCTGATTCAGATCATCGAGGATCAAGGCCAAGAGGCGCTCGGTCGTCTCCTGCTGGGCACTGTCGAAAATCTCATCGAATTCCTGCTGCATCACGCGGACGCTGAGGCCGATCGCGGCAAGCCAAAAGACGACCATGACGGTGGTCAAGGCAAGGATGAGCGGGCCGGTAATGCTGCGTTCGCGTTTCATCTTCATCCAAGCGTATAACCGATGCCGCGTGCCGTGCGGATCCGGTCCTTGCCGATCTTCTTGCGTAGGCGACTTACGTAAACCTCGACCGTATTGCTTTCGATCTCCGAGCCGAACGCGTAGAGCGCTTCCTCGATCCGGTCCTTCGGAACGATCGCCCCGGGCCGCGCCGTCAACAGGTCGAGCACCGCCCATTCGCGGCTTGTGAGGATGATCGTTTCGCCGGCCACCGAAAGCTGATGCAGGGGCCGGTTGATTTCGATATCGGAAATGCGCAGCACGGGATGCGGATTGGCGTCATAACGACGCGCGACCGCCATGATACGCGCTTCCAGTTCGTCCAGGTGGAATGGCTTGACGAGATAGTCGTCGGCGCCGGCGTTCAGTCCATCGATACGATCCGAGATCTGATCTCGTGCCGTCAGGATGATGACGGGTGTCTTCAAGCCCCTTTCACGGAGCCGGCGAAGAAACTCGACGCCGCTGCCGTCGGGAAGCTGAAGGTCGAGAAGGATCAGCCCATAGTCGACAGGTCTAGCCGCAGCATCGGCATCGACGAGGTTTTGTACCCAGTCGACGGCATGATTGGCTGCAGCGACGTGATCGCGCACCGCTCCACCGATCAGCCTGTCATCTTCAACCAGCAGAATTCGCACAGCTTTTTTCCTCGGCGCCAGTTAGCCCGCAGTTCAACCCTTGGTCAAGCAAGGCTTGATCGACAAAGATGACAAGCCGATGGCATCCGCCGCCATGAAGCAAGTCAAAATTGGCTGTGCAATTTCTCAATGCACTCGACATTTGCCCGATTTCTGGTTTGATCTGCCGCATCTGCATCTCGCGCCGGCTGCTGCCGGTCCTTTCAGTATGGTAGAGACTTCATGGTAAGAAAATCCGAGACTTCGGGACGGCTGGATGACGCGGCGCGTGCAGGATGGCTCTATTACGTGGCAGGGCGGACGCAGGATGAGATTGCCTCTTCCATGGGGATTTCGCGGCAATCGGCCCAGCGTCTGGTATCGCTCGCCGTTGCCGAACGGTTAATCAAGGTGCGGCTCGACCATCCGATCGCCGCTTGCCTGGAACTCGCCAATGCCGTGCGCAAGAAGTTCAACCTCAAGCATGTCGAGGTCGTGCCGAGCGACCCGGGTTCGAGCTCGACGACGGTCGGGATCGCGGAGGCTGCAGCGGCTGAAATCGAGCGCTGGCTGAAGCGCCCGGATCCGATCGTGTTGGCGGTCGGGACGGGGCGAACGTTGAAGGCCGCGGTCGACCAGCTGCCCGCCATTGAATGTCCCAACCATCGCATCGTGTCGCTGACCGGCAACATCGCCCCCGACGGTTCGGCCGCCTATTACAACGTCATCTTCAGCATGGCCGATGCCGTGAAGGCGCGGCACTTCCCGATGCCGCTTCCGGTTCTTGTGACGTCGGCGGAGGAGAGGGAGACCCTGCACGGCCAGCAGCTCGTCCGCTCGACGCTGGAAATCAGCGCCCAGGCAGACGTCACCTTCGTCGGTATCGGCGAGCTCGGCATTGATGGACCGCTCTGCGTCGATGGTTTTCTCGAGAAGGATGAGATGATGGAGCTGATGCGCAACGGCGCCGTCGGCGAGATCTGCGGCTGGGTGTTCGACGGCGAGGGAAAGCTGCTCGACAACCCGATCAACGAGCGGGTCGCCTCGGCGTCGATCCCTTCGCGTGAGTCGTCGACCGTCATCGGAATCGGCAAGGGAAAGCGCAAATTCAAGGCGATCAAAGCGGCCGTCATGGGCCACCAAATCAATGCGTTGATCACTGACGAAGACACTGCCGAATATTTGCTCAAGGCGTGAGCAAAAATATATTCGTTTATTTTCAATTAGATAATGCCGACGTTCGCTAACGCAGCAACGAATGGCAATTGACATTTTCTTCCCGCTGGTGAGTAATTGCCCATGAGCAAAGCGAATGCTCGCACCCATCTTCTGGGAGGAAGATATGACATTGAGAACTCTTCTGCTGGGCGCCTGCTCAGCACTGGCGTTTGCCGGCATGGCTTCGGCCGAAACGCTAACGATCGCGACCGTCAACAACGGCGACATGATCCGGATGCAGAAGCTGACGGACGACTTCAAGAAAAAGAACCCCGGCATTGATCTCGAGTGGGTCACCCTCGAAGAAAACGTCCTGCGCCAGAAGGTTACGACCGACATCGCGACCAAGGGCGGTCAGTACGACGTCCTGACGATCGGTACCTACGAAGTTCCGATCTGGGCAAAACAGGGCTGGCTTCTGCCGCTCGATAATCTCGGCAAGGATTACGACGTTGACGACCTGCTGCCAGCTATTCGCAGCGGTCTCACCGCAGACGGCAAGCTCTATGCAGCGCCGTTCTACGGTGAAAGCTCGATGGTCATGTACCGCAAGGACCTGTTCGATGCCGCCGGCCTGAAGATGCCCGACGCGCCGACCTGGGATTTCATCGCGGACGCCGCGAAGAAGATCACCAACAAGGACAAGGAAATCTACGGCATCTGCCTGCGCGGCAAGGCGGGCTGGGGTGAAAACATGGCCTTCCTGACGGCGATGTCGAACTCCTTTGGCGCACGCTGGTTTGATGAACAGTGGAAGCCGCAGTTCGATCAGCCGGAGTGGAAGGACACGCTGAACTTCTACGTCAACCTGATGAAGGAAGCCGGCCCTCCTGGTGCTTCATCAAACGGCTTCAACGAAAACCTGGCGCTCTTCCAGACCGGCAAGTGCGGCATGTGGATCGATGCGACCGTTGCTGCGTCCTTCGTCAGCAACCCGAAGGAATCCACCGTGGCCGACAAGGTCGGCTTCGCTCTGGCTCCGGACAAGGGCCTCGGCAAGCGCGGCAACTGGCTCTGGGCCTGGAACCTCGCGGTCCCGGCAGGCTCGCAGAAGGTAGAAGCGGCTGAGAAGTTCGTCGCCTGGGCAACGAGCAAGGATTACACCAACCTCGTCGCCGAGAAGGAAGGTTGGCTGAACGCACCTCCCGGTACACGCACGTCGCTCTATGCGAATGCGGATTACCAGAAGGCAGCTCCGTTCGCGAAGATGACGCTCGACAGCATCAACGCGGCCGATCCGACCAAGCCAACCGTCAAGCCGGTCCCCTATGTCGGTGTTCAGTTCGTCGCCATTCCTGAATTCCAGGGTATCGGCACGGCTGTAGGCCAGCAGTTCTCCGCAGCTCTTGCCGGCCAGGTTTCGGTCGATCAGGCCCTGCAGAGCGCACAACAGCTGACGACCCGCGAAATGACCAAGGCTGGTTACATCAAATAAATAACCTCCTGAGAAGGCGGGGCCTTTGACCTCCCCGCCCGTCTGGGTCGCCGAATTGCCCAAACTGCGTCGGCGACCCCCTTTTTTCTCTGCTGCCCTGCAGCCGTCTGCCCCTTAAACAGGATCGGTCATCGCCATGGCAACGTTACACACCCGCTCTGCAGCGCGAATGATGGTCGCACCGTCTGTTGTGCTTCTCTTCCTGTGGATGATCGTCCCGCTCGTGATGACGATCTACTTCTCGACGCTGAACTACAATTTGCTCAGCCCGGGCATGGAAACCTTCGTCGGTTTCCTGAACTATAAATATTTCCTGACCGACCCGGCTTTTCTCTCTGCGTTGATCAACACGTTGCTGCTGGTAGTTGGAGTGCTGTTGATCACTGTTATCGGTGGCATCCTGTTCGCGTTGCTGCTCGACCAGGATATTTACGGGCAGGGGATCGTGCGCATCCTGGTGATCGCGCCCTTCTTCGTCATGCCGACTGTCGCGGCGCTGGTGTGGAAGAACATGTTCATGAACCCGGTCAACGGGCTCTTCGCGCATCTTGCCAAGGCATTCGGCCTGCAGCCTTACGACTGGCTGGCGAATGCGCCGCTGTTTTCGATCATTCTCATCGTTGCCTGGCAGTGGCTGCCCTTTGCGACCCTCATCATGCTGACGGCATTGCAGTCGCTCGATGAAGAGCAGAAGGAGGCCGCCGAGATGGATGGCGCCGGTGCGATCTCGAAGTTCATCTACATCATCCTGCCACACATGGCCCGCGCCATTACCGTGGTGATCCTGATTCAGACGATCTTCCTGCTCTCGGTCTTTGCTGAAATCCTGGTCACCACGAACGGCGGTCCCGGTACGCAGAGCACGAACCTTACGTTCCTCGTTTACGCGCAGGCACTGCTGCAATTCGATATCGGCGGCGCCTCGGCGGGCGGTATCGTCGCAGTCATCCTCGCCAACATCGTTGCGATCTTCCTCGTGCGCCTTGTCGGCAAGAATCTGGAGGCTTGAGATGGCTAGAAAGGTCTCAACTCGACGCAAAGTGGTCATGACAGCGATCGCCTGGACGCTCGGCATCCTGATCTTCTTCCCGATCCTCTGGACGTTCCTGACCAGCTTCAAAACGGAAGCGGATGCCATCGCCTCGCCGCCGCAGTTCCTGTTCTTCCACTGGACAACGGAGAGCTATGCGGAGGTACAGAGCCGCTCAAACTATCTCAGCCACTTCATGAACTCGGTGATCATTTCCTTTGGCTCGACGCTGATCGGTCTGATCATCGCCATCCCCGCCGCCTGGGCCATGGCGTTCTCGCCGACCAAGCGGACGAAGGATCTTCTGATGTGGATGCTGTCCACGAAGATGATGCCTCCAGTCGGCGCGCTCATCCCGATCTACCTGCTGTTCCGCAACTCGGGCTTGCTCGACAGCCGTTTTGGACTGGTGATCGTGCTGACGCTGATCAACCTGCCGATCATCGTGTGGATGCTCTACACCTACTTCAAGGAAATCCCTGGCGAAATCCTCGAAGCAGCCCGGATGGACGGCGCCTCGCTTCTCAAGGAGATCATTTACGTGCTGACGCCGATGGCGGTGCCGGGCATCGCCTCGACACTCCTCCTCAACATCATCCTGGCCTGGAACGAGGCCTTCTGGACGCTGAACCTCAGCGCCTCGAGAGCGGCGCCGCTGACGGCGTTCATTGCGTCCTACTCCAGCCCCGAAGGCCTGTTTTACGCCAAGCTTTCGGCGGCCTCCACGATGGCGATCGCCCCGATCCTGATCCTCGGCTGGTTCTCGCAGAAACAACTCGTCCGCGGTCTGACCTTCGGCGCGGTGAAATAAGATATCAGGGAGAGAAACATGGGCAGCATTACCCTTCAGAAAGTCTCGAAGGTCTTCGGTGAAGCCAAGGTCATCCCGTCGATCGACCTCGACATCAAGGACGGTGAGTTCGTCGTCTTCGTCGGCCCCTCGGGCTGCGGCAAGTCCACACTTCTCAGGCTGATTGCAGGCCTCGAGGATGTGTCGGGAGGCAATATTGTCATCGATGGCAAGGACGCGACCGAGAAGGCGCCGTCCGAACGCGGCCTCGCGATGGTGTTCCAGTCCTATGCGCTCTATCCGCATATGAGCGTGCGCAACAACATCGCCTTCCCGCTGAAGATGGCCGGCGTCGACAAGGCGGAGATCGACAGAAAGGTCGCAGACGCTGCGCGGGTCCTCAACCTTACCGACTATCTCGAGCGCAAGCCGCGTCAGCTCTCGGGCGGTCAACGCCAGCGTGTCGCGATCGGCCGTGCCATTGTGCGTCAGCCGTCAGCTTTCCTTTTCGACGAGCCGCTTTCGAATCTGGACGCGGCCCTTCGCGTCAACATGCGCCTCGAGATCAGTGAACTGCACCAGCAGCTGAAAACGACGATGATCTACGTCACCCACGACCAGGTCGAGGCCATGACCATGGCCGACAAGATCGTGGTACTGAACCGCGGCAATATCGAGCAGGTCGGCTCGCCGCTGGAGCTCTATCACAAGCCGCGCAACCTTTTCGTGGCGGGCTTCATCGGTTCGCCGAAGATGAATTTCGTGAAGGGCCAGTATGCCGCGCAGCTTGGCGCGCCCACGATCGGTGTGCGGCCGGAGCATGTGTTGCTGTCGACCGAAGGCGGCGATTGGAAGGGTAAGGTCATGGTCGCCGAGCATCTCGGTGCGGACACCTTTCTGCATGTCGATGTCGAGGGTATCGGTCATGTCACGGCGCGTGGCGGTGGCGACTTTCCGGCAAAGGCCGGCGATGTTGTTTATCTGACGCCCGATAAGACGCGGATCCACAAATTCAACGAAGGCGGCCTCGCCATCTGAGCGCATTGTTGCCGGGTAGGGGACGAGAGAGCAACGCCGGACAAGGTGCCCGGCGTGCCGATACCGGGGTCATAGCTGATCCCGAAGACCTTCAAGAGGACTGAGACATGACGTGCAAACTATCGCTGGCAACGTTTTCCGAGGCGGCAAAAACGGCCGCCGTACCGACCTATGAGCGGGCGTCACTGAAGGCGGGCATCGTGCACTTCGGCGTGGGCAATTTTCACCGCGCCCACCAGGCGATCTATCTCGACGACCTGTTCAATCTTGGCAAGGATCATGACTGGGCGATCATCGGCGCGGGCATTCTCCCCTCCGACGCGGCGATGCGCGAAAAGCTCGCCGCGCAAGACTTCCTGACGACCGTCGTCGAGCAGGACAACAACAAGACGGCCGCGCGCGTCACCGCACCGATGATCGACATCCTGCCGGTCGGCGATGCCAAGGCGATCATCGCAAAGCTTGCCGATCCCGTAATCCGCATCGTTTCGATGACAATCACCGAGGGTGGCTATTTCATCGACGCGTCGGGCAAGTTCAATCCGGCTCATCCGGCGATCGCCGCGGACGGCCAGAATCCGTCCGAACCGAAGACGGTCTTCGGTCTTATCGTCGCCGGTCTCAAGGCGCGTAAAGAGAAGGGTATCGTGCCCTTCACCGTCATGTCGTGCGACAACATTCCGCATAACGGCGTCGTGACCTCGAACGCCGTTGTCGGCACGGCGCGGCTTTCCGATCCCGCCTTCGCCGACTGGATCAAGGCGAATGTCGCCTTCCCGAACGCGATGGTGGACCGCATCACGCCGGCGACGGGGCAGCGCGAAATCGATCTTCTGCAGGATGCCTTCGGCATCGAGGACAACTGGCCGGTCTATTGCGAAGAGTTCAAGCAGTGGGTGCTGGAAGACAAGTTCACTGCGGGGCGTCCGGCGCTGGAGAAGGTCGGCGTCACCTTCGTGCCTGATGTGACGCCCTACGAGCACATGAAGATCCGCATCCTGAACGGAGGACACGCGGCGATTGCCTATCCGGCAGCGCTGATGGACATCCATTTCGTGCATGACTCGATGGAAGACCCGCTGATCCGCGCCTTCCTCGCCAAGCTGGAAAAGGAAGAGATCATTCCGATCGTTCCACCGGTGCCTGACACTTCGCTGACCGATTATTTCGCGCTGATCGAGCATCGGCTGCTCAATCCCAAGATTGCCGACACCATCCCACGCCTGGCGCAGGATGGATCGAACCGGCAGCCGAAATTCATCCTGCCGTCGACGCTCGACAATCTGAACCAGGGCAGGGATGTTGTCGGCCTAGCGTTGGTGTCGGCGCTGTGGTGCCGCTACTTTGCGGGCAAGACTGATAGCGGCAAGGATATCGCCTTCAACGATGCCAGTGCCGACCGGCTGCATGCGGCAGCACTGAAAGCGAAGGACGAGCCGATGGCCTTCCTCTCCTTCGACGACATCTTCGGCGAGGTGTCGAAATCCGAGGTGTTCCGCAAGCGCTTTGCCCACGCACTGAAAACCCTTTGGGAAAAGGGTACGCGCGCAACCCTGCAGCTTTATCTCGACAACAAGCTTGCTGTGTAAGGATTAGTGGCGGCATTCCTGTCGCCCCCCCCGCCAGATCCGGCGGACGGAATTTCTGCACCAACTGCGATTGGGTCTGCCATGGCTAAGGCTGAAACACGGCTGGTCATTTTCGATTGCGACGGCGTTCTCGTCGACAGCGAGCCGATATCGGTGGGCGTCCTCGTCAAGGCAATGAACGATCTCGATGTGCCGATCACCGAGGAGGAGGTTTATGGCCGTTTCCTCGGACGCAGTCTCGCGACGGTGATCGAGACGATGAAGACAGAATACAATGTTCACCCCGGCCAGGAATTTCTCGAACAGATCCGCACCGATCTCTACGCCCGGCTTCGCAGGGAATTGAAGCCGATCGATGGGATTGGTGACACGATCGATCGACTCGGGATTCCCTGTTGCGTCGCGTCTTCGAGCCAGGTGGAGCGCATCCGCCTGTCGCTGACGGTCACCGGCCTGATCGATCGGCTGCCTGATATCTTCAGCGCGACGATGGTCAAGCACGGCAAGCCGGCGCCGGACCTTTTTCTTCATGCCGCGCGCGAAATGAACGTCGATCCGGCCAATTGCGTCGTCGTGGAAGACAGCCCGGCGGGGATCGAGGCGGCGAAGGCTGCAGGCATGACGGTGTTTGCTTTCACCGGCGGCTCGCACGCCAATTTTTCCGGCTATCGCGCTGAACTTGACCGGCTTTCTCCCGAAGCCGTGTTTGACGCGATGCCGGATTTGATCCACCTTGTCCGAAAACATAAGCAGGACGGGATGCTCCTTTAATGCCTCAGCATGTGGTTGCGGTCGATATCGGCACGGGCAGTGCGCGCGCCGGCGTCTTCGACGCTCGCGGCGCGCTGCTGGGCAAGGCGGAACACCCGATCATCATGAATCGGCCGCGTGAGAACCACGCCGAACACGATTCCGAAGATATCTGGTCGGCGGTCTGCATTGTCGTACGCAAGGCGATGGAGCAATCGGGCGCGGCACCGGCATCGGTGGGTGCCATCGGCTTCGACGCCACCTGCTCGCTCGTCGTGCGCGATGTCGACGGCGGCCAGATCAGCGTTTCCACCGGCGGGGAACGGCGTTTCGACACGATCGTCTGGCTCGACCATCGGGCGCTGAAGGAAGCTGACTTCTGCACGGCGACGAAACATCCCGTGCTGGAGCATTCCGGGCATTTCATGTCGCCGGAAATGGAAATGCCCAAGCTGATGTGGCTGAAGAAGAAGCTGCCCGGCACTTGGATGAACACCGGCTATCTGTTCGATCTTGCCGATTTCATGACCTGGAAGGCAACCGGCGCGCTTGCCCGTTCGCGCTGCACACTGACGGCCAAATGGAACTATCTTGCCCATCTCGACAAGGGTTGGCAGAAGGACTTTCTCGCACAGATCGGGCTCGATGATCTCCTGGAACGCGGACGGTTGCCGGAGGAGACGGTCCCGGTCGGCGAGAGCGTCGGGACGCTGACGCAGGAGGCCGCCTCGGCCCTCGGATTGACAACCGCGTGCCATGTTTCTTCAGGCATGATCGACGCCTATGCCGGGGCTCTCGGCACGCTTGGTGGCGAGGCACAGGATGCACGCAGGCTGGAACGCCAACTGGCGCTCATTGCCGGCACATCGAGCTGCATCGTGTCGTTCTCGCGCGAGCGCAAGCCAAGCCACGGTATGTGGGGTCCATACTACGAGGCCGTTTTCCCGGAATCCTGGCTGGTCGAGGCAGGGCAATCGGCAACAGGCGCGTTGCTCGACCATATCGTGCGAATGCACGCGGCCGGTGGCGAGCCGACGGCGACGCTGCATCAGAAGATCGTCCTACGCATCGCGCAACTTCGCGCCGAAGAGGGCGACGAATTCGGCGCTCGCATCTTTGTCCTGCCGGATTTCCACGGCAACCGCTCGCCGCTTGCCGACCCGCATGCCGTCGGCGGTATAAGTGGCCTGACGCTCGACACGTCCTTCGACGGGCTCTGCGCGCTCTATTGGCGCGCCGCCGTGGCCATCGCGCTGGGGATCCGTCACATCCTCGAGCGGATGAAGGAGTACGGCTACGTGCCCGATACGCTGCATGTCGCGGGCGGCCATGTGAAGAACCCCGTGCTGATGGAGCTCTATTCGGATGCAACCGGCTGCAAGGTCGTGGTGCCGAAGATGAATGAGGCGGTGCTGCTAGGCACGGCGATGGCCGCTTCCGTTGCGTGCGGTCTCTATGGCAATCTTGCGGAAGCAGGGTCGGCCATGTATCCGGGCGGCGAAGAGCGACTGCCGAATGCTAGCAAACAAGGCCTTTACGACCGCGATTATCGCAGACTGCTCGCCATGTATCGCCACCGCGCCGAACTGGAAGCGATGGAGTAGGGCCTAGCGGTTTCCGCCCTCTCCAAGCACGTTGCCGAATTCGGCCATGCGACGGGTGCGGGCGCTCGCTTCTTCGCCGGCGGCGGCGATGACAGCTTCTGAAAGACAGTCGAGCAGCCCCATGAGCGGCGGCAGGTTGTCGTCGTCCTCGGATCGGGCGGGTGGAAGAGCGAGCACAAGATTGGCCTGATCCGGAATCCAATTGGCGCCTTGTGCGGTAATCAGGATGACCTTGTATCCGTAGCGCCGCGCCGTTCGGGCCAGCAGCCGGGCTTTGCCGAAGCGCCTGCTGTCGATCACGATCAGCAGGGCGTCGGTGCCATCCAGTCGTGCGAAAAGCTCGGCGAAACGGCTGCCGGTTCCGTCAAGCGCACGAACGCCGTCTCGGGCGTGCGTCAATCGCTGCGCGAAGTGGGACGCAAAGCCGGATAATCGCGCGTGCGTGGCGACGAAGACCTCCCCCGCGGCAGCGATCATCGATACCGCTTCGCTCCACTGCGGTTGGCCCGTCAGGTGGTAAATATGGTGCAGTGCCTGAATCTGCTCGGAAACAAGGACGGCCAACGGCTTGCCGGCGGAGGCGTCGGTCTGCAATTGCGTGAGCGATGCCTGCAGTTGCGTGGGCGAAATGGTGTTCGTCTCGCGGATATGGATCTTGACGCTGTCGAGTCCTTGATAACCAAGCGCCCGAAGAAAACGGCCCACCGTCATGGGGCTCAAATCCAGCCGGTCGGCAACGGAAGCGGCGGTTTCGAAAGGGAGGTCGTTCAAATGTTCCGAGAAGTATTTCGCGATTCGTCGTTCGGCCGGGGTGCCGGACTTGGCGTATTGGCGGAGCTTTTGAACAAAATCTTCCACGTCAGCCGTCCAGATCTTCCCGGAAGCATTTCTCGGATAAGCAGACAACCCTTGTCGTTTGCAACTATTCCGGAAGCTTCTCTCAGGATAAATCAATCTTAGATGATAAATTACTATATATTAACATAGCTTTCCCGACAAGTTTTGGGTCGATCTGCCGGATTTATTTCAGCCTTGCCGTTCAAAGTTCGGATTCCTACATGGTTGTTGCAACCGGAGACCTCAAAATGATCTTTCAGGCGGCTCGCCTATCCCTAATCAATCTTTTGGCGGCAGAAACGCGCTCAGTTTTTTGGAAGGTCCTAGGGTTGACGCTTCTGGTGCTCGTCGGATTTTGGCTGGCGTTACGCAGTGCCTTTATATCGTTTGTCTTCCCGTGGATTGCCAGCTTTTTTCCTGCCATGCCGGATTGGGCAGGGTGGCTCGGCTTCGTGTTTGCGATCGCAGCCGGCATGGGGCTGGCGCTCGGATTGGCGCTGTTGCTGTCACCGGTAACGGCGTTGATCGCCGGCCTGTTTCTCGACGATGTGGCCGAGGTAGTTGAAAAGAGGGATTATCCCTCGGAACCGCCTGGCACCGCGATGCCGCTCGGTCCGGCGCTCGCAAGTTCGATCAAGTTTCTAGGTGTGATCGTCCTCGGCAATATCGTCGCGCTCATCCTGCTCTTCGTGCCGGGCGTCAACCTTATTGCCTTTTTTCTGGTCAATGGCTATCTGCTCGGCCGCGAGTTCTTCGAGTTTGCCGCGATGCGGTTCCGCTCGCCGCAGGAGGCAAGGGCGTTCCGCGCCAAGCATGCGGCGACAGTCTTCCTCGCAGGGCTTGTCATCGCCGCCTTCCTCGCCATTCCGATCGTCAATTTGCTGACGCCGCTCTTCGCCGCAGGATTGATGGTGCATCTGCACAAGCTGATTTCCCGCGAGGACGCAGGCGCTCGCGGTTAGATATCATGTCGAGCATGCCAAAGCATGCACCGGTCTTACTCCACGGCCTCGCCGATAACTTGCGGTGGTAGCTCGACCAGCGGCGCCGGCACGTCGCAGGTCTTTTCGGGTGACTTGCAGATATCGGCGATAACGCAGCGCTCGCATTCCGGCTTGCGCGCCTTGCAGGTATAGCGGCCATGCAGGATTAGCCAGTGGTGGGCATGGTAGAGGTAGTGTTTTGGCACCACCTTCATCAGGCGTTCCTCGACCTCATCGGGCGTCTTGCCAGGCGCCAGCTTGATGCGGTTGGCGATCCGGAAGATGTGGGTATCCACTGCCATCGTTGCCTGGCCGAAGGCCATGGAGAGTACGACATTGGCGGTCTTGCGGCCGACACCGGGCAGCGTCACCAATTCGTCGCGTGTCTGCGGCACGGTGCCATCGAACTTCTCGACCAGCATCTGCGAGAGAGCGATGACGTTCTTGGCCTTGTTTCGATAGAGGCCGATCGTCTTGATGTACTCGCGTACCCGCTCTTCGCCGAGCGCTAGCATCTTTTCGGGCGTGTCGGCGATCTTGAAGAGTGCCCGCGTCGCCTTGTTGACGCCTGCGTCCGTCGCCTGGGCGGAGAGCGCCACGGCGACAACGAGCGTGAAGGGGTTGGTGTGTTCCAGTTCGCCCCTCGGCTCGGGACGCTGCACGGAAAAGCGGCGGAATATCTCCTCACGCTCGGCTTCGGAATAGGCCGAGCGGACCGCTGCCGGTTTCTTGCTGCGAACGATCACTTTTGAGTTCAGCGACGATGTGGCGGTGGATTTGAGTTTCGGAGTTGGCATGGAAAATCTATACTTGGCAGCCATGATGGAAAGCAACGGCGATAGGGCCGACGAACAACCTGTTTTTGCCGCGGAGCTTTTTCCGTACCGGTCGCTTGGCCGCAAAGGCTTCAAGGTGTTGCTACTGCTGACCGGCGTGGTCTGCTGCATGTATGGCATGTTCTTCGTGGCCACCGGCGCCTGGCCGATCGGCTTCTTTTTCGGGTTGGATTTTTTGCTGCTCTACGGCGCTTTCTGGCTGAACTACCGTTCCGGTCGAGTGCGGGAGGAAGTGACGGTGTCGCGTACCGATATTTCCGTCCGCAAATTCGCGCCTTCCGGTCGGATGATCGAGCACCACTTCAATCCGTTCTGGACGCGTTTTTTCGTTCGCCGGCATCAGGAAATCGGCATCCTTTCCATGTATATTTCCGGCGAGGGAAGAGGCACGGACATAGGCTCCTTCCTCAACCCTGATGACCGTGAGAGCTTCGCCAAGGCCTTCAAAGGCGCGCTTGCCACCGTCAAGCAGCGGATTTGATCGGCACGCAAGAATCGGGTGGTTTGCGAGGGTTCACTTGACTATCTCCTTGGTACAAGGAGAAAGATCATGAATATGGTAGCCAAGCTGAACAACGACATCACGCCTGATGGCTCTGACTACGAGACCGTGCGCCAGGTGATCGAACTCATTACCGAGGACTATCGCGATCAGCCGTCTCTCGAAATGATCGCAGCGCGGCTCAAGCAATCGCCGACGCAGTTGCAGAAGACATTCACGCGGTGGGCGGGCCTGTCTCCGAAGGCATTTCTGCAGGCCGTCACGCTCGATCACGCAAAGCGGCTTCTCCGTGAGGAAGCGATGCCTCTGCTGGAGACATCGATCGAGGTTGGGCTTTCTGGCCCCAGCCGCTTGCACGATCTCTTCGTGACGCACGAAGCCATGTCACCGGGCGAATGGAAGGCCAAGGGCGGAGGACTGACGATCCGCTACGGCTTCCATCCTTCGCCGTTCGGCGTCGCGCTTGTCATGGCCACCGACCGTGGACTCGCCGGACTTGCCTTCAGCGATCTCGGGGACGAGGCGGCTTGTCTTGACGACATGACATGCCGCTGGCCGAATGCGACATATGTCCAGGACGCCGAGGCGACGGCGCCCTATGCCGAGCGTATATTTCAGCCCGGACGCTGGACGTCAGACCAGCCGTTGCGCGTCGTTCTGATCGGCACCGACTTCCAGGTGGAGGTATGGGAAAGCCTGTTGAAAATCCCCTTTGGCAAGGCCGTCACCTATAGCGATATCGCCAATGACATCGGTCGGCCGAAAGCGATGCGCGCGGTCGGAGCTGCGGTTGGTGCGAACCCGATTTCATTCGTTGTTCCCTGTCATCGGGCGGTCGGCAAGGGTGGGGCCCTGACCGGCTATCACTGGGGCCTTACCCGCAAGCGTGCGATCCTGGGCTGGGAAGCGGCGCACGCGTGATCGCGGCGAGGCAACTATCCAACCTGTGGATACGCTTCTTCCTTTGAGAGTCCTGCCATCAAAAACTCAGGAATCACCGGTTTGATTCCAGGCTGGGACTCGAGGAGGCGGAAATGAACTCTGGAGAAAAGCCATGCAGGGTCGCAGGCATTGCCGTTGGCTTGCTCGCGATGTCACTGGTTCCGGCCTGGGCGGGCTGCAAATCGGCGATGAGTAGTCCGGAATGGCCGGCTGTAGCGCGAGCGATATCGACCGCGCAATTGTGCGAACAGCTTCCCGTAGGCCCAAATCGAACCAGCCGTTTCAAGGTTATTTCTGCAGATGTCTGTTTGACGGGAGATAGTCTCGCATCCATCAAGGCGACGGCACTTTTGACCTGCGAGACGGGCGACAACGCGCTCTTTCAGATGGCTCCCGTGGAGGGCAAGGTGGTCGCAACCGTCTCCCTCGATCTGGGAGCCTGCAAGATCACCGACACCCACATCGAAATTGATGGCGAGATCGGAAGCCTTTTATCGGAATTGCCGGATACCCAGGATGTTGGACGGAACTGGGCGCAATCGCAACTGTCGCGCCTGTGCCAGCTGCGGTAACGCCGAGGCGGGCGCCGTTAAACCGCTTCTGCCAGGCCCAACAGCGCCTTGGCGGCGCTCTCGTCGGTAATCAGCGTATTGCAGCCGATCCGCTTGATGGTGGCCCGGATTGCGACCGCCCGATGCGCCCCGCCCGATGACAACACGATATGCTTGGCCTTTTTCAGTGTATCGAGATCCACCGACATGACGCGGCTGTTGATCGAGTGATCGACCGTGTTGCCGTCCTTGTCGAGGAAATTGAACATCGTGTCGCAGACGCAGCCGGCGTCGATCAGTTGCTGCAGTTCGGCCTTTGAGATCCACCCCTCCGACAGAGAGGTCGAATGCGGGCCGATATCGCCGCAGCTGACGATCGCGAGATCCAGCGTTTCCGCCAGGCGATAGATCGTGTCCAGGCCGCATTTCTCGATGAGGTTCCGCTTCGTCTCGGTCGAATCCACCAGCAGCGGAGCGAGGAACATGTAGCACTCCGCGCCGAGCTGGCTGGCGAGCCGCCAAGTGTAGTCGATCGGGTTCGTCTGATGAACGGCAACGACGCCGCCTAGCAGGGAGACGACCTTGCAATTGTCGCGGCGGGGCGGCCGGAAGCTGGAGAGAGAGGCCGTCATGGTGCGGCCCCAGCCGACGCCGATCGTGTAATCATCGGGAATGGCCTCGGAGAGAAACTGTCCCAAGGCAAGACCAACACTCTTGGCCAGAGAATTGGCGTCGGGCTGCGGCGGCGCCGGCACGACGATCGCTTCGTCGAGGTCATAGGCGCGCTCGAGCTTCACCGACAGTTCAACACAATCGCCGATGGAATCGTTGATCCAGATCTGCACTTCGCTGCGTTTCATCGCCTCGTCGAGCAGACGGATCACCGTCGTGCGGCTGATGCCGAGTTGTTCGGCGACGTCCTTCTGCGTCAGCCCCTGATTGTAGTAGAGCCAGGCCGCGCGCAACCTCAGAGACGATGCTTCAGAATAAGCCGTATGCGTGCCGCGTTTGAGCTTGACCACATCTCCTCCGGAGCCAATTGCGCCCTAGATCTACCATCAAGCCAGGGCAGGTTCGTTGTTCCGCCCGATAATGACGGGTGTGACACTTATGTCAATTGAAATGCACAAATGTCCTTGACATATCTAGGTCGGAATAGCGATAGTCGCCGCGAAGAAGTCGCCCTTGTGCGTCCGAGGAGGCAATGTGCGGGCAAGTGGGAAGTCACCATCAGCATTTGCGCTGCGGCCTGACGTGCCGCGCAGCCGAAGCATGACGTCTTTGCGCCGCGGCGATACGACCGTCCCTTACATCAGCGCCCGTTCGGAAACGCGGACGCGATCCGATCAGCAATACCGCTTGTTCGTAGACAGATTTGCCGGTCGAAAATCGCGCCGGCGCGCAGCTCAAGTCAAAAGGACCAGTAACCATGACATCCAAGCTTGACCAACTCCGCGAAATGACCACCGTCGTTGCCGATACCGGTGACATCGAGGCTGTTGCCCGTCTGAAGCCGGTCGATTGCACCACGAACCCAAGCATCGTGCTCAAGGCACTCGGCACGCCGATGTTCGCAGACACGGTCAAGGAAGCCGTTGCCTGGGGCAAGAAGCAGGGCGGCAATCCGGAGGCCGTTTCCGCCGCCGTTGCCGATCGTCTGGCGATCTCCGTTGGCGCCGCGCTCGTCAAACTCGTTCCGGGTCGTGTGTCGACCGAAGTCGATGCGGACCTTTCCTTCGATACGGAAGCATCGCTTGCCAAAGCACGTTCGATCATCGCTGCCTACAAGGAACGCGGCATCGAGCGCGACCGCATCCTGATCAAGCTGGCTTCGACCTGGGAAGGCATTCGAGCTGCCGAAATCCTGCAGAAGGAAGGCATCGACTGCAACCTGACGCTTCTGTTCTCGGAGGCCCAGGCCGTTGCCTGCGCTGACGCCAAGGTATTCCTGATCTCGCCGTTCGTCGGCCGTATCCTTGACTGGTACAAGAAGTCGACGGGCAAGGAATTCACGCCTGAGGAAGATCCCGGCGTCATCTCCGTCCGCGACATTTACAACTACTACAAGGCCAACGACATCAAGACGATCGTCATGGGTGCCTCGTTCCGCAGCGCCGGTGAAATCGAGGCGCTGGCCGGTTGCGATCGCCTGACGATCGCGCCTAACCTGCTCGACGAACTTTCCAACGACCAGGGCAAGCTCGAGCGCAAGCTGTCGCCTGACGTGACGAAGCCCGCCCCGAAGATCACGGTCGACGAAAAGACCTTCCGCTGGATGATGAACGAAGACGCGATGGCGACTGAAAAGCTCGCAGAAGGCATCCGCGCCTTCGCCAAGGACCTAGGCACGCTGCGCAGCAACGTCCAGAAGGAACTGCAGCTCGCTGCCGCTTAAGGCTTTCGATTTCTAACGGAAAGGGCGGTGCCATCGGCGCCGCCCTTTTTATTCTAGTACTAGATCGACCAGATGCGCTTGGCATTGGCCAGATAGAGTTTGTTGCGCTCCTCCGCGCTGCAGCCCGCAGTCAGAGCGTGAGTGGCGGCAACCCAGGGTGTCAGCCCGCCGCCCAGCGTGCAGACTGGCCAGTCGCTGCCCCAGACGACGCGATCCCAACCGAAGCTCCCGATCGTATGCTCGACATAAGGGCGGAGGCTGTCGACCGACCAGTTTTCGAGGTCACCATAGGCGATGACGCCTGAGATCTTTGCGGTGACATTCGAGCGGCGGGCAAATTCCGCGATGCCTTTGCGCCAGACGTCGCTCATACCGTTCCTGATTGGCGGGTTGGCGCAATGATCGAGGATGAAGCGAACATCCGGGCAGTGATCGACAAGTGCGAGGATGGTTTCGAATTGATGCGGGAAGACGCAGAGGTCGAACGTTATGCGGGTGGCTGATAACCGCCTGATGTTTTCGCGGAACAGCGGCCGTGCGGCGGTGTCGTCAGGCGCCACATGCAAGACGCGGCGGAACCCCTTGATGAAGGGATCGGCAAGCGACCGCTCGAGATAGGCCGCGAATCCATCCTCTTCCGGCCGGCAGGCGGCAATGACGCCGCGCACGAGGCTGCCCGGTCGGCGACTGATCTCCCTGACGTAGTTCGTCTCGTCATCAATACGCTCTTGGGCGACATCCACCTCCATATGCAGAACGTTGGAGATCCCACAGCGCAGCGCATCACGCGCGTAGTCCTCGTAAAGACTGTCCCGGTTGAGGTTACCAGCGCCGGAGAGCCAGGGATAATCGAGCGCCTGCCGATCGACGATATGCAGATGAGTATCGAAAAGCATGCGGTTCCTCCCATTCATGCGATTTATATGCGCCGAGCTGCGGCATAGGAGCCGGATGATGCCTCGATGACCAGATTTACCATGCCCGTCATCACGGGATCGACTAGGGTTTCTCCGGCGAGCGAAGCGTGTTTGAAACAGGTTGACGCCAATTTGAATATATTGTTTGCATATGAATGAACGCGTCGCAAGCGCTGGAATTATGGGAGGACGTATGAGCCACGGTTTGGAAGGCAAGAAGGTCGTCATCACGGCGGCAGGTCAGGGTATTGGTCGAGCGAGCGCTGAGCGTTTCCTTTCGCTCGGCGCGCATGTCTACGCGACCGATATCAACGGGAAGACGCTTTCCACGCTGGAAGGTGCCGAGAAACATGTTCTGAACGTGCTTGATAGCGATGCCGTGCGCGCCTTCGCGGCCGAGATCGGCCCGATCGACGTTCTCTTCAATTGCGCGGGCTTCGTGCATGCGGGCACGATCCTCGAATGCGAGGAGAAGGATTGGGATTTCTCTTTCAACCTCAACGCCAAGGCCATGTATACGACCTGCCGTACCTTTCTTCCGGGCATGCTGGAAAAAGGCAAGGGCTCGATCGTCAACATGGCCTCGGTCGCTTCCAGTGTGAAGGGCGTGCCCAATCGCTTCGCCTATAGTGCGTCGAAGGCAGCCGTGATCGGGCTCACCAAGTCGATTGCGTCTGACTTTGTTGCCAAGGGCATCCGCGCCAACGCGATCTGCCCCGGCACGGTGGACAGCCCCTCCCTGCATGATCGTTTGCGTGCCACCGGCGACTACGAGAAGGCGTTGAAGGATTTCATCGCCCGCCAGCCAATGGGACGCATTGCGACACCCGAGGAGATTGCCGCACTTGTGACCTATCTTGCCGGCGATGATGCAGGCTTCACCACTGGCCAGATCCATGTCGTCGATGGCGGCTGGACCGGCTGAAGCCATATTGCTCCCGCCGCCATCAAGCTGATATCAAAGGCAATCTTGCATCGGTAGGACAGCAATGGCGGAAGGCACGGCGGACCGGGAAAATCGGGTCATGGGGCAAGTGCGCAAGCATATGGTCTTCGTCGTCGCGGTGGCCGCCGGGTTAGTGACGTTCCTGCTTTTGACAAGTAGGGAGGTCAATCCGCAGAACCTGATTTTCGGCTGGAACGTTAGCGCCGTCGTATTTACGGCGCTGACTTGGCGGCGAATGTTGCGTGCGACTGTCGCCAGCATCCGCAAGCGGGCTGAGGATCTCGACTTTTCAGATGTTTTCCTGCTGGCGCTGTCGATTGTCGCAGCCGTCGCGAGCATCGGCGGTATCGCGCTCGAACTTCACTTCGCCAAGGACGCCGGACCAAGCGAAGCCTTGGCGCGGGCACTCGTGGCCATCGTCACCATTCTGAACTCGTGGGTCTTCCTGCACACACTCTTCACCGTCCACTACGCGCACCGCTTCTATGGTGGCGAGGACAAGGCGGAGGGGCTGAAGTTTCCGGAAGGCAATGACGAGCCGGTCTATTGGGACTTCCTCTATTACTCCTTCACCATCGGCGTCGCCTCGCAGACTGCGGATGTGGCGACGACCTCTACCGCGATGCGAAAGCTGACGCTTCTTCACTCAGTTCTCTCGTTCCTGTTCAATACGACGATCCTTGCTTTGGCGATCAATGTTGGCGCAAGCCTGCTTGGCTGACCGACAAAGCTACACAACAGCATTGCCAGCCAGCAACGCCAGGACGAGGAAGATCAGGAAGATCACCAGGGCAATGCCGAAGAGGACACGTGCGATCGTCGCCGTGGCCGCCGATATCCCGGAAAAACCTAGGAGGCCGGCGATCAGCGAAATAACGAAGAATATAAGGGCCCATTTAAGCATGGATGTTTTCCTCTTTGTTCATCGCTTGGATGACGCAATGCGAGGAAATTTGTTCCATGCGCGGTTCCCGCGATTGGCGCGTGTGGGAGTGTCGGCCGAGCCGGCGGTTTGACGGCACCCTTGGTGCGGGCGCCTTCGCGCGGATCGTCGAGTTACATCAGGCCCAGTTGCTTGTAGAAGCCAAGGGCGTCGTAATAATCCGACTGTTGCTTGATGGTGTTGTTCTCAATCACGAAGACCGAAGCGCCATCGAAGGAGAAGGACTTGTTGGTCGCTTTTGTGCCATCGGCCCAGGTACCGCTGTTGTTGCCCGAAAAGGTCCACTCGAAGGAGACCTTGTTTCCGCTGACGATCGGATCGCCGCGCATCACCCATTTCAGATCCGGCGCTGCGGTCATGAAGTTGTCGATGACTCCGGCCTTGGCTTCGGCCCTTCCAACTGTCGGCTTGCCGACGGTTGAGTCGTAGTAGCTCACCTTCTCATCGAAGTAAGAGGCGGCCTTGGCGGCGTCGTGGGCGTTCCATGCGGCCAGATACTGTTGGACGACCTCAAGCGGCGTCTGATCGGCGGCATAGACCGGCGCAGCGGCAAGCGTCGACGCTAGGCAGATGCCGCCGAGGGCGGCAAGAATGGTGCGGCGTTTCATATGGACTCCCCTTTGCGTATCTATTGTTTTTGGTTTGCGGGCCGGGCCAGCGGCCCGGCGCGCGGATCAGCCGTGATTGATCATCACGTGGCGGACGGCCGTGTAGTCTTCCAGTGCGTAGACGGACATGTCCTTGCCGTAGCCTGATTGCTTCACGCCGCCATGCGGCATTTCATTGGTGAGCATGAAGTGGGTGTTGATCCAGGTGCAGCCATATTGCAGACGGGCGGCGGTCTTCATGCCGCGGCTGATATCCTTGGTCCAGACGGACGAGGCGAGGCCATAGTCGCTGTCGTTCGCCCAGGTGACGGCATCCTCGACATCGGTGAAGCGGGTGACCGAGACGACGGGGCCGAAGACCTCACGACGAACGATTTCGTCATCCTGCGTGGCGCCCGCGATGACCGTTGGCGTGTAGAAGAAGCCCTTGTCGCCTGACGTCTTGCCGCCGGTCGTGATCTCCATGTGCTTGTGCTCGCCGGCGCGGGCGACGAAGCTTTCGACGCGGTCACGCTGGCGTTTGGAGATCAGCGGGCCGATTTCGTTTTCGGTATCGTCTGCCTGGTTGAACCTGATCGAGGAGACGGCCGAGGAGAGGTCGGCGACGAATTTGTCGTAGACCTTAGCGTCTGCATAGATGCGGCAGGCTGCTGTGCAGTCCTGGCCGGCATTGTAGTAACCGAAAGTGCGGATGCCCGCGACGACGGCATCGATATCGGCGTCGTCGAAGACGATCACGGGGGCCTTGCCGCCGAGTTCCAGATGGGTGCGCTTGACGGTCTTGGCGGCCGCCTGCAGCACCTTCTTGCCGGTGGCGACATCGCCGGTGATCGACAGCATCGAAATCTTCGGATGGTTGATCAGCGCGTTGCCGACGCTTTCGCCGCGGCCGAGGACGACGTTGACGACGCCTTCCGGCAGGATTTCGGAGAGCAGTTTCGCCATCTTCAGGGCCGTCAACGGCGTATGTTCGGAAGGCTTGAAGACGACGGTGTTGCCGCCGGCGATCGCCGGCGCGAGCTTCCAGGCCATCATCATCAGCGGATAGTTCCACGGCGCGATCGAGCCGACGATGCCGACGGCGTCGCGGCGGATCATCGAGGTGTGGTTCGGCAGATATTCACCGGCGACCGGGCCGTGCAGGTTGCGGACCGCACCGGAGAAGAAACGGTAACAATCGATTATCGCCGGGATCTCGTCGTTCAGCACGGCGTTGATCGGCTTGCCGCAGTTCAGCGCTTCCAATGCGGCAAAGCCCGCAGCATCCTTTTCGATCGCATCGGCAATCTTTAGAAGGTAGCTGGAGCGTTCGCCCGGCGTCGTCTGCGACCAGTGCTTGAACGCGCCTTCCGCGGCGTCCACGGCGGCGTCGATCTGGCCAAGCGAGGCTTCCGGCAGGTCAAGCACGGTTTCGCCCGTTTTCGGGTTCAGGATGTGCTCTTCCGTTTCCGTGCCCGCTTCGAAGCGGGACCCAATCAGCATCGCGGTGTCCATGATGTTCTCCCTTATTGTTGACGGAGTGGGATGTGGGCGGAAAACCGCTTCACACTTTTCCGCATCCCACTCTGGTTATTTGCCGGCTCCGGCGATCTGGTCGCCGTCGCGAGTGAGGTAGTACGCTGCCAGGATCGGCAGGAAAGTGACGAGCACGACGACCATCGCGACCACGTTGGTGACCGGGCGCTGCCGCGGGCGGATGAGTTCTTCGAGCATCCAGATCGGTAGCGTCGATTGCTGTCCGCCGGTGAATGTGGTGACAATGACCTCGTCGAACGACAGCGCGAAGGCGAGCATGCCGCCGGCCAGAAGCGCCGTGCCGATGTTCGGCAGGATGACGTGGCGGAAGGTCTGGAAGCCATCGGCGCCAAGATCCATCGATGCCTCGATCAGCGAACCGGAGGTGCGGCGGAAGCGGGCGACGGCGTTGTTGTAGACGACAACGACGCAGAAGGTCGCGTGGCCAAGCACGATCGTCCAGACCGAGAAGGGAATATCGAACAGGCTGAAGGCCGAGCGCAGCGCAATGCCGGTGATGATGCCGGGGAGCGCGATGGGCAGGATGACCAGCAGCGAGATCGCCTCGCGGCCGAAGAACTTCGTCTGGCTGATCGCCGCGGCGCAGAGGGTGCCAAGCACCAGTGCGATTGATGTGGCGATGCAGGCGACCTGCACGGACAGGCCGAGCGCCGACCAGACATCTGGACGGTTCCAGGCGATGGCGAACCATTGCGTCGTCAGCCCCGGCGGCGGCCATTGATAGCTCTTTTCCTCCGTCGTGAAGGCGTAGACGAAGATCAATAGGATCGGCAGGTGCAGGAAGAGCAGGCCGCCGGCTGCGGCGATCTTCAGGAACAGCGGCGAACGCTTTGAACGGTCAGAGCGCATCGAAGGCCCCCTGTTTCTTGGCGAGCCAGAGATAGATGGCCATGATGACGATCGGCACGACGGAGAAGGCGGCCGCGAGTGGGACGTTGCCTGCCGTGCCCTGCTGGGCGTAGACCGCCTGGCCGATGAAGAGACGCGACGAGCCGATGATCTGCGGAATGATGTAGTCGCCAAGGGTCAGCGAGAAGGTGAAGATCGAGCCGGCGACGATACCGGGCAGCGCCAGCGGAAAAAGCACTGTGCGGAACGTCTGGCTCGGGGTAGCGCCGAGGTCGGACGAGGCCTCGATGAGGTTGCCGGGGACGCGTTCGAGCGCTGCTTGTGTCGGCAGGATCATGTAGGGCAGCCAGACATAGACGAAGACGACAAACGTGCCGAGATAGCTGACCGACAGCGAATTGCCGCCGATGACGGGCAGGTTGAGAATGCCGTCGAGCAGCCAGGAAAGGTGCATCTTCTCGAAGATCCAGGTGAGGATGCCTTCCTTGGCCAGGATCAGCTTCCAGGCATAGATCTTGACGAGATAACTCGACCAGAGTGGTAGCATGACACCGAGATAGAACAGCGCCTTCCATTTGCCCTGCGCATAACGGGCGGCATAGTAGGCGATCGGGAAGGCGACCACGGCGGAGGCCAGTGTCACCAGCGCCGCCATGATGATGGTGCGGATGATGATGTCGAAATTCGTCGGGCTGAGGAGCTGAGCATAGGTCGCGAGCGTGAATTCGTAATTCACCAGGCCTGAGAAGTCATCGATCGAGAAGAAGCTCTGTAACAACAGCGCGATCAGCGAACCGATGTAGATGATGCCGAGCCACAGCAGCGGCGGCGTCAGCATCAGGAAGAGCAGCAGTTTCGGACGCCGCCAGAAGGCATCGGAAAGCCGTCCGAAGAAGCCACCGCGACCGGGCAGGATCGAGGTCTCGCGCAGATCGGTCGGCTTGGTCAGCGCAAGGGTGGTCATGCTGCGTCGTCCATGTAATGCACGTCCACAGGCTGCCAAGCGAGGCGAACGCTCGTGCCGACTTCCGGCACGTGGGCGCCGGCAGGCAGCATGACGTGCAGCCGCGTGCCGCGGATATCGACCGACAAGCGGGTTGCAGCACCCAGGAAGCTCGCGTGCTCCACACGCGCCTCGACACCTTCGCCGGCGACGTGGATCGCTTCCGGACGCAGGCTCGCCCAACGCTTCTCGCCGCCGAGCGCGGTCATCAGATCGGGCGCAATGACATTGGAGGAGCCGACGAAATCCGCGACGAAGCGTGTCTTCGGGCAGCGATAGATGTCGTGCGGGGTGCCTTCCTGGACGATCCCGCCATTGTTGAAGACGGCGACGCGGTCGGCCATCGACAGCGCCTCGCCCTGGTCATGAGTGACGAAGACGAATGTGATGCCGAGCGCGCGCTGCAGGCTCTTCAGCTCCTCCTGCATCTGCTCGCGCAGTTTCAGATCGAGCGCGCCGAGCGGTTCGTCGAGGAGCAGGACCTTCGGCTTGTTGACGAGGGCGCGGGCGAGCGCCACGCGTTGCCGCTGGCCGCCGGAGAGCTGGCCAGGCTTGCGCGCGCCGTAGCCCGGAAGCTTCACAAGCTCGAGCGCCTGCTCGGCGGCTTTGGTGCGTTCGGCCTTACCGATGCCCTTGACCATCAGCCCATAGGCGACGTTGTCGAGGATGTTGAGATGTGGGAAGAGCGCGTAGTCCTGGAAGACCGTATTGACGTTGCGGCGATAGGGCGGAATGCCCTCTGCCGTTTCGCCGAATATTTCGATATGGCCGTCCGTCGGCTGCTCGAAGCCGGCGATCAGGCGCAGGCACGTCGTCTTGCCGGAACCGGAAGGGCCGAGCATGGCGAAGAATTCGCCCGGCGCAATTTCGAGATCGACGCCGTCGACGGCACGGACCTGCCCGAAATGGCGCGAGACCTGTTGGAAACGGACGGCGGGGATCATTGTAAGCTCCGGAAATGTAGTGTCTGTTTTGACTTCTTCGCAGCGGGAAGAAGGTGGCCCAAAAGGCTCCAACGAGGGGGCAACTCGGCGTTCCGTCATCGCGCCCCGCGCTGACGTCCGCTCTTTTGCTCGGTTGCCCCCTCGTCTGCCCTCGCAGGGCGTATTCTCCCCGAGCGAGGAGAAGAAGAGGTCGCGGGCGAAATTATCGTCCGCCGATCACGCCGATATAGTCAGATACCCAACGGTGATACGGCACGCACTCGTTCTGCGTGGCGCACTTCGCGGTCGGCGTTCTCCAGAACTTGATTTTGTCGAAGTGGTCGAAGCCGTTCGTTGCGCAACCTTCGTCGGTCAGCAATTCGTTGCCTTTGCAGGCTGCGGGGACCGACGGCACCGCGCCAAACCAGGCAGCGGCGTCGCCCTGGACCTTGGCTTGCAGCGAATGCTCCATCCACATGTAGGCGCAGTTCGGGTGCTCGCTGTCGACGTGCAGCATGGTCGTATCAGCCCAGCCGGTTGCCCCTTCTTCCGGGAAGGTGGAGGCGATCTTCTGCTTGTCGGCCTGCATCAGGTTGACCTGGAACGGCCAGGAGCCCGAGGCGACCACGCCCTCGTTCTTGAAGTCGTCGATCTGGATCATTGCGTCGTGCCAGTAGCGGGAAACGAGCTTGCGCTGGCCGCGCAGCAGATCGAGGGCTGCCTTGTACTGGTCTTCGTTCAGCTCGTAAGGATCCTTGATGCCGAGGTCTGGCTTGTGCGCCATCAGGTAGAGGGCGGCATCCGCAATATAGATCGGGCCGTCATAGGCCTGGACACGCCCCTTATTTGACTTGCCATCCGGAAGCGTCTCTTCCTCGAAGACGACCTTCCAGCTGGTCGGCGCCTTATCCTTGAAGGCATCGGTGTTGTACATCAGAACGTTCGGCCCCCAGAGGTAGGGTACGCCGTAGTGGGCGCCATTGACCGTGTACCACGCCCCCTTCTGCAGACGCGGATCGACATTCTTGAAGCTCGGGATCAGGTCGGTGTTGATCGGCTGGACACGCTTGCCGGCGATCAGGCGAAGCGATGCGTCGCCGGACGCGGTGACGAGGTCGAAGCCCCCTTCGTTCATCAGCGAGACCATTTCATCCGAGGTCGCGGCCGTCTTGACGGAGACCTTGCAGCCGGTTTCCTTTTCGAAGGCGGTGACCCAGTCGTAGCTCTTGTCGCTTTCGCCGCGTTCGATGTAACCCGCCCAGGCTACGATGCTCACTGCACCTTCGCCCTTGCCGAGCGCCTTCAGCGGTTCGGCGGCGGCCACCTGCGTCACGAAGCTTAAGCTCGCGAGGGCAGCAGTGCACGATTTCAGAAGATATTTCATCTGATGTCTCCCGGTTTTGCCACTTTTCGTGGCGTTATGTTCCCGGATGAAAAAGTGCGCCGAATTTTCCGGTTTCGCAAATTCATTTATCAGAAAGCCGATATCGGAAAATCCGATATCAATACTGGCATTCAGCGCGGTCGACCGGACCGGAGCGCCTCCGCAATGCCCACAAAGTCGCGGGCCGCCTGCGGCAGGCTCGACCCCTTGCGCCAGACCATGCCCACCTGGACGACGGGGAGCGAGCCGGACACGTCGCGGCTCTCGATGCGGTCGCCTTCCAGCGACCAGGGGCGATAGACGAGATCCGGCAGCAGCGCCACGCCGGCGCCGGTGGCGACCAGGCTGCGCACCGCTTCCACCGAACGCGTGCGGAAGGCAACATGCGGGCGCGCGCCGAGCGCCGAAAGCAGTTTGCCGGTGTTCTCCTCGATTTCGTCGACGGTCAGCATGATCAGCGGCTCGCGGGCGATATCGGCGACGGAGATGATGTCGGCGGAGACCAGTGGATGGCCCATGGGCAGCCACAGCCTGTAGGGCGAGGTTTCCAGAATTTCCGCCTGCAGGGCCATGCGGTCACGCAGGTTGGAGATCACCATGACAGCCACATCCAGCTCGCCGCCGACCAGCAGATGCTCGAGATAGCTGCCATTGTCCTCGATGGCGCTGACTTCGACGCCTGGGCAGGCGCGGCGATAGCGGGCCAAGAGGTCGGAGAGCACGTAGCCGGCAACCAGCGAGGTGACGCCGATATTGAGCGTGCCTGACAGCTCATTCTGCTTGCCGGAAAAGCTGGTGCGCGCATCAGAAACGCTCGCCAGGATTTTCGTCGCATGGCGAAGGAACTGATGGCCATTGTGGGTGATCGACAGACCGCGCGGATGGCGTTCGAAGAGCGCGACGCCGAGATCGGTTTCTAGTTCTTTCAGCGCCTCCGTAACCGAGGATTGCGAGATCGAAAGGTTCTGCGCGGCACGCGTTACGGAGCCCTGTTCGGCGACGGCTACGAAATACTGGATCTGGCGGAGCGTGAAGGCCATACGCCGTTAGAGCATGGTCGCGAGGATATTGGCAAGCATAGGGAAAGCTTGGACCTTTTTTGGTGCTAATCCCATACTGACGCAAACTTGGAGGGCTCGTTTAAGTATTCGGAAACGTCATTTCTCTAGCGTCGAGACCACTCGTATTGCGTTGGAGCTCGTTAATGGCGGAGCAGTTGGCGTGAAGGCCCTACTGCGCATCTTCCGGCCTTCCCGGAAATTGGTGTTTATCATCGCTGGCGTCGCCCTCCTCGGGGGCGTCTCCGGCGGCGCCGCGCTGTTCATCGGCAAAGACAAGATCCTCGGCCTTTCCGCGGAGACGATGAACGGTCTCTCCTGCACCGACGTCAATCTCGTCACTATTAAGAAACAGAACCGCGTCTGGATCCGCAAGTATATCAAGACCGAGCCGACCGATGGCATGACGCGGGTCAAGACCGCGCTTCGCGTGGCCAAGGCGATCTACAATGCACAGAAGCCCGATCTCGTGCAGGTCGTTGTGCTCGATACCAATGGACCGACGCTGCGTTCCGATATTCGCGGCCGGGCGATCGGCGCCGACGTCGTCTACATTCCGCATCCCGATCCCGTTCTCGAAAGCGCGGAGGCGAAGACGTACACCGCCCGCTATTATGACGGCGAGGCTGCCGCCAACGGGTTGTTCTTCGGCGAACGTGTCGATCTGCCCGAGGACGAGATCACAGCGCTGAACGCGTCCTTCAAGGAATACTCCGACTGCATCGATCCGATCGCCGTTGCCTCAACGAAGGGTGGCGAGGGCAAGGGTGAGAAGAAGGAAGAGCCGAAGGAAGAAAAGTCGGCCGAGGGTGGCGGGCAAGACGCGGCGCCTGCAGGGGAACCTGCGCCAGCGGAATCAGCGCCCGCTGCCGGTCACTGACGGTTCGAACGAAAAAAGGCGGCGAGCCGACCGGGCCGCCGCCTTTTCTGTTCCGTATGAGCCGGCTCAGTCTGCCTTGCTGCGGCGAGCCGGGAAGAGGATCACGTCTCGGATCGACGGAGCGTTGGTGAGCAGCATGATCAGGCGATCGACGCCGATGCCGAGGCCACCTGCCGGCGGCATGCCCTGGTCGATTGCATCGAGGAATTCGTCGTCCAGCTGCTTTTCCCTTTCACCGCGGGCGTGCGCCTGCTCCAGCTGCTCGACCATGCGGCGACGCTGCTCTTCCGGATCGTTGAGTTCCGAAAACGCGTTGCCGAGTTCCCAGGCGTTGCAGTAGGTCTCGAAGCGCTCGACGAGGCGCGGCTCACCCGGGACTTCCTTGGCGAAAGGCGAGATGTCCTTCGGGAAATGGGTGACGTGTGATGGCTGGATCAGCGTCGCTTCAACCTTCTCTTCGAAGATGAAGGCAAGGCATTCGCCCCAGGTCCAATCCTTCTCAACTTCGAAGCCGGCCGCCTTGGCGGCTGCGCGGGCTTCCTCGTCCGTCTTCATGGCGAGGAAGTCGATGCCGGTCACTTCCTTGACGGCGTCGGGCATCGGAACGCGCTTGAACGGACCCTTGAAGGAGATCACCTTGTCGCCGAAGGGGAATTCCGTCGTGCCGTGGATCGACAACGCCAGGCTTTCGAACAGCCGCTCGACGAGGTCCATGATGTCCTCGTAGTCCGCATAGGCCCAGTAGCACTCCATCATCGTGAATTCTGGATTGTGCCGGGTCGAGACGCCCTCGTTGCGGAAGTTGCGGTTGATCTCGAACACCTTGTCGGTGAGGCCCGAAACCAGCGTCCGCTTCAGATACAGCTCCGGCGCGATGCGCAGGTACATGTCGAGCTTCAGCGTGTTGTGATGCGTCTTGAACGGCTCGGCGGTGGCGCCGCCATAGACCGAGTGCAGCATCGGCGTTTCGACTTCCATGAAGCCGTCGTTTTCCATGAAGCGACGGATGCCGGAGACGATCTTCGAGCGCTGCTGGAAGCGGAGTTTCGATTCCTCGTTGGTCATGATGTCGAGGTGGCGCTTGCGATAGCGGATCTCGACGTCGGAGACGCCGTGCCACTTCTCCGGCATGGGGAGTAGCGACTTCGTCAGCATCGTGATTTCGCGGGCGTTGATCGACAATTCGCCGCGCTTCGTACGGCGCACCGTACCGGTGACGCCGATGATGTCGCCGATATCGATCATGCCGAGCATGTTGCGTGCTTCTTCCGGCGTCACGTCCTTGTGGCTGAAGATCTGGATCTTGCCGGAGGCGTCATGGATATCCATGAACATGCCCGAATTGCGCGAGGAATAAACGCGACCGGCAACGGTCACGACATCCTGTGTCTCGACATCAGACTCGAGGCCTTCGTACTTCTTCGCCAGTTCGGCATTGGTCATGGTCCGGTGGAAATGCGCGGGATAGACGTCACCGATCTGTTCGCGCAGCAGCTTCAGCTTCTGGGCGCGGACTTCGGTTGCGTCGGAGGAAAGGGTCGCTGTTTCGGTCTTTTCGGTCATGATGCAAACGTCCGGTTCAGTTCTTCGGGCCGACGAGGGAGGCAACTGCCTGGGCGGCCAGTTTCAACCGCTGACGCACGACGGAGCGGCCGAGGATCGCCATCGAGTCGAAGAGCGGCAGCGAGCGCGAGGAGCCGGAGACGGCAACGAAGAGCGGCGCCACGACGACCTTCAGCTTCTTGCCCATGCGGTCGGCTATCGCGCGCAGCTCGGCTTCGATCGTCTCGACGTTCCATTCGAGGATCTTTTCAAGGTCCGGCTGAACGGTGTTGAGGATCTCCAGGATCTCTTCCGGCGGCGACTTGATCTTGGCGAAGGTCGAGGGGTCCACTCCGAGGTCGGACTTCAACAGGAAGCCTGCGAGTTCCGGGAGTTCGCCGAGTTTGGAAATACGCGACTGCGACAGGCGCAGGCCAGCCTTCAGGCGGTCGTTCTCCATTGCCCAGTCGAGCACGCGGGCCTGGAATTCCTCTTCCGACAGCTTCTCGCGGATCCAGCGACCGTTCAGCCAATCGAGCTTCTGGATGTCGAAGATCGCGCCGGCCTTGGAGAGGTTTTCGGGGTCGAACTTTTCCGAGAGTTCGTCCATCGTCAGCAGCTCCTCGCCTTCGGCGATCTGCACGAAGAACAGGCCGAGGAAGTTCATCAGCGCTTCCGGGATATAGCCGAGAGCGGAATAATAGGAGATCGAGGTCGGGTTCTTGCGCTTCGAGAGCTTCGACTTGTCGGCGTTGCGCATCAGCGAAAGATGCATGAACACCGGCTGTTCCCAACCGAAATAGCGATAAAGCAGGATGTGCTTCGGCACCGATGCCAGCCACTCTTCGCCGCGCGCGACGTGGGTGATCTGCATCAGATGGTCGTCGATGACGTTTGCCATGTGATAGGTCGGCATGCCGTCGCCCTTGATGAGGACCTGCATGTCGACGGAGTCCCACGGGATCGAGACATCACCGTAGACGCCATCGGTGAAGTCGCAGGAGCCTTCGGTCGGGATCTTCATGCGGATGACCGAGCCTTCGCCAGCTGCCATCTTTGATCTGACTTCTTCGGCCGAGTATTTCAGGCAAAGACCGTCATACTTCGGTGCCTTGCCGGCGGCGCGCTGCTCTTCGCGCATCTTTTCCAGCCGCTCCGGCGTGCAGAAACAGCGGAAGGCGTGGCCCTTGTCCAGCAGTTCCTGGCCGTATGGCGTGTAGATATCCTTGCGGTCGGACTGACGATAGGGGCCGTAGGGACCGCCGATGTCAGGACCTTCCTTCCATTCGAGGCCGCACCATTTCAGCGCGTCCAGCACCTTCTTTTCGAATTCCGGGGTCGAGCGCGTCGCATCGGTGTCTTCGATGCGCAGAATGAACTCGCCGCCGTTCTTCTTGGCGAAAAGATAGTTGAAGAGTGCGATGTAAGCAGTGCCGACATGCGGCTCGCCGGTCGGCGAGGGAGCAATGCGGACGCGGACGCCGGAAGCTGTCATTTTTATGTGCCCGTCAAATGAATGCCGGACGGCTTTTCCTGGGAAAGCGACGTTCGGCCGGAAAGAATGCAGATAACTGGATCAGGAAACCGGCTGGAAAAGGGCACTGCCCCCGTTCATCCGCCGATTGCCCATTTGGCTGGCCTTAAGGCCATATTCGACCGCGCGCGTCAAGGAAAATGGGCAATTTGGTCAACGAACCGGCCAGACGTATAGCAGGGCGGGCACGCTGACGAGGATGATGATGAAGGACAGCGGCAGGCCGAGGCGAGGATAGTCGCTGAAGCGGTAACCGCCCGGGCCGAAGACAAGTGTGTTACATTGGTGGCCGATCGGCGTCAGGAAATCGCAACCCGCTCCAACGGCGACCGCCATCAGGAACGCCTCTGGCCGGTATCCGAGTGTCTGGGCGAAGCTTGCGGCAATCGGCGCCATGACCAGAACCGTTGCCGCATTGTTGAGGAACGGGGTTACCGCCATGGCGGTGATGAGGATCAGCGCCAATGCGCCGAAGGGCGGCATCTGGGCCGCAAAGTGGCCAAGCCAGCCGGCAATCAGATCGCTGCCGCCGGTCGTTCGCAGTGTGTCGGAGACGGGGATCAGAGCCGCAAGCATGATCAGGATCGGCCCGTCCACGGCCTTGTAGACCTCGGCGAGCGGGATTGCCCGAAAGACGACCATTGCCAGCGCCGCGCAGAAGAAGGCAACCGAAACCGGAACCATTCCGGCTGCGGTTACACCCATCGCAGCGGCGAGGATCAGCAGCGGCACATAGGCCCTGCGCGGCGTGCCGAGCATGATGTCGCGCTGCGCCAGGGGAAGGCAGGCGAATTCCTGCAGGAAGGCAGGCAGGTTTCGGCGGCTGCCCTGTAACACAAGAACATCGCCGGCGCGCAGGGTCACTTCGCTCAGGCGCTCTGTCAGCCGGTGACCGTGGCGGCTGACGGCAAGCAGGTTGATCCGACGGCGGTTCCACAGTGAAAGCTGGCGCGCGGACCAGCCGACCAGCATGGACTCGGATGAAATCACCGCTTCGATGGAGGTGACGTCTCCTTCGGCCTTCGCCTCAGGGATCGGTTTGCCGGCAAGCTTGAGCTTGGCATTGGAAACGACGCGGTCCAGCGCCTCCGGGCGCCCCTCCAGCAGGATCGTGTCACCTGCTTTCAGCAGGATGTCAGGGAAGGGCGAGAGGCGTGAATGCCCGCGCAGGATCGCGGTTGCGATTACTTCTCCATCGCCAAGCTGCAGGATACCGTTGAGTGCCTTGCCTTCGAAACCCGCGCCCTCCACGACGGTTGCCTCGGAAAAGTAGTTCTTGAGATCCAGCGCTTCCTCCAGCGACGGATTCTCGTTCTGTCGCTCGGGAAGGAGCCAGTGGAAGAAGATCAGAAAGACAATGCCGACCAGTGTTAGCGTCGCTCCGACCGGCGTGAAGTCGAACATCGTGAAGGGTTCACCACTGATTTCGCCGCGAAGTCGCGAGACCACGATATTCGGCGAGGTGCCGATCTGGGTCATCAGCCCGCCCAGAAGGGCGGCAAAGCTCATGGGCATCAGGTAGAACGATGGTGATCTCCCACTCTTGCGGGCAAACTGGAAAGCGACCGGAATCATGATCGCAAGCGCGCCGATGTTCTTGATGAAGGCAGAGAGAACGGCGACAACGATGAGCAGCAGGGCGAGTTGCGCATGCAGCTTGGTCAGATTGGGGAAGAATCGCTTGATCGTGGTGTCGACGATTCCGGAGCGCGCGACGCCGGCGCTGACGATGAGCGCACTGCCTACAATGATGACGATGTCATCGCTGAAGCCCGAAAATGCCCTGTCGAAAGGCACGATGCCGACAGCTACTGCCAGAACAAGGGAACAACAGGCGACCAGATCATAGCGGAAGCGATCCCAGATGAAGATCGCCATCATCAGGCCGATCACGCTGAAGGCGAGGATCTGCTGTGTTGTCATGCGACTCCAGCGTCTCGAGGCCGAGCGACGGGCGTGCGCCTGCCGCCTTGATATCTGTAAGCCTTCCTGGACTAATCAATGCTGTGCCGGGTGCAAAGTTCCTGTTCGGCACTTCAAGGACGCGGATCGTTTGCGCCAGGATCTCGTCGGTGTCGCGATAATACGAGCGCGATGCTGCTCAGCGTTCCGCAAATTGCTATTGTTGAAGCTCGGCCAGCGCCCTGCGAAGGGGCGTATCGGAAATCTGGATCCAGCCCGAAAACGGGATGTCCATATCCAGCACGATGAAGATCGACAGGGATATGAGGAGCGCGGACATGAAGAACATCAGGACGACGATGATGTTTCTCGGCGCACGATAGCCGAAGCTGGCAAAGATCAAGGTCAGCCACGCCGTCAGCATCGTGATGAGCGGCCTCGGAATGACGCCTTCCGATTGTTCGACGATGATCCAGCGTTGCTCGACGATCCTTTGGTACTGCTGGCGGGCGTCGTTCCAGAGCGCAACATGCCCCGGGTCGGACGGCCTGATCAGCGAAAGGCTGTCGCCGACGGCATTGAGGGCAAGCTCGCTCGTTCGGTCGCTCTTGACCATTGGATCAGTGGCGGCGCGCGCCGGATTGGTCAGCGCTTTTTCGACGTAGTTTTCCAGGCGCTTACGGGTTTCGTTGGCCTCGAGGCCATAGGTGCGCAGGGTTCGGTCAAGAAGGATGATTTGCGTCGCGAAGGCGTGAACGTTCTTATCGATCTCGGCGAAGGTGTTCTTTGACGAATTGATCATCAGGCCAAAGACAAGCGATGTCATAACGACGAAGATGTTGGCGACCAGCCGGACGACGGTATTGGTCTCGTCCTGGCGGTGATGTACCGGCAGCTTCGAGTAAGTCAGCATCGTTCCGATCGAGGCTGTCATGAGCAAAGCGAAGACAACGACCGCCACCAGCAATTCCAGCACCATCTTGCGTCGCGCCCTCCCGTGCTCCTGGGGCAAACTAGCTGTTTTGTTTGATTTTGCCAGTGGACTGCATCTGCCTGCTGGACAAACGCACGGGTGGGTATAGCTTCCGCGGCGGAATTCATGCTGGAGATAGTGATGACTGATCTTTTGAACATACCGGTGAAGCTGGCCGACGGCCGCGAGACAACGCTGAGCGATCACCGCGGCAAGGTAATCCTGGTCGTCAATGTCGCCTCCAAATGCGGCCTGACTGTCCAGTATGAAGGGCTCGAGAAGCTCTATGAGGACAAACGCGAGCGCGGCTTCGTGATTGCCGCCTTTCCGGCGAACAATTTCAAGGGGCAGGAACCCGGCACGGATGCCGAGATCGTTGAATTCTGCACCCTGACTTATGACGTGAAGTTTCCGATCTTCTCGAAGATCTCGGTGAAGGGCGATGACAAGCATCCGCTCTACCAGCTGCTGACAGCCGCTGCCGGGACGGCAGTTGGCGAAGGTCCGATGCGGGAGCGGCTGCGCAATCACGGCATCGAGACCGGCGACAAGAGCGATATCCTGTGGAATTTCGAAAAGTTTCTGATTGGCCGCGATGGCAAGATCGTGGCGCGGTTTGCGCCTGATGTCACGGCCGACGATCAGCGACTGACTTCTGCCATCGACAAGGAGCTTGCAAAGACCGCCTGAGGCGGTTCTCCGCGCTTAAGCGCGGCGACTAAGCTGGAACGACTGCCGCGCCGTTCAGAAACAGATCGGCGCACATTTTCGCCCGGGCAGCGATCTCCTCGATCCCGGGCGCCGGCAGCTGCCGCAGCATTGCGGCGCGCTGTGGCTCCATGGCCATCATGCCGCGCAACATGCCGCAAGCGGCATGCGGGTCGTCGAGAGCGATGAGGCCGCGATCGACCTGTTTGCGCAGCCATCCCTCCATCAGTGCGCTCGTTCGAACGATGGCTTTTTCATAGAAGGATGCGGAGATTTCGGGGAAACGGTCGGACTCGCCGATCACGAGGCGCATCATGGTGATGGTGTCGTCAGAGAGTGTCAGCATGCCATAGGCCATCAGCATCCGCTCGAGGCCTTGGCGCAGATCGGCCGCGGCAAGCGTAGTCGGGTCGAGGGCCAGCAAAAAGCGGCTAATGCGATCGGAAATCAGGTCGGAGAAGAGGTCGGCTTTCGTCGGAAACAGCCGGTAGAGCGTCTTTGTCGAAACGCCCGCTTCCTGCGCGATCGCTGCTATGCTCGCCGTCGCATATCCATTCTCGTGAAACTGCTTGTTGGCAGCCTCAATGATGACGCTTCTGGTGTCGTCATCGCACCGCGCCTGTGGTCTGCCTCGCGGCCTTCTCTCGATCTTGTGATTTTGGACCATCACTATTTTCCAAATTCATGTTGACATCGATTTTATAGAGCATATTTTGGAAAACGTCAATTTTCCATTTTGTGCATCAGGCTGCGTTCCGCGCGATAGCGGCCATGATCCGGAGAAAACAATGACCGCCCAGAAGCTGCATGCTCTGAACAACAACACCGCCCCAAGCGCCGAAACGGTCGCCGAGGCAGCCCCAGAAACGCTTGAGGCCGGCAAGCCGCTGCACGCGGAGGCGCCGCGCGCTGCCGCTAACACGCTGCAGGCTCGCAAGCGACCAGGTCGGTCGCTGCTGCTTGGCGCAGCTGCCATCGCGATCGTGGTCGCAGGTGCCTATTATGGGCACGATTACTGGACGGTCGGTCGCTTCCATGTGTCGACCGACGACGCCTATGTGAAGGCGGACAACAGCACGATCGCCCCCAAGGTTTCAGGCTATATCGCCCGGGTGCTCGTCAACGACAACGAGGCCGTCAAGGCCGGCCATCCGCTCGCGCGTATCGATGACCGCGATTTCCAGGCCGCGCTCGACCAGGCGAAGGCGGATGTTGCCGCTGCGGCAGCCACGTTAAGCGCCAAGCAGGCGGCCCTTGAGATCCAGCAATCGACGATCGCTGCCGCCGGCGCCACGGTCGAAGTCGATAAGGCCAACGAAACGTTCGCCGAGCAGAACAACAAGCGCTATTCGAGCCTTGCCAATAACGGTTATGCCCCGGTCCAGACCGCCCAGCAGGCCGCCTCGCAGATCGCCGCTGCACAGGCAACGATCGTGCGCGACAGCGCGGCCCTCGAGGCAGCCGTAAAACAGGTCGATCTTCTGAATGCCGAGCTTGCCCAGGCAAAAGCTGCGTTCGGCCGTAGCCAGGCGCTTGAGCGCCAGGCCGAGCTCAACCTCTCCTATGCCACGATCGTAGCGCCCGTCGACGGCACTGTCGGCAACCGGACACTGCGCGTTGGCCAGTACGTCCAGGCAGGTACGCAGCTGATGTCGGTCGTCCCGACCAGCGCTGCCTATATCGTCGCGAACTACAAGGAAACGCAGCTGACCGATGTGCATGCCGGCCAGCCTGTTGACATCGAAGTCGATACGTTCCCCGGCCGCACCTATCGCGGTCATGTCGATAGCATCGCACCGGCGAGCGGCCAGGAATTCGCACTGCTGCCGCCGGATAACGCCACCGGCAACTTCACGAAGGTCGTCCAGCGTATCCCGGTCAAGATCGTGCTCGACGGCAATGGCACGGCGGCTGGCGACCTTCGCCCCGGCATGTCGGTGCAACCAAGCATCAACACCAAGGCCGCCGATACGGCTCCCGGAGCGTAACGGGCGCGGGATGAGGATCTTGTCATGTCTACTTCAATTGCAGTCTCCCAGCCGCGAGCCAGCACGAAGGATTGGATAGCCGTTTGCGCTGGCATGATCGGTGCGTTCATGGCAATCCTCAACATCCAGATCACCAATGCTTCACTGCTCAACATCGAGGGCGGCATCGGAACCGGCGTCGACAACGGCGCCTGGATCTCCACCTCCTATCTGATCGGCGAGATCGTCGTCATACCGCTGACGGCCTATTTCAGCAGCGTCTTCTCGTTTCGCCGCTACATTCTCGTCAATTCCATCCTCTTTCCGCTGTTTTCAATGGCATGTGCGTTCGCGCACGACCTTGGCACGATGATCGTGTTTCGCGGCCTCCAGGGGCTCGCCGGCGGCGTCCTGATCCCCATGGCCTTCACCATGGTGCTGACCAAGTTGCCGAAGAGCCAGCAACCGCTCGGCCTGGCGCTTTTTGCTCTGTCGGTGACCTTCGCGCCGGCCATCGGGCCGACAATCGGCGGATATCTCACAGAGAATTACGGCTGGCAGACGATCTTCTTCATCAACACCGTTCCCAGTGCCATCATGGCGGTGGCTCTTGCCCTGACGCTCGAGAAGCAGCCGATGCAGCTCCACCTGCTGAAGGAAGGCGACTGGGCCGGCATCGTTACCATGGCGATCGGCCTTTCTGCCCTGCAGACGGTGCTTGAGGAAGGGAACAAGGACGACTGGTTCTCCTCGCCCTTCATCATCAAGCTCAGCATTGTTGCTTTTGTCTTCCTTGCAGCCTTCATCTGGATCGAGCTCAAGGTCGAAAGGCCCCTCGTGAAGCTGCGCCTGCTGAAGCAGCGTAATTTCGGCATCGGTGTTGTCGTCAACGTGCTGGTCGGCGTAGCCCTGTTCGGGTCCGTCTACATCGTCCCGCAATATCTCGGCCAGGTGCAGCGTTACAACGCCGAGCAGATCGGCAACGTTCTTGCATGGACTGGTTTGCCGCAGCTGATGCTGATCCCTCTCATCCCATGGATGATGAAGCGCGTGGATGTCCGTGTGCTCGCCGTCGTCGGCGTGAGCGTCTTCTCCGTCAGTTGCTTCATGAACATCTGGCTTTCGTCCGACAATGCAGGTGACCAGTTTTGGATCCCGAACATCGTGCGCGCCATGGGTCAGGCACTGGTCATCACGCCGGTTACCGCGATCACCACGGGCGGCATCGCTGCGGCGGACGCGGCGGCTGCCTCGGGCCTGACGAACATGTTGCGCAACCTCGGCGGCGCGGTCGGCACGGCATCGCTTGGCACCATCCTGACCAAACGCGAGCAGTTCCATTCGAATATCATCGGTCAGTCTGTGACGCTGGCTCGCGACGAGGTTCGTGATCGCCTCGGCCAAACGACCAATTATTTCCTGGCGCACGGCGTCTCCGATCCGGCCGTCGCCAGCCACAAAGCCATTGTCGCCTTGGGTCAAATTGTCAGACGTCAGGCTTTGATCCTAGGCTTCAGCGATACCTTCGCCGTGATCGGTGTCGTGCTTGCCATTGCCGCTTTCGCTCTATTGCTCACCAAGAAAACGCAGGCCGGCGGGGGCGCCGGCGCGCACTGAGCAGCGCAGTAGGATCAAATCAATGTGTGATTGCGGCCGGTTTCGATCCGGCCGCAGTCATGTTCTGCGGTACTGGCGGCGGAACTCGCTCGGCGAACAGTGTTCGCGATCCTGAAATAGCCGCGAAAAGTAGAATGCATCATCGATGCCGATGGCATTGGAGATCGCCTCGATCGAAAGATCGGTGGTCGTCAGCAGCTGCTTGGCTCGATCGATGCGGAGGCGCAGCTGGAAAGCCTTCGGTGACAAGCCAATGGCTCCATGGAAACGCCGTCGCAACGTTGCCGGGGACATGCCGAACTCCCGCGCGACGGATTGCATGTCCGCCGGCTCGAATGCCCGACGCTGCAAGGTCTCGATGACCAGCTCGATCTTGACATCCGCCGCATCATCGCTGCCTGCGTTTGCCTGCCGGGCTGCTTGGACAACGATGCGGTGAAGCGTTGCCGCGGCCGACGCGAGGCTAAGCGGATCGCCCGCAACAAAGTCAGAATGAAGCGCCCCGAAAAGGTGCTGCGTCTCGCGGAGATTCTGTAGACGCACCACCGGTTCTATTGGTGAGATCAGGCGCTGACGGATCAGATCCGCCGTCAACGTGCCCTCGAAGAGAGCCCATCGTTCCTCCCAGCTCTCGCCTTCTGTCGGACCATAGGAATGCCGCGTCCCGGCGGGCAGCCAGAAGAGCGACGGGCCGTTGATCTCCTGAACACCGGCCTTTGCCGTCTGCAGCGTGCCTTGCCCGGCTTCCACGAGGACGACCGCGTGCATCGGCAGCCGGCGGTTGACGATACGCGTTCCGATACGTTGGCGACCGAACCCGGTGACCGTGAGCACTGTGGAGCCGGGAGAGGAAGAACGATAAAGAGCGATCGGGAGCTCAGTCATGAGCGAAAAGTCCAGCCGTTTCTTCCGTCCATGGAATGCTCATTTCTTTTTCTTCAGATTTCAAGCGTCTATTTCGCTTTAGGAGTGATCGGAATGTCAAGTCGTGCTGCGGATCGCAAGCCGGATCGAGCGCCGGCGATCGACCTAGTCGCGAACGGGAAGATTCTCTCGACCGCGCCGAACCGGTTGGGTGAACTCGTGCCGACGGACCCGTCGATCGGCATGGAGGCGATCCGCAGGCTTTATCGCGAAAGTGGCTATGTCTGGTTGAAGCGCTTTCTCGATCCGGATGTGGTCAATGCCTTTCGCGGCTGGGTTTTCTTGCATCTGGCGCGCGGCGGGCTTGTCGCACCCGGGTCCGATCCGATGCTCGGATTATCCGCCGGCACAGGTGTCGACAAAGGTCAGGTCGATCGTATTCTGATGTCGCTTGTCCGCTCTGTCGCCTTCGAGGGCTTTTGCGCGCAGCCACGGCTTGCCGGATTCATGGATGAGTTCCTTTCGGGTATCTCCTACCTGCACAAGCGCAAGATTATGCGCTTTACCCAGCCGGGCACGACGACAGCGACGCCGGCGCACTACGATCTCGTCTACCTGCGCGGTGGCACCAACCGGCTGGTGACCGCCTGGATTCCGATCGGCGATACGTCGGTCGACATGGGTGGGCTCGTTTACCTCGAGGGCTCGCATGCCATCGGCGTCCGTATGGAGGAGGAGTTTTCCAGGAAGAGCCGCGACTTGTCCGCAGAGGAAAGGGTGAGCGCCTTCAACCGCAACATGACCGAGGGCGGCTGGGTTTCGAAGGATCTTCCTGACATGGCGGAGCGCTTCGGCACGCGCTGGCTGATCGCCGACTACGAAGCCGGCGACGTGGTCTTGCATAGTCCCTACATGATCCACGCCTCGACCACGAACCAAAGCGTCTCGAACCGGATAAGGTTGTCGACGGATATCCGCTATCAAAACGTCGATGACGAGATCGATGTCCGATGGGGCAATCACTGGAGCCTGGGGGACATGCTTTAGGGCGCGGCAGCGGAACCGCGCCCCATGCTTGTCTCAGTGGCCGCCTTGCTTTCTGCGCTGACGGGCATTGCGAGCGAGCATGTTGAGGGCTTCCACGAGCGCGGAGAAGGCCATCGCGGCATAGACATAGCCCTTCGGCACGTGCACGCCCATACCCTCGGCGATCAGGGTCATGCCAATCATCATCAGGAAGGCGAGGGCCAGCATGACGATGCTCGGGTTCTTCTCGATGAAGTTCGCAAGCGGCGTGGCGGCAACCAGCATGACGGTTACGGCCGCGACCACGGCGACGACCATGATCGGCAGGTGCGGCGTCATGCCGACCGCGGTGATGATGCTGTCGACCGAGAAAACGAGGTCCAGCAGCAGGATCTGGCCGATCGCGGCGGTAAAGCCTGTTGTTACTGCTGTCGCAATGAAATCCTCGTTGTGATCGGTCGGATCGACGTTGTGGTGGATTTCCTTCGTCGCCTTCCACAGCAGGAAGAGACCGCCGGCAATCAGGATGATGTCCTTCCACGAGAAGCCGTGGCCGAACAGTTCGAAGATCGGCGTGGTCAGCTTCACGATCCAGGCAATGGTACCGAGGAGGGCAAGACGCATAATGAGAGCAAGGCCGATGCCAAGCGTGCGGGCCTTCTCGCGATGTTCAGGTGGCAGCTTGTTGGTGAGAATCGAGATGAAGATGAGGTTGTCGATCCCGAGGACCACTTCCATCACCACGAGGGTGACGAGGGCCACCCAGGCAGCCGGGTCCTGAACGAGCATCATGATATCTTGCATCGGCGTTTATCCCCTTGCGCCACATAGTTTGACGCTCGCAATGTACGGACGCGGCCTGCCTTGGCAAGCGCGCAAGGGGATATACGAAAGCACGACGAGTTTTATTCCTTGATGGGAATCCAGATTTCCGTCAGGCCCGTGCCGGTATAGGGATCGAAGCGATCGTCGTAGCGTTCGAACATGTCGGGCATGTTGCCGAACTCTATACCGGAATTCGGCATCCAGTCTCCGAAAATCCGATGCATCGTTGCGGAAATGCCTGAAACGTGGCCTCGATGGGCAAAGACGGCATAGCGCTGACCGGGGATCTTCAGGGTTAAAAAGCCGGCCGGCAGGTCGCTGCCGTTACTGACTGCCACGGCCGCCATGTAGCGGAATTTCTCGGCTTCACCCTCGATATGCGTGCAGATTCCATAGGCGACATTGCCGATCTGGCCGGGAATGTTGCCGAAATGAACATTGAATTTTTGCCATAGCGAGGGGATCGCGGCATTGCCGCCGTAGGGGTAGATCTCCTGCAGGCCGGCAAAGAGCATCGGCGGCAAGGTTTCGAAACGTGGTGGTTCGAGTTCGGGAAGGCGAGTGGGGTCCATGCGGATAGGCTCCAGAAGTGCGAGGTTGCGCGTGTGCCTCTGCTTGCGGACGGCCTCGGGTGTTAGGCCGAACTGGTCGCGAAAGGCACGGGTGAATGCCTCGTGCGAGCTGTAACCCGCGTCGAGGGCAACCTCGAGAATGCTGCCCGGTTGATCGACCAGCGTCCGTGCCGCACCGCTCAGGCGGCGGGCTCGGATATAGCTGCTGATCGAATGCCCGGTGACCAGCCCGAAGACGCGCGAAAGATGGTAGCGCGAAAGACCGGCAACCTCCGAAATCTCTTCCAGAGTGATGTCGTTGCCGAAATGAGTTTCGATGAACCAGATCGCTCGTCCGACGGCGCTCATTTGCTCTCCCTTGGCTGCATGCCCTTCATAGCGAAGAGCAACAGGTCGCGCTTGATCCCGGTTGCGGGATTCTGGCGCGAATGGCGAGAGAAATCAAAGGGACGGGTTCAGGGCTGCTTCTTGACGCCGTAGGCCGCCGTGAAGACACGGATGGCGCCATTGACAACGCGATCCATCTCCTCGCGTGGAGGCGGGGCGTCCATGTCGCCGAACAGGCGCAGCTTGAAGAAGCTTCCACCACAAAGTTCCAGAAACTGCCGGGCGGCAAGCTCAATGTCGTCGATCTCGAAACGGCCGGCCTCGACTTGGGCTGTCAGAAAGTCCTTTAACACCGTCCGGATGTTCTCCGGGCCGCTGAAAAAGCGCTGACAGAGGTGCGGCATGCGGTCGCGTACGCCGATGACCGTGCGCATCGCATTGATAACCTTATCCTCGGTCAGGTGGCTGACAAAGGTCATGCCGAAGTCGTGCAGCGCGACGTCGGGATCATTGGATTCCTTGAGAGTATTGCGCACGCTGGTGACGAAAGCCGCGCGCTCGCTCTCCATCATCGCGGTGAAGAGCTCTTCCTTGTTGGCGAAGTAGACGTAGAGCGTTCCCTTTGAAACTCCGGCCTCGCGCGTTACATCGTTCATGCTCGCGGCATCGAAGCCAAGTTTCATGAAAACGCGTCGGGCGCCGTCGAGAATTTGCTTGCGCTTGGCAGGGTCTTCGCCTGCGGCCCACCGGCCGCCTGTCGAGGGGGAGTCGTCCACGCGCGTATCGGAAAGCTCTGTCATCGCTCCTTAACCATGATCGCATCAGCGAATTTTTCGTTAATAAAACCGAACCAACCGGTTCGATATAACTTGATATGAATGGAAAAAGGTTCTATGTCAACTGAACCGAACCGTTCAGTTCGATTAAATTCACTCGATTTACCGGTAGCTGCCCATGTCGTCCAGTTCAAAAGCCAATGTTGCCCGCATCGTCAGCGAGCCTGCTGATACCGAGGGCAGGGCTCAGGAAGCAGCAGTTCCTACCGCGGAAGCACCGCGCGCGCCGCAAGCTCCTGCTGATACGCAGGCCGCTCCTGCCGAAAAGAAGAAAAAGCGTAGCTTTGCTCTGCCGATCATTGGCCTTGCGCTGCTCGCGGGCGCTGCCTGGTATGGTTACGATTGGTGGACCACGGGCCGCTTCATGGTCTCGACCGATGACGCCTATATCGAAGGCGATATCGCGACGATCTCGCCGAAGGTCACCGGCTATGTCGCCAAGGTGAATGTCGTTGCCAACCAGAAGGTCAAGGCAGGCGATATCCTGGCGTCGCTCGACGACGGCGATTACAAGCTGGCACTTGACCAGGCGGTTGCTTCACTCGAAACGGAAAAGCTCTCGCTGCAGCGCATCGACGCGCAGATCGCCGGCGGGCAGGCAAGTCTCGATCAGGCCGAGGCCCAGAAGGCGGCTTTGGAAGCCACCGTTCGCGGCGCGCAGATCACCCAGACCCGCGCTGCCGAGCTGCAATCCAAGTCGGTCGGTACGACCGCCAACCTCGATGCTGCGAACATCGCGCTCGATCAGGCAAAGGCGAACCTCGTCGGTGGCGACGCCGCGATTGCTTCCGCGCACGCCAACATCACGCTCCTGCAGGCGCAGCGCCGGGAAGCCGAAGGCACGATCCGCCAGCTCGAGCTTTCGCGCGACAAGGCCGCCCGTGACCTCTCCTTCACGGTGCTGAAGGCGCCCTACGACGGCGTCGTCGGCAATCGTTCAGTGCAGGAGGGCGATCTGGTGTCGCCCGGGCAACGCCTGATGGCGCTCGTGCCGGTCCGTCAGCTCTATATCGACGCGAACTTCAAGGAGACTCAGATCCAGCATCTGGTCCCGGGCTCGAAGGTCAACGTGCACGTCGATGCCTATGATGATCATCCGATTGTCGGCACGGTCGAGTCGATTTCGCCGGCATCCGGTTCCGTCTTCTCGCTGCTGCCGCCGGAAAACGCGACGGGCAACTTCACGAAGATCATCCAGCGCGTGCCGGTTCGCATCTCGCTGCCGCAGGATGCTCTCGATAGCGGTCGCCTGCGCGCCGGTCTCAGCGTTGTCGTCGATGTCGACACGCGCACAGCGCCGGACGCGGCCAAGTAATATCGGCTGACGAGGTAGACCCATGGCCGCGAGCGCAACAGTTGGAACCGTTCCGGCCACTCCGGCTGCCACGGATCACATGGATCCCCGCAAGCTCATTGCGTTCTTCGCGATGGTGCTTGGAATGTTCATGTCGATCCTCGACATCCAGATCGTTTCGGCATCGCTTGCGGAAATCCAGGCTGGCCTCAGCGCCGGCTCGGACGAGATCGGCTGGGTGCAGACCTCCTATCTGATCGCGGAAGTCATCATGATTCCGCTGTCGGGGACGCTCGCGCGCATCGTCTCGACGCGATATCTGTTTGCGGCCTCGGCCGCCGGTTTCACCATGGCGAGCGCGCTCTGCGCGACGGCGACGAACATAGACCAGATGATTGTCTATCGCGCCATTCAGGGCTTCATCGGCGGCGGCATGATCCCGTCCGTCTTTGCCGCCGCATTCACGATCTTCCCGCCTTCCAAGCGCAGCATCGTGTCGCCGATCATCGGCCTGATCGCAACGCTTGCCCCGACGATCGGCCCGACCGTCGGCGGCTATCTTAGCCATGCCTTCTCCTGGCACTGGCTGTTCCTAGTCAACATCGTGCCCGGCATCATCGTGACGATTGTCACGTGGAATTTCATCGATTTCGACAAGCCGGAATTCTCGCTGATCAGGAAGTTCGATTGGTGGGGCTTGTTGTCGATGGGCGTTTTCCTCGGTGCGCTGGAATATGTGCTGGAGGAAGGCAACTCCAACGACTGGTTCAACGACAGCTATATCTTCATGGGTGCGATCGCCTCTGCGATTGCTGCCGTTATCTTCTTCTATCGGGCCTTCACCGTGGAATTCCCGGTCGTTGACTTGAGGGCCTTCACGAACCGAAACTTCGCCTTCGGCTCCGTATTCTCGTTCGTGATGGGGATCGGCCTCTACGGCTTGACCTATATCTACCCCGTCTATCTGGGCCGCATCCGCGGCTACGACTCGCTGATGATCGGCGAGACCATGTTCGTGTCAGGCCTTGCGATGTTCTTCACTGCGCCGATTGCCGGAAAGCTGTCGACGAAGATAGACCTGCGGCTCATGATGATAATCGGTTTCGCCAGCTTTGCGGCCGGCACCTACATCATGACGCATCTGACCCAGGACTGGGACTTCTACGAACTCTTCATTCCGCAGATATTCCGCGGCTTCGGGCTGATGATGTGCATGGTGCCGATCAACAACATCGCGCTCGGCACGATGCCGCCGGCCCGCATGCGCGGCGCGTCCGGCCTCTTCAACCTGACCCGCAACCTCGGCGGCGCTGTGGGGCTGGCGATCATCAACACGGTGCTGACGAACCGGCAGGACGTTCATTACGAGCGGTTGCGCGAGAATATCGATTGGGGAAGCCCTGCCGCAATCGACCAGATGAACAACATGGCAGCGAACTTCAATACCTACGGCATGGATGGCGCCGTTGTCGCCATCAAGCAGATGGTCGGACTGGTGACGAAGCAGGCCGTCGTCCTGGCTTTCAGCGACGTCTTCCTGATGTTGACCTTGCTTTTCCTGGCCATGATCCTCGGCGTGGCGATGCTCGACAAACCCGCGCCGCAAGGTGGGGGCGGAGGTGGCGGAGGCCACTAATTAGTCTTTCAAATCAACGTTCAGGGCCGATCGGATGTCATCAGATCGGCCTTTGTTTTACACAAATATCTGACGTGTACGGAAGCGTTCGCAGATTTTGATTTACGTACATCAGATTTGGAGTTAAAGGTCTCGTCAGGAGGAAAGATGAGGCCAACAGTTCACGATATTGCTGCCGCCGCAGGCGTCAGCCTCGCAACCGTCGATCGGGTTTTGAACCAGCGGCCGGGCGTGCGCCACGTGACGCGCGAAAAGGTCGAGAAGGCCATTCGCGAGATTGGCTACGTCAGGGATGTCGCTGCTGCCAACCTCGCCAAGGGTCGGACCTATCCGCTCGTGTTCATCCTTCCTGCCAGCGACAACTCCTTTATGCATGGACTGAATGACGAGGTGCGCGCCGCCGTCGCCCGCTCGCCCGTGGAGCGAACGGACATCCGCACCCTTGAGGTGCCGGCGTTCGATCCGAGCGCTCTGGTCAGGGTTCTGGACGAACTTGGAAAAGAACGGCCTTCGGGGATCGCGCTTGTTGCGACCGATGCGCCGGAGGTGCGCGATGCCGTCGACCGTCTGGTGCAGGATGGCATTCCAGTCGTGACGCTCGTTTCGGATCTCACCGGCTCGCAGCGTCACCACTATGCCGGCGTCGACAACATCGCGGCCGGGCGTACGGCTGCTCGGCTGCTCGGGCGTTTCCTCGGCGGCGCCAGGGGCGAGATCGCAGTGCTCGCGGGCTCGATGCTGGTGCGCGACCATCGTGAGCGCCTCGAGGGCTTTGCGGCCGTCATGGCGGCGGAGTTTCCATCGCTCTCCATCCTGCCTGTCATCGAAGGCCGCGACGACCCCGAGATGGCGCATATGCTGGTGGCCGACGCGCTGTCGAAGAAAAGTGGCATTATCGGGGTCTACAGCCTCGGTGCCGGTAATCGCGGTCTGATCCGGGCGCTGAAGGAAAAGGCAGTCGATCGGTCGCTGACGGTCATCGCCCATGAACTGACGACACATACCCGCGCCGCGCTGCTTGACGGCACCATTGACGCAATTCTGAACCAAGATGCGGGCCACGAGGTGCGCAGCGCCATCCGCGTCCTCAAGGCGAAGGCTGACGGGCTTGCCGTCATCGAGGCGCAAGAGCGCATCCGCCTCGACATATTCCTGAAAGACAATCTGCCGTAACGGCAAAGGGAGAAACACATGTATCTGGGTCTCGATCTCGGAACCTCCGGCGTCAAAGCCATGCTGATCGACGGCGATCAGAAGATCATCGGCTCGGCCAATGGTTCGCTCGATGTCTCGCGCCCGCATTCCGGCTGGTCGGAGCAGGAGCCCTCGCACTGGATCCGCGCGACGGAAGAGGCTGTTGCCGGGCTGAAGGCAAAGCATCCGAAGGAGCTCGCCGCCGTCAAGGGCATTGGCCTCTCCGGCCAGATGCATGGCGCGACGCTGCTCGATGCCGACGACAAAGTCCTGCGTCCCTGCATTCTCTGGAACGATACGCGCTCCTACGTCGAAGCGGCTGCGCTGGATTCCGATCCGCGCTTCCGCAAGCTGACCGGCAATATCGTTTTCCCCGGCTTCACCGCGCCGAAGCTTGCCTGGGTTGCCAAGCATGAGCCTGCGATCTTTGCCAAGGTCGCCAAGGTACTGCTGCCGAAGGATTACCTGCGCCTCTGGCTGACCGGCGAGCACATCTCCGAGATGTCGGATTCGGCCGGCACCTCCTGGCTCGATACCGGCAAGCGCGCCTGGTCATCCGAGCTTCTTGCAGCCACCGGCCTTGATGAAAAGCAGATGCCTCGCCTGATCGAAGGCACGGAGCAGGGCGGCAAGCTGTGCGGCGAGCTGGCCGGTCAGTGGGGCATGTCTGGTGGCGTCGTCGTTGCCGGCGGCGCGGGCGACAACGCGGCTTCGGCTTGCGGCATGGGCACCGTCAGCGATGGCGCGGCCTTCGTGTCGCTCGGCACCTCGGGCGTTCTCTTCGCGGCCAATGCCGCCTATCTGCCGAAGGCGGAAAGCGCCGTACACGCCTTCTGCCACGCGCTGCCCAACACCTGGCATCAGATGGGCGTCATCCTCTCGGCGACGGACGCGCTGAACTGGCACTCCAGTGTCACTGGAAAGTCGGCGGCGGATCTGACGACCGAGCTCGGCGAGACGCTGAAGGCGCCCTCCGGCGTCACCTTCCTTCCCTATCTCTCCGGCGAGCGCACGCCGCACAACGATGCTGTCATCCGCGGCGCGTTCATCGGCCTCGAGCATGAGAGCAGCCGCGTGGTATTGACCCAGGCGGTCCTCGAAGGCGTGTCCTTCGCTATCCGCGACAATCTGGAAGCACTGCGCTCTGCGGGCACGGATATTTCTCGCGTTACGGCGATCGGCGGCGGTTCGCGCTCGCGCTACTGGCTGGCTTCGATCGCGACTGCGCTCGGTGTCCCTGTCGACCTGCCTGCCGATGGCGACTTCGGCGCGGCATTTGGCGCTGCGCGTCTCGGCCTGATCGCGGCGACCGGCGCCGACCCGGTTGCCGTCTGCACGCCGCCGAAGACGGCGGGCACGATCGAACCCGTCGCGGCGCTCTCCGGCGCCTACGAGGATGCCTACAAGCGCTATCGCGCTCTCTACCCGGCGATCAAATCGCTGCAGCACTGAACCCAGAACTACAATCCGAAACCTGAGGAGACACGAGATGAGCACCGGATTCTTCGGCGACATCCAGAAGATCAAGTATGAGGGCCCTGAGAGCACCAATCCGCTCGCCTTCCGTCACTACAACAAGGACGAAGTCGTTCTCGGCAAGCGCCTGGAAGACCATCTGCGCTTTGCCGTTGCCTACTGGCACACCTTTGCCTGGCAGGGCGGCGACCCCTTCGGCGGCCAGACCTTCCTGCGCCCCTGGTTCGAAGACACGATGAAGGCCGCCAAGCTGAAGGCCGACGTGGCGTTCGAACTCTTCCAGATCCTCGACGCACCGTTCTACTGCTTCCACGACGCCGATGTGCGTCCCGAAGGCAAGAACTTCGCTGAAAACACCAAGAACCTGAACGAGATCGTCGACTACTTCGCCGAGAAGCAGGCGGCGACCGGAACCAAGCTGCTCTGGGGCACGGCGAACCTCTTCTCCAACCGCCGCTTCATGTCGGGTGCCGCCACGAACCCCGATCCTGAAGTTTTCGCCTACTCGGCCGCGACGGTTAAGACCTGCATGGACGCCACGATGAAGCTCGGCGGCGCCAACTACGTTCTCTGGGGCGGCCGCGAAGGCTATGAAACCCTGCTCAATACCGATCTCAAGAAGGAACTCGACCATCTCGGCCGCTTCCTCAACCTCGTCGTCGAGTACAAGCACAAGATCGGCTTCAAGGGCACGATCCTCATCGAGCCGAAGCCGCAAGAGCCGACCAAGCACCAGTACGACTACGACGTCGCGACGGTCTACGGCTTCCTGAAGCAGCACGGCCTCGAAAACGAAGTGAAGGTCAACATCGAGCAGGGCCATGCGATCCTCGCCGGCCACTCGTTCGAGCACGAACTGGCGCTCGCCAACGCGCTCGGCATCTTCGGCTCGATCGACATGAACCGCAACGACTACCAGTCCGGCTGGGATACCGACCAGTTCCCGAACAACGTTCCTGAGATGGCGCTCGCCTACTACCAGGTCCTGCAGGGCGGCGGCTTCACGACGGGCGGCACCAACTTCGACGCCAAGCTGCGCCGCCAGTCGCTCGATGCGGAAGATCTGCTGATCGGCCATATCGGCGGCATGGATGCCTGCGCCCGCGGTCTCAAGGCTGCTGCCAAGATGATCGAGGACAAGGCTCTGTCCGGCCCGCTCGACGCCCGCTATGCCGGCTGGGATTCGGCCGAAGGCCAGAAGCTCGCCCGCGGCGAATACTCGCTCGAGCAGATCGCCGAGTGGGTCGAAGCCAAGGACATCAACCCACAGCCGAAGTCCGGCAAGCAGGAACTGCTCGAAAACATCGTCAACCGTTACGTCTGATCGGCGGTTGACTGTGGAGGAGAGGGCCGGGGAGCGAAGGTTTCCCGGCCTTTTTGATCGCGGTAGCACACGTGGCCATGCTTTGAAGGTTGACGCGAGATATCCTGCTTGGCGCTTGGCATTGCTGGCGGTCGAATAGCGATCTGAAAGAAAGGGCATGGCAGCGATGGCCTATCTCAGACAGAGTATGCTTGCAGGGGCCGCGATGCTGGCCGCTGCGATATCTGCGGGAGCCGCTTCCGCGCGACCCTGCGCGCAGGACACCTTCGAAGGAAACGCGTATATCGTCTGCACCATTGAAAAAGGAAAAGGCGATCTCCGGTTGTTCTGGAAGAACGCGGATGGCGAGCCTTATCGTGATTTCTCCGGCGTTGCCGAGGCCGTTCGCAGCAAGGGACAGACCCTGGCGTTCGCGGTCAATGCCGGCATGTATCTGCCCGATTTTTCACCGATCGGTCTTTATGTTGAAGATGGTCAAGAATTGCGGCCTGCCAACAGCGCGCATGGCGATGGATCTGCCGCCGGTCCTCTGCCGAACTTCTATAAAAGGCCGAATGGCGTGTTCTTTCTCGGCGACGCTGGCGCCGGAATACTTCCGACGCCGGAATTCCTGAAACGCCGTCCCCAGGCCCGGTTCGCCACCCAGTCCGGTCCGATGCTTGTCATCGACAACAAGCTGAATCCGATCTTTATCATCGGATCGACGGACAGGACCCGCCGCGGCGGAGTGGGCATCTGCAGCGATGGCGCGGTGCGCTTCGCGGTCAGCGAAGATGGAGTGAATTTCCATGATTTCGCGCGCTTGTTCCGTGACTATTTGGCCTGCCCCGATGCGCTGTTTCTCGACGGTGGCCGGGGTGTCGGACTCTACAGTCCGGCCCTTGGGCGCAACGACAAATCGTGGCATGGCGGATTCGGTCCCATGTTCGGGCTTGTCGAATAGCGCGTGTGATCATTCATGCTTGCGTAGCCAACATGCCGGAGGGTAGACCGCGTTGTTGCCAACGGGAGGGCTGATACATGCGCAACAGTGAACGTGATTGGAGCGCCCTTGTGCAGGCTGTCGCCGACAGCCCCAGGCGCGACAACAGCGCCTATCACATGGCAATTGCCGAGGCGCGGCAGGCATTCGAAGCCGCCGAAGCGGCTCTCGGCGGGCCGGTCCAGGTCAAAACGAAAACCAAGATGAAGCGAAGCGGCGAATACGTCGTGAAATGGGTGTTCAAGCGGGTGAAATGACTTGCCGACATCTGATCCAATGACCGAGTAGCTCTTGCCCACAGACGGTCTGCGGACGTATTCTTGGGTTTCGCGAGCCTGCCCCAGCGCTCAGCCCAGGTGGAAGGCCCGGCGAGAGGGAGGATATCATGAAAATCGCATCGATATTCGCAGTCGGCTTGATTGGATTCTGTGGGACCGCATCGCTCGCTCTGGCGGAGGATGCGCACACAATATTCGCTCCCGGTGATGTCAAGTGGGTCGAGGCCCCCAAGGTGCTTCCGGCCGGTGCGCAAGCGGCGGTCCTGTTCGGCAATCCGACGAAGAAAGGCCTGTTTGCCCTTCGGCTCAAAGTACCGTCGGGCTATGCGATCCCGCCGCATACGCATCCTGGCTATGAAGTGGTCACGGTCCTATCCGGCGCCGCCAAGTTTGGCATGGGCAAAACCGCCGATCGGAGCGCCACCAAGGAACTGCCTGCGGGCAGTTTCTTTGCCTTGCCGCCGGGCACGGCGCATTTCGTCTACTTCGACGATGAGACTGTATTGCAAATCAACACCAATGGCCCGTGGGGCATCAAGTACGTCAACCCGGCAGACGATCCTCAAAAGTCGCAATAACCAGTTGCGGCGTGAAGGCCAATTGCTCCCGCCGTCAAGCGCGGCGGGATGTCCGTGTCAGCGTCCGATAGCTGCTGGCTTCAGCGTTTCGTCCATCGACGTGAAGGAGCACCGACCGAATTGCGCACGACCAAGTCTGGACGCAGCAATATTTCGGTCTCGGCCGGCTGGCCGTCGGCAAGAAACTCCAGGAGCAGCGCCATGGCCTGCTTGCCGATCAACGTCCGCGGTTGACGGATGGTGGTCAGCGGCGGCGACATGAAGACGGCCTGCGGCACGTCGTCGAAGCCGGTCACGGAGAAATCCTTCGGAATATCGTATCCTCGAGCGTTCAGGCCGATCATCACGCCGATCGCCGTCTGGTCGTTCACGCACATGAAGGCGGTCGGCAGTGTGTCGCGCATGAAAAGCTGCTCGACGGCGTGACGACCGCTTTCAAGCGTTCCGTCGCCTTCGAGCACGATACGCATGTCCGGTGCAACGCCCGCGGCATCTAGCCCCGCGTCGTAGCCCTGACGGCGGCGGCTGTAAGCAAGGCGCGTCCGCGAATCGCCGATGAAGGCGATCTTGCGGTGACCCTCGGCCAACAGCAGGTCGACCGCCTTTCTGGCTCCCTCGACGTCATCGACGCCGACATAGGGAATACCGCCGTTGAAAACCGGCTCGAACACGCCGACGCTTGGCGGCAGCCGGGCCGTCATCGTCTGGTGGCCGAAGGGCAAAATGCCGGTGAAGAGGATCAGCCCGGCGGCCTGGCTGGAATTCAAAAACTTCAGATATTCGAGGCCACGCTGTGCGTCATTCTGTGTATGGCCGATCAGGATGCCGTAGCCATGGGCGCGTGCTTCGTTCTCGAGGCCGACGAGAATGTTGGAAAAGTTCGGGTCGCCGATATCGGGCGCCACCACGAGGATCATGTTTGACCGGCCGAGCCGCAGACTGCGGGCCATGGCGTTCGTGGTGTAGCCGGTGATGGCGATCGCCTGGTTGACTTTCAGCCGCGTCGAATTGGCGACTTTCTCCGGCATGTGGATCGCCCGCGATACCGTCGCGATCGAAACCTCGGCGATCCGAGCGACGTCTTCTATGGTTGCGGGCGTGGAATTCGACACTGCGTCCTGCCTTGGGGATGCCTTCGCCGCGACACTACACAGACTTGTCGATAGGTCAAACGCCGGGGCCGGCAGATCTGTGTGTAACGATGATGTAAACCTTTACATGCGTCGTGTAAAGGTTTACATATGGCGCCAAGCGGATGGGAGCCGCAGGGGAGGAAGCCGTCAATGAGTGTGGATTCAGTCGACGCCGCGCCCGTGGTGTTGTCCGCGCGGCGCATCTGCAAGTCGTTCAGCGGCGTGCAAGTCCTCTTCAGTGTCAATTTCGATCTGCGCGCCGGTGAGATCCATGCTCTCATGGGTGAAAACGGCGCGGGCAAATCGACCCTGGTCAAGGTCATGTCCGGTTTCGAGCAGCCGAGTTCGGGCGAGATATTGCTCGATGGCGAGCCGGTCGTGCTGCCAGCGAATGGCGCAGCCGAAGCGCTCGGCATCGTTCTCATCCATCAGGAATTCAATCTTGCCGAACATCTGACCGTCACAGAGAGCCTTTTCCTTGGTCGCGAAGTCACACGGTTCGGCGTGCTTGATCGCAAATACATGCGTGCCGAGACGCGCAAGGCACTCGATCTGCTCGGTTCGCACGTCGACGAGAATGCCATCATCAGCACATTATCGATCGCCGACAAGCAGATGGTGGAAATCGCCAAGGCAATCAGCCGTGATGCCCGGGTCGTGATCATGGACGAGCCGACAGCGGTGCTCTCGCGCGAAGAGACGAACTTCCTGTTCCGGCAGGTACGCAAACTGCGCGACACGGGAACCAGCTTCATCTTCGTATCGCACAAGCTCGACGAGGTGATGGAAATCACCGACCGGGTGACGGTGCTGCGTGACGGTCAGTGGGTCAAGACAGCCCCGACCTCGATGCTCGATGGCGAATCGATCGCGCAGCTGATGGTCGGGCGCGAGCTGTCGCGCCTGTATCCCACCAAGGTCGAGCCCAATGTCGACGAGGAAGTCGTCCTCCGGGTCGAGGGCGTCTCTACGGGTTATGTCCAGGATGCAAGCTTCGAGGTTCGCAAGGGCGAGATCATCGGTTTTTCGGGCATGATCGGTTCCGGTCGTACGGAACTGATGGAGGCGATCGCCGGGCTTCGCAGCCGTGCTTCGGGCGAAGTCCACATTCGCGGCGAATCGGTTCCGTCGGGCGATGTGCACGCCGCCAATCGCGCCGGACTTGCCTACATGACCAAGGATCGCAAGTCGAAGGGCTTGCTTCTGCGCTCCGGTATGATGACCAATCTGACGCTACAGTCGCTCGGCCAGCATTCGCAGCACGGCTATCTGAGCCCAAGCAGCGAGGCGCAGGCGCTCGCCAAGGCGCGGCGCCGCTTCGATATCCGCGTTCGCGACACCAGCATCGTTGCCGGGCGTATGTCTGGTGGCAACCAGCAAAAACTTCTGCTTGCCAAGGTCATGGAGACCGAGCCCGAAATCATCATCATCGACGAGCCGACGCGTGGCATCGATGTCGGCACCAAGCAGCAGATCTATCATTTCATCTCGGCGTTGGCGCGCGATGGTCGGTCCATCATCGTCGTCTCGTCGGAGATGCCTGAAGTGATCGGCCTCTGCACGCGCGTCGCCGTGATGCGCGAAGGACGGATCGTCGGCGTGCTTGAGGGCGACGAGATCTCCGAGCAGGAGATCATGCGTTACGCCGCGGGATTGAAGAAGAAAGCCGCCTGACGCTGGCGGGGAGGCGGCAGCGATGGTCGTGCCGCCCAGGTATGATGCCCATCGAATATTGTGGCGGGAGGTTGGTTTGGAGATGAGCGTGAACGAGGAGACCAGGGAAATCAGGCGTCGCCCCTGGCGGGATATCGATCTCAGGGCGGTGGCGCCCTTCGCGGCTCTGATATTGCTGTTGATCGTCGGCGCGCTGGTCAACCCGAACTTCATCGGCATCACCAACCTTGCCAACGTCGCGACCCGCTGCGCCTTCATCGCGATCATTGCGGTCGGCGCCACATTCGTGATTTCCGCCGGCGATCTTGACCTGTCTGTCGGCTCGATGGTGGCCTTCGTCGCCAGCCTGATGATCCTTTTGATGAATTCCAGCGTGATTGCCGACCCGACGCTGATGCTGGCGGCTGCGGTCGTGTTCACGCTCGTCGCCGGTGCGCTCTGTGGACTGGCCAACGGCCTGATCACCACGGTCGGCAGAATTGAGCCGTTCATCGCCACGCTCGGCACCATGGGCATCTATCGCGGCCTGACGACGTGGCTCAGCCAGGGCGGCGCGATCACGCTGCGCTCGCCCGACATCCAGACGCTTTACCGCCCGGCCTATTTCGGCAGCATCCTCGGCGTGCCGGTGCCGATCGTCGTGATCCTGGCCGTCACCGCCGTGGCAGCCTTCATTCTCTATCGCACGCGTTACGGTCGACACGTCGTTGCTGTCGGTTCCAACAGCGACGTCGCACGCTACTCCGGTATCGCGGTCAATCGTGTCCGCACGATCGCCTTCGTCATCCAGGGGCTCTGCGTTGCCATCGCCGTGCTTCTTTATGTGCCGCGCCTCGGCTCGACCTCTGCAACGACGGGGATTCTTTGGGAACTGCAGGCAATCACCGCCGTCGTCGTCGGCGGGACGGCGCTCAAGGGTGGCGCCGGCCGCGTCTGGGGCACGATCTGCGGCGCGTTCATTCTCGAACTCGTCGGCAACATTATGCTGCTGTCGAACTTCATCAGCGAATATCTCATCGGTGCGATCCAGGGTGCGATCATCATTATCGCCATGCTGGTGCAGCGCTCGCTGGTCCGCAAATCGTAAGCGGACTGGCTCCAGGAAATTGGCCGGGATCACAGGGCGTCCGGTTGACGGGTAGGAAAAGTCCCTGACGTTTATTGGGAGGAAATAGAATGCGCAAACTCATGTTGGGTCTTGCGGTTGCGGCCGTCACGCTGGCGGGTACCGCATACGCACAGGACAAGAAGTTCACCATCGGCGTCTCCATTCCGGCCGCCGACCATGGTTGGACCTCGGGCGTCGTGTTCCATGCCGAACGCATCGCCAAGAAGCTGATGGAACAGCATCCGGGCCTGAACGTCATCGTCAAGACCTCGCCGGATGCCGCCAGCCAGGCGAACGCTGTGCAGGACCTTGACACACAGGGTATCGATGCACTTGTCATCCTGCCGTCGGATCCGGATCCGCTCGTCAACGCCATCAAGGAAGTCAAGGGCAAGGGTAAGTACGTCGCGCTTGTCGACCGTGCGCCTTCGACCAACGATGACACCGTCCGTGACCTTTACGTTGCCGGCAACAACCCGGCGCTCGGCGAAGTCGCTGGCAAGTACATCGCAGCGCAGACGCCGGACGCCGAAGTCGTCGTCATCCGCGGTCTGCCGATCCCGATCGATCAGCAGCGCCAGGACGGCTTCGACAAGGGTATTGCCGGCTCCAAGGTCAAGGTTCTTGACCGCCAGTACGGCAACTGGAACCGCGACGATGCCTTCAAGGTCATGCAGGATTACCTGACGAAGTATCCGAAGATCGACGTGGTCTGGTGCCAGGATGACGACATGGCTGTCGGCGTCCTGCAGGCGATCGAGCAGGCCAAGCGTTCCGACATCAAGTATGTCGTCGCGGGCGCAGGCTCCAAGGACATGGTCAAGAAGGTCATGGACGGCGACAAGATGATCCCCGTCGACGTTCTCTATCCGCCGGCAATGGTCGGCACGGCAATGGAACTGACGGCTGCTGGTCTTTACGGTCAGGTTCCGGTTCGCGGCACCTTCGTCCTCGATGCGACGCTTGTCACGAAGGACAATGCCAAGGACTTCTACTTCCCGGATTCTCCGTTCTGATCCGAGAAATCCAATGCGGCGCCCGTTCGAGAGGACGGGCGTCTTTTTTGATGCTTCCGCTCGTCAGTCAGGCAGGCCGGCGCTGGTGAGATCGGCGATGAAGCGGTCGATGAAGGTTTCGGTCATGACAGGATTGTCGCCGAAATAGAATTCCCGCCGGGCGTCGGTACAGTTCATTCCCGGTCGGAAACGATGAAGCCTGGCAATCGCTTCGTGAGCCTCGTCAGTTTTGCCTTGCCTTCCGAGGATCGCAACCAAAACGATCGCCGGCCAGAAGGTGGCATTCGGGGAGCGGAGCGATGCGCGGGCTGCCTTGGCCGCTTCCGCCATGTTGTCCAACTGATAGTTCGCGATCGCGAGAATGTTATGGAAGGTCCAAAGATGCGGATCGCGAGGGCTGAGACGGAACGCTTCCTTGATCTCGGCAATGCCTTCAGCAGGGCGCTCGACATAGCAGAGAACCTGGCCGAGCGCGAAGTGAGCCTGCGCAAAACTCTGATCCAGCTGCAAGGCGTTGCGCAGATGCGCAATTCCGGCCTCGGTCGCCCCATCGAGCGCAAGCGCTCTACCCAGGGCGAGGTGCGCGGCGGGTTCCTTTTGATCCAGTCCAATCGCCCGTTCAGCAAGGTCGATCGCCTCGCAGATCCGCTCAGCTCGTTCGTCGAGAGGGCCATACCAGCCAAGCTGAATGTGCACGTAGGCCAGGCGGGCCTGCGCCTGCGCGAAGGTCGGATCAATGCTGATCGCCTGCTCGAAGAGCGCCTTGGCAGTCTTCAGTTCGTCAAGTGTGAACCGGTAGAGATGCCAGAGGCCCTTCAGGTAGATTTCCCAGGCGTCCATGTCGAACACGGTGCGGCCACGAAGGGCGGCGAACTCGATGGAGCCGAGTTCCGGCTCGATCGTGCCCGTGATCTCAGAAGCAAGCTGGTCCTGAACATCGAAGATGTCGGCCAGCGTCCGGTCGTAGCGTTCCGCCCAGAGCAGCGAGCCATCCGTGCCATTCAACAACTGCGCGGTGATCCGAACGCGATCTGCCGCACGGCGCACGCTGCCTTCCAGCACGTACTTGACACCAAGGTCCTCCGCCACCTGTTGGGCATTGGCCTGCCGGCCCTTGTAGCTGAACGACGAGTTGCGGGCTGCGACCAGCAGCCAGCGACAGCGCGCCAGCGTGGCGATCAACTCGTCCGTGAAGCCGTCCGAGAAATGTTCCTGTTCCTCGATGCTCGACATGTTGTTGAAGGGCAGCACCGCAATGGAGGGCCGATTGCGCAAGGGCCTCGTGACCTGATCCTTCGGCGCGGCAGGCGATGGAAGTTGTACGCTTTCCGCCGTCCATCGCCAGACACGGACCGGTTGCTCGATGTTCCTGAGCTTGCGGTTGCCGAAATCGATTGCCCGGAAGTCAAGCTTCGATCGGATCTGGTCGTTGACCTGCTGGGAGACGCAGATCCCTCCCGGCGGCGCCAGTTGCTGCAGGCTTGCGGCGACGTTCACGCCGTCGCCGAAAATGTCCTCGTCTTCGACCAGCACATCGTCAACGTGGATGCCGATCCGCCACACCATGCGCCGATCCGGCTCGATGGACTCGTTGCGCCGAAGCAATGCTCTCTGAATATCCATGGCGCAGCCGACGGCATCGACGACGCTCGCAAATTCGGCCAACGTGCCATCGCCGAGAAATTTCACGACGCGCCCGTGATGTCTGTTGATGCTGGGAACGATGATTTCGCTGTTGTGCGCTTTCAGCGTCGCAAAAGTGCCGGTTTCATCAAGGCCCATCAGCCGGGAAAAGCCGACGACATCCGCATCCAAGATTGCTGCCAGACGCCGCGTCATGCGCCATCCTCCTGGTCTAAAGACAGTAGCACGGCACGGCGCGATGTCTACCGCCGCAAGACGCTGCGGGTGCCTGGATTTCAGGCGGACACCACCGCTGTGACGGGATGGACAGCAGAAATGCGGTACGTACATCTTGTGTGCCGAGACAGGCCGTGTTTAAGTCGGCCGCCTTCGTTTTTTGCCCCGTGGGGCAAATTTGCAGTTTCGCCGAAATCGGCTTGCAGACTTCAAATCGCGTGCTAGAACACTACCAGAAACGTTTACGGTCATCTTTTAGGGAGGAATTGACATGAAAACGATCAAGGGTCCAGGCCTGTTCCTTGGACAGTTCGCGGGCGATGCCGCGCCTTTCAACTCGTGGGATTCGATCACCAAATGGGCAGCCGACATCGGCTACAAGGGCGTGCAGGTTCCGACCTGGGCGGGCCAGCTGATCGACCTCAAGAAGGCGGCTTCCTCAAAGGACTATTGCGACGAGTTTGCGGGTGTGGCGCGCCAGAACGGCGTCGAAGTCACCGAGCTTTCCACCCACCTTCAGGGCCAGCTCGTCGCCGTGCATCCGGCCTATGATGAAGCGTTTGACGGCTTTGCGGCACCTGAGGTGCGCGGCAATCCGAAGGCGCGTCAGGAATGGGCCGTCGAACAGGTCAAGATGGCGCTGACGGCGTCGAAGCATCTCGGCATCAAGGCGCATGCGACCTTCTCCGGTGCGCTCGCCTGGCCGTTCATCTACCCGTGGCCGCAGCGCCCGGCCGGCCTCGTCGAAACCGCTTTCGACGAACTCGCCCGCCGCTGGAAGCCGATCCTCGACCATGCCGACGAAAACGGCGTCGACGTCTGCTACGAAATCCATCCGGGCGAAGACCTGCATGACGGTATCACGTTCGAGATGTTCCTCGAGCGCGTAAAGAACCATCCGCGCGCCAACATGCTCTACGATCCGTCACACTACATACTGCAGTGCCTCGACTATCTCGAGAACATCGACATCTACAAGGACCGGATCAAGATGTTCCACGTCAAAGACGCCGAGTTCAACCCGACCGGCCGCCAGGGCGTCTATGGCGGTTACCAGGGCTGGGTCGAGCGTGCCGGCCGCTTCCGTTCGCTCGGCGACGGTCAGGTCGATTTCGGCGCGGTCTTCTCGAAGATGACGGCCAACAACTTCGACGGCTGGGCCGTGGTCGAGTGGGAATGCGCGCTGAAGCATCCGGAGGACGGCGCACGTGAAGGCGCCGAGTTCGTCAAGGCGCACATCATCCGCGTCACGGAAAAGGCGTTCGACGATTTCGCAGCGGGTGGTACGGACCAGGCGGCCAACCGCCGCATGCTCGGTCTTTGAGGCCACTGCCCTTCGCTACAGGAAGGTTGATTGGCAGCGGGAAGGGGCCACTCCCTTCCCCAGCCGATCGAGGGAAGGGGCTGTTTCTGCCCTACGCAATTTTAGGAGGAACCAATGGCAATTGAAGCATCTACAGAACAGGCGCGCGAACCGCGCATCCGTCTCGGCATGGTCGGTGGCGGCGCGGGCGCGTTCATCGGCGCTGTCCATCGCATCGCTGCCCGCATCGACGACCAGTACGACCTGATATCAGGCGCGCTGTCATCGACGCCGGAAAAGGCAATGGCATCGGGCCGCGACCTCGGCCTCGATCCGTCGCGCACCTATTCCAGCTACCGTGAAATGGCGATCCGCGAAGCGAAGCTGAAGAACGGTATCGAAGCGGTTTCGATCGTCACGCCGAACCATGTGCACTACGACGCCGCCAAGGAATTCCTGCGTCGCGGCATCCATGTCATCTGCGACAAGCCGCTGACCTCGAACCTTGCCGACGCCAAGAAGCTGAAGAAGGTTGCCGACGAGAGCGGCGCGCTCTTCATCCTGACGCACAACTACACCGGCTACCCGATGGTCCGTCAGGCACGTGAGATGATCGCCAATGGCGAACTCGGTGATATCCGCATCGTACAGGCGGAATATCCGCAGGACTGGCTGACCGAAGCCGTCGAGCAGACGGGTGCCAAGCAGGCTGTGTGGCGCACCGACCCGGCGCAGTCGGGTGCTGGCGGTTCGACCGGCGATATCGGTACGCATGCCTATAACCTCGCCTCCTTCGTGTCCGGACTGGAGCTCGACAGCCTCGCCGCCGATCTCGACAGCTTCGTCGAAGGCCGCCGTCTCGACGATAACGCGCACGTCATGCTGCGCTTCAAGGCCAAGGGTTCCGAGAAGCCGGCCAAGGGCATGCTCTGGTGCAGCCAGGTGGCGCCGGGCCACGAGAACGGCCTCAAGGTCCGCGTTTATGGAACGAAGGGTGGTCTGGAATGGGTGCAGGCCGATCCGAACTATCTCTGGTTCACGCCCTTCGGCGAGCCGAAGCGCCTGATCACCCGCAACGGTGCCGGTTCCGGCCCGGCGGCTGCTCGCGTTTCGCGTATTCCGTCCGGTCATCCGGAAGGCTATCTCGAAGCCTTCGCGACGATCTACACGGAAGCCGCGCTTGCGATCAACGCACACAAGAAGGGCAAGGCAGTCGATAAGGCCGTGGTCTACCCGACGGTTGATGACGGCGTAAAAGGTGTTGCCTTCGTCGAGGCTTGCGTAGCGTCCTCGAAGAAGAACGGCGCCTGGGTCAAGGTCTGATCCTCGTACGGTTTGGATAATTTATGCAACCAATGAGCGCATTCCCTACAATGTTAGGGAGAGCGCTCATTGTCGTTTAACAATGCTGTGGCAGAAACGGGCGCAACCAGATGGGGAGACGTTCGATGAAAGCTTTTGCCAAAGTTCTGACATGCGCCTTCGCGCTCGCCGCGTTTCCGGCGTTGTCGCAGGAGGTCCTCAATCGCGCGCCGAACTTCTATGGCGGCCAACGTGTTCCGGGCACGGTGAACGTGCAGACGACGGTTTCTCTGTCGGTGCCTGTCGACGCCGGGCAAGAGAGCGGCGAGCAGATCAAGGCCGCCCAGAAAGGGTTCTATCTGATGGCGGGCGGGCAATGTGATCTCATATTGCAGACGCTTGCCGAGAGCTGCCAGATCATAAGCCTTACGAGCAGCGCGGATCTCAATCGCGGTTCGCGCAACGACATCGTCGTGCGTGGCACGGTGACGATGGCCGTGAAACTTAAAGAGCAGAAGCAGTAGCGGTTCCTAGTGCTGTAGTGACAGAATCGCTGCGGATTGCAGGCTGACGTGGTTCCGTCGATGCGGCTCCACCGCCTATTGCCTTGATTTCGGCGTGGTGCTCGCCTAGATTGCGGCCATCGCCAACATCAACAGGATGTGTGCAGCAATGGATTTCACCCCGATCGCAACGCCAGTTCGCCTTGCTATTCGGGAGTCCTTTATCCATGCCTGCATCCATTACCCTGTCGAATCTTTCGTGGTCCACGCCTGACGGGCGGATCCTTCTTTCCCATCTCGATCTGAGTTTCGGCGCCGAGCGAACCGGCCTCATCGGTCGTAATGGTGTCGGCAAGACGACGCTGCTGAAGCTCGTTGCCGGCGAATTGCAACCGCAATCCGGCAGCATCGCCTTCGGCGGGCGGCTCGGAATCCTGCGCCAGGCGGTCCAGGTGGACGAGGGGGCAACGGTCGCCGATCTCTTCGGCGCCAGTGAGGCGCTCACTATCCTTCGCCGCGCCGAAGCCGGTGATGCCACTACTGACGAACTCGCCATTGCCGATTGGACGATCGAGGCGCGTATCGCCGCGGCGATCGAAGGCGTCGGGTTGGACGCGGAACCGGAAGCCTTGCTGACCTCGCTTTCGGGCGGCCAACGGACGCGTGTAGGTCTTGCAGTTCTCGTATTCTCCGACCCTGATTTCCTCATTCTCGACGAACCGACCAACAATCTCGATCGGGATGGGCGCGAAGCGGTCATCGCATTGCTTGCCGGCTGGCGGGCCGGCGCCATCGTCGTTAGCCATGATCGCGAATTGCTCGACACCATGGATGCGATCGTGGAGATCACGACACTTGGCGCCCGGCGATACGGTGGAAACTGGAGCGCATTTCGCGAACGCAAAGCGATTGAATTGGCCGCCGCCGAGCACGATCTTGCAGACACCGAGAGACGCGTTGCCGATGCGGTCCGCAGCGCCCAGGTTGCGGCGGAGCGGCAGGCCCGCAGTGACCGCAACGGCCGCAAAAAGGCGGCAAGGGGCGACATGCCCCGTATTGTCGCCGGCGGCCTCAAGCGACAGGCGGAAAACACCGGCGGCAACAAAGTGCGCCTTGGCGAAAAACGCCGCGAGGAGGCGATGGAGGAGGCGTCCGCGGTGCGGAAGCGGATCGAGATCCTCCAGCCCTTCTCAGCCCAGCTCGCGTCAACAGGGCTGCCGCCTGGCAGGGATGTTCTGCGGCTGGAGGGCGTCACTGCCGGCCATCGGCCTGAGCAGCCAATCATCCGAAACCTCTCCTTCGCCATGACCGGCCCCGATCGCGTCGCGATCGCCGGACCGAACGGCTCTGGCAAGACGACGCTGCTGGCGCTGATCACAGGCGAGCTACACCCATGGTCCGGGGCGGTCTCCGTCATGACCGGCTTTTCGCTGTTCGATCAGAGCGTCAGTCTCCTCGATCGATCGCTGTCGATCCGGGAGAATTTCCGCAATCTCAATCCCTGTGCCAACGAGAATGCCTGCCGCGCCGCGCTGGCGCGTTTCATGTTCCGGGCGGATGCCGCCCTGCAGCAGGTCTCGACACTCTCGGGAGGGCAGCTGCTGCGCGCTGGGCTCGCCTGCGTCCTCGGCGGCGCGAAGCCGCCGCCGCTTTTGATCCTCGACGAGCCGACCAACCATCTCGACATTGATTCCGTCGCAGCCGTGGAGGCGGGCCTTAAGGCCTATGACGGAGCGCTGCTTGTCGTCAGTCACGATGAAGTGTTTCTTGACAATATCGGCATTGCGAGGCGGCTGCAGTTGCCCTCGGGCGATGAGATCATCGCGTAATACGGGGAGGTCGATAACGGTCGTGTTTTCCATATCGCGGCATGGCGGATTTTCATCTGCAACGTTACAGTTTTGACATTCGAGCCCTGTACAAGCCTATCTGGCTTGGCTAAACCGCCACCGAAGATGGCCGCATCGGCCTGTCCAACAGCAACAGACGGAACCCTCTCATGATCGATCCGAAGACCCTTGCTGCCCGCTTCCCGGGCGATTTCACCTTTGGCGTTGCGACGGCAGCGTTTCAGATTGAAGGCGCTTCCAAGGCAGACGGTCGCAAGTCCTCCATCTGGGATGCCTTCTGCAATATGCCGGGTCGGGTCTTCAATCGCGACAATGGCGATGTCGCCTGCGATCACTACAACCGTCTCGACGAGGATCTCGATCTCATCAAGTCCATGGGCGTCGAAGCCTATCGTTTCTCGATCGCCTGGCCGCGCATCATCCCTGATGGCACAGGTCCGGTGAACGAGGCGGGTCTGGATTTCTATGATCGCCTCGTCGATGGCTGCAAGGCGCGGGGCATCAAGACCTTCGCAACGCTCTATCACTGGGATCTGCCGTTGCTTCTCGCAGGCGACGGCGGCTGGACGGCGCGCTCGACGGCCTACGCGTTCCAGCGCTATGCCAAGACCGTGATGGCCCGCCTCGGCGACCGTCTCGACAGCGTTGCGACCTTCAATGAGCCGTGGTGCATCGTCTGGCTCAGCCACCTCTACGGCATTCATGCGCCGGGCGAGCGCAACATGCAGGCGGCGCTTCACGCCATGCATCACATGAACCTCGCGCATGGCCTCGGCGTCGAGGCGATCCGTTCGCAAGCGCCCAACGTACCGGTCGGGCTCGTGCTCAACGCCATGTCCGTCATGCCGGGCTCTGCCAGCGCAGCCGACAAGGCGGCGGGCGAACGTGCCCACCAGTTCCATAACGGCGCCTTCTTCGATCCGGTCTTCAAGGGCGAGTATCCGAAGGAGTTCCTGGAAGCACTCGGCGAGCGGATGCCCGTCGTGGAAGAGGGCGACCTCAAGATCATCAATCAGAAACTCGACTGGTGGGGCCTCAACTACTACACGCCGCTGCGTGTCGCCGACGATCCTGCAAAGAACGGCGATTTCCCCTGGACGGTCGAGGCGCCGCGCGTCAGCGACGTGAAGACCGATATCGGCTGGGAGGTCTATGCACCGGGCCTGAAGAACGTCGTCGAGGATCTCTATCGTCGCTACGAGCTGCCGGAGTGCTACATCACCGAGAACGGTGCCTGCTACAACATGGGCGTCGTCAACGGCGAGGTCGATGACCAGCCGCGCCTCGACTACTACAGCGAGCACCTCGATACCGTCGCCGACCTTATCAAGGACGGTTATCCGATGCGCGGTTACTTCGCCTGGAGCCTGATGGACAATTTCGAATGGGCCGAGGGTTACCGCATGCGCTTCGGCCTCGTGCATGTCGACTACGACACACAGGTCCGCACGCTCAAAAAGAGCGGCAAATGGTACAGCGAACTTGCGGCGCAGTTCCCGAAGGGCAATCACAAAAGCAGCTGACGAGCGCATGGCGCGAATCGGCGCCGTGGCTTAAACCGAGCGCATGGCAAAGCCGCTCTTCCTCTATGCGCTCTGCGGCAGCCAGCGAAAGGCGTCGACCAATCGCCGGCTGCTCGAAGCTCTGCGCGACAATGCGCCGGTGGGTGTCTCCATCGAGATCTGCGAATTGATCGGCGATCTGCCGATCTTCAATCCGGACCGCGAGGGTGAGAACACGCCGGCCATCGTCAAAGAGTTTGCCGCCAAGATCCGTGCCTGCGACGGCATCATCGTCGCCTGTCCGGAATATGCCCATGGTCTGCCCGGCGGCTTGAAGAACGCGCTGGATTGGTTGGTCTCCCGCGACGAAGTGCCGTTCAAGCCCGTGATGATCGCGCATGCCTCGCATCGCGGCGATTTCGCGCTAGAGCAGTTGACCGAAGTGCTCAAGACGATGTCACTACACCTTGTCGACGAGGCCCTTCTACGAGTCTCGTTGCTCGGCAAACCGGAGGACATACAGACCGTTGTCCTCGCCGGGAACGTCGAAAGCGGTCTTCTTGTATCAGCGCTTGTAAAATTCTGCGCTGCAATCAATCGAGCCGCGACCTAGTTTTATTTGTCAAGCTTTTGAAAATATTGATCAATATATGTGCGCACGTGCGTTTTTCGAGCGCTTTTGCCAAATCGTAGACGATTAATCATTATATCGCCCCTTAACCGTTTTTTGAACCATTCGCTGGCAGACTTCCTTGATCGGGGAGCAGTAATGCGGGCAATTTTCGAAGGCAGCAGAAAAATCTCGGGCATCGGTCGTCATGCGACCGTAGCCGGCGTGCTTTTTTCCTTTGCTATTGTCGTCGCGATTGTCACGGTCCTGGTGCTCAGTGCGCTTGAACGCGTTGCGGACCGATCGAATGTGCTGGATGACGAGCGTTCGCGGGAAACTATTTCCGGCGCACTGAAGACCTTCGAGATGCAGTTAGGCGCGACGCTCAACGATTACGCCGCCTGGGACGATGCCGCGGTGAACGTCTATGCGGCCGATGGTATGGCTTGGACGATCAGCAACTACGGCGAAATGTCCGTCAACAGTTCCCTCTTCGACATGGCGATCGTGATCGATGATGAGAAGAAACCGATCATGGTGTATCGGGAAGGCAAGCCGATGGACGGCTCGCTGGACGAATTCTTCTCCCCATCGCTCTGGACGCTTTTCAACAAGGCAAAGGCCGCGAGGCCACAGGACAATCCGGAAGCAACTGGCTTCGTTGGTACCAAGTCCGGTATCGCGGCAGTCGGCGTAGCGCTCGTCCGCGAGAAGTCCGGTGCGCTTGGTGTGCCGGCCGGAAAACATCGCTACCTCATATTCGCGCGACATCTGAGTGCCGACAAGGTCGCCGAGCTTGGCGCAACCTATGTTATCAGCGGATTGAAACTGGTTGCTCCGAACTTCGAGGCCCCCTATTCGGTGACGATCGCGGACGCGCAGGCGATTACCCTCGGCAAGCTCACCTGGATGTCGCGGGCTCCCGGCGATATCGGCTATGGTGAAGTTCGTCCAATGGTCGTCAAGGCGCTGGGCCTTGTCGGCCTGTTCTTCGTCGTGCTGCTGATCATCGGCTGGTTGGCGTTGCGGCGCCTCAAGGCGGAAGAAATCAACGCCCGAGAGGAAGCAAACCGTGATCGGCTGAGCGGCTTGTTGAATCGCGACGGATTGGGATCTGCGATCGACGGTTTCGTTGCAGAAGCCCTGCAGACGCGCCGCAACGTGCTTATCCTCTATCTCGACCTCGATGGATTCAAGGAAGTCAACGATGCTTACGGTCATGGCACCGGCGACCAACTGATCCGGGCGGTTGCCGCAGGCCTGGATGTGCTCATCCCCGAGGGTGCCGTCCTTGCGCGCATCGGCGGCGATGAGTTCGCTATCGCCTTTGTCTCTGAAAGCGAGCACGCGGTTGCCCTGCAGCTTTCCGAGCAGATACTGGATTTCCTGGCGGAGCCCCTGGAGATCGGCCGGCGTGTCGTCGTGATCGGCGCGAGCATCGGTATCGCCATGTCGCAGGGCGGCACGATTGACCGCGAGGAGCTGGTGCGCCGGGCCGACCTTGCCATGTACAAGGCCAAGGAAGCCGGTCGCGCGCGCATGACGCTTTACGATCCCGCGATGGACGCCGACCGCAGCGAGCGCAATGCGCTGGAACTCGATTTGCGGATGGCGATCGAGGGCGGCGACCTACAGATCGCCTATCAGCCACTGATCGATGCAGCGACCCATGAAATGACCGGCGTCGAAGCATTGGTGCGGTGGAACCGCCCGGGCCACGGACCGGTCTCGCCTGAGGTCTTCATTCCTATCGCGGAGACCAGCGGACTGATCGAAGCGCTCGGGCTTTTCGTGCTGCGCAAGGCCTGCGAAACCGCCAAGCAGTGGCCGGAACTGCGTATCTCGGTCAACGTCTCTCCGGGGCAATTCCGCAACCCGGCCTTTGCCGACTATGTCCGCTATGTCCTAAAGCAGACGGAGATCGAGGCCAAACGGGTGACGCTCGAGGTCACCGAGGGCTACATGATCCAGAACCCGCAGCGCACGCGGCAGGCGATCGAGCGGCTGAAGGCGCTGGGCGTCAAAGTCGCGCTCGATGATTTCGGCTCGGGTTTCTCGTCCATCGGTTATTTGCGCCAGTTCGGGTTCGACCGCATCAAGATTGACCGCTCGCTGGTCATGGACATCCTGGAAAGCGACAGCCAGCGCGAAATGCTGCAGGCAACGGTGGCACTCGCCCGCTCGCTCGACATTCCGGTGACGGCCGAGGGCATCGAGACGGAGGAGCAAGCCATTGCCGTGCGCCTCTTCGGCTGCGATACGCTACAGGGCTATTTCTTCGGCAGACCGATGCCGGCCGATCAGATCACCGAGCGGTTGATGCAGGCGCGGGCAACGAAGGTCACCACGCGCCGCACCAACGCCGCCTAATCAGGTTCCGATGTGCTTCTGCCCGCGCTTCTTGGCGAGCGCGATCTGGTGCTGCCGCTGGCGGTAGCGCAGACGGTCGTCTTCGCTGCGCGTGTGGTAGCAGTTGCTGCAGGAGACACCTTCCTCGTAGTGGGGTGAGGTGATCTCCTCGGCGGTGATCGGATTGCGGCAGGCGTGGCAGAGCTTGTGCTCGCCTTCCTTGAGGCCGTGTTCGACCGACACACGTTCGTCGAAGACGAAACAGGCGCCATCCCAGAGGCTTTCCTCCCGCGGGATCTCTTCGAGATATTTCAGGATGCCGCCCTTGAGGTGATAGACCTCCTCAAAGCCCTGCTCCTTCATGAAGGCGGTGGCCTTCTCGCAGCGGATGCCGCCGGTGCAGTACATGGCGATCTTCGGCTTGTTGTGCAGGCCGGTATTGTTGCGCACCCAGTCCGGGAATTCGCGAAAGGTCTTCGTGTTCGGGTCGACAGCACCGCGGAAGATGCCGATCGCCGTCTCGTAATCGTTGCGCGTGTCGATGACGATTGTATCGGGATCGGAGATCAGCGCATTCCAATCCTGCGGAGCGACATAGGTGCCGACCACCTTGTTGGGGTCGATGTTCTCGACGCCCATGGTGACGATCTCTTTCTTGAGCTTCACCTTCATTCGCAGGAAAGGCATCTTCGATGCGTGGCTTTCCTTGTGCTCGAGCGCGGCAAATTCCGGCTGGGCGCGCAGATAGGCGAGCACCGTCTTGATGCCTGCATCCGGGCCAGCGATCGTGCCGTTGATGCCTTCATGCGCCAGAAGCAGCGTGCCCTTCACGCCGTTTTCCTCGCAAAGCGTCTGCAGCGGCTCGCGCAGGCTTTCGAAGCGCGGGACGGAAACGAAATGGTAGAGAGCCGCAACGAGGAAGGGGCTCGTCGCAGACGGCGGTTGTGTCAGCGTGTCTGTCATGCGGCTGCAAATACAGGTTTCGGGCCGTCTGCGCAATTGGGACGATTCAGCTCACCTGCGCCTGCCAGAGCAATTCGATCCGGTCTGCTTCCTCCCGCGGATCATCGGCGAATACTTCCTCGGCGCGCTCTAAGGCTGCCTGTCGGCCTTCCTGCTGGTGGAAAATGATGGCGTCGAGCAGATAGGCCAGGTCGTCGGCATTGCTGAAATGCCGTGGCTCGGCCTCCACGAGTTCGCAAAGCACGTCGAGATCGTGGATGCGGCCGAGCAGATCGACCAGACTGCTCGTTACCTCGTATTTGGCATCCATGGCGGCCGGCCAAAGCGGCCTGAGCGCGGCATGATAGGCCCGGTAGTCCTGGGCGCGCTTGCGCAAGGTATGGAAGGCTTCTGCCGACTCGCCGTTCCGGCATTGGGCAATTGCTTCTCTTGCCTTGAGGGCTGTCTTGCGCCAACCCTTGGCGACCAGCCGGGCATGCCGCTGCGGGCCGCCGTTGAAATGTACGTCCTCGACAGCCGCCGCCGCCGCTTTGAGATGGTCCGGTACTTTCGTCAGCTTCTGGTCGATCGTCGCCTCGGCTTCGGCCATGTGATCGCGGCGGGCCTTCAGCGCCTCGATGATGCGACCGAGCGCCTTCTTCTCCTCACCGTTACGGGCTTTCGCCTTCAGATGCGCGGCCGTCTCGATCAGAGCGGCAGCGTCCCGCATTGCCGAAAGCGATTGCGCAACCTCCCGAAGGCGCCCATTTTCCTGCTCCTGAATCTCCGGTATCTCCTCGGCAACGAGGCGATAAAGGGAGCGGACACGTTTCAGGTTCTTGCGAAAGTCGTGAATCGCTTCGTGTTTGCCATCGGGCATCTCTTCGAGCGTGTGAATCGCATCGCGAAGCTGTCCGCCCACGGCTTTCCGGAATTCTGCAGTGAAGCTGCGGTCAGGCCGTATACGAAAGGGCATGCCGATCGTGCTCGAATTCTGTGGCCAGCGCCTGGTTGGAGTAGCGGAAATCGCCCGTAACCTCGCGCCCGAGCCAGGAGGGGAGCGCAGGCTTGTCGTTTTCCGAGCGCATCTCCACTTCGGCGATCACCAGGCCGCGGTGCTGGCCGGCAAAGACATCCACTTCCCAGACGAAGCCTTCGTGCGGGACGCGATAGCGGGTCTTCTCGATGACGACGCCGATTGCGTCATCGAGCAACTGCTCGGCGTCGGCGACCGGAATGTCGTATTCGAACTCTTCACGGGTCATCGTGCTGCGGCCGATCTTGATCGTCAGCCGTGCCTTCGCATTGTCGAGCACGCGTACGCGGACGGATCGGTCGTCCATCGAAGCGATATAGCCTTGTTTTAAAATAGATTTCGTCTCGGCGCCGGAGCGCCAGCCGTCGTTGCGTACTAGAAACTTCCGCTCGATCTCTTTCGCCATTACCGGGGACCTTTTGTGACAATTTTATTACGCTAGCCTAATTTTACGGCGATGTGTACCCATTCTATTCCAAAGATGGGTTTAGTCTCGACAAGGCGTACCCTTGGAGGTATTTCGGGTCCCGAATTCAATCGTTTCAAAAGGATCACGCGGCCATGGGCGAAAAGACAGAAAAGCTCCTTTCCATCCTGAAACTTCAGCCTGTCGTACCGGTTCTGATCGTCGATGACGTGAAGTCCGCCGTTTTGCTGGCGCGTGCTCTTGTCGCCGGCGGCCTGAAGGCCATCGAGATCACCATGCGCACGCCCGCGGCCCTCGATGCCGTCCGCGCCGTTGCCGACGAGGTCGAAGGCGCCGAGGTCGGTGCCGGCACCATCCTCAACGCCGCGCATTGGGATGCCGCGGTTGCTGCCGGCTCGAAGTTCATCGTTAGCCCGGGCGCAACGCAGGAACTGCTCGACGCCGCGCGCAAGTCGTCGGTGCCGTTGCTGCCGGGCGCGGCGACCGCAAGCGAAGTCATGGCGCTGCGCGAGGAAGGCTATCAGGTTCTGAAGTTTTTCCCGGCGGAGCAGGCCGGCGGCGCCGTCTATCTCAAGGCGCTATCCTCGCCGCTATCAGGCACCGTCTTTTGCCCAACGGGTGGTATCTCGTTGAAGAACGCGATGGATTACCTGTCGCTGCCGAACGTCATCTGCGTCGGCGGTTCCTGGGTCGCGCCGAAGGAACTGATCGCCGCTGGCGATTGGGCCGGCATCACCAAGCTGGCGTCGGAAGCGGCGGCCCTGAAGGCCTGATTTTCGGGACAAACCCACGCGTGATGCAGGCGGAGGTTCCGCCTGCATTTGTATTTCCCGCGTCAGTACCTATCTCCCCTCTGGCCTCTAGACAGGGAGATGATGAGGAATGTTCGACGCGAAAAAGCTTCTTGAGCAGTTCTTGGGTTCGCAGGTGCCGGTTGTCGGCGGTTCGGTCAAGGACCGGGCGGGCGACGCGATCCAGATGGCCAAGGACAATCCGTGGAAAGCTGGCGCGCTCGCAACCGTGCTTCTCGGAACCAAGACCGGCCGCAGCATTGCCGGCAATGCTTTGACCATCGGCGGCCTCGCCGCGATTGCGGGACTCGGCTACCAGGCCTACAAGAACTACCAGGCAGGGCAGGAACCAGCGACGCCGTCCGATGCGCCGCCGCCGAAGACGGCTGTGCTGCCGCCGCCCCCCGACTCTGGATTCGGCGTGACTTCGCCGGCTCAGAGCAACGAATTCGTCCTCGTTCTCATTCGCGCCATGATCGCGGCGGCAAAGGCCGACGGTCATATCGACGACGGCGAACGTGCGCTCATTCTCGACAAGATCAAGGCCGCGGATGTCAGTAGTGAAGCCGCCTTGTTCATTGAACGCGAGCTGTCGCAGCCGACGGATATCGACGCGCTGGTCGCAGCCGCCGTGACCGAGGAGCAGCGGGTGGAGCTCTATACCGCCTCGCGCCTGACCATCGAGCCGGATTCGCGCGCCGAGCGCGGCTACCTCGACCTGCTGGCCGGTCGCCTTGGCCTTCCCGACCCGCTGGTCGATCACATCGAGGCGACGGTAAATTCCGCCAAGGTTGGCTTGTAAGGGTAACAAGCGGCCGGTTGCCTTTCATGGGCGGCTGGCCTAAGCCATGTCTCCATATCTGGAGGAGCGCATGCGCGATCTATCGAATTTCAAGGGCTGCCCGGCGCCACAGCCGGTAACCCTCAAGGGCCGTTTTGTCACCGTCGAACCTTATGTCCGCGAGCAGCATCTGCAAGCGTTGTGGGACGGACTTGGCGGCATGGCGATCAACCCTCTGCTGCGCTATTTCTCGCAGCCCGATTTCGCCGGCATCGAGGATTTCTCTAACTGGCTTCATTCGGTTTACGCCAAGTCGGGCTGGCTGACCCATATCTTCCGTGACAACAACACCGGTAAGATCGTCGGCATGGCGAACTATATGCGGGCCGATCCGGCCAACGGCGTGATCGAAGTGGGCGGCGTTGCGCACGGTCCTGACATGAAGCGCTCACCGCTCTCCACGGAAGCTCACTACCTTATGGCCAAGCATATTTTCGAGGTGCTTGGATACCGGCGCTATGAGTGGAAATGTGACAATCTGAACGAGGCGAGCAAGACGACGGCGGCACGCTACGGCTTCACCTTCGAAGGCGTGTTCCGCCAGCACATGATCTCCAAGGGTCGCAACCGCGATACGGCGTGGTTCTCGATGATCGATTCCGAATGGCCGGTCCTCAACGCGGCGTTCGAGGCCTGGCTATCTCCCGGCAATTTTGACGCGGACGGCAAGCAGAAGCGCCGGCTTGAGGATATCCGCGCCGAGCGGAATAAGGAATCGGCCGCATGACGGCTCCGAAATCGGAAAGCCGTTCGCAGGCGATCGCGGCGGCCATCATCCTCGTGGCTGCCGGCCTTGTGCTCTATTTCATGCCGACCATCGTTCTCGGGCTCGGCAGCTATTCGCCGTATCTGGCGGCTGGTGTGGGCGCCTGCCTGATCCTCGCTTTTTTCGTCGTCTTTTGGCTGAGAGCGCGATATCAGCGCCGGCGTGGCAAGTAGCCGTCGCGGGCGGTCGGCTAGCCCTGCAGCGAGGCGCCGAGCAGCAGCGCGCCCATGGCAATTACCAGCAGGGCGCCCAGAATTTCGATCGTATTCCCGATCCAGATCGAGGCGGCAGAGCCTCGGCCGGCGAGCCGCATCGCCGTGCCCTTGGCAGTGACGGCGAGCGTTGCCAGGATCGCGACCGTTATGGCGGTGCCGAACGACATCGCGATTACCGACAAGACGCCGCCAAGATAGAGGCCGTTCAGAAGCGAGAAGGTCATCACCAGCAACGCGCCCGAGCAGGGGCGCAGGCCAACGGCAATGATGGCGGACCAGGCTTCGCGGATGTTGAACCTTTCTGCACCGAGCAAGGACGGATCGGGCATGTGCGATTGGCCGCAGGTTTCGCAGGCCATGCCCGCAATGAATTTGTGCCCAGCTTTGAGTGCGTCCGCTTCGCCGAAAGCGTAGCTTGAGCCCTGCTTTTGTTCCTCATTGTCCTTCCAGTCCAGCATCATGCTGACGGGCCCCGAGGAGGTTGCCATGACTTCGCGGCGTGACATGCCTGCGATGATTGCTCGCAGCTTGCGAAACAGCAGCCAGCACCCGAAGAGGATGACCATGATGAAGCTGGCAATCTCCATCGCCTGGGTCGCTGCCGTCAGCGTTATTCCGCTGCCGCGCAGCACCAGCCACGCTCCGCCCACCAGCGCGATTGCGACCAGTCCCTGGAGAAAGGCGGACACGAAAGAGATCGATACGCCGCGCCTGAGCTCGATTTCATTGGCGATCATGTAGGAGGAGATGACGGCCTTGCCATGTCCGGGGCCTGCGGCATGGAAGACGCCGTAGGCGAAGGATAGGCCGATCAGCGTCCAGAGATGCCAGGAATCCTCCCGCATGGCGCGCAGCGCGCCTGTCAGCGCGCGATAGAAAGCCTGCTGTTGCGCGTTCACATAGAGGAGGAGGGGAGCAAGCGGCCCGCCCGTCGGCTGGAAGCTCGGCTCCGAGGTGCCGATGCCGAGCGGCGATTGTGCGTGCGCAGCGGCCATGCCCGCGACGAGCATGAGCGCCGCACCGAGCGCAATCGGCCGAAGCCCGTGCCTCAGCATGACACGTCCAGCCGCGTCGCGAAGAGCTTCGACATGTTCGTCCCCGTCGGGTCGTTGAAGAAGGCGTCGGTCAGGGACTGCTTGTTTTCGGCGATCACCTGGTCGGCATCGGGACGGACGACCTGGTGCTTGCAGCTTTTGAAGCCGTCTCCGACAAGGACCAGTTCGTTGTCGCTCGGAAAATCGATCGAAGTATAGAGCGTCGGGTCGTAGACGCCGAAGGTCATGCGGCCCTTGAGCGGCATCTTTTCCGCCGGCTTGACGGCGAAGAACATCAGAAGCTGACCCTGCTTGTAGTCCACATGGATCAGATCGGGCTTCTCGACCTTGATGTTCTTACCGTTCATCGTGAGGTTCATGTAATAGTCGTAGTCGACCAGTGAATCCCGCACGGTCTTGCCGACCTCGGCCAGTTCGTTCGGATCGAGCTTCAAGTCGGTATTCTTGTCGAAATCCATCACGACGGATGACGAGAAGACCTCGTCGAAACGCCAGACGTTCCGCAGTTCGGCAACATTGCCGTCATCGTCGGCGACCACCTCGAGCCTTGCCTCAACGAATACATGCGGATGCGCAAAGGCGGCGGCTGGCAGAAGCGACAGGAGCGACGCCATCAGGAATGTCGATTTCTTCATGCGTGCTCTTATTGCGGGATCCCAAATTCATTTGATTCCTTGCCAGTAAATGGGACGGAATTGGGACCGGTCCCCCAAAGCAAGCGGTCAGGAATGCTTCTTGAACCAATTGTGAAGATAGTCGACGAAGATGCGCACCTTGGCCGGCAGATAGCGCCGGTGCGGGTAGACAGCATAGATGCCGCGATCGGTCGGAATGTAATCGTTAAACAGCGTCACCAGTTCGCCGCTCTCGATCGGCTTGCGGGCGATGAAATCGGGTATCAGCGCAACGCCGATGCCGGCAAGTGCCGCGCGCAGCGTTGCATGCGGGCTGTTGACCTCCATGGGGCCAGTGACGGCAACGGCGAATGAGGTGTTGTCCGGATTGTAGAAGCGGATGCTGCCCTGGCTGCGGGAATTGGTGTCGACGATGAAGGGGATGTTCGACAGGTCCGACGGGTGGGCGAGATCAGGATGGCGCTCCACGAAGTCGGGCGTTGCGCAAAGATGGACGCGGAAATCCGAGATCTTTCGGGCGATCATACCGGAGTCCTCGAGCTTGGTCACGCGGATGGCAACGTCGAAGCCTTCCTCGATGAGATCGACGAATCGGTCATCCGCGGCGATCTCGAGCGCGAGATCGGGGTTCTCCCTGGCGAAATCGATCAGGGACTGGCCGACATCGGCATCGACGAAGGTGCGTGGCACGGAAATCTTCAGCCGTCCCTTCAATTGCGCGTTATTCTCGCGCACGAGATCGGCGAGGTTGTCGATCTCCTTCAGGATATCGGAGGCGGTGCGGTAGTAGGTATGGCCAGCCTCGGTCATGGAGAATTGGCGGGTCGTCCGATTGAGCAGCAAAGCGCCGAGTTCGTCCTCCAATTCACGCACATATTTGGAAAGCAGCGCCTTGGAACGGCCAGTGCGCCGCGCGGCGGCCGAAAAGCCTTCCGCTTCAACGACATCGATGAAGGCGCGGATGCGGGTGAGTGTGTCCATGATGACCTCCCAAAAAAAGCGCCGAACCGCCATTCAGTCGGTTGCGGGCCGTTTCGCCACGTTGAACAAATTGCGGTGTATTGTTCAAATATTTTCTGCCGGGAGATGCGAAAAACCGCTTGATTATGACGGCGAATATTCCTATCTCGTGATCAGCCCAAAGTCGCACGTGCCCATGGGTGTCCGCCGAACCCTCGAATTGGTGAGGAAATCGGTAAGGTACCTGGAATTAACCCCTCCAGTCGCTATTCCGGCCAACCGGAAAATGCGAGGACGCCTGAAGCAACGACGGTGCGGGCCTTTTTGTTCTCTCCCTGCTTTCCATCAGCGGGGGTTACTGAAGAGGCACACCTTCATTGCCGGAAGTGCGGTTGGGAATCTCCCTCCAATCCATGGCAGACAAAGCCGGATCCATGTCGCTTTCGCGGCGTTGATTCATCATTCGCGCTATCAAGCGCTTGCTAAGGTTCCGGGGTCTCCACCGGCTGGTTCCTATGCGGGCGATTGATTGCCCTTTGTCCTCCGGTTTTCCCGGAGCTCTGGAATTGGAAGAGGGAATCGATATGACCACCCAGCGCATCCGCGACTTTCTCGCAACCCGACGTCCCGACGGTCCCTGCCTCGTGGTCGACCTCGACGTCGTGCGCGATAATTTCAACGCCTTCCGGCATGCGATGCCGGACAGCGCGATCTATTACGCCGTCAAGGCAAACCCGGCTCCTGAGGTTCTGAAGCTGCTCGCCAACATGGGCTCCAACTTCGATTGCGCGTCTGTCGCTGAAATCGAAATGGCGCTCAACGCCGGTGCGACAGCTGCCCGTATCTCCTACGGCAATACGATCAAGAAGGAACGCGACGTTGCCCGCGCGCATGCGCTCGGCGTCAGCCTTTTCGCGGTCGACAGCCACGAGGAAGTCGAGAAGATCTCGCGTGCCGCTCCCGGCGCCCGCGTATTCTGCCGCGTTCTGACCGATGGCGAAGGCGCCGAATGGCCGCTGTCGCGTAAGTTCGGCTGCGTTCCGCAGATGGCCGTCGACGTTCTCGTCTACGCGCACCAGCTCGGCCTCGAATCCTACGGCGTATCGTTCCACGTCGGTTCGCAGATGACCAAGGTCGATGCCTGGGATTCGGCTCTCGCCGATGCCAAGCGCGTCTTCGTACAGCTGGCCAAGCAGGGCATCCACCTGCAGATGGTCAACATGGGCGGAGGCTTCCCGACCAAGTACCTGCGCGACGTTCCGTCGGCGGAAGCTTACGGCCGTGCGATCTACCAGAGCCTTCGTGATCACTTCGGCAACAACCTGCCGAAGACGATCATCGAGCCGGGCCGCGGCATGGTCGGCAATGCAGGTGTCATCAAGACGGAAGTCGTGCTGATCTCGAAGAAGTCGGACAACGACGCCGCTCGCTGGGTGTTCCTCGACATCGGCAAGTTCGGCGGTCTGGCCGAGACGATGGATGAGGCCATTCGTTACCCGATCCGCACCGAGCGCGACGGCGACGAAATGGAGCCCTGCGTGATTGCCGGCCCGACCTGCGACTCGGCAGACGTGCTGTACGAAAAGAATCTCTATCCGCTGCCGCTCACCCTTTCGATCGGCGACGAGATCCTGATCGAAGGCACCGGCGCCTACACGACCACCTATTCGGCGGTGGCGTTCAACGGTTTCGAGCCGCTGAAGGCCTACGTTATCTAAGATTGCCAGCCCCGTAGCCAGCCGGGGCGGCACCTTCACAATTCATATCAATCGCCGCTTATAACGGTTTTGGGTACGGGAGGCCAAAATGGCCGCTGTTCTTGATTCTGTCCGCGCATATTTTGCGCCTTCTGTCTTCACCATTGACGCCGAGAACCCCGGCGACGTCGTGGCTCGCGAAAACCTGCTGGATCGTGCCATGGGCCCGAACCGTCGCAAGAAGTCGTCGGAAAAGATTCGCCGTGGCCGTGTGCCGGCTGAAGGCCTGGCGCTTCTTGCGCGCGATCGTGACGGCCATGTCATCGGCACTGTGCGCCTTTGGAACGTCGAGGCCGGCGTTAACGCCGAAGGCACGCCGATCAACGCGCTGCTGCTTGGTCCGCTGGCGGTCAATGCGAGCTTCGAGGGCAAGGGTGTGGGTTCGGCGTTGATGCGCGCCGCCATTCTGGAGGCCAAGAACCGCGGGCACGGCGCCATCCTGCTTGTCGGCGATGCCCCTTACTATGAGCGGTTCGGCTTTTTCGCCGAGAAGGCTCAGCATCTTGTCATGCCGGGTCCTTTCGAACGCTCGCGCTTCCTGGCGCTGGAGCTCACCGAAGGCTGGCTTGACGGCGCGGCCGGCATGATCGTCCCCTCGGGACGGATGCTGGCAAGCGCGCCGGTCCGCAGGGCGGCGTGATCGGCGAGGCCTCTCCCCGATGGGGAGGGGCCTTTTGTTTTTCCGTTTTTCGGAAATCAAGCCTAGGAGGCGCCGGAAGACCGGACGAACGCTTAGCCTAGACTTTTATGACTGCTTGCCCCCTCAGGCTTCAATTATTTGACGACGCTTGTGTCGACCAATTGAGTTCCGGCAGTCTGAACGACATTTTCAGGTATAGCGGCGATGAAGAACATCGTGAAAGCATAAACCGCGAATATAGTCGCTGCGGCAGTGGCCCTTAGAATCATTCATGCACTCCTATTCTCAGGAGTTCAATGTGGGCTCAAAAAGTGGCTTTCCAAAGAGTTTTCTGAACGCCAGATGAACAAAAAACTGTGAGAGCAAAAATTAATGATATTTTAGCAACACCTGAGTTTCGCCCCGAAGAGGACGAAATTCCTGGTTTGTTCTCGTGAATATGCAATTATTTCAAGCATATAGATGAAAGTTTGGGCAGGAGTTTTCCTCGCTGGCGTGAGGTTGCCCTATGATCTCCTCGTCATCGGGCAGGGAGCCGGGTTCATGAACCGATCCGCCTTCCGTTCATATTTCGGCGCTTGATGATGGTTGCCAGGGCTGGGGCCGGATGCCGTCAGGGTTGATGATCTATCGGGAAATTTGGGGTCGGGAGACGCTCCTGCCGATCTCAAAACGCCGAAAAGCCTGACGCGATCGGGCATGATGCAGCCTGACATCCCACTCCACTACCCAATCGCCTGCCCGCTCCCATCGAGAGAAAACGTCACGAAGCACCGCTTCGCGCGGCGCCTTGGGCTGCCAGCGCGGCGGCAAGACGGCGGCCGGACCAATCGATTTCGTACATCGTTAAAAAACGAGCGAGCTGTAAAATCAAAATTCAACAGCGCTGTTATAAGGTGCTCCGGCCCTAGGTTGGAGAGTGCTGGAAATGATGCTGGACCTGAGAACGATCTATGTCGTTTCGGCCATGACATGCCTCGTCCTCGGCAGCGTGCATCTCGCGGCATATTCGACGGGCCGCTTTGGACGCTGGCCGGCATGGTGGGGCATCAGCAATCTGCTGATCGGCATTGGTTCCTTGTGCGTTTCGCTGCGGAATTTCGTTCCCTCCTTCGTCTCCCTTGATGTCGGCAACGTCGTGACGATCGTCGGCTACCTCCTGACATTCTTTTCCGTTCGCGTCTTTGCGGAGTGGCCTGTCGACAAACGCTACTGTGCGCTTGCCATTGCCGGCGTCAGCTTGCCCGTTCTGCTCTTCACGGTCGATCCCGCCACGGTGTCAGCCCGCATCTTCTATGTTTCAATCGTATGCTGCCTCTGTGATCTTGCGATCCTGCGGGAAGGCGCCGCCATTCACCGGCGCGAGAAGCTGTTCTCGGCCGGGCTGCTTGCCGGGCTCTATGCGCCGACCGCGGCGATCTTCCTGGCCCGCGGCCTGCTTGCTGCATTAGGCCAGATCGCCGGACCGGGCGCCTTCGGCGATAGTGTTGTTCATGGCTGGATGGGTGCCACGGCGGTGGTCTTCTTCGCTCTGCGCAGCGTCGTGATTGTGCTGATGGCGGCCGAGCGTAACAGCAGCAAGCTCATCGATCTGGCGCATCGCGATCCGCTGACCGGTGCGCTCAATCGGAGCGGTCTGGCCCAGCACCTGCTATTCAAGCGACCTCGGTCGCTTGCGCTGCTCGCTATCGACATCGACAATTTCAAGCAGTTGAACGACCAGCACGGTCATGTGGTGGGCGACGACATATTGCGGCTCTTCGCCCGCGTGGCGCAGAGCGTCCTGCGGCCCGGCGATCTGCTGTCCCGCCAGGGCGGTGACGAGTTCGTGGCCGTTCTGAAGGACATGGACGATGCCGAGGCGGTTCAGACCGCCGAAAGCATAAGGCTGGCGTTCTCATTTGCCGTTGGGCAGGTGCCGGGGCTCGCGGTCTTCCCGACCCTCAGTATCGGCGTCGCCACTTCTCGGGAGAACGATTTCGAGCAGCTTCTGGGGAAGGCGGACGAAGCGCTGTATGCCTCCAAGCGCCACGGCCGGGATCGCGTCGAAGCGTCGGCGGGTGAGCAGGCTGCCTGAGCTGCTTGCGGCTGAGACAGCAACCCTCCAGAAGGGACGAAGACGCCGCTGATCTCGCGGCGTCCTGTTTTCTCGCCCATCAGAGCGCAGTAATTGTGGCCGCAGTTCCCTGCTGCCTAGGCCGCGATATCAACGACGCCGCAATCGCCGGCTTCGGAGGCGAAGGCCAGAAGCTTGCCGTTCTTGCTCCAGCTCATCGAGGTGATCGCTCCCTTGCCGGGGCGGCGCAGCAACGCTTCCTTGCTGTCGGCAATGCGGACTGCGAGGATCATGCCGTCGATGAAGCCGATCGCCAGGATGTCTTCGGCCGGGTGGAACTTCACCGATGTCGCCATGATGTTGGCGCGCGTGCCGAGCTCGAGCGGCGCCTTGCCCATCGGCCCGTCCTTACCCTGGAATGGCCAGACGATCGCAGCCGGCGCACCAGAGGAAGCAAGCCACTTGCCCTTCGCCGACCAGGAGAGAGACTTCACCTTGGCAGGGTAGCCGGTCATGCGCATGTGGCGGGTGTCCGCGCCGGCCTTGCTGTCGAGCTTCCAGCCGTGCAGCGCATTCTCCTGCATCGTAGTCACGAGGAAGTTGCCGTCAGGCGAGAAGGTGACGCCGGTGTGGGCGCCCTTCCATTCGAGGTCGACCGGCTTGGCGGCAGTGCCGACCCAATGCAGCGACACGCCGTTATAGCGCGCTGCGGCAATGCGCATGCCCTTGGGCGCGAAGGCGAGACCTTCGATGGTGCGCTCTTCGGTAAATTCCTTGGTCGTTCCATCGGCGAGGCGCACGAAGGCGCTCTTGCCGTAGGAGTAGGCGACGGCACCCTGCGGGCCGGCGGCAAGCTGGGAAATCCACTTGCGCGGCGCGTTGGCGAGCTCGGTCACCCCGGCATCGGCTCCGATGCGCAGCACCTCGCCGTCCTCACCACCGGAAATAAGGCTCTCGCTATATGGGTCGCGGATGCAGGTCAGCATGCCCTGATGGGCTTCGGTTACCTTCTCGCCACCATCGAGGCGGTGGAAGGTGCCAGCGGCATTGGCGAAGAAGGGGATGTCACCTAAAAATTCGACGGCCAGGATATGGCCGTCGAGATCAAACGGGGCAACTGTCGGCATCAGGCTGCCGCCTCGCACGCCTTGAAGGAGGCTTCGAGCTTTTCGCGGTCGAGTTCGCGGCCGATGAAGACGAGACGGGTCTCATGCTTCTCGCCATCGCGCCATGGACGCTGATGATCGCCTTCGACGATCATGTGGACACCCTGAACGACGTAGCGTTCGGGATCGTCCTTGAAGGCAATGATACCCTTGAGGCGCAGGATGTTCGGACCCTGCGTCTGGGTGATCTTCTGGATCCAGGGAAAGAAGCGTTCCGGGTTCATCTCGCCGCCGCGCAGCGAGACCGACTGCACTGTCACGTCATGGATCGGCGACATGGCGCCATGATGATGGTGGTCATGGTCGTGATGGTCATGATCGTGGTCGTGATCATGTGCGTGGTGATGATGGTGGTCGTGATCGCAATCCGGGCCGCAGACGTGATCGTCGTGGTCATGATCGAGGAAGTGCGGATCGTTCTCCAGCGCGCGCTCCAGGTTGAAGGCGCCCTGATCGAGAACACGCGCGAGATCGACGCCCGAACGGCTGGTCTTGTAGACACGGGCCGAGGGGTTGATGGCGTGGACGATATCTTCGATCTGCGCCAGCTCTTCCGACGTCACGAGGTCCGTCTTGTTGATCAGGACGACATCGGCAAAAGCGATCTGGTCTTCGGCCTCGCGGCTGTCCTTCAGACGCAGCGGCAGGTGCTTGGCGTCCACCAGAGCAACGACGGCGTCGAGTTCCGTCTTGGCGCGAACGTCGTCATCCATGAAGAAGGTCTGCGCGACCGGCACCGGATCGGCAAGGCCGGTCGTTTCAACGATGATGCCGTCGAAACGGCCGGGGCGGCGCATCAGGCCTTCGACAACGCGGATCAGGTCTCCGCGCACGGTGCAACAGACACAGCCGTTGTTCATTTCGTAGATTTCTTCGTCGGATTCGACGATGAGGTCGTTGTCGATGCCGATCTCGCCGAACTCGTTGACGATGACCGCATATTTCTTGCCGTGGTTCTCCGACAGGATGCGGTTGAGCAAGGTCGTCTTGCCGGCGCCGAGGTAGCCGGTGAGAACGGTAACGGGGATTGGCTTCTGCTGGGTGGGGATCGCGTCGGTCATCAGAACCTCGAGAGATGGCACGCCCGGGGGCGGGGCTGAAAATTCGTCGGTCACATATAAGGAGTTGCGAGCGGCAGTTCAAAGGGTTTTGTATGTTATAAGATCACATCGCGACGGGGATTGTTTCAATCAAGCTCCGCTGCATCGAATGCATCGACGTCCTGCAGCAGTTCGACCAGCCCTTTTACCGAATGCGCAATCAGAACCTCGCCTTTCTCAGCTGTTGCCAGTGAGGCGTTGCCTGCGACGCCGGATGCGCTGAGATCCGACATCTTCCATCCGAAGGCATGCGGGCCGTAGGCGCGCAGATGCTTGAAGCGGGCGGCAAAATCGGACTGGCGGGATGGGAAGTCTGCAGCCCTGGTCATGTCGACCTGATCAGGGTGAAGCGCCAGCATCACCGAAGTCTCGATATCGCCGCCGTGGATGTCGATCGCCTTCGCCTCGGGCGGGATGACATCGGCGGGAACGCCGAAGCGCGTCCAGCTGGTGGCGACGGCAAGCATGTTGAATCGGACGCGGGCCTCCGTCGCGACGATCGTCATCAGCGGCGAGTTGCCGCCATGAGCGTTCAGCATCACGAATTTGCGAATACCCATCTGCGAGAGCTTGCGGGCAATGCCGAGCCAGCGTTCGATAGCCTCGTCATATGTCAGTGTTCGAGTGCCCTTCGCGTCCACATGCTCGACCGAGTAGCCGACGTTTTCCGTCGGCAGAAACGTGACCGGTAACGCGGCGGGAATAGCGGCCTTGAGCCGAGCAACGATGCCGGCTGCAATCAATGCATCGGTGTCGAAGGGCAGGTGAGGTCCGTGCTGCTCGTGGGCGCCCAGCGGTAGAACAGCGATCCATCGGCTGCGCTCTGACGGGGCAAGGTTCGGATCGTTGTGTTCGAAGTCGCGAGAAGGCGCGTTCATCCGGCTAAGACCTCTTGTTTATGACGAGATGATGCGCAATGTCATAACGCAGCGTTCTCAATGCTTATCGCATAAGCCCTTAAACCGAAATCGATTTAGGGGGATGGTTATGAATGTTCCGGCTCCCTTGCAGGGTGAGGGATGCGCAACGCGGCAAAGTCAAAGGAATAGCGATGGGGAAGAAGCACAAGGACGGAAAGAAGCAGAAGTCCAAGAAAAAGGATCAGACCGAATACACAGTTGTCGATCTTTCGCCGGCTTTGACGCAGGCGGCCCGCTCGATGCGCACCGTCCTGTCTCGCAACCTGCTCGAAAGCGGCCTCTATGCCGGCCAGGACGGCGTGATTCTTCTTCTTGCTGAAACCGACGGGATGACGGCAGGCGGGCTGGCGCAGAGGCTCGGCGTCAAGGCGCCAACCATGACGCGCACGATCGGCCGCATGGAGGCGCAAGGCTTTCTCGAACGCAAGGCGGATGCCGAGGATGCCCGCCTGACCAAGGTCTATCTGACCGAACTCGGCCGCGGCAGCGTCAAGGCAATTGAAATGGCGTCCTCTGCCTGCGACAGCATGGCTACCCAGGAATTCTCCGAGAAGGAAATCCGCAATCTTGTCCGTCTGTTGAAGGCAATCGATGGCAACTTGCAGTCTGCTGCTATTCCTCTCGAAGAACCTGAGGAAATCTGACGGTTTTGTAAAATTACGAATTGCCTCGCTGCGTTTAATCTTTTAATTAAACATTTTAATAACGCCGGACTCTTCAAGTGGTCGGGCGCATCAAAAACCGCGCGTTGCCTGGGGAGGACACGTGGCTCAAAAGATAAAGCTTTCGACGATCGCCGAAACGCTCGGCATTTCCACAGCAACCGTATCTCTTGCCTTACGTGACAGCCCGCTCGTGGCTGGCGCCACCCGAGACAAAATCAAGGAACAGGCGCGGGCGCTCGGTTATATCTACAACCGCCGCGCCGCCAGCCTGCGGACGTCCCGCTCCGGCATCATCGGCGTCGTCGTGCACGACATCATGAACCCGTTCTACGGCGAAATCCTGAAGGCGATCGAAAGCGAGCTCGATCGCAGCCGGCATACCTTCATTCTGTCGAACCACTACGACTCCGTCGAAAAGCAGCGCACCTTCATCGAAACGCTGCTGCAGCTCGGTGGCGACGGGGTCATCATGTCGCCGGCAATCGGTACGCCGCCTGAGGATATGCAGCTCGCCGAAGACAACGGCATGCCGGCGATCCTGGTTGCCCGCTCGTTGGATGGCTTGGACCTTCCGACCTACCGCGGCGATGACAGCTACGGCATTTCGCTCGCGACCAACCATTTGATCGGCCTTGGCCATCGCTCGATCGCCATGATCGGCGGTACCGACCAAACCTCGACCGGGCGCGATCGTTATCAGGGCTATGTCAACGCGCTGCGCAAGGCCGGCATCGATGTCGATCCGGGCCTGCGCATTCCCGGCCCCCGCTCGATGCAGGGCGGCTTCGAGGCGGCGGTGCATTTCCTGTCGCTGCCGCAAAAGCCAACGGCCGCCGTCTGCTGGAACGACCTCGTCGCGATCGGCCTGATGAACGGCATCGCCCGCGCCGGTCTCGTTCCAGGCAAGGATATTTCCGTCACCGGCTATGACGATCTCGAGGAAGCGTCGATATCGATGCCGGCGCTGACGACCGTCTGGAACGGTCAGGCGGAAGTCGGACGTCTTGCTGCCCGCGCGCTTCTCGATCGTCTGGCCGGCAGCCACGAGCCCGACGGCATCCATCTCATCAAGCCCGAGATGCGCATCCGCCAGTCGACGAGCCCCTACCGCCCGCGCCCGTAAACAGCCAAGAGGAAATGCCATGTCCCGCATTGCCATTCTCGTTCCCGGGAAGATACACGAACGCGTCCTGACGCGCCTGAAGGAGAGCTTCGACGTTATCGAAGCCGATCCCTCGACGCTTGACGCGGAGGCTGCTGGCAAAATTCGCGGTGTCGCCGTCTCGGGCACGTTCGATGCGGCTGCGATCGACGGGCTTGCGAATCTCGAGCTTATTTCGAGCTTTGGTGTCGGTTATGATGGCGTCGATGCCAGGCACGCGGGCGCCAAGGGTGTGATCGTTACGAACACGCCGGATGTGCTGAACGATGAGGTCGCCGATACCGCGATCGGGCTGTTGCTGAACGCGATCCGCGAACTCCCGCGCGCCGAAAACTGGCTGCGTGCCGGCAACTGGAAGCCTGGACAGAACTATCCGTTGTCGCGTTTCTCCCTGAAGGGGCGGCATGTCGGGATCTATGGCCTTGGCCGCATCGGCCAGGAGATCGCCAAGCGCCTGGAGCCGTTCAAGGTCAGGATCAGCTATCACACGCGCACGCGCCACCCGGCTGTCCCGTACGGTTACTATCCGTCGCTGAAGGATCTCGCCGGGGTCGTCGACACCCTGATATCCATCGTCCCCAAAACCCCGCAGACCCATAAGACTATCAATGCTGAAATCCTCTCCGCGCTTGGCCCTGACGGCGTTTTCATCAATGTCGGGCGCGGCTGGACGGTCGACGAGGATGCACTTGCTGAGGCTCTGAAGTCCGGAACGATCGGCGCTGCTGGCCTCGACGTCTTCTACGACGAGCCTGATGTGCCGGCATCGCTGCTCGATCTGCCGAACGCTGTGCTTTTGCCGCACCTCGCATCTGGCTCGGTGCCGACCCGCAATGCCATGGCGGATCTGGTCGTCGACAACCTCATTGAGTGGTTCGGGAAGGGCAGGGCACTGACACCTGTCCCGGAAACGCCAGCGAAGGGCTGATCGTCTCGATGCCGGACCGGGATGAGGCGCGCACGCGGACGGATCATCGCCCTCATCCCAAGTTTAGAGCCTTTCAATTCAACCCTGAAGGCTCTGGTGCGCTTGGCTACTTGGCGACATGCCAGACGCCGCCGACGCCATCGCCGGTCATATCGCCGGGCTTCTTGTCTCCAGCGAACGTGTAAAGCGGCTTACCTTCGTAAGCCCACATCTCCTTGCCGTCGGCTGCTTTGACGAGTGACCATTCGCCTTCGGCCTTGGCCTTGGCGGCAGCGTGGAGGGCGGGCCATTTCTTCAGGCAGGCCGCGTCGCAGTTTGATTTGCCCATGGCGTCCTTGTCGAACGTGTAGAGTGTCATGCCTTTGGCGTCCGCCAGGATCTTACCCATTTTGGTATCGACCATTTTGGCCGGTTCCGCTGCAAAGGCCGAGAAGGCGGTTGCAGCCAACAGGCCCATGGAGACGATCAGCGTTTTCATGATTACCTCCGGTTCGGTAGTGCCAGCGGGATGCTGGTAGCGCCCGATGTGAGCAAGAAACGTTCCGGCGAGGTGGCGGTTCCATGATCTCATTGCCGGCGATACACATTCGGATTTGCTTTGCGACCGGCAGAGAGGCGCGCGCATTTCCTTGCCCGAAGCGTGCAAGACGTCGTTCGCGTCCCTCGTTGAAAAGTGCGGTCAGCTATTGCAGAACTTTCGAATGAGGAAATCTCTTCGTCAGATGGCTGCGACCGGCGGACCGTCTGTCAAACCTGCGGTGGATCGCAATACGATGAATGAAATGCGACGCAAGCTGACAACCATCTTCTCTGCCGATGTTCAGGACTATACGCGGCTGATGGGCGCCGACGAGGAGGGCACCCTCGCCATGCTGAAATGGTCGCGCGATGCGATGTCGCGCCTGATCGGCGCTCATGGCGGTCGGGTGATCAATACCTGGGGCGACGGCCTGATTGCCGAGTTTCCGAGCGTGGTCGAAGCGGTGCGCGCTGCCATCGACGTCCAGAACGAGCTTGTCGGCATGAATTCCGCCCGGCCGGCGGAGGGGCGTATGCTCTATCGGATCGGCATCAATCTCGGTGATGTCATCGCCGAGGGTGACGACATCTATGGCGATGGCGTCAACATTGCCGCCAGGCTTCAGGCTTCCGCGCCGGCCGGCGGCATCGTGATCTCCAACACGGTCTATGACCAGGTCCGCAACAAGGTCGCCGTCGGCTTCGATTTTCTCGGGCCACTGACTGTGAAGAACGTCAGCGAGGCGGTGCCGAGCTATGCCGTGCGAATTGGAGACGATGTGTCCACAACGGCCACGCCACCGGCTCGTCCGTTGCCGGCGGCTGCGACGCCCGCGCCGGAACGCCCCTTTGCTCCGAGAGCGCGGAAGATTGGCGGCGTGTTCGCGGTTGTCGCGATCGCGTTGGTGGTGATCAATCTTCTGACTTGGCAGGGCGAGTTCTGGGCCGTCTGGCCGCTCCTCGGCCTTGCCTTCGTCGCGGCGATGGCCTGGGTTCGCAACCAGAGCCGCTTTGATCAGCGTATTGCCGGATTGGCCGTCATCGGTATCGGCATCGTGATCATCAACCTGCTGACATGGCACGGGGTGTTCTGGGCGATATGGCCGCTGCTCGGTCTGGCGGTCACCGTCGGCCTGCGATGGGCCATGCGGGGGTAGCTTTCGCAAATTGATTCGACTGCCTGCGGCCGCTGTGATCCACTCGCCAGGTCTTATTGCCAATCTCAAAGTATCCAAACCAAGGAGCTGAACATGGGCAATACTTCCGTGCAGAGCGAGACCAGGGTCAGGACTCCGGCAATGCGGACGGCCGACATGAAGCTTGAAGTCATCGTCGTCCCAGTCTCGGACGTTGACCGTGCCAAGCAATTTTACGGCAATCTCGGTTGGCGGCTCGATGCCGACGTCGTCACGGGTGACGATTTCCGAGTCATTCAATTCACGCCTCCGGGGTCGCCGTGTTCCGTCATCTTCGGCAAGAATGTGACGGCCGCCGTGCCCGGCACGGCGCAAGGCCTTCATCTTATCGTCGCCGACGTGGAGGCGGCTCGCGCCGAGCTTGTGAAGCGTGGGGTAGACGTGAGTGAGGTGTTCCACGATGCTGGCGGCGTATTCCATCACGCCGGCCAGAGCGCCCGATTGAGTGGACCGCATCCGGACCGTCGCAGCTACGGCTCGTTTGCTTCATTCAGCGATCCGGATGGCAATGGCTGGCTGTTCCAGGAAGTTACGGCGCGACTGCCTGGGCGCATAGACGCCGACGAAACGATGTTCGCGTCATCGACGGATCTCGAGGCAGCTTTGCGCCGGGCGGCGGCCGCCCATGGAGAGCATGAGAAGCGCATCGGCAAGCACGATGATGACTGGCCCACCTGGTATGCGGAGTACATGGCCAGCGAGCAGGCGGGAAGGCAGCTGCCGTCTTGAGTTACTCGATGACGCAGCCGTGAGGTGGACAGTCCGAAAGGCAACTGCAATCTCAAGTCAGATGGCCAGTTGAAGACACTCTCGAAGTTCATGGTGGATCGTGGGCGCTGAGAAGACGACTTCGCTTCCGCATAGGTCGGCGGGAGTGTTCGCAGGTGCGTCTCCAAGGTTGCAGCGGCTGGCGCCGGCTTCCTTCGCAATAAGGCCAGCAGCGGCGACGTCCCACGGGAACAGGGTCTCGGTATGGGCATCCAATCGCCCGGCGGCGACGTAGGCAATATCAAGGACCGGCGACGCGCTTCGCCTGATGTCTTGGCATCTTTGCAGAAGCACATGTACTCGTCTCACGAGCGGTTCCATGTTGTTCTTCTCGTGCGGAAAGCCAGTGCTCACTACTGCGCGAGCCAAGCTGACAGGTGATGAGGTTCGAATTCGGTTTCCATTCAAGAACGCACCTCGACCCTTTACGGCGGTGAACGTCTCACCCAATGCAGGAGCATGGACGCAACCGGCTAGAACAACGCCATCAACTGCGAAAGCAACGGAAATGCCAAAATAAGGATGCCCCCTGGCGTAGTTTGCTGTTCCGTCAATTGGGTCGACAATCCACAAAGGGCCAGAATAGTCGAATCCGTGGTTGCCGGTGTCTTCCTCGGAGAGAATGCGATGGGACGGGAACTTTGCTTTGATGCAGGCGGCGACAATGTCATCCGAGAGTATGTCTGCGGCGGTGACGATATCGCTCTTGCCCTTGAAACGGACATGATCACGCAACGCGCCCCATTGTTCAATCACGGCACGCCCAGCCGACACAGCAGCCTCTTGAGCAAGCCAGCTAATTTTATCACCGTCAGCATTCATGGTCATTCGATAGAAACCACCAAGATAGCTTATGCCATGGCACATTGAATCAGGCGGGAGGCTTCTCTCCCGCCTTGGAGAGCTTGCTTGCCGCGTAGTCTCTGACCGCATCACCGAAGGCCGTGAAGATCTGGTTCGATGGCTTGTCGGTTTCGGCCCAGTATTCCGGATGCCATTGAACCCCGACCGCAAAGGCTGGAGCATCGATCACGGACACGGCTTCGATCGTGCCGTCCTCGGCGACCGCCTCCACCTGGAGGCGCGGCGCCGTCTTGGCGATTGCCTGACGGTGGAGCGAGTTCACCCTGATCTCGCCGGGGCCGATGATGCCTGCGATGCAGGAGCCTTCCTTGACGAAGACGCTCTGGCGGATCGCATACTTGCCATCGCGGTCAACCTCGGCCGGCGTGCGGTGATCCCATATTCCAGGCTGGTTCTGGATCTCGCTCGCGAGCGTGCCGCCTAGCGCGACGTTGAGCTCCTGAATGCCGCGGCAGATTGCGAGCAGCGGAATGGCGCGGTCAATGGCGCGGCGGATCAGCGGCAGGGTGGTGGCGTCACGCGCGATGTCGAAGGGGCCGTCTGCGTCGGTCGCAGCAGCACCGAAATAAGACGGATGGACGTTGCTGGCCGAACCGGAGACGAGAACGCCGTCGACGCGGTCGAGGATAGCGTCCGTTCCGTACCCCTCTTCGAAGGCCGGAATGATGAAGGCCATGACGCCGGCGGCGTTCAGGGCGGCGCGGACGTATTGATGCTGAACGGCGTGCCATGTGGCACCGTCGAAGGTACGGATATCGGCAGGAACGGCGACGATCGGCTTCGTCATTTTAACCCCGGTCGGAAGATGCTGCTCGCTATTGTGAGAGCCGAGAACGGCTTGGAAGTCAACGTCTCGGCGCAATCGCGGGCGGAATTGCGGCATTCTCGTCCGCCGGCTCCGGCGTGTTTTCGCTAACTTGCTGATTTTGATGAAAATGCGCTTGGCTGCCATATTGCCGTCGTGATGCCAAAGACTAATGGGACAGTGCTTGAAACACGGTCGCCACCGTGCTTAGTTTCCCGCTATTGCTGCGGGCAAAGATGAGGGTTCACCTCGCAGTACCATCTATACGGGAGGTTTTTGATGGATCGTCGTTCATTCATGAAGAAGGCAGGAACCGCCGGTGCCGGCGCGGTCGCTGCTGCGGGTGCACTGGCGGCGCCTGCCATTGCACAAGAGAACCCCAAGATTTCCTGGCGCATGACGTCGTCATTCCCGAAGAGCCTCGATACGATCTATGGCGCGGCGGATGATATCTCGAAGCATCTTGCCGCGGCGACCGATGGTAATTTCACCATTCAGCCGTTTGCCGCAGGCGAAATCATTCCGGGCCTACAGGCGGCCGATGCGGTCAGCGCCGGCACGGTCGAGGCGGCGCATACCTGCTCCTACTATTTCGTCGGCAAGGATGCGACCTACGCAATCGGTACGGCAATCCCGTTTGGTCTCAACGGACGCCTGACCAATGCGTGGTTCTACGAAGGCAACGGCAACAAGCTGATGAACGAGTTCTACGCCACGCAGGGCATTTATGGCCTGCCGGCGGGCAACACGGGTGCCCAGATGGGCGGGTGGTTCCGCAAGGAAATCAATACGCTTGATGACCTGAAGGGCGTCAAGATGCGTATCGCCGGTCTTGCCGGCCAGGTCATCAGCAAGGTTGGCGTCATTCCGCAGCAGATCGCCGGCGGTGACATCTACCCGGCCCTCGAAAAGGGCACGATCGACGCCTCGGAATTCGTTGGGCCCTATGACGACCTGAAGCTCGGCCTGCACAAGGTGGCGAAGTACTACTACTATCCAGGCTGGTGGGAAGGTGGACCGACGGTTCACGCCTTCTTCAATCTGGAAAAGTGGAACAGCCTGCCGAAGCACTACCAGGCGGCGCTCACCGATGCCTGCGCCTTTGCCAACACCAACATGATGGCAAAGTACGACGTGAAGAATCCGCCGGCACTCAGGCAGCTGGTGTCGGAGGGCGCAACACTGCGTCCCTTCAGCCAGGAAATCATGGAGGCCTGTTTCCAGGCGGCTCTCGGCATCTATGCCGAGATTTCGGCATCGAACCCGTATTTCAAGAAGATCTACGAAGACCAGAACGCGTTCAAGCGCGACGCCTATCTTTGGTCTCAGCTGTCGGAGTACACCTTCGACACCTTCATGATGATCCAGCAGCGCGCCGGCAAGATCTGATTCCTGCCAAGATACGCGAAATCAAAAAAGCCCCGGATTTTGACCGGGGCTTTTTCGTCAGTTGATCTTCGGAGGTTGGCTGAGATCCGTTGCCGGTGGGGCGGCGGGTTTTGTCGGCGCGGGTGCAGCTGGTTGACCCGGCAGGCCGTTCAGGGGCGGCAGGGTCAGTCCGGGCATTTGCGGTGAACCGCCCGGTGCTCCCAGCGGCGGCAGCGACAGGCCGTTGCCGCCAAAGCCGGGCACCTCGATCTTGATCGAGTTCGGATCGATCTTCGGCCCCTTCTCGAGCCAATAGGTCACAGATTGCGGCCAGAAGATCACGATCGCGACGAGGATCAGCTGCATGCCGACCCAGGGCAGGGCACCCATGTAGATATCGGATGTCTTGACGCTGCGATCGGCAATGGAGCGCAGGTAGAAGAGCGCGAAACCGAAGGGCGGGTGCATGAAGCTCGTCTGCATGTTGACGCAGATCAGCACGCCGAACCAGATCAGGTCGATGCCGAGCGCCGAAGCGACCGGCGCCAGCATCGGGATGACGATGAAGGCGATCTCGAAGAAATCGAGGAAGAAGGCCAGCACGAAAATGAAGATGTTGACGAAGATCAGGAAGCCGACCGGGCCGCCGGGGATGCCGGACAGCATGTGCTCGATCCAGCGCGAGCCGTCCATGCCCTGAAAGACCAGGCTGAAGCAGGTGGAGCCGATCAGGATCATCACCACCATCGAGGTGATGTGCATGGTCGAGCGCATGGCCTCCCGCATCAGCGGCCAGGTGAGCCGGCGATGCATGGCGGCGAGCGCCATGGCACCGACGACGCCGAGCGCGCCGGCTTCCGTGGGGGTTGCCAGTCCCATGAAGATCGTGCCGAGGACGAGGAATATCAGCACGATCGACGGCACCATCCCCGAGAGCACCTTCAGGAGCAGCCCCCAGGTGAAGTCGCCACGCACTTCCTTCGGCAAAGGCGGCACGGTGGCCGGCTTCACGATCGACAGGATCAGGATATAGCCCATGAAGATCGCAACTTGCAGGATCGACGGGCCGATGGCGCCGAGATACATGTCACCAACCGATTTACCGAGCTGGTCGGCAAGCACGACCAGCACGAGTGAGGGCGGAATGACCTGGGTGATGGTACCCGAGGCTGCGATGACGCCGGTGGCGAGCCGCGGGCTGTAGCCATAGCGCAGCATGATCGGCAGAGAGATGACGCCCATGGTGATGACGGAGGCGGCGACCGTGCCGGTGATTGCGCCGAGCACGGCGCCGACCAGGATCACCGCATAGGCAAGGCCGCCCGGAATGCGGCCGAACAGCTTGCCCGTACCCTCCAGCAGATCCTCGGCTAGGCCGCAGCGTTCCAGGATGGCGCCCATGAAGGTGAAGAAGGGAATGGCGAGCAGCAGGTCGTTGGAGACAATCCCGAAGAAGCGCAGCGGCAGCGCCTGCAGGAAGGCTTCGCTGAAATGCCCTGTCGCGATGCCGATAACGCCGAAGAACAGGCCGACGGCAGCCAGCGAAAAGGCGACCGGAAAGCCGTAGAGCATGAAGAGAACCATGCCCACGAACATGGCCGGCGGAATGATGCCGAAATCAAACAATGGTGTTCCTCCCAGGTCCGGCTTACTGCAGCGGCTTTTCGTATGTCGTGTCGATCTGGATGTAGCCGGTGAGGGCCGCGATCCGCTTGATCAACTCCGAGATGCCCTGAAGGGTCAGCAGCCCGAAGCCGAGAAACAGAACGAGCTTGACAGGCCAGCGGATCAGACCGCCGGCATTGGCCGAGACCTCATGCTGCAGGTAGGAGGACAGGAAGAATGGCCAGCAGAGCCAGGTCAGGAAGATGCAGGCCGGGATCAGGAAAACGATAAGGCCGATGACGTCGATCCAGATCTTTGCCTTTTCGGAGACCGCGCCATAAATCAGGTCCACGCGCACATGCTCGTTCATGCGCAGAGTGTGAGCCGCGCCCAGCACAACGATGAAGGCGAAGAGATACCATTGGATCTCGAGCCAACCGTTGGAGCTGTAGTTGAAGGAGTAACGGATCAGCGCATTGGCGGCGCTGATCAGGCAGCAGAACAGCACCATATATTCGGACAATTTGCCCATGAATTGGCTGACCGCATCGATCAGCCGGCTGACGGTCAACAAAGCCGGCATGCCCTTCCCCCCATATTTCGCGCCTTGTGGCGCGTTTTATCTTTCCACCGGTTTAGACCACACGGTTTTTCAAATTGAAAGATGAAAGGGGGCGTGTTGGAATATAGTCGTATGACCTGCATCAGACACGCCTAGCGTCAACGTCGGGACGATCAGACAACCTCAGGATAGGTGCGGTGCTGGGAAAACTTCACCGAATGGATGCATAAGTCATTGCAAACACTAAAATTCATCCCAGGGTTTTGAAAAATTCGACAAAATGTATCGATTACCCGAAATCAATTTTTAAAGGGTTGCGGTTAAGGTTTCGCCGCACAGGGAAAGTATGGATGAAGCCACATAACCCGAACAGGGTCCCTACCGACGTCTATCTGTCGTTTGTCAGTTCCCTCTTCGGGAATCGCATGACACTCGTTGCGGGTGTCGTCGTGCATGTGGTTGCCTTCCTCGCAGTTGCCCTGAAAACCAGTTCCCCGTTCTACGTCGTCCTGTCAGTTGGTTTCCTTGCCGTCTTCGTCGGCCGCATGGTCACGTTCCGGATGTTCGACAAGGTCGATAAGCAGAGCCTGTCGCGCGAGCGGATCGAGCATTGGGAAACCATCTACGTTATCGGCGCCGCCTCCACAGCGGCAATCCTCGGCATCGGTAGCGGCTACGCTATCTTCATCCTGCAGGATCCTTTCGCCGAGCTCGCCTGTATCGCGGTCACCATGGCGTCGATGGTCTCCGTCGTCGGCCGAAACTACGGATCGCAGAAGGCAATCGACCTGCAGACGCTGGCCTGCTGTCTGCCGATGATTATCTGCAGCCTGATGGCGCTCGACTTCTATCGTGCGATCCTGTCGGCTTTCCTCATTCCGTTCGGCCTGACAACGCGGGCAATGGCGAATGGCGTGCGCGAGTTCCTGTACGAGAACGTCATTGCGCGTCGCCAGATCTCGATGATCGCCGACCGTTTCGACACCGCACTCAACAACATGCCGCACGGCCTGGTGATGGTCGATCCGGAAAACCGCATTCAGGTCATCAACCGCAAGGCCTGCGATCTTCTGAGGATCGGCGATCCGGAGCGGCTGAAGGAGCGCGATCTTGGTGCAGTGCTGCGCTACGGCGCGCGCTACAGTTTTATGGATTCGACGCAGCCGGAGCTGATCCTGCGGCAAATGACGCATGTCGCCGAGGGCAAGCTTTCGCGCACGCTGATCCATTTTCCAGAGGATCTCTCGCTGGAGTTTTCGGCAAGTCGCCGCGCCGATGGCGGTGCCGTCCTGATTTTCGAGGACGTGTCAAGCCGCGTGAAGGCCGAGCAGAAGATCCTGCACATGGTGCGCTTCGATGCGTTGACCGGTCTGCCGAACCGCGAATACTTCAGCCATCTCGTGCAGGATTACCTCAGCAAACATCAGAAGAAGCGCGGCCCCGTCGCCTTCATGGTTCTCGATATCGATGAGTTCAAGCATGTCAATGACATGCGCGGCCACATCACCGGCGACCGGTTGCTGTGTGCCGTCGCAAGCCGTATCTCGAAGCAGGCGGGCAAGGCCATCGTCGGCCGTCTGATGGGCGACCAGTTCATCCTCTTCTTCCCGCATGCGAAGGACGCGGCCGCGCTTGATACGGAGATCCGCCGCTTCCACGAGAGCATTCAGGGCAATTACGAGGCCGATGACGTCACCTTCCTCGTCTCGTTGAGTGCCGGTTTTGCAATCCTCGAAAGCGACACCTTCGCGATGGAGGAGTGGAGCATCAAGGCCGACCTCGCGCTTTTCGAAAGCAAGTCGAAACAGCGTGGCGGGATTGCCGGCTTCGAACGCGAGATGGATGGCCGCTATATCGAGCAGCAGAAGCTCAAAGCGGATCTGCGCGAGGCGATCGGCAACCAGGGTCTCAGCGTTGCCTACCAGCCGATGTTCAAAGCGGACGGAACGCGCATCGAATGCGCCGAGGCGCTGGCGCGTTGGGTTCATCCCGAAAAGGGCGCGATCCCACCGGATGTCTTCATTCGCCTTGCAGAGGAAATGGGCATCATTTCCGAAATCACGCGCTTCATCCTCATGAAGGCGTGCAGGGATTGCATGAACTGGCCGGATCATATCGCCGTTTCGGTCAATCTGTCGGCGCGCGACCTGCGCGACGCGGATATTCTTGCCGTGGTGTCGGAAGCGCTCGAGGCCTCAAGCCTCGAGCCCGCCCGCCTGCATCTGGAAATCACGGAAAGCTGCCTGATCGACGAGCCGGCGGCGGTGCGCGCGATCCTCGCCGAACTCAGGGCACGCGGGATCACGATTGCGATCGACGACTTCGGTACCGGTTTCTCCAGCCTCAGCTATCTCGACACGCTGCCGCTGGATATCGTCAAGATCGACCGCTCGTTCCTGCGCAACATCGTCGAGGATGGGCGTCGCCTCAAGCTGCTGCGCGGCACCGTCAACCTCGCGCGCGAACTCGGTCTCAAGATCGTCACCGAGGGTGTCGAGACCACCGAGCAGCTGGCCTTGCTCAACAAGTATCGCGCCACCGATCTCGTTCAGGGTTACGTTTTCTCGCCGGCAGTTCCGGCGCAGAATATCGCCATTCTTTCCCAGAGCCTCAGCCGCCGTACGGCACCACGTCGTCGTCCGAAAGTTGCATAAGCCCCGACCGCTTTTGCGGCCGATGGCATTTGGCGCAAACGCGGTGCCGTTAACCTTAACAATTCAAATATAACGCAATTTCTCGTCTCGTTCTTGCCCTTGCGCCGGTTCCGTATGATTAATGTTTCGTTAACAGGCGAACCGAGTAACTATGGCAGACAACCCTTTAAAGACGAGTGATTTCAGCAGCAAACTCCTCGAAATAATGAACCACGTCGAATACCGCCGTGTCGAAAGCGGCGAGGATATGGAAGAGGTGGAGCGCCTGCGCTACAAGGCCTACAAGGCTCGCGAAGTGCTTCCGGTCGCTGCCAAAAGCATGATCGACGAGGCCGACTTCGACAGTCAGGCTTATGTTTTCGGACTGTACTATTATGAACAGCTCGTCAGCACGATCCGCATCCATCACGTAACGCCGGACCATCGTGTCTCACAATCGGGCGGTATTTTTCCTGTCGAAATGGACGCATTTCTGGATGCCGGACTGAGCCTGATCGATCCGGCGCGGTTCGCCGCTGATCCGGAACTTAGCACGGAAATGCCGTGGATCCCTTACCTGACGCTGCGTCCGAACATCGTCGCCGCCGCGCATTTTCGCGCGGACCGTGTGATGCAACACGTGCGCCCTGCGCATGCGGCTTTCTATAAGCGCGTCTTCTACGCCGATACCGTCGTCGCAAGCCGGATGACGGAGACCTATGGTTTCGACCTGACACTGATGGCGACCAATGTCATCGAGGTCGGACGAAAGCTCCTGACGCGGTATCCCTTCTTTATCTCCAGCGCCAGCGAACAGCGCATGATGTTCTCGCGCACGCCCAATGACACGCTGCCGCCGCTGACCATCATCCCGACGGCGCGTTTCATGGCTGAAGGCGATCTCGGAACCGATCTTCCGCTGTAAGCCGATGCGCTTGAATTGGCTGAGAATGCCGCCCGCCTGCGGCATTCTCATGCATTGCGCTTTATCGAAGCTTTGTGTAATCCCTCTGCAGGGAAATTTCCTCGCGGTAGCGAGGGAATCACGGCAGTCGGCCGGCCGCATTGCTTTATTGGCCGGGAAGTTTGAGGGAGACGATATTCATGGCTGAGCATCACACCGGACCTGCTGAGGTCGGCGCGCCAATGGACTACAAGGAACACGAGCAGACCTACCTTATGTTCCTTGCTGCGGCTAAGTACGGCACGCTGTTTCTTGTCGCTCTCCTGCTTGGCATGACCGCTGGCTTCTTCACCGGTGCCGGTTTCCTTGGCGGCCTCGTCGTCCTGCTGATCGTCTTTATCGCGGGCCTCGTCCTGCTGCGCTGAGCGCGGCGTCGGGAACGCGGCTTTCCAAAGCTTTGGCTGAATGTGCGGGCTGAGCAGGGGGACCTGCGGCAGACTGGCTGACCCGGAGGAGGGGGCGGTTGGGCAACGTTGTTTTTGTCGCGAAAGAAACCACGGGGGATGAGACGCGCGTCGCGGCGTCTGTCGAAACCGTAAAGAAAATGGTCGGTCTAGGCCTCGAGGTCGTCGTCGAGGCTGGTGCAGGGACCAAGTCAAAAATTCCCGATGTGGAATTCGAGGCTGTCGGTGCGCGGATCGGTTTGATTGGCGCTGCCGCGACCGCCGACGTGGTCCTGAAGGTGCGCCGCCCGACGGACGAAGAGATTGGCGGCTACAAGAGCGGCGCGATCGTCATTGCGGTTATGGACCCCTACGGCAATGACGAAGCGATTGCCTCTATGGCCAAGGCCGGGCTTTCCAGCTTCGCCATGGAGTTGATGCCGCGCATCACCCGCGCGCAGTCGATGGACGTTCTTTCCTCGCAGGCAAATCTGGCAGGCTATCAGGCGGTGATCGAGGCAGCGGCGGTGTATGACCGCGCCATGCCGATGATGATGACAGCGGCTGGCACCGTTCCGGCTGCCAAGGTCTTCATCATGGGCGCCGGTGTTGCCGGGCTGCAGGCGATTGCTACGGCCCGCCGTCTCGGCGCTGCGGTGTCGGCGACCGACGTTCGCCCGGCAGCCAAGGAGCAGGTCGCCTCGCTCGGCGCAAAGTTCATCGCCGTCGAGGACGAAGAATTCAAGGCGGCCGAGACCGCCGGCGGCTACGCCAAGGAGATGTCCAAGGAATACCAGGCGAAGCAGGCGGCGCTTGTGGCCGATCACATCGCCAAGCAGGACATCGTCATCACCACCGCCCTGATCCCGGGGCGTCCGGCACCGAAGCTTGTTTCGCGTGAGATGCTGAAGTCGATGAAGCCGGGCGCGGTTGCCGTTGATCTCGCGGTCGAGCGCGGCGGCAATATCGAAGGCGTCAAGCCAGGCAAGGTCGCTGACGTCGACGGCGTGCGCGTCATCGGCTTTTCCAACATGGCCGGCAGGATTTCCGCCAGTGCCTCCCAGCTCTATGCCAAGAACCTCGTCACCTTCCTTGAGACCATGGTCAACAAGGAAACGAAGACGATCGCCCTCAATCTCGAGGACGAACTGATCAAGGCGACGATGCTGACGCATGCGGGCAATGTCGTGCATCCGGCATTCGGCGGCGTGAAGAAGGGGGATAACTGATGGCCAGTGAAGCAATGGACAAGGCGCTGGATCAGCTGAACCAGGCCATGAATGCCGTGGCGGCCGCTGCCGCCCATGCGCCCGAGGCGGCCAGCGCCGCAACCGGCGGCGCGATCGATCCCTTCGTGTTCCAGTTCGCGATCTTCGTGCTGGCGATCTTCGTCGGATACTACGTCGTCTGGTCGGTGACGCCGGCCTTGCACACGCCGCTGATGGCCGTCACCAACGCCATCTCCTCGGTCATCGTCGTCGGCGCGCTTCTGGCCGTCGGCATTTCGACGAGTGGTCTTGCGACCGGCTTCGGCTTCATCGCCCTGGTCCTCGTCTCCGTGAACATCTTCGGCGGCTTCCTTGTCACCCAGCGCATGCTGGCGATGTACAAGAAGAAGGACAAGTGAGGACCGCATGACCAGTATCGCAGCCTTCCTCTATCTTGTTTCCGGCGTCCTCTTCATCCTGGCATTGCGCGGGCTTTCCCATCCGGCCAGCAGCCGCAAGGGCAACCTTTACGGCATGGTCGGCATGGGGATCGCCATTCTCACCACGCTGACCCTGGCAACGCCATCCTTCGGCGGCCTTGTGCTGATCATCCTCGGCCTCGCGATCGGCGGCGGGGCGGGGGCCTATGTCGCCCGCGTGATCCCGATGACCTCGATGCCGCAGCTGGTTGCCGGGTTCCACTCGCTGGTAGGCCTCGCGGCCGTGCTGGTGGCGGCGTCTGCGCTCTATACGCCGTCTTCCTTCGGCATCGGCAATATCGGTGAGATCCACACCGAGGCGCGGATCGAAATGGCGCTCGGCGTTGCCATCGGCGCGCTGACCTTCACCGGCTCGATCATCGCCTTCCTGAAGCTCGACGGGCGCATGTCCGGCAAGCCGATCATGCTGCCGTTCCGGCACCTGATCAACATCGCCCTCCTGGCGCTGATCGTACTCTTCATCATCGGGCTGGCTGCAACGGAAAGCCATTTCGACTTCTGGGCGGTCGTCGCCCTGTCGCTGGCGCTCGGCGTGCTCTTGATCGTGCCGATCGGCGGGGCCGACATGCCTGTCGTCGTGTCGATGCTGAACTCCTATTCGGGCTGGGCGGCCGCCGGTATCGGCTTCACGCTCGGCAATCTGGCGCTGATCATCACCGGCGCGCTGGTTGGTTCATCCGGTGCGATCCTGTCCTACATCATGTGCAAGGGCATGAACCGCTCGTTTATCTCGGTCATTCTCGGCGGCTTCGGCGGTGAGACGGCTGTGGGCGGCACGGACAATTCCGACAAGACGGTCAAGCTCGGCTCGGCAGAAGATGCCGCCTATCTGATGGCGAACGCCTCCAAGGTCATCATCGTGCCCGGCTACGGGATGGCGGTGGCGCAGGCACAGCATGCGCTGCGCGAAATGGCCGACAATCTGAAAAAGAACGGCGTCGAAGTGAAATACGCGATCCATCCGGTCGCCGGTCGCATGCCGGGCCATATGAACGTGCTGCTGGCGGAAGCGAATGTGCCTTACGACGAGGTTTTCGAGCTTGAGGACATCAACTCGGAATTCGCGCAGGCTGACGTTGCCTATGTCATCGGCGCCAACGACGTCACCAACCCGGCGGCGCGCGATGACAAGACCTCGCCGATCTACGGCATGCCGATCCTCGATGTCGACAAGGCCAAAACCTGCCTGTTCGTCAAACGCTCGCTCGGATCGGGTTATGCCGGCATCGACAATACGCTGTTCTACAAGGATGGCACGATGATGCTGCTCGGCGATGCCAAGAAGGTGACCGAGGAAATCAACAAGGCGATCGGTCACTGAGGCGTCGCCACGCGGCTTGATCTCGATTAAACTGTAAGGGCGCGGGCTTGGCCCGCGCCCTTTGTTTTGCACGGTGATGTCATGTCCCTCGAAACGCTGCTCCTCTTCGTTCCCGCCTGTTTTGCGCTGAACATGGCGTTTGGTCCGAACAACTTGCTCTCGGTGACGATCGGCGCGCGAGCCGGAATGGGTATGGCGATTGCAGCCTCCGCCGGTCGCATCGTCGCCTTTGCCATCATGATCGCTATTACGGCCTTTGGTCTCGGCGCCCTGTTGATGGCGTCAGGAGTAGCCTTCTCGATCGTGAAATGGCTGGGTGTTGCCTATCTCCTCTGGATCGGTTTCAAGCTGATCCGCGCGAAGGTTGATGTATCCGATCTGGCGGCTGCTCATCACCCTTCAACATTCAGGGCGTATTTGCGGCAGGAGTTCCTTGTCGCCTCGAGCAATCCCAAGGCGATCCTGATTTTTACGGCGTTCTTGCCGCAGTTCGTTGAACCCAATGCCTATTGGCAGAGTTTCTTCACGCTTGGAGCAATCTTTCTGGTCCTGGAAGTTCTGGCGATCGCCATCTATGCCTTTGTCGGTTCACGACTGCGCGGCGTCATGCGTAATGCCTGGGCGGTTCGCCTGGTCAATCGTATCAGTGGTTCGATGATGATGCTGTTCGGTGGCGCTTTGGCGCTGACGCACCGCTCCACCTGACTTGCAAGGAGAGAGGCAGAGCCTCTCTCCTCGTCGGCGCGACCTGTGATCAGGTGGCTGCCGGCGCCAGCGTCAGTTTCTCCACGCCGACCGCGAGGTTCAGGCCTTCCTGAGCCTGGACGTTCAGTGGCTGGAGCATGAAGGATTGGTTCGTGCCACCGGCAATGACCTTGGCACCAGCACCAGCGCCAAAGCTCGCATCGGCACCTATGCCGTAGTACTCACCGGCCAACGCATATTCAGCAATGTTGGTTCCAGTCTTGGCAAGGACCTGCCAGATCATCACAGTTTTGCCGGTCTGGCCGACATCCAATCCGAATTTCTGGATCGTTCCGGCATAGACGACCTTCGGGCCACCTTCGGCCGGCGTATAGGTGCAAAGCAGGTTCTTCTGCGAGGTAACAATCAGTCCTTGCCCGCCCTGCGATCCGCAGACGAGCTGACCGAGCGTGATGTAGTTTGCGGCACTTGCCGGGTTGGCGATGGCGGCGACTGCGGCAGCCGCCGCGGCAATCATCGTTTCCCTTAACATGGTCTTCTCCTTTCGAGTAGCCTGTCGGAAACGAAGGTTCAGCGTGATTTGTTCCCCTATGTGCGCTCGAGGGTGCGGCGAGGGGCCGTCAACGCCCAGTAGAAGCCTTCCGGTCGGAAGTCGATTTCAACGCTACCGCCAAAGGCTGCGGCGGCATGGTTCTTGATGATCGTCGTGCCGAAGCCCGAGCCCTCCGGAGCCTGAGGGGATGGGCCGTCGCGTTCTTCCCACGTGAAGCGAACGTAGGGTTCGTTGCGTTCCTCGTGCTGAACATTCCGCCAGCTCAGCAGAACACGACCTTGCGGCACGGAGAGGGCACCATATTTCACCGAATTGGTAGCCAGTTCATGCAGGATGAGGCCGAGGTTCTGCACCACGTCGGGTTTTAGGATGAAGTCCTTGCCCGATATCTCGGCCTGTTCCGTCGCCTGCGGAAAGCTCTGGAAGTGAATATCAATGACGCGGCGCAGCGATGCGCCTGCCCATTGTTCGCTGGTAAGGAGGTCGATCGAGCGCGAGAGGCCGTCGAGGCGATCGGCAACGGCCGCCTGGTAGGCGGGCACGCTTTCGGCGCCCTTGGCGACCTGTCGCATCATGGCCTGCACCAGGGCCAGCAGGTTCTTGGTGCGGTGAACAAGTTCGTTCATGACGAAGTGCAGGCGGTCTTCGGTCTGGCTTCGGTCGAAGGAGGCATTGGAGAGTGCAACCGCGACCTGGTTGGCTTCGATGACGCTGGTCTCGACCGGCGCAACGATATGACCCTCGCCCATGCGATTGGCCATGTCGGCGATCGAGCGGATCGTCAGGCGGACCTGGCGCGCGACAACATAGGCCGCGAGAACTGCGAGAAGCATCAGCGCTACACCGCCGATGGCGAGAAAGCGCCATGTCGTCAGGATGGAAGATTGCGCCGTAGCGACCGGCCCCCATATCACGGCTTTCCACGACCAGCCGGGAATCTGCGCGTAACCCAGCATCGCCTTCGGCAGTATCTGCTTGTTCTCGTATACGCCGCTGGATTCAAACAGCGAGGGCAGAATGCGGGTGTCGAAGGGTTCGCCATAGCCGATGCTTGTCGCCCCGGCCGAAGCAACCACGTGGCCGTTCTGATCGATGACTGCTGCGGACCAGCCACTCGGCAGACCTTCCGTGGTGACAAGTCGTGCCAGATCCCTGGCGTTCTGGGTAATGATCAGCGCCCTGACCTTGCCCACCTGCAGTGGCATGGTGACGTTATAGACGAACTCACCGCTCGTCTTCCCCATGAAGACATCCGAGGCTTCGATTCGTCCTGACTTGACGGCTGCGTCGATGGCCGCAAGGTTCCCAGCGATACCCAAAGGCTCGCCGTAATCACGCCGGGTGTTCAGGAGCTGCTGGCCGCGCTCGTCTACCGCGATCACATAGAGCGTGTTTGCTCTCAGGGCCGTCTCGGTGCGCGCGTAGAAGGAAGCGAAGTCGTTGCTCTCCAATTCCGGTGAGGTCGAGAGCAACCTTAAAGTTGTAGCCATATCCTGCAGCTGGCGATCGATGGAGCGGGCGAGAGCAGTGGCATCCTGGGCCGTTTCACGCCTCAGAATCGAGCGCTGGTTGTCCTCCAGCTGTGCCAGCAGAAGTGCCACGAGGGCGAAAATCGGCAAGGCCGTCGCAACTGCCATCGCGATCAGGTAGGTCCCGATCGATGCCTTCGGAAAGAAGCGGAAGCGGCTTTTCATGAGCCTATACTTCGCTGAGTTATGCAGCCGAAACCATCGGCGCGCCCGCCGTTTACAGGCATGAAAGCAAAATACTGGACCACCGCAATTGCCCTCAACGCGCCCCCAAACCCTGCGATAGCCTGCTATCGAAACCACTACATGTTAGGGATAGGTGCTGCTGCTTGCAACACACTAAAACATGTCGCCCGGCAATACGCAAATTTTTGTCAGGCTGTCATCTCAACCGAATCTGGCGAGGCGGAAGGCGGCCAAAGAGGAGTCTGCATCGCCGGTCAGAATCTCGTTAGACGCGAGTAGACCGACGAGCGGCGCCAGCGTTATTCCAGAGTGCATCACGGCTATATAGAGGCCGTCCTGGCCACAGCCGCCGATAACAGGAAAGCCGTCCTTGGGCGTCGGACGGTAGCCGACAGTGAAGAAATCCATGCTCAACCGGCTGCCGTCCGTCAGGCTCTCCTTCACCTTCGCAAAGAGTGCCGCGGCGGTCGCGTGCTGGTCGGCGCCGGGATCGGTGCCGCCGAAATCGGAGCCAGCAATGATGCGGCCATCAGTCGTCTGGCGCATATGGAGGTCAGTTGCCATTACGAGGCCGTTCAGCCGCTTCTCGAATGGACGCGAGTGGACGATCAGCCCGGGAGGCGCCTCCAGGGGAAGTGTGACGCCGACGGAGGCAGCGAGGGGAACACTGCCGGCGCCAGTCGCCAGGACAACATGATCGGCACCGACAATACCGGCCGATGACACCACCCCGGAAATTCGTTCGCCGCTGCGAATAAATCCATCGACGGCAGCGTTGACGAACTTTGCTCCTCTGGCCTCGGCGTCAGCAAGCAGCAGCCGCGCCGCCGCCACCGGCTCGACCGCACCTTCTTCCGCGACGAGGAGCGCAGATTCGGGCAGCTGTTTCAGGTAAGGCTCCCGCGCGGCAATCGCGGCGCGATCCAGCCGTTCGATGCCATAACCCCACGACGCATGCTCGACGGCAAACGCCTCTAGCCGATCGGGCGGCATCCCAGCAGATGCCGCCACACCAGGAGAGCGGCAAGCCTGGAAGCTCGCGGGCCAAGCGCTTCCATTCGGCCATGGAGCGGTGGCGAAAGTGAAAGTAGAATTCCGGGTTGCCCCAACTCGCGTTGATCCAGGCAAAAGAAGTGGGTGTGGCGACGCCGCCGATGTCCTCGGCAATCACGGTGACGGCGGCGCCGTCACGTGTCAGGTGCCAGGCGATCGAGGCACCGACAATGCCGGAGCCGACGACGACCACATGCTGTCTGGCTGCCATCGTCGGTCTCCTGCCTGTAAAGCCTTAGCCGGTGGTCGATGCGCCCACGCGGGCGAGGCCGTCCTTCGCCGGCTGGTACTTCGGATCGAGACCGATCGCGTGACGGTAGGAGCGGGCTGCCTTGTCCTTTTCGCCGCGGCGCTCATACACCAGAGCCTGGTTGGCCCAGGATTCGGCGACATTGCCGTTGAGTTCGATCGCGTGATTGAAGTCGGCAAATGCGTTGTCGTCATCGTTCAGCGCGATATAGGAGATGCCGCGACCGTTATAGGGTTCCGGCGCGTTCGGCGAGAGCGAGATCGCCTTCGAGAAGTCGTCGATCGCCTTATCCTGCTGATTGCGCTTCTGATAGAGCAGGCCGCGATTGTGATAGGCGCGGCCATCGGTCGTGCCGTTCTGGATCGCCTTGTTGAAATCGTTGAAGGCCGCATCGTCCTGGCCGGCGGTGCGGTAGACGTTGCCGCGGCCGATCAGCGCCACGTCGTAATTCGGGTTGATCTGCAGCGCGGTGCTGTAGTCCTGAATCGCCTGCTGCTGCTGGCCCATGTTGCGGTAGACCAGCGCGCGGTTAGCGTAGGCCTGGTAGAAGCGCGGGTTGATCTGCAGCGCCGTATTGAAGTCATTCAACGCCTGGCGGAAATCGCCGCCGCGGCCATAGGCGGAGCCGCGAACGTTGTAGCCCTCCGGATCCTTCGGATTGGCGTTGATCACAGAGGTCAGCGAGGCAATGTTTTCCTGCGAACCCTGCGCCTTGTCGATGCGGATGACGGCATCGGTCGTGTTGCTTGTCGTGCAGCCAGCAAGGCCTAGCGCGGTGACGATAGCGAAAACCGGCAGAACAGCGATTTTCGGCGAACGCAGAGAGCGGGTCTTGGTGATGTCAGCCATGCGGGCTCGTTTTCCCCCAGTGCAGCCGCTCCGTTCAGGGACGGGCAAGCTTCAGCAACAAATTAAAAAGGCGGTGGCGAATAGATCGCCCCCGCCAACATGCATCTGAAAACGTCGAAATAACGACAGCTACGCTTAGCGTGCGACCAGACCTTCGCGCTGTGCCCGCTTGCGAGCCAGCTTGCGAACACGACGAACGGCTTCGGCCTTTTCGCGAGCGCGCTTCTGCGATGGCTTTTCGTAGTAGTCGCGCATCTTCATTTCGCGGAAAATACCTTCGCGCTGCATCTTCTTCTTGAGAGCGCGGAGAGCCTGATCGACATTGTTATCGCGGACAAGTACCTGCACGAGAATCACGTTCCTTTGGTTTGGTTGATGCCTGCGTCGGCAAGGCGCCAGAGGCAAAAAATATACAGTTCGCGCGGCCAGAGCCTTGCGATTGAGGATGCGGATAGCAGAATGGCAGGGGGAAGTCCATATGTCCTCGCGGTTCTTGCCGCAAAAAACCGTGTCTTGTCTCAATCTGATCGTCTTTCAAGGGCGAACACGGCCCCTTTCCCGTCTGGCTGGCCGCCTGAAGAACGCTGGTGGGAGGCATTGGGGCAGCCAGCCCAACGCAATGAGCGGCTTCCTTGCCTTGTCTATTCCTCACTTCGCGTTATCTGTAGCAAATCAACCTTTGGTTGTGCTCTTTGTCAAAGAGCTCGAAGCTCCTTCAGATTTCCTCTCAAGATCGATCTTTAGCCCTGTGAATAGACGCATGGCAGTAACGACCATTGAAAGGAGATCGTTATGAATTCAGGTACCGTTAAGTGGTTCAACAGCACCAAGGGCTTCGGCTTCATCCAGCCGGATGACGGCAGCACGGATGTTTTCGTTCACATTTCGGCTGTTGAGCGTTCTGGTTTGGGCAATTTGTCCGATGGCCAGAAGATCACCTACGATCTCGTTCGCGACAAGAAGTCTGGCAAGAATGCCGCGGACAATCTCCGCGCCGCTTAATTCTCGTTCGGCGCGGCTGACTACGAATGTACTGGCAGCCAAGTGCCTTATGGCAAAGGCCGGGCGTAACCCCGGCCTTTTATGCTTTTGATGGTCAATACAGTGGTGGCACGAGTGACTGGATACGCTGTCGGCGACAGTCCAGGCTGACCAAAATGGCAATGAGTTCGCCTCAAGAAAGGAAAGAATTTGCAGGTTCTCGTTCGAGATAACAATGTCGACCAGGCGCTCCGCGTCCTGAAGAAGAAGATGCAGCGCGAAGGTCTCTTCCGCGAGTTCAAGGCGCGCACCGCTTGCGAAAAGCCGTCCGAGAAGCGCGCCCGCGAAAAGGCCGAAGCCGTTCGCCGCCAGCGCAAGCTCGCGCGTAAGACTTCAGCGTGAAGGTCTCCTTCCGGCCCCGAAGAAGGCGGTTCGTCCCGCCCGCTGAACTGCCATCGGGCAGTTTCCATCGAGATTGAGAGAGCAGATGACTTCAAAAGACGATCTCTTCGATACGGCAAAGCTCTCCCCGCGGGATAAGGCGGCTGCTATCGATACGACAGCGAGAGCAATTATCACGGCAGAAGCCGAGGCTGGCGAGAAGAAGACGGAAAAACTCCGGGCACTGCACTTGCAGCAGGAAGCCGAAGCACCGACCGCCGCTCCTGCCAAGAAGCGGCGGACGGCGCCCAAGTCGGCTTCGTCCTCCTAAAACCTCGCGCCAGTCCGCGGGGCTTGTGCTTGATGGAATCGGCCAGCTTCTCAGCCTAGTGAGCATATCGACGTGGATCGCTCTAGGCAGGCGTAGAAGCGCTACTGTGCCGTCACCTGCTGAAGAGCGGGCACGAGTTCGACGACGGGCGGGTTCCATTTTCCTGTCAAGGCTTCGCTTTCCGGCCCATACAGGCGCATGGTCAGGTTGAACGGCCCTGCGGGCGCCGGCAGCCAGTTTGCTTCCTTTGCATCGCCCGGGCTCTTGTTCTGGAAATAGAGATCAAGCGACCCGTCGGCGTTGTAGACGAAGGGCATCCAGCTGCTGACGGCAAAGCGGTTGAGGCTGTTGCCGACCTGGAATCCCTCCGGATCGTAAAGCGTGACGGACCAGAACGCCTTGACCGGCGGTAGGTTCGCCTTGTCGAAGTGAAGCTTATAGCTGTTCGTTCCGTTCAGCGGGTTTCCCTTCTCGTCGCCGAGGTTGAGCGGATAGATCGCGTCCTCGGGCAGGTTGGCCCCAAGGCCAAGCTGCGCGACAATCGCCCGCTTCAGATAGTAATTGCCGTAGACGCCCATCGTGTCGGTGTTCATCGACCAGTTGTTGGCCACGCGCGCAAGCGTCGGGATTTTCCACTCCATCAGCTTCTGGGCTTCGGCCGGAACATCCTTCAAAGCAGCGGCGATTTCAGGGCTTACCTTGCTCTTGTCGAAGCTCTTGCCGGGTTCCATTCCGATCCGCTTCATCCGGCTTATGATCGGCTGGTCGGTGGCGTGCGGCGGATTGGCCTTCAGCAGTTCCGCCGCATAGGCAAAGAAGTCCTCTGCCGCCATCCCGTCTACCGTCTTCTTTGGCGGCGTTTTCATGTCGATGTCAGGATTGATAGTGACCTTGACCGGTTCGGCCGTCTTGCCCCATTGCGACAGTGGCGTGACTGTGTAGCCAGCCTGGATCTTGTGAACGGCGTCGTAATCGGGCGGCCCATCCGTTTTCGTGCGTCCGATGACCCAGACATAGGGTGTCGGCGCGTCGATCCTTTGGGTTCCGGCGGGCAGGTCCTTGCCCGTCCAGCCGGGGGGCACAACCGCAAAATCGGCTTTCGCGGTTCCCGTCGTGCGCCAGCCCGGCGAGGCGAACACATCGGACCACATGTCCAGCATCGGCAGCAGATAGTAGCGCCCGTTCGTGTCGGGAGCCGAGACGATCATCGGTTCCTTGGTCATATCAAGCCAGGCGACGGAGTAGAGCGTGTCGAAGTTCGGCCGGACGACATCCCTGTAGTCTGCGGTCGGAAACTCCGGAACGTTGGTGAACATGTTGGCCGGTCCTCGTCCCATCGTCTTGCCGGCCTCGACGTTCGTTGCCTGTTCACGGGTCAGATTCATGGTGACCAGCGGATAAAGGTAAAGATAGGCCTCGACGCCGATCGCCGCCGCTTCCTCCTTGGTCATGGTGTCATCGGCAGCGGCGACGGGGCTGGTAAGACAAGCCCCCGATAAAAGCAGACCAACCGTGAAGGTGATGAAATGCGATTGCATGACGAATCCTCCCTGAGGCCAGACAGCGAGCATCATGCCGTGTCGGCCTGTTTTCTTTTGATGTCAGGTCGCACGCGGGCTTTTGCCACGCGTGTCGAAATTTGGATTATGAATGCTCCCGTTGCTGCAGACGCGAAACCCTCAACGCGCAAAGACGCCTGTGCAGCGCAAGAACTATGCGCTCAAAAATTGTAAGTGCAAATACTCTAAAATAATAAGGATGGTGAGGTTGTAGGCCATCGTGGGGGCCGCCCCGGCTTGGCTGTGGGTGGGGCTTGGCTTCGAACAGAATGGTCAACCTTGTTCATTCTTACCGAGTGTCAAAACAAAAGCCGGTCCACGTCGCAAAAGAAACGTTGTGCCGCATTTGGATTTGCGATTTGTATGCCGACGAGAAGGGACCTTTCCCTTGAAGGAGATGAAGGCGGATGCGCAGATATTCGGTTTTTGCCGTGGCACGAGAGGCTCTGAGGGGCCATAAGGGCTGGGAGAAGCAATGGACTTCGCCGGAGCCGCGCGCCGAATACGACGTCATCATCATCGGTGGCGGCGGACATGGCCTGGGCGCTGCCTATTATCTCGCCAAGGAGCATGGCATTACCAATGTCGCGGTGCTCGAAAAGGGCTGGCTCGGCGGCGGCAATACCGGCCGCAACACGACCATCATCCGCTCGAACTATCTCTATGAAGAGAGCATGCACATCTACGAGCATTCGATGAAGCTCTGGGAGAACCTCTCGCAGGATCTCAACTACAATGTCATGTACTCGCCGCGCGGCGTGATGATGCTGTCGCATAATGTGCACGATCAGCAGTCCTTCAAGCGCCACATCCATGCCAACCGCCTCTACGGCATCGACAACGAATGGCTGACGCCGGAGCAGGCGAAAGCTTATTGTCCGCCGCTCGATATCTCCGCCAGCGCCCGCTATCCGATCAACGGCGCGGCACTGCAGCGTCGCGGCGGCACGGCGCGTCACGACGCGGTTGCCTGGGGTTACGCCCGTGCTGCGTCGGATCGCGGTGTCCACATCATCCAGAACTGCGAAGTGACCGGCATCCGCCGCGGCCCGGACGGGCGTGTCACCGGTGTCGAGACGTCCCGCGGCTTCATCGGCGCCAAGAAGGTCGGCGTTTCGGCGGCCGGCCACACGACCACCGTCATGAAGATGGCCGATGTGCGCGTGCCGCTGCAATCGAGCCCACTGCAGGCGCTGGTATCCGAGCCTCTGAAGCCGATCTTCCCCTGCGTGGTCATGTCGAACACGGTGCATGCCTATATCTCGCAGTCCGACAAGGGCGAGTTGGTCATCGGCGCCGGCACCGACCAGTACAATTCCTACAGCCAGACCGGCGGCCTGCAGATCATCACGCATACGCTCGATGCCATCTGCGAGCTCTTCCCGATGTTCCGCCGGGTCAAGATGATGCGCCAGTGGGGCGGTATCGTCGACAACACGCCGGACCGTTCGGCGATTCAGTCGAAGACGCCGGTTCCGGGGCTCTACGTCAATTGCGGCTGGGGCACCGGCGGCTTCAAGGCGACGCCGGGCTCGGCCAATCTCTTCGCGCACCTCATCGCCCGCGATGAGGCGCACAAGTTCAATGCCGGCCTGACGCTGGACCGCTTCCGCACCGGCCGTCTGATCGACGAAGCCGCCGCTGCCGCCGTCGCGCACTGACACGAGGACACCATGCTTCTTATCTACTGCCCATACTGTCAGGAAGAGCGCTCCGAGCTCGAATTCCGTGGTGCCGGCGATGCCCACATCGCCCGCCCGACCAATATCGCGGCGATCTCCGACGAGGCGTTCGAGGAATATTTCTTCCTGCGCGACAACCCGAAGGGGCTGATTTTCGAACGCTGGCGCCACCAGCACGGATGCGGCCGCTTCTTTAACGCGGCGCGCGACACGATCAGCGACAAGTTCGTCATGACGTACAAGGCAGGCGAGCCGAAGCCCACGATCGGCGAGGCCGCCGTTCCGCATGCTCCCGTCGAGACCTACGAACAGCTCGAAGGAGAGGCACAATGAGCGGCACGAACCGTATTGCAGGCAAGGGCCGCCTGACGCCGGCCAGAACCGCGCGCTTCACCTTCGACGGCAAGAGCTATACGGCGCTCGAGGGCGACACCGTCGCCTCGGCGCTGATCGCCAACAACATCCATCTGGTCGGCCGCTCGTTTAAATATCACCGCCCACGTGGCATCCTGTCGGCCGGTGCCGAGGAGCCGAACGCGCTGATCGACGTGGCGCGCGACAGCGCCCGCAAGCAGCCGAACGTGCGTGCCACGGTGCAGGAAGTCTTCGACGGCATGATCGTCGAATCGCAGAACCGCTTTCCGTCGCTCTCCTTCGATATCGGCGGCATCAACAACCTGATGTCGCCCTTCTTTGCCGCAGGCTTTTACTACAAGACGTTCATGTGGCCGAAGGCGGCCTGGAAGCATGTTTACGAGCCAATGATCCGTCGGGCGGCCGGCCTCGGCGTCGCGCCGAAGGAAGCCGATCCGGACCACTATGCTGGCCGCTACGCGCATTGCGACGTGCTGGTCGTTGGTGCCGGCGTTGCCGGTCTTTCAGCCGCACTTGCCGCAGCGCAATCCGGCGCCAAGGTCATCCTCTGCGACGAGCAGGCCGATGTCGGTGGCGCGCTGCGCTATGACAGCGGCGTGAAGATCGACGGCCTCGACGGCTACGAGTGGGCGCAGAAAACGGCTGCCACGCTGAAGGCGATGAAGAACGTGCAGGTTCTCACCCGCACCACTGCTTTCGGCTACTACAATCACAACTTCGTCGGTCTCGCCGAGCGCGTGACCGACCATGTCGCAAACCCGAGCCGTCACCTGCCGCGCGAGCGTCTCTGGCAGCTGCGCGCCAAGCGCGTCATTCTCGCCAATGGCGCGATCGAACGTCATATGGTGTTCCCGAACAACGACCGTCCGGGCATCATGCTGGCGTCGGCCGCGCGCATGTATCTTAACCAGTACGGCGTTGCCGTCGGCCAGAAGGTCGGCGTCTACACGGCGCATGACTCGGCTTACGAGGCGGCCTTCGACCTGAAGCGATCAGGTGTCGAGATCGCCGCAATCATCGATTGCCGGCAGACGCCGGGTGCGGCGGTTCTGGCGGAAGCCCGTTCGCTCGGCATCGACGTTCTCGCCGGTCAGTCCGTGGTCAACACTGCTGGCAAGCTGCGCATCTCGTCGATGACGGTTGCCCGCAACGGCGGTGGCTCGCCGCGCAAGATCGCCGTCGATGCGCTGCTGGTCTCGGCCGGCTGGACGCCATCGGTGCACCTGTTCTCGCAGTCGCGCGGCAAGGTGGCCTTCGAGCCGGAAACGCAGCGCTTCCTGCCCGGGACCTATGCGCAGGATTGCCTTTCCGTCGGCGCCTGCAACGGCACGGACGATCTGCAGCAGACGATCGAGGAATCGCTGGCGGCAGGCGAGCTGATGGCGCAGGCAGCAGGCAAACCATCCGGCGGCAAGATCAGTATCTCGGCAGAGCAGGCGCATCAGTGGACCGGCGGCATGATCGGCGCCGCCGAGGGTGCGGGTCCGGAGACCAGCGCCAAGGCGTTCATCGATTTCCAGCACGACGTCTGCGCCAAGGATATCCGCCTTGCGGTTCGCGAAGGCATGCACTCGATCGAGCACATCAAGCGCTTCACGACGAACGGCATGGCGTCCGACCAGGGCAAGCTCTCCAACATGCACGGCCTGGCGATCGCCGCCGAAATGCTCGGTAAGGAGATCCCGCAGGTCGGCCTCACCACCTTCCGCGCGCCCTATACGCCTGTTACCTATGGCACGCTGATCGCGCACTCGCGTGGCGATCTGTTCGATCCGGCCCGCAAGACGCCGTTGCACCAGTGGGAACAAGCCCATGGCGCGGTCTTCGAGGACGTCGGCAACTGGAAGCGTGCCTGGTTCTATCCGCGCGCCGGCGAGACGATGCATCAGGCGGTCGCCCGCGAATGCAAGACGGCGCGCGATGTCGCCGGCGTATTCGACGCCTCGACGCTCGGCAAGATCGAAGTCGTCGGCCCCGATGCCGCCGCGTTCATGAACCTGATGTACACCAACGCCTGGGATACGCTTAAGCCCGGCAAGTGCCGCTACGGCATCATGACCCGCGAGGACGGCTTCGTTTATGACGACGGCGTCGTCGGGCGCCTGGCCGACGATCGCTTCCACGTGACGACGACGACAGGCGGTGCGCCGCGCGTTCTCCACCACATGGAAGACTATCTGCAAACCGAATTCCCGCATCTCAAGGTGTGGCTGACCTCGGTGACGGAGCAATGGGCTGTCATCGCGGTACAGGGTCCGAAGGCGCGTCAGATCATCGCGCCGCTGGTCGAGGGTGTCGATATCTCCAACGAAGCCTTCCCGCATATGAGCGTTGCCGAGTGCACGGTCATGGGCGTTCCGGCGCGCCTCTTCCGCGTGTCGTTCACGGGTGAAGTCGGCTTCGAAATCAACGTGCCGGCCGATTACGGCCAGTCGGTGCTGGAGGCGGTCTGGGCCAACGCAGCGCCGCTCGGCGCCTGTGTCTACGGCACCGAGACGATGCACGTTCTTCGCGCCGAGAAGGGCTATATCATCGTCGGTCAGGACACGGATGGCACCGTGACGCCCGATGACGCCGGCCTCAATTGGGCGGTGTCGAAGAAGAAGACTGACTTCGTCGGTATTCGCGGGCTGAAGCGCCCGGATCTGGTGAAGGAAGGCCGCAAGCAGCTTGTCGGTCTCGTCACCAAGGATCCGAACCTCGTACTCGAAGAGGGCGCGCAGATCGTCGCCAACCCGAACGAGCCGAAGCCGATGACGATGCTCGGCCACGTCACCTCGTCCTATTGGTCGGAAAATCTTGGGCGATCGATCGCCTTCGCGTTGGTCGCCGACGGCCGCAAGCGAATGGGCGAGACGCTCTACGTGCCGATGCCCGACAAGATGATCGCCGTCGAGGTGACCGACATGGTGTTCTTTGACAAGGAAGGAGGCCGCATCAATGGCTGATACGGCAGTTCGCAAGTTGGTGCTCTCCGGTCGTCACGGCGGCTCGGCCACGGTGCGGCTGACGCCGGCACCAGCGGCGACCCGCGTGGCGCTTCGCGCACCAGGGGAGTCGCTCAAGGCTCTTTCCTCCGCGCTCGGTGTCACGATCCCGGCTTCCCCGAAGACGTCAGGCCGCAAGGGTGGCCGTGCCGCCCTCTGGCTCGGCCCGGATGAATGGCTTGTCATCGACGAGTCCGGTGCAGACCTTATGGGTGCGCTCGCGAAGTCAGGCGTGTTGCATTCGGCAACCGACGTCTCCCATCGCAACGTCGCGATCATCGTCTCCGGTCCCGGGGCCGAGGCGACGATTTCCGCGGGTTGCCCGCAGGATCTGTCGCTCGAGGTCTTTCCGGTCGGCGCCTGCTCGCGCACGCTGTTCGGAAAGGCCGAGATCGTGCTCTTCCGCACCGAGGACGATACGTTCCGCGTCGAGTGCTGGCGTTCGTTTGCCGATTTCGTTTTCGGCCTGCTGGCCGAGGGCGCGGAAGACGCGGCGCACTAAGCGCTGCCAACTTGCAATTTCCGGTCGGGGACGGTGCTCTGGTGCCGTCCCCGATCGTCTTTGCGTTGCAGGACTGCCCTCACTCATGCATCATCCACCCCAGTATGCGCTCTTTATCGGAGCGCAGTTGCAGGGCGGGGTGTCTTTGATGATGCTGCATCACGTTTCCATTGTCGTCACTGATCTCGACCGTTCGGTCGCCTTCTATCGTGACGTCTTCGGCCTCGAACGGATCGCGCGGCCGCCGTTCAGCTCCGTTGGAGCGTGGTTCGCCTGCGGCGCACTGCAGATCCACATGATCGTCAACCCGGCCGGGACCTTCCGGCGTGCGGCGACCATCGACACAACCGACGGGCATTTCGCGTTCCGTACCGATGATTTCGAGGGATGCATCCGGGGGCTGATTGCGAAGGGTTTTCGAGAGGATGCGCCGGAGGGCGATCCCTGGCGGCTGCGTCTCAGGCGCGACGGGCCGGCGGGATTTCCGCAAGCCTATCTCATCGATCCCGATCGCAACATCGTTGAAATCAACGGTGCGCCATAGCGATGCGTTAGACGCCGCCCACCAAAGCCAGGAGCATAAGGTCTAGGCGTCGTCAGGCCGATCCTTGGGGTCGAACTGGATGATGGTGATCCAGCGGGCGGTGAGGGCCGGCTTCTTCTCGTTCTCGATCTCGATCGAGACGTCATAGGTTGTCATCAGCATGCCGGCGCCGCGAAAGCGCGCTTCGGCGAGGACAAAGTGGCCGCGGATGCGCGCCCCCGATTTGACCGGCGACAGGAAGCGGACGTTCTCGAAGCCGTAGTTTATGCCCATCGTCTGCTCGCGCACTTTGGGCAGGCCGTTGTAGTTCATGGCCGAAAGCAGCGACAAGGTAAGGAAGCCATGGGCGATGGTGCCGCCGAATGGACTGCTGGCAGCGCGCTCGGGATCGACGTGGATGAACTGATGATCGTTGGTTGCATGCGCAAACGCATCGATCATCGCCTGATCGACGACAATCCAGTCCGAGAGGCCGGTTTCAGTGCCGACCAGCCCTTGCACATCCGCGAGCGAAATTTCCTTGGCCATTGATTCCCCATGAGAAAGCGGCTCCGCAAGCCTTACAATGGGATTGTGACGATTGCGACAAGGAATTGCAGGCGGGAGCCCGTCGGATCAACTTTCGAGATAGAAAGCAACCGAGCGGCGCGGCACGATGGCGGAAGTTGCGGATTTCTTCGGCGCATCGGGGACGAGAAGCCGCCACAAAGACGGTCCAGGTAATGTGAAGATCTCCTCGCCGCCCGAGCGATTGAAGAGAACCGCCAGCCGCGTGGCCTTGTTGGTTTGGCCATCGCGCGTCGAAAGCAGCATTCCGAGCGTGGAAAAGTTCGGCGTCTCCCAGTCCTGTACGCTCATCGGCTGGCCGGAAGGCGATATCCATTCGACGTCGCCGTTACCGTTGAGGAAGTCCATCTCGGAGAAGACGGAGAAGCGTTTGCGCAGGCTGGAGACGAAGGCCGTATGGGCGACAAGTTCATCATCGAGCACTGCCCAGTCGACCCAGGTGATCTCATTGTCCTGGCAATAGGCATTGTTGTTGCCGCGTTGGGTGCGGCCAGCCTCGTCGCCTGCTGTCAGCATGATGCTGCCGCGGGTGGCAAAGAGCGTCGAGAGCAGCGCCTTCAGGTCGTCGCGGCGCCGGCGGATGATGTCGGGGTAGCGGGTTTCGCCTTCGATGCCATTGTTCCACGAGTGATTCTCGTTGTGACCGTCGCGGTTTTCTTCCCCGTTCGCCTCGTTGTGCTTGCCGCGGTAGGAGACGAGATCGTTCAGCGTGAATCCATCATGGGCAGCGAGGAAGTTGACGCTGCGCGTCGCCTTTCCGCCATTGCGGCCAAAGATATCGGAGGATCCCGCAAGCGCAGTCGCCAATGGTCCTGTTTTCCAGTCATCGCCGCGCCAGTAGCACCTGACGTCGTCGCGCACGCGGTCGTTCCATTCGAGGAAGGGGGCCGGGAAATTGCCGAGCTGATAGCCGCCGGGGCCGATGTCCCAGGGTTCGGCGATCATCACACGATCGGCCAACACGTCATCGGCAAGCATCGCGGTCAGCGTTTCCCCATGTGCTTCGAAGCCGTTTGCGGTGCGGCCAATGACAGGGGCGAGGTCGAAACGAAAGCCGTCGATCCCGGCGCCGAGCACGAAATGTCGGAGGCTGTCGATGATCAGCTGCCTGACATAGGGGTGATCGCAGGCGACGGTGTTGCCCGTTCCGGTATCATTGACCAGTTCGCCTGGCCGGCCCGGGAGATGGCGAAAGAAGGAGAGGTTGTCGAGGCCACGCAGCGACAGCGTCGTGCCGAAGCGATCGCTTTCGCCGGTGTGGTTGAAGACGAGATCGAGGATGACAGCAATGCCTTCGGCGTGGAGCTTTGTTACCGCCTCTCGCAACTCCGCCATGCCGCCAGGCACGAGTCGCGGGTCAAGCGCCATGAAGGCGACGGGGTTGTAACCCCAACCGTTACTGAGGCCTAGCGGCGGCAGATGGCGTTCATCGATCCAGGCGGTGATCGGCATGAGTTCGACGGCATCGACGCCGATGCGCTTGAGATGGGCAATCACGGAGGGATGCGCCAGAGCCGCGACCGTGCCGCGCTGGGCTTCGGGAATATCCGGATTCAGGATGGTAAAGGGTCGGACAGCGACCTCGTAGATGAAGCCGCCGGGCTTGAAGAGTGGCTTTGCCGGCTTCACGCTGATGTCGCGGGTGACAATCGCCTTGGGCACGAGATGCTGCGTCTCGGCGCCAAAAGTGCCGAGAAGGGGATCGTAGTGGAACGGGCGATCAAGCTCCTTAGCGTACGGATCGACCAGCAGTTTCGATGGGTCGAACCAAAGACCGCTGTCGGGCGCAAAAACGCCATCGGCGCGGTAGCCATACCGCGCGCCTTCCTTCAATCCGTCGACGAAGAGGCGATGCGCATGGTCATCGCCCCGCTCCATCGGCAGGCGGGCCAGTTCCTTGTCATCGTCGCCGAACAGACACAATTCGATCTGTCCGGCATTATGCGACCAGACGGCGAAATCAACGCCGGTCTCGAAGATGGTTGCTCCGCCTTGCCCGGATTTGCTCGCCGCCATGCCGTTCCGGTCAGGTAATCACGGAAGGAGCATCACGGCCTGTGCGGCTGCGGATATCCGCGATGGTCTCGGCGGCAGCGATAATATCGGCGAGCGCTTGCTGTGTCTCGATATTGTGGCGGGTCGAATCCGGCTCGTACCGCTCCAGATAGACGCGCAAGGTGGCGCCCGACGTTCCCGTTCCTGAAAGGCGGAAGACGACGCGTGAGCCGCCTTCGAACAGGATGCGAATGCCCTGATGCTCGCTGACCGACTTGTCGACCGGGTCGTGATAGGCGAAATCATCCGCCTTCTCGATCTTCAGCGGGCCGAAGGTTTGGCCCGGCAGCGAAGCAAGCTGGCTGCGCAGGTTAGCAATCAGGCCGTTTGCGGCGTCCGTATCCACGCCTTCGTAGTCGTGGCGTGAGTAGTAGTTGCGGCCGTAGGTCTGCCAGTGCTGGGTGACGATGTCCTGGACGCTCTCGCCGCGGACCGCCAGAATGTTCAGCCAGAGCAGAACCGCCCAGAGGCCGTCCTTCTCGCGCACATGGTTGGAGCCGGTGCCGGCGCTTTCCTCGCCGCAGATCGTCGCCATGCCGGCGTCAAGCAGGTTGCCGAAGAATTTCCAACCAGTCGGCGTCTCGTACATGCCAATGCCACGGCGCTCGGCGACACGATCCGCCGCACCCGAGGTCGGCATGGAGCGGGCGATGCCGGCCAGGCCGCCGGAATAGCCGGGCGCCAGGTTGGCGTTGGCAGCGAGGATCGCCAGGCTGTCGGACGGCGTCACGAAGATGTCGCGCCCGATGATAAGGTTGCGGTCGCCATCGCCGTCGGATGCCGCGCCGAAATCGGGCGCATCATCGCCCATCATCTCGTCGTAAAGTTCCTTGCAGTGAACCGGGTTCGGGTCCGGATGATGGCCGCCGAAATCGGGCAGCGGCATGAAATTGCGGACCGAGCCTGACGGGGCGCCGAGGCGGTTTTCGAAGATTTCCTTGGCATAGGGGCCGGTGACGGCGCTCATTGCATCGAAGGCGATGCGGAAGCCAAGGCTGATGAGGTTGCGGATCGCGGGAAAGTCAAACAACTCTTCCATGAGCGCTGTATAGTCTTCCACCGAATCGAGCACCGAGAGAATCATGCCGCCGGGCAGTTCGTCCTTGCCGATGCGATCGAGGTTCACGTCCGGGAAATCGGCGATCTTGTAGGTATCGATCACCTTGGTGCGCGCATAGATGGCGTCGGTAATCTTTTCCGGTGCCGGGCCGCCATTGCCGATGTTGTACTTGATGCCGAAATCTTCCGTCGGACCGCCGGGATTATGGCTGGCCGACAGAATGATGCCACCGAACGCCTTGTATTTGCGGATGATATGGGAGGCTGCCGGGGTCGACAGGATGCCGCCCTTGCCGACGATGACCTTGCCAAAGCCATTGGCGGCGGCCATCTTGATCGCCTTTTGAATGACTTCCCTGTTGTAGTAGCGTCCGTCGCCGCCGATGACGAGGCACTTGCCCTGGAACCCTTCCAATGAGTCGAAGATCGACTGGATGAAGTTCTCGGCATAGTTCGGTTGCTGGAATACCGGAACCTTCTTTCGCAGGCCAGACGTGCCGGGCTTCTGATCCTGGTAGGGCTTAGTGGATACGGATTTTATCATTTTCTCTCACTTGCCTTTGGGGGCGAGGCTTGAATAGAGGGCAGCGTAGCGCTCGGCGCTCTTTTCCCACGAGACATCCGATTTCATGCCCTGCTTTTGCAATTGGGTCCAGACTTTTTGATCGGCGTAGAGATGTAGCGCACGACGAATGGCCTGCAACAGGCCTGATGCCGTCACAGGCGAGAATTGTATCCCGGTTGCCACTTTCGCCGCAAGCGCGGCATGGTTGGCGTCGATGACCGTATCGTTCAACCCGCCGGTGCGGGCAACGATCGGCACGCATCCGTAGCGTAAGCCGTAAAGCTGCGTCAGCCCGCAGGGTTCGAAGCGCGATGGGATGATGATGGCGTCGCAGCCGGCCTGCATGAGGTGCGACATCGGCTCGTTGTAGCCGATGGAAACGCCGATCCGCCCGGGATGACGGGCGGCAGCGGCGAGCAGCGAACCTTCGAGCGCCGCGTCTCCTGACCCGAGAATCGCAAGTTTGCCGCCCATGTCGACGATCTGGTCGGCAGTGGCGGCGATGACGTCCATTCCCTTCTGCCAGGTGAGCCGGCTGATGATGCAGAAGATCGGCGCATTGTCGTTGTGCAGTCCGAAGAACTCGGCGACCGAGGTGCGGTTTTCGACACGACTTTTCAGGGTGGCGCCGTTGTAATGCGTGTGGACAACGGGATCGGTCGACGGGTTCCAGACATCCGTGTCGATGCCGTTGACGATGCCGTGCAGCGAATCGATTCGGCTTGCGATGACACCCTGGAGACCCATGCCGAACTCCGGGGTCAGGATCTCGCCGGCGTAGGATGGGCTGACGGTGGTGATGGCATGGGCGGTCTGCAGGCCGCCCTTGAGGAAGCCGATGTTGCCGTAATATTCGATGCTTTCCGTCGCGAAGGCGTGCGGCGGCAGGCGAAGGCCGGGAAAGATATCAGCGCCGAACTGCCCCTGGAACGCGATGTTGTGGATCGTCAGTACACTTGGCAATTCCGGCGTCGGGTTGTAGCGCATGTAGACTGAGGTCATCGCCGACTGCCAATCATGCGTATGCACGAGGTCCGGCCGCCAGCCCGGCATCAAGCCCGCGGCAATCTCGGCTCCGGCAAGGGAGAGTGCCGCGAAACGGCGCCAATTGTCAGGGTAGTCCCTTCCGGTCGCGTCGAGATAAGGACCGCCTGACCTGTCGTAATAGGCAGGGGCGTCGAGCACCAGCATGCTTATGCCGGCATGCTCCACTTCCAGCACCGTGGCCGGCTCGCCGAGCAGATCGTCGAATTGAAGCCTGACGACTGGATTGCGGATCGCCTTCATGACGGCCGGATAGCCGGGCATGAGTGTCTTGGTTTCGACGCCGAAACGCTTGAGGGCGATCGGTAGGGCGCCCGCCACATCGGCGAGGCCCCCTGTCTTGATAAGTGGGAAGACTTCGGACGAAACCGAAAGAACTTTCATTGGTCACAGACCCAGCTTGTCGATCATTGGCTGCGTGATGAGGCAGATGCCGCCTTCGCTGCGACGGAAACGCTTGGCGTCAAGAACCGGGTCCTCACCGACGATGAGGCCTTCCGGAATCACCACGCCATGGTCGATTACCACGTTCTTGAGCTGCGCATGCCGGCCGATCTTGACGCTCGGCAGGACGACCGCTCCCTCCAGCTTGGAATAGGAGTTGGCGCGCACGCCGGTGAACAGGAGGCTCTTGTTGAGTGTCGCGCCCGATATGATGCAGTCGCCCGCGACGACGGAGGACGTGGCGGAGCCGCGGCGGTCTTCATCGTCGTGGACGAACTTCGCCGGCGGCAAGATTTCAGCGTAGGTCCAGATCGGCCAGGACTTGTCGTAGATATCCAGTTCGGGAACGACTGCGGTCAGGTCGATGTTGGCCTGCCAGTAGGCGTCGATCGTTCCGACGTCGCGCCAGTAGGGCTCATGCTCGAAATCGGAGCGGACGCAGGATTGCGCGAAGCGATGGGCCACAGCCTTACCGTTCTTGACGATGTAGGGGATGATGTCCTTGCCGAAATCCTTGCTGGAGTTCGGGTCGGCGGCGTCGCGGCGCAGCGCATCGATCAGGAACTTCGTATGGAACACGTAGATGCCCATGGAGGCCAGCGCGAACTCAGGCTTGTCGGGAATGCCCGGCGGGTCGGCAGGCTTTTCGATGAAGTCGATGATCCGGTCGTTCTGATCGACATGCATGACGCCGAAGCCGACGGCTTCCATGCGCGGCACTTCCAGGCAGCCGATCGTGACGTCGGCGCCGGAATCGACGTGCTGCTGCAACATCCATTCGTAGTCCATCTTGTAGACGTGGTCGCCGGCGAGGATGACCATGTATTCCGGACCATAGGGCTCGATGATGTCGATGTTCTGATAGACCGCGTCGGCCGTGCCTTCGTACCACTGCGTCTCCGAGACGCGCTGGGAGGCGGGCAGAATGTCAAAGCTCTCGTTTCGCTCCGGGCGGAAGAAGTTCCAGCCGCGCTGCATGTGGCGGATCAGCGAGTGCGCCTTGTATTGGGTCGCGACGCCGATGCGGCGGATGCCCGAGTTCAAGGCGTTCGACAAGGCGAAGTCGATGATGCGGGTCTTGCCGCCGAAGTAGACTGCCGGCTTGGCGCGGCGATCGGTGAGTTCCTTCAGGCGGCTCCCCCGGCCACCGGCGAGAACATAGGCCATTGCGTCACGGGCAAGTGGCTGAACACGTTTTTCTACCATTTTTATCCTCCCACCAGTCTTCAGTTCTCAGGTTCAAGCATGATCGTCGCCAGAGGCGGCAAGGTGATTGATGCGGCGATGTTGCCGCCGGCGTTGACGGCCTGGACGCGGCCGCCATTGCCCTTGCCGCTGCCGCCGTAGATGTCGGCATCGGTATTCAGGATCTCGCGCCACCGCCCCTCGGTCGGCAGGCGGACGGAATAATTCTCGCGATAAACAGGCGTCAGATTGCAGATGACGGCAACCGGCTTTTCGCCCGGTGCCTTGCGGATCCAGGCGAGGACGGAATTTTCGTGGTCGTCGGCGATCAGCCATTCGAAGCCGTCGCCCTCGCAGTCGCGGGCGTGCAGGGCCGGCTTGCTGCGGTAGGTGAAGTTGAGGTCACGCACCAGCCGGCGCATTCCCTCGTGCATGCGGTACTGCAGCAGGTTCCAGTCGAGCGACTTCGCCTCGCTCCATTCGGCCCATTGCGCGAATTCCTGGCCCATGAAGAGCAGCTTCTTGCCAGGGTAGCCCCACATGAAGGCGTAGTAGGCACGCAGGTTTGCGAACTTCTGCCAATCGTCGCCCGGCATCTTGGCGATCAGCGAGCCCTTTCCGTGCACCACCTCGTCATGGGAGAGCGGCAGCACGAAGTTTTCCGAGTAGGCGTAGAGCAGGCCGAAGGTCAGCTCGTTATGGTGATGCTTGCGGTGCACGGGATCGCGGCTCATGTAGGAGAGCGTGTCGTGCATGAAGCCCATGTTCCACTTGAAGCCGAAGCCGAGGCCGCCTTCGTGCACCGGCTGCGACACCTTCGGCCAGGAAGTCGATTCCTCGGCGATGGTCATGACGCCGGGATGCTCTGCGTAGATGCGGGTATTCATGTTCTGCAGGAAGCGGACCGCTTCCAGGTTCTCGTTGCCGCCGTACTCGTTCGGGATCCATTCGCCGTGCTTGCGGGAATAATCGAGGTAGAGCATCGAGGCGACGGCATCGACACGCAGGCCATCGAGATGGAACTTCTCGGCCCAATAGAGTGCATTGTTGACGAGGTAGGAGACGACTTCGGTGCGCCCGAAATTGTAGATCGCCGTATTCCAGTCCGGGTGGAAGCCCTGGCGCGGGTCGGCATGCTCGTAGAGCGCCGTGCCGTCGAACCAGCCGAGGCCGTGTTCGTCGGTCGGGAAATGGGCAGGCACCCAATCGAGGATGACGCCGATGCCCACCTTGTGGCAGCCGTTGACGAAACGGGCGAAACCCTCGGGCTCACCGAAGCGGGCGGTCGGGGCATAGAGCCCGGTCGTCTGGTATCCCCAGGACGGATCGTAGGGATGCTCGGTAATCGGCAGGAACTCGATATGGGTGAAGCCCATATCGACGCAATAGGGGATCAACCGCGAGGCCAGCTCGTCCCAGGAGAGGAACGAGCCGTCGTCACGCCGCTGCCAGGAGCCGGCATGAACCTCGTAGATCGAGATCGGTTGACGGCGCTTGTCGGTTTCGCTCCAGTGCTTCAGATGCGCTCCGTCGTCCCACTCCTGCAGCAGTTCTGAGGCCGCGACCGAGGCGGTCTTCGGCCGCAGCTCGCTGCGGCGGGCGAATGGATCGGCTTTCAGTGGCAAGAGAACGCCATCGTGACCGCGGATTTCAAACTTATAGGCCACCCCGGTCGGGACATCGGGTGCAAAGATCTCCCAGATGCCCGCGCTGGAGCGGAAGCGCATCACATGGCGACGACCGTCCCAGCCGTTGAAATCGCCGACGACAGAGACGCGCTGTGCGTTCGGCGCCCATACGGCAAAATGGATGCCCTGCGCGCCCTCGTGCTTGATCCAGTGTGCACCCATCTTGTCGAAGAGGCGCAGGTGCGAGCCTTCCCGCACGTAATAGTCATCCATCGGGCCGAGGATCGGTCCGAAGCTATAAGGGTCGGTCACCGCCCATTCGGCATCACCGCGCCGGGCCCGATAGCGAACCGGCACTTGCTTGTTGACAGAGACGGACCCGGCAAAGAAGCCGTCCGGGTGCTGCTGCTCCAGTTGGCCGATGACGCTCCCGTCGAGCGCCATCGCCGTTACCTCTTCGGCGCCCGGAATGAAGCACCGGGCGACGTAGGCGCTGCCTGATTTGTGAACGCCGAGAACGGCGAACGGGTTGGAATGTGAGCCTGCGAGGATTGCCGCTATCTCGTCTGCCGAAATCTCCCAGGGAAGTCTGACTTCAGGGGTGGCTTTCGGCGTCTTCATCCGGCTCTCCAGATTTCCTTGGCATATTGCCGTATCGTGCGGTCAGACGAGAACCAGCCCATCCGCGCCGTGTTGCAGATCGCCTTCGCGTTCCACGCTGATGGATCGGCCCAGAGCTGGTCGACATCACGCTGGGCCTGCGCATAGGCATCGAAATCCGCCGCGACCATGAACCAGTCATGGGCATAGATGCCCTCGATCAACGCCGCGTATCGGTTTCGATCATCGTGCGAGAAGACGCCGGAACTGATCGCCTGGAGCGCCTGAGACAGTTCACGCGACGCCTCTATGATGGCGCGGGGATTGTGGCCGTCGGCACGGGCGGCGGCGACTTCGTCGGCGCGCAGACCGAAGATGATGATGTTGTCCTCGCCGACATGATCGCGCATTTCGACATTGGCGCCGTCGAGCGTTCCGATCGTCAGGGCGCCGTTGAGCGCAAACTTCATGTTGCCGGTGCCCGAGGCTTCCATGCCAGCCGTCGAGATCTGTTCGGACAGGTCGGCGGCGGGCACCATGACTTCGGCCAGCGAGACGTTGTAATTCGGTACGAAAACGACCTTCAAGAGACCGCGGACGGCCGGGTCGTTGTTGATGGTGCGGGCGACGTCGTTGATCAGCTTGATGATCAGCTTAGCATTGTGATAGCTCGGCGCCGCCTTGCCGGCGAAGAGTTTGACGCGCGGTACCCAGTCCAATTCAGGATGCGAGCGTATCTGGTCGTAGAGGGCGACGGCCTCGATGATGTTGAGCAGCTGGCGCTTGTATTCGTGGATACGCTTGATCTGGATATCGAACATCGCCGACGGATCGAGCTTGATGCCCATGCGGCTGGCGACAAGATTGGACAAGGCCACCTTGTTGTCACGCTTAATCGCAGCAAACTTCTCCTGGAAGCTTGCATCGTTCGCGAACCTGTCGAGGGGTTTCAGCTTTCCGGCATCGTCAAGGAAGTCATCGCCGATCGTTTCGCGGATCAGCGAGGTCAGGCCAGGATTGCACTGCTGCAGCCAGCGGCGGGGCGTGATGCCGTTCGTCTTGTTGTTGATGCGGTCGGGATAAAGCTTGTGCAGGTCGGCAAAGACCGTGACCTTCATCAGATCGGTATGGAGAGCCGAAACGCCGTTGATCGAATGGGCGCCGACGAAGGCGAGATTACCCATGCGAACCCGGCGTTCGCCGCTTTCTTCGATCAGCGAAATCGAGCGGATTTCGGTTTCGGAGAATGTCTTGGTCTTGCGCGCTTCGAGCAGCACCTTGGCGTTGATCGCGTAGATGATCTGCATATGGCGCGGCAGCAGGCGCTCGAAGAGCGGGATCGGCCAGCTTTCCAACGCTTCGGGAAGGAGCGTGTGGTTGGTGTAGCCGATCGTGCCGCGGGTGATGTCCCAGGCCTGGTCGAAGTCGAGGCCGTGAACATCGCACAGCAGACGCATCAGTTCGGCGACGGAGACGGCCGGATGCGTATCGTTCAGCTGGATCGCCACCTTGTCGGGCAGCGAGGTGAAATCGTCATATTGCTGCAGATGACGGCGCAGGATGTCCTGCAGCGATGCGGAGGAGAAGAAGAACTCCTGGCGTAGGCGCAGCTCCTGGCCGGCCGGCGTCGCATCGGCCGGATAGAGAACGCGCGTCAGGCTTTCCGCCTTGTTGCTTTCGCGCAGCGCGCCGATGTGGTCGCCGGCGTTGAAGGCATCGAGCAGGATCGGATCGATCGGCTGCGCCGACCAGAGGCGCAGCGTGTTGACGCGCTTGCCGCGCCAACCGACGACTGGCGTATCGAAGGCCGCGGCAATCACCCGCTCGGCTGGTTTCCACACATAGCGCGGCTCGCCCTCGGGACTGTTGACGACATCGACCGTGCCGCCGAAGCCGATTTCGTAGGCGCTTTCGCGACGCTCGAATTCCCAGGGGTTGCCGTGCGCCAGCCAGCTCTCCGGCAGCTCGACCTGCCAACCATCGGCAAGCTGCTGGCGGAAGAGGCCGTGTACATAACGGATGCCGTAGCCATAGGCCGGCACCTCGACGGTGGCCATGCTTTCCATGAAACAGGCAGCGAGACGGCCGAGGCCGCCATTGCCGAGGGCGGCATCGGGCTCGAGGCCAGCGATGACGGCCACATCGACGCCGAGCGAGGCGAGTGCGTCGCGAACCTGTTCCATCAGATTAAGGTTCGAGATGGCATCGCGCATCAGGCGGCCGATGAGGAATTCGAGCGAGAGGTAATAAACGCGCTTGTCGCCGGTCGCATAGACCCTGCGGGTCGATTCCATCCACTTGTCGATGATGCGGTCACGCACGACGAGGATCGTGGCAGTCAGCCAGTCATGAGGCTTGGCGACCTTCGCATCCTTGCCGATGCGGTAGGTCAAACGCTCGATGATTTCTTCAGCGAGAATTTCCGGCTTGGAACTGCGGGGGGCGGGGGAGGGGATGGTCGGTTTCGAAACGGTGTTCATCGTCAGTCCTCGCCAATTCTGTTTTGTTTCAGTGCTTTATGCCAATTTCAATCGGTTTACCGCGCACTAAAGACGCAGTTTATGCATCGTTACAACGCACTTGCAACAAGGAATTACCCAAACGAAAAAATTGATGAGGCTCGGCGCTCCATTGCGGAAAGAGCTTGATTTCAATCGGTTTTCCGATTTTGATACGCGCGTTTTGCAGGCAAACGAAAAGCCGCTCCGGTTTGTTCCGGAGCGGCTTGTTGCTTGAGATAGTCTAGAGATCAGTTGATCAGGCGCGTCGTCTGGTCGGAAGTTTTTGCGCCGATCTCTTTAAAGGCGGCGAGAAGATCGGACATGCTTTCTGCCTTGAAGTAATGATTGTCATCTGTTGCACAATACTTCAGCAGCGCCTGGCCGTTCACAGGCGCCATGAAGGCGACCGTGTAGATCTCAATGCCATCACCCTTCGCTTTATTGCACGTGTCCTTCGTCAACGTGTCGTAGGAGCGACCGCCTGACGAATCGTCGTTGTTGTCGCCGTCGGTCATGAAGACAATATATTTCTTGGGCGTCTGGCCGGTTTTCGCCTGGTGCAGAGCGTTTTCGTTGTCGTTACCGGCGTTGTTTTTCGCGATCAACGAGTTGTAGGCCATGCTCACCGCGCCGCTGGAATTCGTGCCATTGGCCGCCGAGAGCGCGTTGACATAGGTCGTGACGGCACTGGTTCCCCAGGCGAGCTTGGCTTCCGGATACGTAATGAGATCGTAGGAGACCGCACCCGTGCGGGAATAGATGTGCGTTGGGTCGGCCTTGTCGAGTTCTGCCGTCAAGTTACCGACCGCGAGCTTCAAGGCTGCAATTTTAGTGTAGTAGGCTGTGCACGTCTTATTGTGGTTTTTACCGCAGGTATAGGTGTAGGACGTCGTTGTGTAGTCGCCCATCGAGCCCGATTTATCGAGAGCCAGGAATATCGAAACTGAACCCTGCTTCTCGGAATAGCCGCTTGCTGTTTGGCTTGACGTAGCGATGTTGGCAGTCTGGAAGCCGATGACCCGCGCAAGGCCGCTGAGTTGCATGCTGTAAGACGATGAGACGTTCACGCTGTAGCTTGCAGCACTTCCGGACGTTGTCTTGGTCGCTGTGGCCGTTGTGGCGGCCCGGAGTGCGGTCGTGTCGCTAATGAAGTTTGCCATCTGACCGGCAACGAAATCCTTCGCGAACGCAGAGGCAGTCGTTGTGTCGATCTTTCCCTCGGCAAGGGCGGAGGCGGTGGCAAGTGCCGCCGCGTCGGAGGCTTCCTGTAACTGATGCTTCGCCAACGCAGCGTTGGTTACGTCAACCGCGACCGCGCCGGCTCCTATTGCGATCGGTAGCAGGATCGCAGTAACCATCCCGAAATTGCCATGCCGATCCTTCTGCAGCCGAGACAGGCTCGACTTCAGCGATTGAAAGGTGCTCATCATGTTCACCTGAGTTAAGTGCCCCAATAATGCCTAATTCATGCCCGGCAATTGTTGAGCTCGCCTTTATCGGATCGTTAAGATTCTAGCGGAATGTCGCTTTCTTGTGCGCAGCCTCAATGAAAAATGCCCTCTTTGAGGGATTTTTGACATTGATGCATCTATAGCATGTTCACCCCAGCGGCACGACGTCCACCGCCTGGACGGCGCGTTGGCCGCCGTAGCTCTTCAAGACACCGATGACCGGGGCGACGTCGGCGTAGTCGCGGCCATAAGCGACGACGATGTGGTCGGTGCCGGCCGGGATGTTGTTCGTCGGGTCGAGTTCGACCCAACCGATCGTTTCGCCGCACCAGACCCTGACCCAGGCGTGCATGGCGTCGGCGCCCTCCAGCCGTTCCTTGCCGGGCGGCGGGATGGTGCGCAGGAAGCCGGAGACATAGCCTGCCGGAACGCCGAGGCTGCGGAGTGCAAGGATCATGACATGGGCGAAGTCCTGGCAGACGCCGCTCTTCAACTGGAAGGCCTCAAGCGGCGTCGTATCGACGGTCGTCGCTTCGGCATCGTACTTGAAATCCCGGTGGATTTTCGCGCAGAGCGCAGTGGCGATCTGCAGCACGGTCAATGACGGTTCGGCGCAGGCCTTCGCATAGTCCGAGATGGCGCGCGTTTCCAGCAGGCGAGGGCTGTTGCCGAGAAAGTGGTGCGGGGCATCGGGCTTCAGCGACCAGACGCCAGCAATCTCATCCGGCAGCTTCGCAAGCACTGGCGAAAAATCCGCCGCGATCGAATGGCTCTCCACCTGCACGCGGGCCTGCATGCGGATATCAAGCTTTTCGTGCGGCGCGCGCAACATGAAGGAAGTCGCGGGATGCTCGAAGAAATCCACAAAGTGGGTCTGTTCGTCCGGCGTCGGCGAAACCTTGATGGAGCCGGCAATCAGCCGCTGCCGGTCTGGCAGAGACAATGGCATCAGCCGCATGATGTGGCGGGCACCCGAGGCCGGGGTGTCGTAGATGTAGCCCATGTGCAGGGAGAGATCGTAGAGCACCTGAGTCACCCGAGATATGTTTGGGCAAGAAGGTCGGACAGTTGTTCCAACTCGCGTTCGAGACGGCGATAGACATCGACGCTCATCGTCTCTGGCGTCATCACCGCAAGACCTGCGTGGAGCCGCATTGCTTCGCGGTAGAAGGGCGACATCTGGCCGTTGACGAACGCGTTCGGCAATTGCTCCACCTCGCGATGGATCTCGTTCATCTGGAAGAGGATCGAGCGCGGGTTGAGTGGATCTAGCGCCAGAAGATCGGTGACCGTCAGGCGGGCAGTGTTGACGTTGTAGCGACGGCGATGGGTCATGACGCTGTCGCCGATCTCCAGCAGCATGTCGAGCGCGCCGTCGGGGGCGTCCGGTCCCGACATGTGGCCGAGCAGCCGCGTCATGTGCAGGCCGCGCTCGATATGGCGGCCGAGCGACAGGAACCGCCAGCCCATGAAGCGATACATATTTTCGTGCACCAGACCTGCGAAACCCGCGAGCTTGCGCAGCAGGATCGTCATCGCATGGCTTGCGTCATCGCCCGATGAGACCGTCGCATGGAAACGCCGCGCGGTCTTGGCGAGATCGGTGAGCGCCAGCCAACCGTCGGGTGAAAAGCGGTCGCGGATGTTGCTGGCGGAATAGACGGCGCTGTCGATGTTGCGCAGCAGCGTGTCCGGCACCGCGTCCTTGGTGTCGATATCGACGGCTGCCAGGTAGGCCGTCACGTCGGCCAGTAGCGGCTGGCTCGGATCGGCGGCCTCGGCGAAGCGGGCGTGCCAGGCGCGCAGGATGCGCAGCGCCCCTTCGGCGCGTTCGATGTAGCGGCCAAGCCAGAAGAGGTTGTCAGCGGCGCGACTCGGCAGGCTGCCCGGCATGTTGCGGGTGAAGCTGCCTTCGGCCGGCAGCAGCGTGTGCCGCTCCACCGGCTTGTCGCTGACAATCCAGACGTCGGCGGCCGCACCGCCAGACTGCATGGCAATGGCCGCCACGTCATCGCTGCCGCCGATGCGGGCAAAGCCGCCGGGCATGATCTGCCAGCCATTGGCTGTGCGAGCCGCGAAGACGCGCAGCGACATCGGCCGTGGCGTAAGCTTGCCGTCGATCCAGGCGGGCGTGGTCGAAAGCGTCACGACTTCCTGGCCGACGAGCTTTGCGCCGTCGGAATTCAGCCAGTCGGCGATCGAGTCTTTGGCGGTGGCGCGCAGGCTCGAGCCGAGCACGGATTCACCGCTGTCATCGAAGAAGGGCGCGCGCGAATAAGCCGGGCCGATCACCATCTTCTCGATGTTCTTTGCGACATGTTCGCGCTCGCCCTTCTGGCCGCACCACCAGGTCGCGATCGAGGGGAGCTTCAGTTCCCCGCCGAACAGCCGACGACAGATCGTCGGCATGAAGGCGAGAAGCGCACGGGTCTCGATGATGCCGCTGCCGAGTGCGTTGACGATGGTGACGCTTTCGGCGCGCAATGCTTCCACGAGGCCGGGCGTGCCGATGTGCGAATTCTGGTTCAGTTCGAGCGGGTCGGCATAGGCGGAATCGAGGCGGCGCCAGAGAACGGTAATCGGCTTCAGGCCCGAAACGGTGCGCACCATCACCTTGCCGTTGACGACCGTCAGGTCCTCGCCTTCGAGCAGCATGAAGCCGAGATAGCGGGCGATATAGGCGTGTTCGTAATAGGTCTCGTTGGCGGGGCCGGGGGTCAGGACGGCGATGCGGTCATCGCCGCTGTGCTTCATGCCTTGCAGCGCATCACGGAAGGCGCCGAAGAAGGAGGCCAGCCGATGAACCGGCGTTTCGGCGTAGATGTCGGAGAAGGCGCGGGTTGTCGCGACGCGGTTTTCGAGCGCGAAACCGGCGCCCGACGGAGCCTGGGTGCGGTCGGCCAGCACCCACCAGTTGCCGTCTGGGCCGCGGCCGATCTCGAAGGCGCAGAAATGCAGATAATGACCGCCCGCGGGAGTGATGCCAACGAGTGGACGCTGGTACTCCGGATTGGCGGCGATGAGTGCGGGTGGCAGGACGCCATCCGCGACCAGCCGGTTTTCGCCGTAGATGTCGGCAACGATCGCCTCAAGCAGGTCGGCGCGCTGCACGAGGCCGGCCGACAGCGCTTCCCATTCGCGGGCGTGGATCAGGACGGGCACATGCGAAAGCGGCCAGGAGCGCTCGGCGCTGCCGGTGCTGCCATAGGCGCGGTAAAACACGCCGGCATCGCGGAGATAGCGATCGGCGCGAGCGAAGCGCTCGGTCAGGTCCTTTTCGGGCATGCCGCTCAGATGCGCGAAGAAACGCTGCCAGACCGGACGGATGGCGCCGTTGGTATCGACCATTTCGTCGGCCACGCCAGGCAGCGGGGCGTAGCTGAGCACCGCATCGTTGCCGGTGCGGTTGCGTGGTGCTTCCTTCAGTTCTGCCGTCGGTTTCTTGCCCATTTCGTCCTAATGTCTAAATTCCCGCCGGCCTGCGAAGATCGAGCGTCAGCGGGAATTCCGGCGAAGCTGTCTCCGTGCGCGGGATATAGCCGCCCGATGTATGCCCCCACGGCTCGAATCGCGCCAGACGCCTTGCTTCCGCTTCGTTACCATTGACCGGGAAGGTGTCATAGTTACGCCCGCCCGGATGGGCAACATGATAGATGCAGCCGCCGATCGAACGCTTCGACCATGTATCATAAATGTCGAAGGTAAGCGGGGTGTTGACCGGCAGAAGCGGGTGCAATCCCGACGCCGGCTGCCATGCCTTGAAGCGGACGCCGGCGACCGAGACGCCCGCCGTCCCTGTCGGCGTCAACGGCACGGTGCGGCCGTTGCAGGTGACGGTGTAGCGGGAGGCGTTGCCGGTCTCGAGCCTCACCTGTAGGCGCTCGACGGAACTGTCGACATAGCGCACGGTGCCGCCGATCGCGCCTTCTTCGCCCATGACGTTCCAAGGCTCCAGCGCCTGGCGCAGCTCCAGCTTGGAGCCCTCGTATTCGACCTCGCCGCAGAAGGGGAAGCGGAATTCGAGCTGCGCCTTGAACCATTCCGGGCTGAGGTCGAAGCCGTTCTGCTTGAGATCGGCGAGCACGTCGAGGAAGTCGTGCCAGACGAAGTGCGGCAGCATGAAACGGTCGTGCAGGGTCGTGCCCCAGCGCACGAAGCGGCCGTCGGCCGGGTTCTGCCAGAAGCGGGCGATGAGGGCGCGGACCAGCAATTGCTGGGCGAGCGACATGCGCGCGTTCGGCGGCATCTCGAAGCCGCGGAACTCGACGAGGCCCAAGCGACCGGTCGGGCCGTCGGGCGAAAACAGCTTGTCGATGCAGATCTCGGCGCGGTGGGTGTTGCCGGTGACGTCGATCAGGAGATTGCGGAACAGGCGGTCGGTGATCCACGGCAGCGGTGTTAGGCCGCGGCCCGGCACGGGGATCTGGGCGAGCGCCGTTTCCAGCTCGTAGAGGCTGTCGTGGCGGGCCTCGTCGATGCGTGGCGCCTGGCTGGTCGGGCCGATGAACATGCCTGAAAACATGTAGGAGAGCGACGGATGGCGCTGCCAGTGCAGCACCAGGCTCTTCAACAGATCGGGACGGCGCAGGAACGGGCTGTCGCCGGGATTGGCGCCGCCGACCACCACGTGGTTGCCGCCGCCAGTGCCGGTGTGGCGCCCGTCGATCATGAACTTGTCGGCGCCGAGCCGCGACTGGCGCGCCTCTTCGTAGACAGCCGTGGTGATCGCCACGCAGTCCTGCCAGTTGGAGGCCGGATGGATGTTGACCTCGATGACGCCAGGGTCGGGGGCGACGCGGATGACGTTGATGCGCTCGTCCTGCGGCGGCGAATAGCCTTCGATATGGACGGGCAGGCCGAGTTCGGCGGCGGCGTTTTCAGCCGCGGCGATCAGCTCGAGAGAATCCTCGATGCGCTCGACCGGGGGCATGAAGACGCAAAGCCGGCCGTCGCGCGGCTCGACCGAGATCGCGGTGCGCACGGCGCCGCCGATCTCGCCAATGGTCTGCTCGACGCGGCTCTGGCCGGTCTCGTCGTTGTGGCGGGAGGCTTCCGGCATGGCGCGGCCTGATGGCACGAAGACATCGGGCAGGGGCCTGCGCGGGATGGAGGGGTCGGCCGGGTGGATATAGGGAAAGCGCGCCGGCGGCACGTAGGGCAGGGTGCCGAGCGGCAGGCGGTAGCCGACGGGACTGTCGCCAGGCACGAGGAAGATCTTGCCGCGGCGGGTCTTCCACCGTTCGCTGACCCAGCGCTTGCCGGATGCCTTGGCGTTCCATGCCTGAACCGGCAGGATGTAGCCTGTTGGTACCGTCAGGCCGCGTTCGAAGACGCGGGCGATGCGGCTGCGCTCTTCCGGGTCCTTCAGCTTGGAGTTCGAGGGATCGACATTATCAGGCAGGCTTCCTTCCTTGAGGATCCATTCGGCCGGATCCTCATAGGCGGGCAGCACCATGTCCGTTTCGATCGCCAGTTCCCGGGCGATGGCATTCAACAGGTTGGCGGCATCGTCGGCCTTTACGCCGGTATCCTTGCCCTCACCGGCGATCAGATCCGGGTTCCGCCAGATCGGCTTGCCGTCCTTGCGCCAGTACAGCGAGAAGGTCCAGCGCGGCAGGCTTTCGCCCGGATACCACTTGCCCTGGCCGTAATGCAGGAAGCCGCCGGGCGCGAAGCGTTCGCGTAGCTTACGGATCAGCACGTCGGCCTTCTCGCGCTTGGTCGGGCCAACGGCTGCGGTGTTCCACTCCTCGGATTCGAAGTCGTCGATGGAGACAAAGGTCGGCTCGCCGCCCATGGTGAGCCTGACATCCTCGGCCTCAAGGATGCGATCGACCTTGAGGCCGAGGTCGTTGAGCTCGTGCCAGCTGTCGTCGGAAAAAGGCTTGGTGATGCGCGGGTGCTCCGCGACGCGCGCGACCTTCATGTCGAAGGCGAATTCGGTGTTGGCGTGGCCGTAGAGGGCGCCGGAGATGGGGGCGGCGTTGCGATAGTGCGGGGTGGCGGCGAGCGGGATGTGGCTTTCGCCGGTCAGCAGGCCGGAGGTCGGGTCGAGGCCGATCCAGCCGGCGCCGGGGATATAGACCTCGCACCAGGCATGCAGATCGGTGAAATCGACCTCGGTGCCGGAGGGACCGTCGAGCGCTTTCAGATCGGGCGTCAACTGGATGAGATAGCCGGAGACGAAGCGGGCGGCGAAGCCGAGATTGCGGAGGATCTCGACCAGCAGCCAGCTCGAGTCGCGACAGGAGCCGAGCGCCAGTTTCAGCGTCTCCTCCGGCGTCTGCACGCCGGGCTCCATACGGATGACGTACTCGACGTCGTTCTTCAGCCGGGCATTGAGACCGACGATGAAATCGGTGGTGCGCATCGGGGTGCGGTCGATGCCTGAGAGATAGGCTGCCAGCGCCGGCTCCACCGGCTGCGGCTGCATGTAGATCTTCAGGTCGTCCCTGAGCTCCTCGGGATAGGAGAAGGGCCACACTTCGGCGCTCTCCTCGATGAAGAAATCGAAGGGGTTGTAAACAGTCATGTCGGCGACGAGATCGACCTCGATCTTGAACTCGGTCACCGGGTCGGGGAAGACGTAGCGGGCAAGGTAATTGCCGTAGGGATCCTGCTGCAGGTTCACGAAATGGTTCGACGGCGAGACCTTCAGCGAATGGCTGATCACCCGCGTCTTCGAATGCGAAGCAGGCTTGAGGCGGATGATCTGGGGTCCGAGGCGGACCGGCTTGTCGTATTTGTAATGCGTCAGATGATAGATGCTGGCTTTGATCGACATGTATTGCCTTGTCCGCTGCCGTATCGTTGACGGCATTTGCTGTTCCCTGATGGCAGTGTGTGCAATGCAGCGAAAGAATGCAAGGCGGTATGGCCAAGCCGGCTAAGCCTTTACGCAACCTTCGTAAAGGTCACGGAGGCTTTGAGGCCTCTACCGTCCATGCCGGGCTCCAGCGTCAGCGCCGCGTTGAAGAGACCAGCGATCTCTTCGACAATCGGCAGGCCGAGCCCGGCCCCCGGCGTACCCGAATCGCTGCCGCGTGAAAAGCGTCGCCGCACGGCGGCCAGCTTCTCCGCTGGAATGCCCGGGCCATTGTCCTCGACTTCGAGGCGGACGGCCTCATCCGTTTCAGCTATCCGCACCGTCACCTCCGCACCCTTGCCGGCATAGGCGATGGCGTTTCCGGCAAGGTTGCGCAATAGCTCGCCGATCAGCAGCGGCTCGGCGCGGATGAAGGCAGGGCGGTTGCCTTCGAAACCGAGATCGATGCCCGCCTCGGCGGCGGCCGGGATGAGCTCCCCGGTGATGTCCTGGGCGATGGCCGTCAGGTCGATCGAGGAGGCGGTCAGCGCCTCCTTCGCCGTTGCCGCATCGATCTTCGCCATCAGCAGCAATTGCGCGAGAATGCGTTCTGCGTGGGCGACGGCCTGATCACCCTTCAGGGCAGAGCCCTGTGCTTCTGCCAGTGTGCCTGATCGGGCCGATAGCGCGAGCTGCGTGCGGATGATCGCAAGCGGCGTGCGCAGCTGGTGGCTGGCGTTGCCGGTGAAGTTACGAAGCGCATCGAGCGCCGATTCCAGACGCACCATGAAGCCGTTGACCGTATCGACCAGCGGTTGGACCTCGCTTGGCACGGATTGTTCGATCGGGTGAAGGTCGTCGGGGCTCCGCTCGCCGATCGCATCGCGCAGCTTGTAGAGCGGGCGTAGGGCGACGGTGACCGAGATCCAGACGATGACGGCGGCGCCCGCGATCATGAAGGAGAGGCGGAGTGCGGAGCGGAAGAGGATGGCGCGGGCCAGCTGGCGGCGGGCAATCGTGGTTTCGGCGACGGTTACGGCGAAGGGGACCGAGCGGATGCCGGTCGAGGCTGAGCGTTTCAGTGTCGCCACCCGGATCGGTTCGCTGCGAAAAGTGTCGTCGGCAAAGGCGGCGGTGTCGCCCACGGTTTCGTTAAGCACGGGCAACGCCTGGTAGCCGGTGATGAATTTCCCCGGCGGTCCGTCGACGCGATAGAAGACCCGGTCCTGCGCGGCCGAGGTCAGCATTTCAAGCGCCACATAGGGGATATCGACCTCGAGCGTGCCGTCTTCGGCCACGACGACGCGTTCGGCGATGGCGAGCGCCGAACCTGCCAGCACGCGGTCCGAGACGATGTTGGAGGTTTGCACGGCTTCCCGATAGGTGTCCGCGAGCGCGATCATGCCGATGATGGCAGTCGAGATCAGCAGCCAGAACAGGAGCCTTCGTCGGAGCGAATAGGCCGTCGTCATGAGGCCTCGGGCAGCTTGTCGAGATAGTAGCCGATGCCGCGCGCGGTCTTCACCGTCAGGCCGTAGGGCGACAGGCGCTTCCTGAGGCGGCTGACATACTGCTCGATGGCATTGGCCGAAATGTCGTCGTCGAAAGCGGTCAGCGACTGGATGATCGCCTCCTTGGCGACGACCTTGCCGGCGCGCATGAAGAGGATTTCCAGAAGGCCAAGTTCGCGGGCGGGGATGTCGAGCGGCGTCGAGCCGGCGGAAAATGCACGCGAATTGAGGTCGAGCGAAAGGCCGCCGAAGCTCACCGTCGCCGAATGCAGCCCGGCCTGGCGGCGCAGGAGAACGCGCACGCGGGCCTCGAATTCCGAGATGTCGAAGGGCTTGATGAGGTAGTCGTCGGCGCCGAGATCGAGGCCCTTGACCCGCTCCTCCGGCGCGCCGCGCGCCGTCAGGATGAGGACGGCCGATTGGTTCTGCCGTGCCCGCATGCCGCGCAGCACTTCGAGGCCGTCCATCTCCGGCAGGTTCAGGTCGAGCACGACGAGATCGAAATTCTCAGCCGCCGTCACAGCATTGGCCGAGGCACCGTCATGCACGACGTCAACGGCATGGCCGGTGCCGCGCAGGATCGCCGAAAGCCCGTCGGCCAGCGCGATATTGTCCTCCACCAGTAGAATGCGCACGGATGTTCCCTTGATTTTTGAAAAGGATACAGGGCGGTGAGGCCGATGTCATAGCGATTTTTCGGTTTGGCAGCGTACCAGCCGCTGTGGCCGGAAACTGGACTGGCGCGCTCGGCTTGCTGGATCGCAGCTGCTGGTGCATTGTCGTGCAATGAGGAGTGTTCTTTTCCTGTTGCTGTCTCTCTGTCCCGCTTTGGCGACAGCGGACGAGGTGTTTTATCCTGCGCGTTCCGGCAATGCCGAAGCTCCGACGCTGGTCGTCTATTCATCGCTCGACGAGCCCCTGGCGCAGCCGATGATCCGCGGGTTTCAGGAGGCGAATCCCGATGTGGCGGTCAAATACGAGGACATGCTGACCGGGGAAATCTACGACCGCATCGTGCGCGAGACCGATGCCGGCAAGCGCACCGCCGATTTCGCCTTTTCCTCGGCCATGGACCTGCAGGTGAAGCTCTCCAACGACGGTTACGCGCAGGTCAGCAACCTGCCGATGAGCGCCCGCTGGCCCAAATGGGCCAACTGGCGCAATACCGCCTATGCACTGACCTTCGAGCCGGCGGTTTTCGTCTATCACAAGCCGAGCTTCGTGAAGGAGCCGCCACCGAGTTCGCGCGCCGAATTCGTCGATTACCTCAAGCGCAAGGGCGATGCGGTCCATGGCCGGATCGGCACCTACGACATCGAACGTTCCGGCGTCGGCTTCCTGTTCATGGCGCGTGACCAGGAGCAGTTCGGGGATATCTGGTCCGTCATCGGCGCCATGGGCGCAGCAGGAGTCAAACTCTATTCGACCAGCTCTGCCATTCTGGAGCGCGTGTCCGACGGCCGTTTCGTTCTCGGCTACAACATCCTCGGCTCCTATGCCGCCGATTGGGCCAAACGCCAGCCGGATGTGGGGATTGTCCTGCCAAAGGACTATACCGTCGTGATGTCGCGCATTGGCCTCGTGCCGCAGGCGGCGGGCGAGCCGGAACTCGGGCGCCGCTACCTCTCCTTCTTCATGTCGAAGGAGGGGCAGACGATCATGGCGCGCGAGCTGCAAATTCCGGCTGTCAGCCCTGAGGTCGCCGGTGAGAACACAGCCAACACGATGCAGGAGCTGCTGGGCGCGCAATTGCGGCCGGTGCCTGTCAGCCCCGGACTGATGGTCTACCTGGATCAGGTGAAGCGCGCGAGGTTGATCGCGCACTGGAACGAGGTCCTGCGGGCACAATAAAAATCGTGGTAGTTACCGGAAAAGGCAGGGCCGCTGGGCGTTCGACAGCAATTCCTGCTTCGTCGCGAACGATCCGAAAAGCACGAGGAGCCGCTTCTCCTCCTCCTTGTCCAACCGGTGGCGACGCGCAAATTCACGCACGCTCCACACTTGTCGTAAGCCCTCATGTTCGATTTGCTTGGTATCGATGTGAGAACTCATGGCCCAATCCTCCTTATCTCCCTAAACGCGGCGATGGCAGACAAGTTCCCGCAACGGTCGAAGTTTTTCGCCGAGCGGCAATTGCGGCAAAAAAGTGTCCTTCGGGGTGGATACTCAGCGGATGTCAGCTAAATGACAGCTTATTGTGGTCCGCTTTGTAGAACTTCAGCTCCGTGGAGGCGGAGAGGTGAAGTTTCGGGAGGAGCTTGCCGGCCATACCGGACCTTGATGTCCGTCTGCGGTGTCCTTCCCGATTCCATCGAGAACAATGCGCGGTTTCTCAGCCGTGCCCACGGAGGACACACTCGTGAAGCATACTCTTCTTGCAAGCATTTTCGCGGCCGCGATCGCGTTGCCGGCCTATGGCGCCGACTACACCATCATGGCGCCGGCCGCTCCTGGCGGCGGTTGGGACCAGACTGCTCGCTCGCTGCAGACCGTCATGCAGAAGGAAGGCATCTCAGGCAACATTCAGGTTCAGAACGTTCCAGGCGCCGGCGGCACCATTGGTCTCGCCCAGTTTGCCGGTCAGAACAGCGGCAACCCTAACGCACTGATCGTTGGCGGCTATGTCATGGTCGGCGCGATCCTGACGAACCAGTCGCCGGTTACCCTCAAGGACGTCACGCCGATCGCCCGTCTCACGGGCGAATACGAGGCGATCGTCGTTCCGGCTTCATCCGACATCAAGACGATGGCCGATCTCGTCGCGAAGCTGAAGCAGGATCCGGGTGCCGTTTCCTGGGGTGGCGGCTCGGCCGGCGGCACCGACCACATCGCGGTCGGCCTGATCGCGAAGGCGGCCGGGGTCGATCCGACGAAGATCAACTATGTTGCCTTCTCCGGCGGCGGCGAAGCACTGGCTGCCATTCTCGGCGGACAGGTGACGGCGGGCATTTCTGGTTATGGCGAGTTTGAATCGCAAGTTAAAGCCGGCCAGCTGCGCCTGCTTGCCGTGTCTGGCGAGCACCGCATCGAGGGCGTCGATGCGCCGACGCTGAAGGAATCCGGTCTCGATGTCGCCGTGCAGAACTGGCGTATGGTGGCTGCCGCTCCAGGGCTTTCGGCCGAACAGACCGCAGCGATCACCGCTGACTTCGACAAGGTCTCGAAGTCCGCCGGCTGGCAGGAAATCCTGAAGACCAAGGGTTGGGCCGATACCTACCTCGCCGGCGACGCCTTCAAGGCGCAGCTCGAAAAGGATGTTGCTGCGACCGAAGGCATCCTCAAAGAGATCGGACTTGTTAAATGAGCGAGGGTAACGAACCCCTGGCAACGAAGCGCCGCCCCGACTGGGCGGCGCTGATCATTGCCCTTTGTCTTTTCGCCGTGGCCGCGGTCATGCTCTGGGACGTTTCTCACATGAAGGCGGTCGCGCAATACGCGCGCATCGGTCCTTCGACCGTTCCGACGGCGGTCGCGCTCGGCCTGATCGCACTTGGGATCTGGACGGCGTTCGAAGCCTGGCATGGCGATTTTCCCGAACGTGAGCATCAGGAAATCGCGCCGGTCATATGGGTCGTCGCCGGCCTTGCAGGGCAAATGCTGCTCCTGAAGACGGCCGGCTTTTCGATTGCCACCGGCGTTCTCTTCGCACTCACGGCGCGTGGCTTCGGACTGCGCAAGCTTTGGCTATCGTTGCCAGCCGGTATCGCCCTCAGCTTCGTCGTCTGGGTCATCTTCTCGCAGCTTCTGCAGCTCTTGTTGCCTGCCGGTCCGCTGGAGAGGCTCTTCTTCTAGGAACGAATGCCCATGAACACTTTCGAACTCCTCCTTCAGGGCGTCCTGGTTGCCATGCAGCCGATGAACCTGCTTTACGCGTTGATCGGCGTAACGCTTGGAACGGCCGTCGGCGTTCTACCGGGCATCGGTCCGGCGCTGACGGTCGCACTCCTGCTGCCGGTCACCTACAAGCTCGATCCGGGCGGATCGCTCATCATGTTCGCTGGCATCTACTACGGCGGGATGTATGGTGGTTCGACGACCTCGATCCTTCTCAACACGCCGGGCGAAAGCTCCTCGATCGTCACCGCATTGGAGGGCAACAAGATGGCCCGGGCGGGCAGGGGCGGCCCCGCGCTCGCGACAGCGGCGATCGGCTCGTTCGTGGCGGGTCTCATCGCCACGCTCGGACTGGCCTTCATCGCCCCCTATATCGTCAAACTCGCTCTCGTCTTTGGCCCCCGCGAGTATTTTGCGCTGATGATCCTTGCCTTCGTCACGGTTTCCTCTGCTTTCGGGGACTCGGCGCTGAGGGGGCTCACGTCGCTCTTCATCGGCTTTGCGCTTGCTATGATCGGTATCGACCTGCAGACCGGCCAGGCGCGTCTTTCCTTCGGCGTTCCGGATCTGCTCGACGGTGTCGAGGTCACGACGTTGGCGGTTGCGATGTTTGCTATTGGCGAGACACTCTATATTGCCGCTCAGGGCAATCGGGGCGAGGAGACCGTCGAGGCGGTCAAGGGTTCGTTGTGGATGACGGCACAGGACTGGGCGCGTTCCTGGAAAGCGTGGCTGCGCGGCACCCTCATTGGTTTCCCGATAGGTGCAATGCCGGCCGGCGGCGCAGAGATCGGAACATTCCTCTCCTATGCCACCGAGAAACGGCTGAGCAAGAATCCCGAGGAATTCGGCCGTGGCGCGATTGAGGGTGTGGCCGGTCCAGAGGCTGCGAACAACGCATCGGCTGCCGGTACGCTCGTTCCGCTCCTGACACTCGGCCTGCCGACTTCGGCAACGGCGGCGATCATGCTCGCCGGCTTCCAGCAATACGGTCTGCAGCCCGGCCCCCTGTTATTTGCGAACAACCCACAGATCGTCTGGGGCCTGATTGCCAGCCTGCTGATCGCCAATGCGATGCTCCTGGTGCTCAACCTGCCGCTGATCGGTCTCTGGGTACGCCTGCTGACGATCCCGAAGCCATGGCTCTATGCCGGCATCCTGCTGTTTGCGACGCTCGGCACGATCGGCGCCAACCCCTCGGTGTTTGAACTCGGCATGCTGCTCGCCTTCGGTGTCCTCGGCTACATCATGCGGCTTTTCGGCTATCCGATCGCGCCCGCGGTCGTCGGCCTCATCCTTGGCCCACTGGCCGAGCAGCAGCTGCGCCGCGCGCTTGCGATCAGCCAGGGCGACGTGACGACGCTGGTGATGTCGCCGATCGCGGCCGGCCTGCTGATCGTCGCCGCCGCCGCCTTCATCATCCCGCTGATCCTGCGCCTGCGCGGACGCGGCGAGGTTCTGTCGCAGCTGGCGGCCAACGAGGATTAAAAGAAAAAGACTGCCCGAACCCCTCAATTGCGGCCGGCGATGGACACATCGCCGGCCCTTTTCGTTCAGGCCCGCGAGACGCGGTGGCGGACACGGCACCGCGTCACATCAGACGTCTTGCTCGCGTGGCTGTGCGGTTAGGTGTCGAGACCCTCGACCAGGTCTATCGCCATCACGAGGTCGGTCTGGACGTCCTGACCGACGGTAAATGCCGTGTTACCGGTCACTGCGAATCCGGCTCTTTTGTAAAACGCGATCGCCCGGGCGTTTTGCTCGAATACAGTCAACTCCAAACGGGTTTCGCCGCGTTGCCTAGCCTCGCTCAGAACGGTCTCCAAGAGTTCGGTCGCCAATCCACGGCCTCTCCAACCGGTGTGGACATAAATGCGATTGAGAAAGGCCGGCCGATGATTGACCGAGTCGAAAATGACGTGCGCGTATCCGATGATGCGGTCATCAAATGTCGAAAGAAACACCGCGGCGGAGGGATCGCTGATCTCCCCGGCCTGATGTCCGACGCTGAAATTCTTCTCGATGTGAGCGTCGATGTCGGACGCCGCTGTGTCTTTATCGTAGGTATCGCGAAATAGGTGCGCGGCAAATTGCGCCAAGGCTTCGGCCTCCGATAACTCGGCACGTCTGATCACGAACGGTTCTGTCAACAGCATGTCATCCAATCCTTGTGATCACGCCACGGCTCCGTACTGTGCCTCGTTTTGCTGAGTCATACGGTAGCGCTTGCGTGATCGCCAAGGTAGACGCTCTCAAATATCGGGAAGCACGATCGGAACATGCATTTCCAGACCTCGCCCGAGTGCGCAGACGCCGCTCGTGGGTGGCTGCCTGTCGTGCGTCTATTCTGATCTCGTGTTTTTGCATGGCAGGGCTGAAGTTCCATCGCTTGTCGCAACGCATGGGGAGGCACACATATGAGCAGTCAATCATAAAGCAAAGCGAGAAAGAAATGTCCTTCCGTAAGTCCATCCGCGATGGTTTCCTTGGCCGCGCCTTTGCGATGATCAGTGCTGCGAATGCTGCGAGCGCCGCTGTCGAAGCTGGCCGCCGCCCGAAGGCACGCGATCTGCGCGAGCTCGGTATCGATCCGAGCATGTTCGGTAGAATCAACCACTAAGCGCTTCGGCGCGGTTTTGGCGATCCACGATCGCCGGATACGAAACAGCCCGCAACCGGATGGTGAACTGACCCCATAAAGTTGGACGGTTGCTGGGCTATGATACAAGGGACTGAGTTCTGTATTGCACAGGACTCAGTCCTTTCAGTTTCAGCTTGATGCGCTGATGATTGTAGTAGTGGATATAGTCCTTGATGCCGTTCTTCAGGCTCTGGGTGCTTTCGAACCGATTGGGATAGAAGAGCTCGGACTTGAGGGTTGCGAAGAAGCTCTCCATTGCCGCGTTGTCGAGGCAGTTGCCTTTGCGTGACATGCTCTGTTGGATGCCGTGTTTTTTCAGTCGCTGCTGATATGCGGACATCTGGTAATGCCATCCCTGGTCAGAATGCAGGATCGGCTTGTCATTGTTGCCTAGCTGGTTCAACGCCTTGCTCAACATCCCTTCCACCAGTTTGAAGACGGGCCGTCTTGCGGTTTCAAAAGCAATGATCTCTCCGTTGAACAAGTCCATAACCGGCGAGAGATAGAGCTTCTCACCCCCGACGTTAAATTCGGTGACATCCGTCACCCATTTCTGATTGACCGCCTGTGCGGTGAACTGCCGTTTGATCAGATCGGGAGCTATGCGCCCGACGCTGCCCTTGTAGGAGCGATATTTCTTCGGTCTGACCAGCGATTTCAGTCCCATCTTGACCATCAGATGCTGCACCGTCTTGTGATTGACCCTGTGCCCCTCCTGGCGGATCTCTGCAGTCACGCGCCGATAGCCATAGCGGCCCTTGTGAGCGTGGAAGACGGCCTTGATCCGGTCCTTCAGCGCAGCATGCTTGTCGCAAAGCGCCGACACCTTTTGCCGATAATAAAAAGTGCTGCGGGAAAGGCCCGAAAGCTTCAGCAAGCTATCAATGGGATAGAATGGCCTTAACGCTTGGATGACTTGCGCTTTTTGAGCGCTGCTTGCTCCAGCGTTAAGGCATCGAGTTTTTTTAGGTAGGCGTTCTCCATCCGCAGATAGGTCAGCTCCGCCAGCAACTCCTCACGGCTCTTATCATCGCTGCGTGAAGCGTCCGGTTGTTTTTGCGGCTCGGGCATTGATCGGGGCCTTCCTTTGCGACGCGGGCTCAAGGCATCAATACCGCCAGTCTTATAGCGTCGCTCCCAATCCGCCAGGCTACTCTTATTGCGGATGTCGAACAACGCCGCCGTCTGACGGTAGGACAGACCATCCTCCCACATCCGCTGGAGAACCGACAGCTTGAAAGCTGTATCGTAGCGGCTGAATTTCTTCGCCAGACCTAAAGGTCCGTGCGCCGCGTAACTCGCCACCCATGTACGAACCGTGGCATGATCTACGCCGAAACGCCGGCCTACTTCGCGAGCGCCTCGCTCACCCGTCTGATAAAACTCCACAACAGATCGCTTAAAAGCTTCGCTGTGCTTGGACATGAAAAACCCCCGAAGGTTGTTGTCCAACTTTCGGGGGTCAGTTCAATGGTCGCGGGCTTTATTTTTGCCGTGATGAAGCAGCATCGGTCGATGCGGCTCACACGTATCAGGCGTGCAGTTCCTTGTGCGCCTCGGCGCGCTCTTGCGCCTGCTCCTTCTTGTTGTAGCGGATGGAAGACCAGAGCGAGATGCCGATCAGGGCCGCGCCGCCAAGGCCGGTGATCACCTCGGGAATATGGTACATGGTCTGCACGTACATGATCACCGAGAGGATCAGGATCGCGTAGAAGGCGCCATGCTCGAGGTAGCGGTATTCGGCAAGCGTTCCCTTTTCGACAAGCATGATCGTCATCGAACGCACGTACATGGCACCGATGCCGAGCCCGATGGCGATGACGAAGAGGTTCTGCGTCAGCGCGAAGGCACCGATGACGCCGTCGAAGGAGAAGCTGGCATCCAGCACTTCCAGATAGATGAAGGCGCCGAGACCGCCCTTGGCGGCAGCGCTCATCGTCTGCTGCGAAGCATCGAGTAGACCGCCGATCACCTCAACAGCTAGGAAAGTCAGAAGGCCATAGATGGCGCAATGCACGAAGGTCGTGGCTTCTTCTTCGCCGAGGAATGACGAGAACACGAGAACCAGCGCCAGCACGAAGGTGATCTCGACGCCCTTGATGGTCGCCGAGCGGGCCATCAGCTTTTCAAGCCCTGATATCCAGTGGACGTCCTTCTCGTGATTGAAGAAGTAGTTGAGGCCGACCATCATTAGAAAGGTGCCGCCGAAGGCTGCGATCGGCAGATGCGCGTCGTTCATGATGCGGGCGTATTCCGCAGGCTCCCGGGCCGCGAGCACCAGGGCTTCCAATGGGCCGATTTTGGCGGCGATCGCGACGATCGCCAACGGGAAGACGATACGCATACCGAAGACGGCAATGACGATGCCCCAGGTCAGGAAGCGATGCTGCCAGACCGGCGTCATTTCCTTGAGCTTGTTGGCATTGACGATGGCATTGTCGAAAGAGAGTGAGATTTCCAGCACGGCGAGTACCGTGCAGATGAAGAAGACGGTCGCCATGCCGCCGATCGTGCCGGTCGTCTGCCAGCCGAGGGCTGCGCCCAGGATCAGGCCGAGGATGGTGACGATGAAAGCCCAGCGGAAATAGCTGAGCGTCGGTTTTTGCTGGGAACTGTTGGTCATGGCTGCACCTCGCAGCCGCGAACGGTTTCGAACAGAGAATATGTGCGTGAAAAACGCGGCATACCACAAAGGGCATGCGCGTGAGGCATGGTAAGCTTTTTCATCGATGAAAAATCCGCCGGCTTAAGCTGCAGGCGGTACCGACATCACGAGAGCGCCGTAAAAACTCTCGCCAGAGGGGCCCGGCACCAGGTTGACCCATCGGCCGATGTCCGAGGCCGAGGGATAGAGCGAAGGTAGTGAACTTGCCACGCCAGTCAAGATCGACGCGGTGTGCTTTGTTGTTTTCTTGGGAACTATCCAGCGTCGCCGTCGTTACACCTTCACCCGTCATATGCGCATGAACAGGAGGCCGACGATGCACCCCTCGACCCACATCCCCGACAAACGCACGGAAAAGTCCGACCGCATGAAGCGGGTGCGTCCCAACCGAATGCAGAAGGCGCAGGTGCTGCCGCCGCATCACGTCGACCTGACGCTGCCGCATGGCGTTTTTGAAGACGTTCACGTTCCCGCTCACGTCACTGGCGGCGATCTTTCGAAAGGCGGGCCGAAGCCGGCCGTGGAAGACGATTCCACGCTTGCCAAGCCACGTCGTTGATCTGCCGCCACTGCAATCCACTTCATATTCGCGACAACCGGTGAGAAAAGATGAAAGCAGTTTTGGTGCCGCACGACATTGCCATCAAGCACGAGATCGAATGGCAGGCGCTTCGCGCCGCCGCTGATACACAGGTCGAATTGGAAAGAAGCGATATCGCAGACTCGGCGGGCTCCCGTTGCGCCTCGCCAATGCGCTCGTCGTCGGAAAGGACCTCGCCGGCTCGCGCCTGACACCTGCGCTATGGCTGGCGGCGCGACGATCGATGAGAACCGGCATCGGGGCAGCGGCCGGTCTCTGTCCCGTCGATGCTGGATTTCCAGGAAGATGATCGACCTCTTTCGAACATGCTTTGCCGCCGCCGCGCCAAAATGCTTGGTCGCCAACCTTTCGGAAAGGATTACCCGGCGATAATCGGCGCATTCACGGGAATCGGACAGATGGCAAAGACCGCGACACGCCGCCGCAAATCATCGGCACGATCGAAGGCAAGAGGAGGCGGAAGCGCGCTCTCCTGGACAATCATCGGTGTTCTGGCCGTTGGCGGTATTGCGCTATACGACAACTGGAAAAGCGTGAAACCGATGCTGGCGGCGCATGCGCCAGTAGCGACGTTCGCTCGGCCGGCCACGGTCGCACGGAACGAACCCGAGCGCGACACCAGCCCCCGGCAGACCGCTTCGATAACCGCGGCACGCCTGACGCCGCCCGCTGCCGTGCCCATTCCGGCCAAAGCACCCGTCGTCCCGGAGAAGCCTGTACCTGTTTCCGTCTCGCCTGCGCAGGAGCAGACCGGCAAGGCTGCGTTTGGCTATTGCGGGCAGGGGGAGCATATCAACTGCGTCGCCGATGGAGATACGTTCTGGTACAAGGGCGAGAAGATTGCCATTGCCGACGTCGTGACGCCAGGTATCGAGACGGCTCGCTGCGACAATGAGAAACGGCTGGGCTTCGCTGCCAAGCTGCGGCTCCTGAGCATTTTGAACGCCGGATCCTTCTCGTTGAACCCGGCTGGGCAGCCTGGAAAGGCAGGCGCCCCGCATGTCGTGTCGCGCGACGGTCGGTCGATCGGTGTGCAGATGATCAACGAGGGCTTGGCCCGCAAACCGGGCGCGAGTGGCGCCTGGTGTGCCTGAGCCTAACCTAAAACAACAAACGGTCGCCTATTTCTGCTTCGGCGCCTTGCCGTTGGTGCGGAAGCTGCCCGTAAAGGCCGTGTCCTTGCTTTCGGCCGTGCATTCGATGTCAACCGGCTTGCCGCCGTACGGGTTGCCCATCGTGCAGGTGCCGGCAACCTTTACCTGACCTGTCATCTTCTGGCCGACGCCGGTCACCACGAGGTTGAGCGGCATGCGGGCGTTGCCGTTCGAAGCAGGCTTGATAGCCGTGCCATCGCCTTGAAAGCCCAGCATCTTGCCGCCCGAGGTGAAGATGAAAGTGACTTGGCCATTCACAAGCGTCACGCTTGCAAGTTCGCCTTCACAACCCTTCGTCGCGTCGACCTTGCCGACGACGAGCTTGGCGCATTTGCCGGTGAGCGTCAGGGCACCGGGGGCGCCGGGGAAATTCTGCGAAGCCGCATCTGCTGTCGTGGTCAGTGTCGCCGCGAGCAGCGAAGCGGCGGCCAAAGTTGCCAGTCTCATGTCTTTACCTCGTAGTGCGTGTCTCAGCAGTGCTGTTGTCGGCAGCGACTTGCCATTGTTCTGTGTTCGAAATTGGTCGATAGGCTCGACTTTCCATTCTGGCAATCGGCCAGAAAACCGGAATGATGGCACCGGTGGGAGACAAGTGCACTCGTACTCCATACGGGCGTCCTCTGCATGCGGTGATATGACGCTTGGGCAAAATGATCGCGAGCGATAGCTAAACCCTCGTCTGGCAGCGAGATTGCCAGTCTAGCTAAGATGGAGGAATGCGATGATCAGGAAAATCGCTCTGAGTGTTGCTATCCTGGCCTTCGGCGTCGCTCCGGCGCTTGCCGCAAGCAGCCACTATTATGTGGAGCATGCTCCGAACAGCAGCAAATGCAGCATCGTTTCGAAGCGTCCTGACGGCAAGGCCGCGATGGCTGTCGGTAGCGCCTACAAGACAAAAGCGCTCGCCGAGGCGGCCATGAAGTCCGCACCAGCGTGCATGTAATATGGCTCACCCTGCCCCACTGAACGAAGCGCCCGCTGGTTTGGCGGGCGCTCTGCATATGGGGACATCGGACTGTTTTGGCGATGTTGCGGGTCACCTACGACCTCGCAACCGGCCGCACGCTTGACGGTACCGGTTGCTTTGTCCGGTTCGCCGAAAGCGAGTATAGTTGTTTCCCGCCATGCTCATGCCGGGGAAGGTGAAATGGGCGCTGCGTTCAGACTCGCTGTTAATGCTTCGCTGTTGGCCGTAACGCTCGTGCTGCCATCGACGGCGCTTTCTGCGGGTGCCTTGAACGTCGATGCGCGCGCTTACACCTGCAGTCAAATCTCGCAGATCATCCGCCAGAACAAGAAGGTGTTTGTCCGCTCCGGCTTCGGCGGCAGCAGCTTCCGCTATCCGCCTGCCAAATGTGGCCTGGGCTATGCGCGCACCACCGCCAGTTTCCGGGACAAAACCGGCAGCCAATGTGTCCTCGACTACGCCTGCACGTACGACGGCGGATCGTTTTACAACAACCCCTAGCGTCAGATGCCGGAGCTTGGGGGACGCGGCGATGCGTTGTCGTCGCACGCGCGAAATAGTGCTCGAGCCGGAAACGAAAAAGGCTTAGCGATTTCTCGCTAAGCCTTTGAATTCGAATGGTGGGCGTGACAAGGATCGAACTTGTGACCCCTACGATGTCAACGTAGTGCTCTCCCGCTGAGCTACACGCCCATCCGATGGCGGCGCATAGACCACAAACCGTTTTTGTCGTCAATAGACTTTTTTCGGTTTTGTGACATGCACTGCCGGAAGCCTTACGCGGCAAGCATTTTGTTCACTTCCTCGACGAGGTCGCGGAGGTGGAAAGGCTTGGAAAGAACCTTCGCATCCTTCGGCGCCTTCGAATCAGGGTTCAGCGCGACAGCCGCGAATCCGGTGATGAACATCACTTTCAGGTCCGGATCGAGTTCGGTCGCGCGGCGCGCCAGTTCGATTCCGTCCATTTCGGGCATGACGATATCGGTCAGGAGCAGCGAGAAGGGTTCTTCGCGAAGCCTGTCATAGGCGCTGGCACCGTTGTCGTAAGAGAGGACCTTGTAGCCTGCCTTTTCAAGCGCCTTCACAAGGAAGCGGCGCATGTCGTTGTCGTCTTCTGCAAGAAGTATCTTCTGAGTCATTATCCAGACCGCTAATCAGTAATTTATGCGTGGGGCTCCAGCCAATTACACTAGAAGTCGGCCAGTAAACAACCGGTGAAGAGGCTGTCTGGGCCGTCATCCCCATGAGATAGTATGGACTTGCGGTGCGGCAACTGGCAACATGGGCGAAGCAGTCGCCTCCTGGCATGGTAAAAAGGGAAAAAGGGTGCACGAAATCCCCGAATACGCACTTTTCGAGATCCGGGAGCCTTTGTCGCACGCCATTCCATTCGTCTACAACTCGCCGCACAGCGGGCGCATCTATCCGCCCGAATTCATCGCCCAGTCGCGGCTCGAAGGCGTTTCCATCCGTCGTTCCGAGGACCACTATGTCGATGAGCTGTTTGCCGATGCGAGCGCGCTCGGGGCGCCGCTCCTGCTCGCCAATTTTCCGCGCGCCTACCTGGATGTGAACCGCGAGCCCTACGAACTTGATCCGCGCATGTTCGACGGACTGCTGCCGCCCTATGCCAACATCAATTCGCTGCGCGTCGCAGGCGGCCTTGGTACCATTCCCCGTATCGTTGCCGAGAACATGGAAATCTACGCCCGTCGGCTGTCGGTGCAGGAAGGGCTCGATCGCATCGAGGCCGTCTATAAGCCGTATCATGCGGCGCTGCGGCGGCTGATCGCACGCACGCATGTCCAGTTCGGCTTCGGTGTACTGATCGACTGCCACTCCATGCCGGGCAATGTCCGCGTCGCAGGCACCAATGCGCGGCCGGATTTCATCATCGGCGATCGCTATGGCACCAGCGCTTCGGCCGAGCTGTCGCGGGCGGCCGTCGCCATCTTCGAGGAAATGGGCTTCACGGCGATCCGCAACAAACCCTATGCCGGTGGCTTCATCACCGAGCACTACGGCCGGCCGTCACGCGGGCTTCATGCGTTGCAGATAGAAGTGAACCGGTCGATTTATGTCGACGAAATCACGCTGGAGAAGCGCGCCGACTTTGCCCTGGTCGCCGGAGCGATCACTGCCTTTATGCGTCAGATGGCGATCTATGTGGCGCAGTTTGCGACCGACTCTGCCCTGGCTGCCGAGTAAGTCTTCCGGGATGGCTTAAAAAAAGACCGCCTCACGGCGGTCTAAGTCTAGGGAGGAAACACCCAAGGAGGGTATTTACAGTCAAAAGACTGTGAGCAAACGCTACTATTGCGGTGCACAATTGTCAATCAATATTTTGCGGTGCAAAAATATTGTGCAGCCAGCTAAAAGCTGCTGCTCTCGTTTGCAACTGACCGCAATTCCGCTATGAAAAGCGCCACTCGCGCGCCACCGATGGATTTCACCATGCTTCCTGATCGCTCGTTCTTCAATCGCCTGGCGGAGGCCGCCAAGGCCGAGACGTTACCGCGTTTCCGGTCCGGGCTTGACGTGACCAACAAGCTGTCGAGCGGCTTTGACCCGGTCACCGAAGGCGACAGGGCCGCGGAAGTCGCCATTCGTGCGCTGATCGAGGAGCATTTCCCGGATCACGGCATTCTTGGTGAAGAGCACGGCGATGTCGGCCTCGATCGCGAATATGTCTGGGTGATCGACCCGATCGATGGTACTCGCGCCTTTATTTCCGGTGTGCCTGTCTGGGGAACGCTGATCGGTCTGCAGCGCGACGGCAGGGCCATCATGGGAATGATCGAGCAGCCCTTTACCGGGGAACGCTACTTCGCGGATGCGAATGGTTCCATCTATAGCGGCCCAGAGGGCGAGCGCCGGTTGCAGGTCCGCGATTGCGGCGCTCTGGCAAACGCCATTCTCTTCACCACCTCACCGCATCTCTTTACCGGCGCCGAGATGGAGAAATACCGGGAAGTCGAAAGCCAGGTAAGACTCTTCCGATATGGCACGGATTGCTATGCCTATGCGCTGCTTGCTGCCGGCCACGTCGACCTGGTGATCGAAAACAGCCTGAAGCCGTATGATGTCGGCGGCATCATTCCCGTCATCGAGAATGCCGGTGGGATCATCACGACCTGGGATGGCGGGCGCCCGGAAAACGGCGGCTCGATCATTGCAGCGGGAAGCCGCGCCGTCTACGAACAGGCGATGGCCATTCTCAGTCGATAGTATCCGACGGCATTTGCCACGGTCTCTTGGAGGGCCGGGCTAGGTGCCAAATCCTTCGACTTCCTCCACAGCCTCGGCGTCACTGCCGGGGACGAAGGCGTGAAAGGCCGCGAGCGCTGCCTTGCGGTAGACATCGCGCTCCTGCAGCACTTCATGCCGCGCACCATTGATCGGCACAAACTGAGCGGCGCGGAAGTAGCGTGAGATACGCTCCTGCGCGATATAGGGCACGATGGCGTCGCGGGTCGGTGCGATGACGACCGTCGGTATGGTGATCGAAAACAGATGACTGGGGGAGGTCACGCGATCGATCGTCCGGAAGGAGTCGTGCAGCCAGCGCGCGGTCGGCGGACCAAGGGTCAGTTCCGGATGAGCCGCTGCTACGGCAACGTTGCGCTCGAACCGCGTCTCGTCCGATGTCAGCGGATTGTCGCGGAACGGCAGCTCTTTAAGCCTGCGCGTTAGCGGAAACGAGCCGAGACCGAGCGAACAGGCGACCTCGGCGAGGGCACGGATCGTGCCCTCCGACGCTGCCTGACCCGAGAGGCCGATAAAGGGGGCCGTCAGGACCATCCGCTCGATCCGTGTCGAGAGGTACGGGGCAGCCGACATTGCGATCAGCGCGCCGGTCGAATGCGCGAGAATGAAGAACGGCAGTCGGGTATCCGGCAACACGATCTTCTCGAGGAATGTGTCGAGGTCGTGCTCGTAGTCGATGAAGCGCCGGACGTGGCCATACTGGCCCCTCTTCAGAAGCCGGTCGGAGCCGCCCTGGCCGCGCAGATCGAAGGTCGCGACCCAGAGGCCCTTGGCCGTCAGATCACGGATCGTCTCGAAATACTTCTCGATGTATTCGTTTCGACCCTGGAGGAGCACGACGGTGCCCTTCGCCACCGGCGCATCGGCGCGGAACACTGCATAGCGCAGCCGATGGCCGTCATGCGTCTCGAAGAAGCCTTCGGTGCGGTTTTCGGGTGCCGGATTATCGGGGGTCGAAAAAAGGACCTGTTCCATGGTCGATCGATCGTGTCCTTCGCGGATTCGCCTTCAGAGTAAAGCGGATAGGCGATCGCTGTGTCAAATCAAAGAAAAAAGCTTCGGCAAACCGGATGTGTATCTTGAGTTGAGTTTAGTTGCCGCCTTGCAATCCGTGGAGTCCGACGGCGTGCCTTACCTACGCCCCTTTTCGGTAGGGGTTGGCCCTATTCTGCGAAGTTCAATGAAATACAACTTATTATAGTATTGGCTGGTATTACTCTATTTCAAAGGACGCCAGCATGTCACTCAAGGAAGATCCGCAGCTGCCCCGCAATACCGCGCGAAGACATTTTCTAGGCGTGGCCGCAGCTGCCGGTGCTCGGCTCGCCAGCCTCACGGCGTTGGCGGCGGCAGTTTCCAAGTCTCCCGCGAGCGCGATGGGCCGGCGTTGGGGGCGGGGTCACTCCGGTGGAGGCGGGAACGGCTCCGGTGGGCACGGAGGGTCTGGTGGCGGTGGCGGCAGCGGCGGCGCTCAGTGCTTCCTGCGTGGGACGGCGATCCTCACGGATTGCGGCGAAAAGCCTGTCGAGGATTTGCGCGTCGGCGATATCGTTGCCCTTCCGGACGGGAGCGCCCGTCCCGTCAAGTGGGTCGGCCGCCAAGTCTTCAAGAAGAGCGGCCAGCGCTGGCAGGAAGGGGTCGTGCCGATCCGGGTTTCCCGCCACGCGCTGGATAGCCGCACACCGCATTCCGATCTCTACCTGTCGCCCGGCCATGCGCTGTTTCTGAATGGCGTTCTGATCCGCGTGAGGGATCTCGTGAACGGCACGACAATCGCGCCGGTCGTTCCGGCCGACGACACGTCGATCGAGTACTATGCCGTCCTGCTCAGTACCCACGAAGTCATCCTTGCCGAAGGTGCCGCGGCCGAGACCTTCCGTCCCTCGGAGAACAATCACGAGAACTTCTCCAATTTTGCCGAATACAAGCACCTCTTTGCCCGTGAGGAGCACACCGCGATGACATCCTACGCAACTGTGCTGGGCGAGGAAGGTGGCCGGGCGCACTTGAAAGCGCTGCTTCTCATTGGCGCTTCGCTCCTGGTGCCGATGCGCGATCCGTTCGGGGATGCCTGCGACCAGATCAACGCACGCGCCCAAGCGTTGTCGGCCTGACAAGCTGCGGGATCTCGTCTTCGAGCTCGACCATAAAAAAGACCGGCATGCGGAACTTGAGGGGTTCTGCGATGCCGGCCGGAGATCGGGCTGAAGACGAAGGGACGATACACTCCAGCCATCGGGCCAGTGTCACCCGATGGCATGATTCCTAATCCCCCGCTCATGAATGACTTCCGAACCACCTGTTCATATGCGGTTCACGCGACGTGAGTCCGCTTCTGCGTAGGTCTTGAACTGCGCAAAAATCATCCCCATCTCATTCTTGCAGGCGCCAAACGGGCCTGCCGAACCGTCCCGAAACTGCCAATTGAGGGGTTTCAGGGGCAATTATCGCAACACGTCGCTTCCTCAGGAGGACATCATGCGTCACGTAGACTTCTCTCCCCTCTATCGTTCCACCGTCGGTTTCGACCGCCTTTTCACCATGCTCGACAGCCTCGGTCAGCCTGACCAGGGCCAGACTTATCCGCCCTACAACATCGAGCGCACCGGCGAAAACACCTACCGCATCACCATGGCCGTTGCCGGTTTCGATGAGACCGAAATCTCCATCGAAGCACAGGCCCACGCCCTCACCGTCAAGGGTGAAAAGAGCGAAGAGAAAGCTGATGGTAGCGAGTTCCTCTATCGCGGCATCGCCAAGCGCGCCTTCGAGCGGCGCTTCCAGCTTGCCGACCATGTCGAGGTTACCGCCGCTTCGCTGAAGAATGGTCTGCTCCACATCGACCTGCTTCGCAGCATTCCGGAAGCCATGAAGCCGCGCAAGATCGCGATTGCGGCTGAGCCGGTCAGCGCGCCGAAGGCCATCGAGGCGCAGGTCACCAACTAATCGGTCCTCCCAAGACCTAAAATGCCGGCGGCGCTCGTTCGAGCGCCGCCTTTTTATTGTCCGGTGTCAGGCCGGGCTTGCCGCTTCTTCGGCTTCCTCTTCCGTGATGCGGTGCGCCGTCTTCGCCGCATATTTCTGCGCGATTACGGCGCAGATCATGAGCTGGATCTGATGGAACAGCATGAGTGGCAACACGATCGCGCCGACCGATTGCCCGGCGAAAATGACGTTCGCCATCGGCGCGCCGCTGGCCAGGCTCTTCTTCGAGCCGCAGAAGGTGATGGTGATCTCGTCGGCCTTGTTGAAGCCCAGCAGACGGCTGCCGTACATCGTGACGCATAGGACGAGGGCAAGCAAAGCCATGTCGGCGACGATGACGGCTGCAATGTCGCCGATCGAGAATGTATGCCACAGCCCCTCCACGACCGCCTTGCTGAAGGCCAGATAGACGACCATGAGGATCGAGCCGCGGTCGACGGGCATCAGCAATGTCTTTTTGGCGCGGATCCAGCCGCCGATCCATGGTTGCAACACCTGACCGACGATGAAAGGTAGCAGTAGCTGCAGCAGGATCTGGCCGAGCACGTCCCATGAGAAGCCGCCATGGCCGCCGACGGAGAAGAGCAGTCCGACGAGCAGCGGCGTCAGAAACATGCCGAAGATGTTCGATGCCGATGCCGAGCAGATGGCAGCCGGTACGTTGCCGCCTGCCATGGAGGTGAAGGCGATCGAGGATTGCACCGTCGAAGGCAGGACGCAGAGATAAAGGATGCCGAGATAGAGGGGTTTCGGCAGGATCCATTCGGGCACAAAACCGAGGCCCAGGCCGAGGATGGGAAACAGGCCGAAGGTCGTCAGCAGGATTGCGAGATGCAGCCGCCAGTGAAGCAGGCCGGCGATCACGACGTCACGTGACAGGCGGGCGCCGTGCAGGAAGAAGAGCAGGGCGATCGCCAGGTTCGTCGCTATCCCGAAATAGCCCGCAAAGGTGCCCTTGGCCGGCAGCAGTGAGGCGAGGATGACCGTGCAGACCAGCAGGATCGTGAACGTATCGGGCAGAAAGCGGCGCATGGCTTTACTCATCGGATCGGTGGATCATTGGTATTTCTTTCATTATGATACAGGATGCAAGGAATAACAGTTATCACACTTCGGGATAGGTTGTGCTTGACCTTACACAATTGCGCAGCTTCGTGGCCGTCGAGCAGATGGGAAGCTTCACGCTGGCCGCCGAGCGGCTGGGCCTTGGCCAATCGACCGTCAGCCAGCACATCCAGCGGCTGGAAAGTGCGGTCGGCCGACGATTGCTGGCGCGAGATACCCATAAGGTGGTGCTGACGACGGACGGCGAAGCACTGCTCGGCCACGCGCGGGCGATGCTGGCGATCGAAGCGCAGGTGCAGTCGCAATTCAAAGGGCAGAATCTGCGCGGCAATCTGCGGCTCGGCGTCTCGGAAGATTTCGTGACCAGCCAGCTTCCGGCGGTGCTCGAGGATTTCGTTCGTTCGCACCCCTCCGTCGATCTGGAGCTGACGGTGGCGCTATCCGGAACACTCTACGAGATGCAGGACAATGGCGAGATCGACCTTGTGCTGGCAAAGCGTCGGCTGGGCGACGCGCGTGGCCGGCTGGTCTACCGCGAGCCGCTCGTCTGGCTGGCGCGGGACCCGGATCATGTGCTGAGCAGCGGGCCGCTGCCCCTGATTGCCTTCCCGCCACCGAGCATTACGCGCAGCATTTCCCTCGAGGCGCTGGGCCGAAGCCAGATTGCCTGGCGGATCGTCTGTACCTGCGGCAGCCTCAGCGGGCTGACCGCGGCCGCGCGGGCCGGCATGGGCGTGCTGGTGCAACCGCGCAGCATGGCGCCATCGGGCCTGAAAGAGATTGGGCGCGATAGGCTTCCTCTCCTCGAAGACGTGGAATTCGTGCTTGTGCCACGCAAGGGCGCCGATCAGGCGCTGGTATCGGCACTGTCGGAAGACATCCTCGGCAAGGTGCGACGCCTTGGTACCAGCGGGTGAGGCATGAGGGGCGACGTCGGGATGACGATCACTTCCGGGAGCCGCGACGTGGTCGCCTAGCTATTCCGTGGCGTTGAAGCCGTCGTGATAATTGACTTTGCCGGTCGGCAGCGGGCCACCATCGAACCTTAGCCGCATGAAATATTCCGCCGGCGCGCCGTCAAAGATCAGGGCATCGTCGTTTTCGAAACCGAAACGCTTGTAGTAGCCGGGGTCGCCGAGAACAACGCAGCCACGGGCTCCGATATCGGTCAGTCGCGACAGGCCGTCGCGAGTGAGTTTGCTGCCGATGCCCTCGTTCTGGCGGTGGGGCCACACCGAAACCGGACCAAGTCCGTACCAGCCCTGGTCGCCGCCATCGATAGTGACCGGCGAGAAGGCGACATGCCCGATGACGTCGCCATCCTCCACGGCGACGAGCGAAATTGTCAAAGCGTTAGCTTGGCGGAGCGCGTCGACGATTTCCGCTTCTGTCTGGCTGCTGTATGCCATCGGCGCGAAGGCCGCCTTGGTGAGCTGGCGGATTGCCGCGACGTCGCTTGGCTGTTCGGGACGGATTTCCATCGGCGTCTCTCTCGTCGTCTTCCGGTATCAAGGCATGGCCCGTGATAGCGCGACCTCGGCGTAGTGGCCAGCAGATCGGCAATCAATCATGGTCCCATCACGCAATAGCGCTTCGTTGCCGCGCGATGTTCATTCGCTGCCCCGCCCAAAAGTTAATGGCCTGCTTACCATCTTAAGGTGCCCTCAACCTTGTCACTTAGGCATCTGGTTAGGTTCGGGGCCTAGTCTCCGGTTACCCATGGTCGATCTTCGGGGCAAGGAGAACGGACCGATGACGTATGGTGTACTCTTCGTATCCGGGCTGGTTGCCTGTGTGATGCTGATTGTCGTGGCGGGGCACGACGCGAAAACGACGGATAGCGGCAAGCCGCAATCCGCCGTGACGGGCCATCAGAATTGAGCCTGAGGAATCAGCGGGCGAGGCAGCCCAGGAAACCATCGACATCTGCCTCATCAGTCGCAAAACTGGTGACGAGGCGGATCAGCGTTTCACTCGGGTCGACGAGCTCGGGGGTCGCTGGCGGCGCCGGCCATTCATAGAACTTCGCACCCCTTTCCTCTGCCGTTTTCGCGGCGCTTTTTGGGATGACGGCGAAGACCTCGTTGGCAGACGTCGGCCAGGCAAGCCGCGATGCGTTGCTCGCGATGATGCCGGCGCGCAGGCGATCGGACATGCCGTTCGCATGGCGGGTGAGATCGAGCCAGAGATCGTTCTCGAAATAGGCATCGAACTGGGCTGCGATGAAGCGTGACTTTGAGAACAGCTGGGCAGCGCGCTTGCGGATGAATGGCATCTCCTTTGCCTGCGCCGGATTGAAGAAGATGATCGCTTCCGCGCACCAGCAGCCGTTCTTGGTGCCGCCGAAGGACAGCATGTCGATGCCGCGCTTCCAGGTCATCTCGGCCGGGCTGACGCCGAGAGAAACGAGGGCATTAGCAAAGCGCGCGCCGTCCATGTGGAGGGGCAGCTTGTCCTTCTGGGCAATCGCGGCGATCTCGTCGATCTCAGACAGGCTATAGACTGTGCCGGCTTCTGTCGCCTGAGTGATCGTCACAGCCGTTGCGCGCCCGTGTTGCACGGCTGTCTGCGGGAAAGCCACGATTTTCTCCCTAAGCTTGGCCGGATCGATCTTTCCTTCCGCGCCGGGAACGCCAAGCAGGCGCGCACCGCTGAAGAAGTCAGGTGCGCCGCATTCGTCGGCAATCACATGCGCTTCGGAATGGCAGAAGGTGATGCCGCCCGGTCGCTGGACGCTCGCGAGCGACAGCGAGTTCGCTGCCGTGCCAGTGCCGACGAAAAGGACTGCGACCTCACGTTCGAAGACTTCGGCAAAGCGCCGCTCGACACGCCGATCGAGCTCGCTTGCGCCATAGGCCGCGGCAAAGCTGTCGGATTCCCTGAGCAGACGTTCGGCGATGGATCGGTGGGCGCCTGCCCAGTTGTCAGATGCAAAATACATGAAGGGAGACCACGTGGGATGTGATGCGGATGGGGTTCGGGCGGCGACCTTACGCCATCACCTCGGCAGGTCAAAGGGGCGGCGTCGAATCCATCACAAAAATTGACTTCGGCAATCAATAAACAAAATAGTGCGGAAACGCGTAATTTTATGTCTCGCTGATGGGATGTTTCGGCAAGATTAGATCGCAAACTGCCGATTTTTTGAATTTGCACTCTTGCGCAGGTGGCGCGTTTCTGCCATAGATCAAGTGAATTAGGACAGGGTTGCTGTCCTATTTGGCCGCAATGGCCGAAGAGGCGCCAAAAAACCTTACACTCGTGGGGTTTCACGCTATAGTTCTTCAAATGCGGGCGAATGCCCGTGTGCGGAGGCGGATGGCAGGCGCAGGAGCGCACGGTTGCTTTCCCCTGGAGAGCCTGCCGCCGGCGACCGGATCTTCGATAATGCAACAGCGCTGTCACGCGCCGAACCTAGGATCAGGGACGGCGCGCGACAAGAAGCCGCCCGCAGCCCCGCGGGCTCTGACAGGAGGGAAAGATGACGAAGACGCCATCCACGGGTTTTGACCAGTTCGCAGCAGCAACGACGCGCGCGACGGCCAATACGCGTAAATTCGCCTCCGGTCTGCCGCGAAAGCAGGGGCTGTATGACCCGCGCAACGAGCACGATGCCTGCGGCGTCGGCTTTGTCGCCCATATGAAGGGTCAGAAGTCGCACCAGATCGTTAAGGACGGTCTCTTCATTCTCGAGAACCTGACGCACCGTGGTGCCGTCGGCGCCGATCCGCTGATGGGCGATGGCGCGGGTATTCTCGTGCAGATCCCCGATCGCTTCTTCCGTGAGGAAATGGCCAAGCAGGGCATCACCTTGCCGAAGGTTGGCGAGTACGGCATGGGTCACATCTTCATGCCGCGTGACGAAAAGCAGATCGCGCATTTCAAGAAGGTGATCCAGGACGTCATCACCGAAGAAGGTCAGGTCTTCCTCGGTTTCCGCGACGTGCCCGTCGACAATTCCTCGCTTTCGAAGGCGCCTGAGATTGCTGCCACCGAGCCGCATCACGTGCAGGTCTTCATCGGCGCGGGCAAGGACGCTGCGACGAACGACGAGTTCGAGCGTCGCCTGTTCACGCTCCGCAAGGTGATCTCCAACCGCATCTACGACGAATTCGACGGCGAGGAGAGCAACTTCTATCCGGTGTCGCTCTCGTCGGCGACCGTCGTCTACAAGGGCATGTTCCTGGCCTACCAGGTTGGCGCCTACTACAAGGACCTGTCGGACCCGCGTTTCGAAACCGCGGTTGCCCTTGTACATCAGCGCTTCTCGACCAACACCTTCCCGTCGTGGAAGCTGGCGCACCCCTACCGCATGGTCGCCCACAACGGCGAAATCAACACTCTGCGCTCCAACGTCAACTGGATGGCGGCACGTCAGGCCTCGGTGTCCTCGCCGCTCTTCGGCGACGATATCTCGAAGCTCTGGCCGATCTCCTATGAAGGCCAGTCGGACACTGCCTGTTTCGACAACGCGCTCGAGTTCCTCGTGCGCGGCGGCTACTCCATGGCGCATGCCGTGATGATGCTGATCCCGGAAGCCTGGGCCGGCAACCAGTCGATGGCGGCCGACCGCAAGGCATTCTACGAATACCATGCTGCCCTGATGGAGCCGTGGGACGGACCGGCGGCTGTTGCCTTCACTGACGGCAAGCAGATCGGCGCGACGCTCGACCGCAACGGCCTGCGTCCGGCACGCTACCTCGTCACGTCAGACGACCGCGTCATCCTCGCTTCGGAAGCCGGTACGCTGCCGGTGGCTGAAGAGGATATCGTCCAGAAGTGGCGCCTGCAGCCGGGCAAGATGCTGCTGATCGACATGGAGAAGGGTCGCATCGTTTCCGACGAGGAAGTGAAGTCCGAACTCGCAACCAAACACCCCTATCGCAACTGGCTGGATCGCACGCAGCTCATCCTCGAAGACCTGAAGCCGGTCGAGCCGCGCGCGCTGCGTCGCGACGTGTCGCTGCTCAACCGCCAGCAGGCCTTCGGCTACACGACCGAAGACACCAAGATCCTGATGTCGCCGATGGCGACGACGGGCCAGGAAGCTGTCGGCTCGATGGGCACCGACACGCCGATCTCGGCGATGTCGGAAAAGTCGAAGCTGCTCTACACCTATTTCAAGCAGAACTTCGCGCAGGTCACCAACCCGCCGATCGACCCGATCCGCGAAGAGCTCGTCATGAGCCTCGTTTCGTTCATCGGGCCGCGTCCGAACATTCTCGACCATACCGGCATGGCGAATGCCAAGCGCCTGGAAGTGCGTCAGCCGATCCTGACCAATGGCGATCTCGAAAAGATCCGCTCGATCGGTCACACGGAAGACCGCTTCGACACCAAGACGCTCGACTTCACCTATGACGTCGAGCGTGGCGCCGAAGGCATGCCCGAGATGCTCGATCGTCTCTGTGAGCGCGCGGAAGCGGCAGTCAAGGGCGGCTACAACATCATCGTGCTCTCCGATCGCCAGATCGGACCGGATCGTATCGCGATCCCGGCGCTCTTGGCGACCGCTGCCGTCCACCATCACCTGATCCGCAAGGGACTGCGTACCTCGGTCGGCCTCGTCGTCGAGACCGGCGAGCCGCGCGAAGTGCATCATTTCTGCTTGCTCGCAGGCTATGGCGCCGAAGCGATCAACCCTTACCTTGCCTTCGACACGCTGCTTGACATGCATGCCAAGGGCGAGTTCCCGAAGGAAGTGGACGCCTCCGAAGTCGTCTACCGCTACATCAAGGCGGTCGGTAAGGGCATCCTCAAGGTCATGTCGAAGATGGGCATCTCGACCTATCAGTCTTATTGCGGCGGTCAGATCTTCGACGCGATCGGCCTGCAGCAGGAGCTGGTCGACAAGTACTTCTTCGGCACCGCGACGATGATCGAAGGCGTCGATCTCAAGGCGATCGCCGAAGAGACCGTTGCCCGTCACAACTCCGCTTTCGGCAAGGACCCGCTGCTCGCGACCACGCTCGATATCGGTGGTGAGTATGCCTACCGCATGCGCGGCGAAAGCCATGCGTGGACCCCGGATGCGGTGGCCACGCTGCAGCACGCCGTTCGCGGCAATGCCGAGGACCGCTACCGCGAGTTCGCCGAGATGGTGAACACCTCGGCGCTGCGCATGAACACGATCCGCGGCCTGTTCAACATCAAGAGTGCCGAGCAGCTCGGTCGCAAGCCGGTCTCGGTCGATGAGGTCGAGCCTGCTGCCGAGATCGTCAAGCGTTTCTCGACGGGCGCTATGTCCTTCGGCTCGATCAGCCGCGAGGCGCATACGACGCTGGCGATCGCGATGAACAAGATCGGCGGCAAGTCCAACACCGGCGAGGGCGGCGAAGAGTCGGACCGCTACATGCCGCTGCCGGATGGTTCGTCGAACCCGGAACGCTCGGCGATCAAGCAGATCGCATCGGGACGCTTCGGTGTCACGACCGAGTACCTCGTCAACGCCGACATGCTGCAGATCAAGGTCGCGCAGGGTGCGAAGCCCGGCGAAGGCGGCCAGTTGCCCGGCCACAAGGTCGATGCGACTGTTGCCAAGACCCGCCACTCGACGCCGGGCGTCGGCCTGATCTCGCCACCGCCGCACCACGACATCTATTCGATCGAAGATCTGGCGCAGCTGATCTACGACCTGAAGAACGTCAACCCGACGTCCGATGTCTCGGTCAAGCTCGTCTCGGAAGTCGGTGTCGGCACGGTCGCCGCCGGCGTTGCCAAGGCGCGCGCCGACCACATCACCGTCTCCGGCTTTGACGGTGGTACCGGCGCATCGCCGCTGACCTCGCTGAAGCATGCCGGTTCTCCTTGGGAAATCGGCCTTGCCGAAACCCAGCAGACGCTTGTCCTGAACGGCCTGCGTTCGCGCATCGCCCTGCAGGTCGATGGCGGTCTGAAGACCGGCCGCGACGTCATCATCGGTGCGCTTCTCGGTGCCGACGAATTCGGCTTCGCGACCGCGCCGCTGATTGCCGCCGGCTGCATCATGATGCGCAAGTGTCACCTGAACACCTGTCCTGTCGGCGTTGCGACGCAGGATCCGGTTCTGCGCAAGCGCTTCAAGGGCACGCCGGAGCATGTGGTCAACTTCTTCTTCTTCGTCGCCAACGAAGTGCGCGAAATCCTGGCCTCGCTCGGCTTCACCAAGCTCGATGACATCATCGGCGCTTCGGAACTGCTCGGGAAGGACGAGATGCTGGCGCATTGGAAGTCCAAGGGGCTCGACTTCAGCCGCATCTTCCACAAGGTCGAGGCGCCGAAGGATGCGACCTACTGGACATCACGCCAGAAGCACCCGATCGACGACATTCTCGATCGCAAGCTGATCGCGGAAGCCGAGCCGGCACTGTCTTCGAAGACGCCTGTGTCCTTCGAAGTCGACATCAAGAACGTCGACCGTTCGGCGGGCGCGATGCTTTCAGGTGAAGTTGCCAAGCGCTACAACCACCGTGGCCTCAAGGACGACACGATCAGCGTGACGCTCAAGGGCACGGCCGGCCAGTCGTTCGGCGCGTTCCTGGCGCGCGGCGTCACCTTCAACCTGATCGGTGACGGCAACGACTATGTCGGCAAGGGCCTGTCGGGCGGCAAGATCATCGTCCGGCCGCCTGAGAACTCGAAGATCGTGGCGGAAGAGTCGATCATCGTCGGCAACACCGTTCTCTACGGTGCGACCGAAGGCGAGTGCTACTTCCGTGGCGTCGCCGGCGAGCGCTTCGCGGTCCGCAACTCGGGTGCGATCGCCATCGTCGAGGGCGTGGGCGACCACGGCTGCGAATACATGACGGGCGGTGTCGTTGTCGTTCTCGGCTCGACGGGGCGTAACTTCGCGGCCGGTATGTCCGGTGGCGTTGCCTACGTGCTCGATGAGGCCGGCGATTTCGCCAAGCGCTGCAACATGGCGATGGTCGAGCTCGAACCGGTTCCGGAAGAGGACGACATGCTGGAGAAGCTGCATCATCACGGCGGCGACCTCATGCACAAGGGACGCGTCGACGTCTCCGGTGACATGACGCGTCACGACGAGGAGCGCCTCTACCAGCTGATCTCCAACCATCTGCACTACACGGGCTCCACCCGCGCCAAGCAGATCCTGGACAGCTGGGCCGACTACCGTCCGAAGTTCCGCAAGGTCATGCCGGTCGAGTACCGCCGTGCGCTTGAAGAAATGGAACGCGCCCGCATGGGAATTGCGGCCGAGTAAATACGCTTACTTCCGTTGCGCTGGCGAAGGTCGGCGCGGCGGATGACCGAAATATCTCAATGACCCACACGTCGGCAGCAGCCTCAGGCAGCGCAGACGTGTGGATAGCACTCAAGGGATATGCTTGATGACGGTCGAAAGAAGCAACTTGCCTCCACTGTCGAGGCTGACGATGGACAACTGGCCGCAGGCGAGGCGGTCATGAGTGTAAGGGACGAAAATATGGGTAAGGTCACAGGGTTTCTGGAAATCGACCGGCAGGTAGCGAAGTATCAGCCTGCCTCGGATCGCATCCGGCATTTCCGCGAATTCACGATCCCGATGTCGGACCAGGAAGTGCAGAAACAGGCAGCCCGCTGCATGGACTGTGGCATCCCTTATTGCCACGGTCCGACCGGTTGTCCTGTGCACAACCAGATTCCGGACTGGAACGACCTCGTCTACAACAACAACTGGGAAGCGGCGATCCAGAACCTGCATTCCACGAACAACTTCCCGGAGTTCACCGGCCGCGTCTGCCCGGCACCTTGCGAGGAAGCTTGCACGTTGAACCTCGAAGACACGCCGGTTGCGATCAAGACCGTCGAGCAGGCGATCGCCGACAAGGCCTACGAGCTCGGATTCATCCGTCCGCAGCCGGCGACTGTCCATACCGGCAAGAAGGTTGCGATCATCGGTTCCGGCCCGGCCGGCATGGCGGCTGCCCAGCAGCTCGGTCGCGCAGGGCATGAGGTCCACGTGTACGAACGCGAAAGCAAGCCCGGCGGGCTGCTGCGCTACGGTATCCCTGACTTCAAGATGGAAAAGAACTTCATCGATCGCCGCGTCGAGCAGATGAAGGGCGAGGGCGTCATCTTCCATTGCGGCGTCAATGTCGGCGTCGACGTGAAGGTCGAGCAGCTGCTCGCCGACCACGATGCGGTTCTCTATTGCGGCGGTTCTGAAACGCCCCGCGAAGCGGGTATCCCGGGTATCGAGCTTTCCGGTGTCCATGATGCGATGCCGTACCTCGTGCAGCAGAACAAGCGAGTCGGCCGCGAAAACATCGATAGCGTTGGCTGGGCCTCCGACCCGATCCTCGCAGGCGCCAAGCATGTCGTCGTCGTCGGTGGCGGCGATACCGCATCAGACTGCGTCGGTACGGCCTTCCGTCAGGGCGCTGTGAAGGTCACGCAGCTCGACATCCGCCCGCAGCCGCCGGAGAAGGAAGACAAGCTCGCCGTCTGGCCGTTCTGGGCAACGAAGATGCGAACCTCGTCCTCGCAAGCGGAAGGCGCCATCCGCGAGTTCCAGGTGGCAACGCTTGAGTTCGTCGGCGAAGACGGTGTGCTGACCGGCGTGAAGTGCTGCGAAGTCGACGAGCGCCGCAAGCCGATCGCCGGCACGGAGTTCATCATCAAGGCCGACCTCGCCTTCATCGCGATCGGTTTCAGCGGTCCGTTCAAGGACAGCGTGCTGAAGGAACTCGACGGCAAGCTCACGCTCAACACCGACCGTCGCGGCTCGACCAACGTCGTTGCCAACGACAAGGACTACAAGACCTCGGTCGACAAGTTCTGGACGGCAGGCGACGTGCGCCGCGGCCAGTCTCTGGTGGTCTGGGCGATCCGCGAAGGCCGTCAGGCAGCCCGCGCTATCGACGAAGCCCTGATGGGCTCGACGGTTTTGCCTCGGTAGGCGACATATTTGAGGGTGGATTTCGGGCCGCTTCGAGCGGCCCTTTCGTTTTATGTGTCTCAGTCACCGTGATACGAACCTCGAGGGCACTAGCTCTGTTGCAGGCGCTTCAGCCATTCATGGCCGGGGTGGCATGCGGCAAGAGAGGTTTTTAGCCATAGACGTTCCGAAGCTGGCAGCTTCGGAAGAGCTCTTTCGAAATCGATCTCATCCTTGGCGCGTTGGTATTTCGCCTTGAATAGAAGAACGACGGCCGGCTTCAAATAGGGAAACCCCTCAGCCGTCGTGCCGACCATCTCGACGCGGGGTCGGGAAATGGCTGGATCCCGTTTATAGATCCAGGTCTCGCGCGTTCCCGGCTCGATCATCATGTCGACACGCCAGCGCCGTACCTCCACGTCCAGACACCATATCTGCGAGATTGTTGCCGGTGGCTCCTGGTTCACCGGCAGGTGCTCAACAACGCCATCTCCCGCAGTGTGGAATTCCATGCCTTTCAAAGCGTCGCGAAAGACATCGAAATCCTGGCGTAGGACCGTAAATTCAAGGTCCTCGTGCTCGCGTGTTTGACGTCCATGCCACAGGTCGAGTGCCCATCCGCCGACGATGCACCACGGTCTTGAGATACCGCTCAGTCGGCTTGCCAGTTCCGCTGGATGCCAAGCGGACCATGCGCCGTGATCAATCGGCGTTTGTGCGTACAGGCGGACTATTTTATGGAAACCTGTGCCGTTGGCTTCACCGGCGTCATGCGGTAGTCATCGACGCGGCCGACAGGGGGAGCCGCCATCTCGCCATCCTGAACCAGCAGATCGCGTGGCGACTTGGTGGCGCTGACCGGCAATGCTCTACCGCCAAGGAGTTCCGCGCCGCCATCCAGGTTGGGGTCGGAGAGGCTGATCGGTTCTGTACGACCGGGCATTGCAACAGCGTCGAGCGCCGGCGCGTTGCCAGTATCGAGGCGGACGAGATCAGGGCTTGCCTGTATTCCGAGAATCCGGCGCACAGGCTTCTCGACATAGAAGGCCAACTTGCGCCGGCCGGCTTCGGTAAAGTTGATGCCGTCTGAGGTGCGAAGGCGAACCTGCTGGCCGTTGATATCCGAGCCGGTGACGATGAAGTCACCGCCTTCGTCGACAAAACCGTCCCAGATGTCGACGAACTCGCCTCCCATGCCTTCCATCTGCTTGCGAAACAGTTGATTGAGCTGCGCGGCATCGGCGGTCATTGCAGGCGAATCGAAGGCTGGTAGGCCGACCCAAAGTAATGGGATCTTGCGGCTGGTGACCTGCTTGCCGAACGCCACGACGCGACGCTGATACTCAGCATACCATCCGTCCGTCCTGAATTTCTCCTTGCCGATATCGGTCACCATCTGCTGGCGGTCATTCGCACCGAGCATGATGATGACCATGGCCGGCTTGGTCTCGTCCATGAACTTGGTCAGCTGTTGTGGCCAGTCATAGTAATCGTCTCGCACCAGGCCGGAGGCAACGTTGCTATGTGTCTCGACGACGATGCCGGGAGAATCCTTGAAGGCGGCGTCCATGCCGACGCCGAGGCCGCCTGCGAGAAAATCGCCGACGACGAGGATTTTTTGGGCGTTGGCAAGTTTTTCGACGGCCTTCTCCTCAGCGATAACCGGGGCAGCCGGACGCGGGGTGGAAGCGGCCTTCGGCGCGACCTTTCTTTTTGGAGCGGGCTGTCGCTGCGGCGCGTTCTGAGACGGCGCCTGTGGCGGATATTCCTGGATGTAGCGACGCCCGAGGAAGAAGTCGAGAATTGACTGGCGATAGTAATACCGCTCCTGCGCATCGGCCACACGCACCGGCAGCGCGCTGGAGACAAGCACCAGCGTCGCGGCGCCGATCGCACCCCAGCGGAGCGTTGTCCGGTGAACTCGTTTACGCATAGTCAGCAGCCTCGCATCTGCCGGCATTCTCGCATGGAGCGGGAAGGCGCGTCCACACCCCAAAGTGCATGTCGACGACTATTCTCCGTTTACTTGCGAAGCGCGTTTAAGAGCGGCAGTGATGGCTCGCCGTCTTGCTGCATGCCCATACGGGCCTGGACAGCGGCAATGGCCGCCTTCGATCCGCTGCCGAAGTTCCCGTCAACCTCGCCGTCATAATAGCCGAGCGTCTTCAGGCGGGTCTGCAGTTCGAATTTCTCCTTCACGTCGAGCGTGCCGTCCGGCCGCGGCCAGCGCTGTTTCACGCCGCCATAGCCCGCAATCTCATCCGCCAACAGCCCAACAGCGATCGCATAGCTGTCCGAGGCGTTGTAGTTCTTTATCGTGAAGAAGTTGCCGGTCATCAGAAAGCCCGGGCCATCGGGGCCAGCCGGCATCTTCAGCACGGCGTTGCTGCCGCCATCACGGAAGCTCTTGCCGTTGGGCCGGGTCAGGCCAAGGGAGGCCCACTGCGCCAACGTGTGGGTCTTGCCGACCTGCTTCTTGGCGTTCGGCGGCACAACAACTTCGTAGCCCCAGGTCTTGCCGGCATCCCATCCGTTCTTCATCAGCAGGTTGGCAGAGGTGGCGAGTGCATCGGGCACGGAGTTCCAGATGTCGCGATGGCCGTTGCCGTCGGCGTCGACGGCGTAGAGCAGATAGCTTGTCGGAATGAACTGGGTGTGGCCCATCGCGCCAGCCCAGGAGCCGGTCATGCCATCCGGGGAGATGTCGCCGTTCTGCAGAATCTTTAGCGCGGCAATCAACTGCTTCTTGGCGAACTTGGCGCGGCGTTCGTCGGCGTAGGCGAGCGTCGCCAGGGCACGCGGCACATAATGCAGGCGATCGTCCTTGCCGAGAACCGCGCCGTAATTCGATTCCATCGACCAGATGGCAAGGAGAATCGTCTTGTCCACGCCGTACTGGCGCTCGATCGAATTCAGAGTCGAAGCGTATTTGGCGGCCATCTGACGGCCGATCTGGACAGTGTAAGGATTTACACGAGAATCCACATAGTCCCAGATTTTTGTCGTGAATTCAGGCTGATAGGCCGCCTTCTCGAGCACTGTCGGGTCCGGATCGCTGACGCCTGCGAAGGCTTTGCGGTAGGTTGCCTTGCTGATGCCATTTTGAGCGGCAGTTTGATAGAAGTCCGCGATCCATTTCTGGAACCGCTGATCGGCTTTCGCGTTGAGGGGAGCCAGACCGGCGGACGCGGTCACGATGAGTGCGATAGCAAGACCACGAAGGGAGTTTCTGTGATTTTGAGTCATCGGCGGTCATCCGTCCTTTCGTTTCAGGCACAGCGGAGCGCGAATATCCGCTCAGGCCTGAGACTACCTGAACGAAGTCAACAAATTCTTTACCATGACACAGGAACGCAGTCACCATTTGCAAAACGGTAGCAAATCTCATCTAGTCCAATCGAAAATGCCTTTTATTTCAAGCGATGTAATCATCGCAGGAGGATTGTGTGGCAGAGCATAAAAAAGTTCGTAAAGCTGTATTTCCGGTTGCGGGTCTCGGGACTCGCTTTCTCCCGGCCACCAAGGCCGTGCCGAAGGAGATGCTGACTGTCGTCGACAAGCCCATCATTCAGTATGTGGTCGACGAAGCTTTGGAAGCGGGTATCGAGCATTTCGTTTTCGTCACCGGCCGTAACAAGCATATCATCGAAGACTACTTCGATATCCATTTCGAGCTCGAGCAGACGCTGCGCGAGCGCAGTAAGCAGGCGGAAATGACGCTGCTTGCCGGCCAGCTTCCCAAGGCTGGTACGGTCAGCTTCACACGTCAGCAGGAGCCGCTTGGCCTCGGCCACGCCGTCTGGTGTGCCCGCGAGATCGTCGGCAATGAACCTTTCGCGCTGCTGCTGCCCGACATGATCATGAAGAGCGAAGGCAAGGGATGCATGAAGGGCATGATCGATCTTTATGCCCACAGCGGCGGCAACATCATCGCCGTCGAGGAATGCGCACCCGATCAAGCTCACAAGTATGGTATCGTCGGCGTTGGCGAGCAGATCGGCGACGGTTTCCGTATCACCAGCATGGTCGAGAAGCCGGCCAAGGGCACGGCGCCATCGAACTATTTCATCAACGGCCGCTACATCCTGCAGCCCGAGATCTTCAAGATCCTCGAGACGCAGGAACGCGGCGCCGGCAATGAAATCCAGCTGACCGACGGCATGCTGAAGCTGCTGAAGGATCAGGCCTTCGCGGGCTATCACTTCCGCGGCACGACCTACGACTGCGGCGCCAAGGACGGCTTCATCCTGGCCAACGTGGCTTTCGCACTCGAACGTGCGGATATCCGCCCGACCGTCGAGAATGGTTTCAAGGAACTGCTGAAGGGCCTCTGAAGCGCACCTGGCGACTGGACGAATTCAATCCGCCTCCAAGTCTCCCAGTTGGAGGCGGATTTTTTTCATCGCTTCAGTTTCAGGCCGAGGCCGGCACGCCATTGCTCTGAGTCGCTGCTCGTCTTCCGGGATGTCAGCTCGTAGCCGATCGTACTGGTCAGATCGAGGTAGCGGTTGATATTCCAGGTCAAACCGGCGCTCGTGGTGTAGACGGTCTCGTCGCTCGTCGGGCTATCGGATGGATAGTCGCGGTAGGTGATGCCGCCGAGGACGGTGCCCGTCAGATTGTCACGCAGCTGATGCGTGATGCCCGTCGTCAAGGCATGGGAAACGTAGCCGGATTCTCCTGCAGTCGTTGACGGGTTGATGCTGGTCAGCAGACCGATGGTGACGTCGGTACCCCTGAGCGGGGACCAAAGCAGTTGAGCGTCCACCACGGCTGTGTCGATGTCCGAGAGGCGGTCGTCGTCGAAGGTGGCGGTCTGGTAGCCGATCCCAACCTCGCCGCGGAGCTTTTCACCCATGTCGAGCGCGACGCCGACTTTGGCGCCATAGCTATCCCCGGAGCGGCGGTAGCCCGCCGAATCCACCGCGTCGTCATAGACCGTCTTGCCGACATTGGCCTCGATGAAGGGGATTAGTGCGGGAGACAGCTCGTAACCGATGCGACCGCGGATCGTGCCGCTGGTTTCATTGCGGTCGCTCAGCGAAACGGTTGTCCCGTCGGACAGCGTCGCGTCGGAATAGATCGCACGGCTGACATCGATGCCGGTGCTGCCGCGCAGGATACCGAAGTCGCGCTCGATCGAAGCGCCGGCGCTGAATTCCTGAACATCCGATTGCTTGTCCGCGTTCTGCAAGGCATTCGGATCATCGGTGTCTTCACGATAGAAATGATAGCCGCCGATGATGTGCGCGGTCGTATCTTCCGGAAGATCCAGCCGCAAATCGCCGTTGATCTTGAAATCCGGTTGTTCTTCGCCTTCGCCGCTCACGTTTTTTTGCCATGCGCCGTCGGTGGTCACGGAGAGCTGGTGCAACGACCAGTCGGATGTCAAGGTGGCGTGCAGGTCCGTTTCGAGGAACCCACGCGTCTGCTTGATACCGGCGTCTTTCTGCGTCTCGGTGTTGATGCTCTGGGTGACGGTGGGGCGCAGGACAAAGGTGCCGATGCGGATGCCCGGCGTTTCCTCGGTAGCTGGATTCGGTTCCGGCTTGCGGGCCGGCAGCCGCTCGTCGAGTGGGGCCTCCCGCGTGTTGAGGCGCATCATATCCTCGTCGAGGATTGAGCCGGTGGTTTCGTCGCTCGGCTTCTGATCGGACGCTGCCGTTCGGGCGGTGGTGGCTCCTTGCGTGGCATTGTTGGCCGCTGACGTCGTGCCGTCAGGTGTTTCAGGGATATCGCCTTCATCCTCCGGCGCCGCGGCAGCCGGTGTGTTGGATGGGCGAATCGCGCTGTTGGAGACCGGCGTCGACTGCGCAAATGCGGCTTGGGGAACAATGAAAGCGCCCGCGGCCAGAACCATGGACACGGCAAAGCCCGCCGCACGGAGCGGCGTGAGACTGCTCGTATCCTTCCAATGGCTCATTTCGATCCTGGCATGCTTCGAAGCGTTACCCGAACGTAAAGGCTTGTGGTTAACCATTCGTTGTGCGGGCGCGGGGTGAGGAACAGCCAATGGACTCGGCCGGTGAAAACCGCTAACCCAGTGCCATGATCAAAAGAGCGGTAAATGTCATCGAGGATGGTGTCCTGGAGTCTGCAAGGCGGACGATCGGCACCGAGAGAGCGGCACTTGAGGCCTTGGAGCGTGCTTTTGACGACGGCCTCGCCTCGCCCTTCATGCGCGCAGTCGAGACGATTACCGGAATCACCGGTCGCGTCATCGTGACAGGTGTCGGCAAGAGCGGCCATATCGGGGTCAAGATCGCCGCCACACTGGCTTCGACAGGCACACCGGCCTTCTTCGTCCACGCTGCCGAGGCGAACCACGGCGATCTCGGGATGATCGGCACGACCGACGTGGTTCTTGCCCTTTCCAAGGGCGGAGAGAGTGCGGAGCTCCGCAGCATCGTTGCCTACACGCGCCGTTTTTCGATTCCGCTGATTGCCGTCACCTGCTCCGAGAAGTCGTCTCTTGCGACTGCTTCCGATATCATCCTGCTGATGCCGAACGAGGAGGAGGCCTGCCCACATGGGCTCGCGCCGACAACGTCGACATTGATGCAGCTCGCCATGGGCGACGCGCTGGCAATCGCCCTTTTGGACGCGCGCGGCTTCACCGCCCGCGATTTCCATGTTTTCCATCCGGGCGGCAAGCTCGGTGCGAGCCTCAGCCATGTCGCCGATATCATGCATACGGGTGACCGTGTGCCGTTGGTGACGAAGGGGACGTCGGTGCCGGACGCTATCTCGACACTCTCACGCAAGCATTTCGGTTGCGTCGGGATCGTCGAGGAGGACGGCCGTCTCTGTGGTATCGTTACGGAAGGCGACCTGGCGCGCAACCTGACGCGCAACCTCTCCGAACTGCTGGTTGACGATATCATGACCCGGACACCGAAGACGGTGAAGCCGACGGTGCTGGCGACCGCTGCGCTGGCCATGCTCAACCAACACAGCATCGGAGCCCTGATCGTCATCGACGATGACAGCCGCCCGGTCGGGCTCGTGCATTTCCACGATCTGCTGCGGATCGGCGTGGCCTGATCAGGCCGCTTCCACGGTCAGATCGCGGCCGCTGCTTGCCACCACCTTGACCCTAGTGCCCACTGGCAGATCGGGGCCGCTGACGCGCCATACCGTATCGTCGAGGCGAATTCGGCCACGCCCTTCACGAATGGGCTCGGCCAACGTTGCGGTGCGTCCGACAAGGCTTTCGGCCCGCTGATTGAGGAACGGCTGATCGGTTTCGCCATGCTGCAAAGTCAGCTTGCGGCCCATGAGCGTCGTCGCGACGGCGAGCAGCGCAAACAGGATGGCTTGAACCTGCCAGAACCAGAAGCTGCTGTCCCAGAACAGCAGCGACAATATGCCGACAATCAAGGCGGCAAGGCCGATCCAGACAAGGAAGAAGCCCGGCGCGATCAATTCTGCTGCCAACAGTATCAGGCCGGCGATCCACCAGCTCCAGGGTCCGAGTTCCGCGACAAGGCTGGCGATCATGGCTCATCGCTCCGTTGGCGGGTTGAAAGGGTTGACGGCCGGAGTGGTACGCGGCGTTGGCTGCGGGCGCGGCGCCGGCGCGGTCGGGTTATCGCCGAAGACCTCTTTGGCGATGGCCCCGATACCGCCAAGCGAGCCGATAAGAGAGGAAGCTTCGACGGGCATCAGCACGACCTTGGAATTGCCGGCGGTGCCGATCGAGGCCAGCGCTTCGGTGTATTTCTGGGCAACGAAATAGTTGATTGCCTGAACGTTGCCCGATGCAATTGCTTCGGACACCATCTTCGTCGCCTTTGCTTCAGCCTCGGCCAAACGTTCTCGAGCCTCGGCGTTGCGGAAGGCTGCTTCGCGCTGGCCCTCGGCCTGCAGAATTGCGGATTGCTTGGAGCCTTCGGCCCGGAGGATCTGGGCGTTACGCGAGCCTTCCGCTTCGAGCACCTGGGCGCGCTTTTCGCGTTCAGCCTTCATCTGCCGCGCCATGGCGTCCACGAGATCGCGCGGCGGCTGGATGTCCTTGATCTCGACGCGGGTTACCTTGATGCCCCAGGGCTGCACGGCATCGTCGACAACACGCAAGAGCCGGTCGTTGATTGCGTCACGGTTCGACAGCAATTCGTCGAGATCCATGGAGCCCATGACCGTGCGGATGTTGGTCATCGTAAGGTTCAGAATGGCATTCTCGAGGTGCGCGACCTGATAGGCTGCCTCGGCGGCGTTGAGGACCTGATAGAAGGCGACGGCGTCGGTCGAGATAGAGGCGTTATCCTTGGTGATGACCTCTTGCGTCGGCACGTTGAGGACCTGCTCCATGACGTTCATCCGTGCACCGACGCGCTCGATGAAGGGAGTGATCACGTTGAGGCCGGGTTCAAGGGTGCGGGTGTAGCGGCCGAAGCGCTCGATGGTATAGCGATAGCCCTGCGGCACCGTCTTGATGCCGGCAAACAGGACCAGGATGACGAAGATCACCAGTGCAATGACGACGATGTCGAAGCCACTCAGAACCATAAAACTCCCCCGCGATAGAATCGACTGACGCAACCTTAAACGAGCCGACCTCAAACGCCAGTAGCTTCGGCCGGCGACGCTATTTGCTCATGGATTCGATATGGGGAGCCCGCTGGCTATTCACAACGGCGCCGCTTTGGCCTAGAAGACCCGCAGGAAATACCGGTCGCAGCCCACCCGGTCAAAACAAGGGATCCTCATCATGAAGACTATCGTCATCTGCTCCGGCGGATTGGACTCCATTTCCCTCGCCCATCGTGTGGCGGCGGAACATCAGCTGATCAGCCTGCTTTCCTTCGATTATGGACAGCGACACCGCAAGGAGCTGGATTTTGCCACCGCCTGCGCCAAACGGCTGGGCGTGCCGCACCAGATCATCGATATCCGGACCATCGGCCGCCATCTAACAGGATCGGCGTTGACCGACGATGTCGATGTGCCAGACGGCCACTATGCCGAGGAGACGATGAAGGCGACCGTCGTGCCGAACCGCAACGCCATCATGCTGGCTATCGCTTTCGGCCTCGCTGCGGCTCAGAAGGCCGATGCCGTGGCTGTTGCGGTGCATGGCGGGGACCATTTCATCTATCCCGATTGCCGCCCGGGCTTCATCGATGCCTTCCAGGAAATGCAGAACCAGGCACTCGACGGCTATGCCAGCGTTTCGCTGCTGGCTCCCTATGTCAACATCTCGAAAGCCGATATCGTCACCGATGGCGCAAAGTACGGGACACCCTTTGCCGAGACATGGTCCTGCTACAAGGGCGGTACGCGTCATTGCGGACGCTGCGGCACCTGCGTCGAGCGACGCGAGGCTTTTCACCTGGCCGGCATCTCCGATCCTACGGAATACGAGGATCCGGATTTCTGGGAGGCCGCGACGTCTGGCTATTCGGCCAGGGAGGTGAAGTGATGTTTCGCATCACCAAGGAGTTCCACTTCTCCGCATCTCACCAGCTGACGCATCTGCCTGCCGATCACCAGTGCGCGCGGCTGCACGGGCACAACTATATCGTTGTGGTGGAGCTTGCGGCCGCCGAGCTCGATGAGAACGGCTTCGTTCGCGACTATCACGAGCTTTCGCCGCTGAAGCGCTATATCGACGAGCGCTTTGACCATCGGCACCTGAACGAAGTCTTCGGCCATGACCGCGTAACCTCGGAATATCTCGCCAAGCACTTCTACGACTGGTGCAAGGAGCGGCTGCCGGAGACCTCGGCCGTGCGCGTCAGCGAGACGCCGAAGACGTGGGCGGAATATCGGCCATGAGTGGGGTTCGCGAGGCGCAGATCCGCGTCTGCGAGATCTTCGGGCCGACGATCCAGGGGGAAGGCGTGCTGATCGGCCTGCCGACGGTCTTCGTCCGCACCGGTGGCTGCGATTATCGCTGTTCGTGGTGCGACAGCCTGCATGCGGTTGATAGCGAGTATCGCGATCAATGGCTGCCGATGACGGTCGACGGTATCTGGGCGGAGGTAACCCGGCTCTCCGGCGGCAAGCCGCTGATGGTGTCGCTTTCCGGCGGCAACCCGGCGATCCAGCCGCTTGGCGGTCTTATCGCGCATGGACATGACCAAGGCTACACCTTCGCGCTGGAGACGCAGGGCAGCGTCGCCAAGGAATGGTTTGCCGATCTCGATGTGCTGGTGCTGAGCCCGAAGCCGCCATCGAGCGGCATGGCGACGGATTGGGATGCCTTCGAAGACTGTCTCAAGATGGCCGCCGATGGGCCCAACATCGCGTTGAAGATCGTCGTTTTCGACGAGCGCGACTATGCTTATGCCCGCGAGGCGGCTGCCCGCTATCCACATCTGCCCGTCTATCTGCAGCCGGGAAACCACACGCCACCACCGCCCGACGACGACGATGCGCGCGTCGATATCGACGGCATCATGGAAAGGATGCTGTGGCTGGTCGACATGGTCACCAAGGACCGGTGGTTCGAGGCACGTGTGCTGCCCCAGCTGCATGTCCTGCTATGGGGTAACAAGCGCGGTGTCTGATCAAACCCAGCCGAGCAGTTCGCGGCGGACGACCTTCTCCAGCACCCGCATGCCGTCTTCGCTGTCGTTGAGGCAGGGGATGTGGGTGAACTTCTCGCCGCCGTTTTCGTGGAAGGAATGGGCGGCCTGCTCGGCGATTTCTTCGAGCGTCTCCAGACAGTCGGAGACGAAACCGGGGTTGAGAACGGCGATCTTCTTGACGCCATCCTGTGCCAGCTTCTCGACGGTCTTGTCGGTATAGGGCTGGAGCCATTCTTCCGGGCCGAACCGGGACTGGAAGGTCACCATGAATTTATCTTTCGGCAGTCCCAGCCGTTCGCGCAGCAACTGGCCGGTTTTCTGGCACTGCCAGTAATAGGGATCGCCTTGCTCGGAATAGGAGAGCGGAATGCCGTGGAAGGAGGCAAGCACCATGTCCGGCTGCCAGTCGAGCGTCGCCAGATGGCTCGTCACCGAATTGGCAAGCGCTTTGATATAGGTCTTGTCGTCGTGATAATCCGGCACGGTGCGCAGCGCCGGTTGCCAACGCATCTTCAGGAGCTTCTGGAACGCCTTGTCATTGACCGTTGCCGTCGTCGCTGCGGCATATTGCGGATATAACGGGAACAGCAAGATACGATCACAGCCCTCATCTTTCAGCGCTTGAATGCGCGAGGGGATTGACGGCGTGCCGTAGCGCATGGCCCAGTCGACACGTACATTCGGCAGGTCGTCCAGACGCTCTGCCATTAGCTTTGCTTGGTTGCGCGTGTAGGTTCGCAGGTAGCTCTCATTCTCGTCCTTGTTCCAGATCGTCTCATAGGCCTTGCCCACCTTTTGCGGGCGGGTGTTGAGAACGATGCCGAACAGGATCGGATACCACTTCCAGGGCGACCATTCGATGACCCGCTTGTCGGTCAGGAATTCCTTTAGGTAACGGCGCATCGAGGTGTAGTCAGTGCCGTCAGGCGTGCCGAGATTGACGAGCAGGATGCCCACCTTGCCGGATTTCATGGGCGGATGGTCCGCCGGACGGTGCGCAGTATCAACAGTCGTCATCTAAACCCCGGTATCTTGTCCGTCCGGCTCATGCGCAGCCGGGCCTTGCTGGTTCACCCTATAGAAACAAAAGCCGGGCCGGGAAACCCCGGACCGGCTTTCAGGATCGAGACAAATCGTCTTACTTCGACGGAATCCGCAGTTCCTTGCCGACCGTCAGATGGTGCGGCGCCGGTTTGCCGTTTGCATCCGAAATCCTCTTCCAGAGCGCGCCTTCGCCGTAGAACTGCTTGGCGAGATCCCAGAGCGTGTCGCCGGCAGCGATCACGTGGTTGGTCGGCGTATTGGGGGCAAGGGCTGCTGCGGGTGCTTCGGTCGTGGGCGCTGCGGGTGCCGCAGCAGGCGCGGATGTGGCCGGAGCAGTCGTTGCGGGGGCTTCCGTCCCCGATGCCGCAACCTCGGTGACGCGCCCGTCGGTGTACGGCTTGTAGGGCGAGTGCGCCGCCAGGTATTCGGCGGTCACGTCGGCAAGATCGGGTCCGAAGTCGTAGGCGTTTTTACCCGCCGTCTCGAAGATCGAGTAGCCGTCTCCACCTGCACGCATGAAGTTGTTCGTGACAACGCCATAGGTCTTAGCATCGTCGAGCGGCACGAAGCTATCGCCGTCCTTGACCTCGACCGATACGAGGCGGCTGCCAGCGGGCTTGGTCTTGTCGAAGGTGTATTTCAGGCCGGACACCTGCGGGAAGCGGCCGGCGCCTTCCTCGATCTTGCCGAGGCCGTTTTCCAATGCCTTGCGGATATCAGCGCCCGTCAGCTGGAAGGTCGCAAGCGTGTTCTGGAACGGCAGAACGGTAATGACTTCGCCCTGGGTAACGTCGCCGGCATCGATCGATGCGCGCAAGCCGCCGCCGTTCTGGATCGCGATCGTCATGCCCTGGCTTTTGCCGCGGTCGAGCATGGCATCAGCCACGAGATTGCCCATCGAGCATTCCTTGACGCGGCAGACGGTGCGGTCGCCTTCGATCGGGGCTTGGCTGGAGCCGATGACCTTCTTGCGCAGTTCCTCGATCGGCTTGGCGAGCTCGGCGATCCGGGCGGTGAGTGTCGGATCGGGGGTGAAGGAAGAGTCGATCAGGATCGGGTCACCCTTGGCTTCCTTGACGACCCCATTGTCATCGAAGGTCACGACGAGATCGCCGAGATACTTGCTGTAGGATGCAGCCTGAACCACCGGCACCTTATAGCCGCCGGGATTGTCGACCATCGTCGGATAAGGGCCTTCCGCCTTCGGGTCGGTATTGGACAGCAGGCTGTGCGAATGGCCGCCGACGACAACGTCGACATCGGGGATCTTGGCGATGGCAGCGAGGTCGCGGGGATAGCCGACATGCGTCAACGCGATGATCTTGTTGATGCCCTGCTTCTTCAGGTCTTCGACGGCGGCCGTGATGGTCTGCACGTCGTCGGCAATCATCACCTTCGGGCCGGGCGAGGATAGTTCTTCGGTGTCGTTGGTCACCGCGCCGACGATGCCGATCTTCTGGCCGCCGACGTCGAGCACCAGAGAGGGCTTGATACGATCGCCGAGCTTCGAGCCGTCGCCGGCCAGGACGTTTGCCGAAATGACCGGGAATTTCACCTTGTCGAGGAAAGTTGCCAGGCCATCCTCGCTGTCGTCGAACTCATGGTTGCCGACGGTCATGACGTCAAACTTCATGTCGTTCAGCACTTCAGCTTCGGCGGCACCCTTGTAGGTGGTGTAGAAAAGCGACCCCTGGAAATTGTCGCCGGCATTGAGCAGCAGCACGTTCTTGCCACCAAGAGCGTCGCGGCGCTGGTCGATCGCGGTCTTCAGGCGGGCGGCGCCGCCGAAGCATTCCTTCTTGCCCTCTTCTTCGGCCGAGCAGGTGGAGTCGAACTTGTTGATCGACTCGATGCGCGAATGGAAATCGTTGATGTGAAGGATATTGAGTTCGTAATCGGCAAAGGCGGCACCGCTCGACAGCGCCAGCATCGACGCGGTCAGCAGACCGAACTGAAAGGATTTCGTCATCCTGCTCTCCTGATTTTGAGCGAAGCTAGCCCCTGCGCTCCGCCGTCCCTACGCGGTTGATGTTTCCATTAAGCATTAGTGGCCGCAAGAGAAAAAGCTGTGACAGCGTTGACGCTTTCCGAGAGCGGTAAACAAAAAAAGCTCCCGCGAAGGGAGCTTTCATCGTTCGGTGCTTGGCGACCTTACATGCGTCGGGTCAGGGTGAATTGCGACCCGGCGTCCGAGGTGCAGTTCAGCTGGCTCTGGGTCACCAGCGCGCAGTTGACCTTGGATTGCGTCTTGCGCACCAGCGATGTCATGTTGATCTCGACGAGCGACGGCGAGGTGTTCACATAGGTGCCCGACGCGAGAAGTTGATTGCTGTCGGTCGTGCGGGTGGTGAAGGTTCCGGCCTGGAAGGTGGAGATGATGCCGTTCGGATCCGCCCATGAGCCTTCGACGCCCGTCGGCACCGGGGTTGCCGCGACCGGTATCGGCCGTTGCGACGTGGTGCAGGCGGCAAGCGCCGCGGACGCGCCGAGGAGGACAAGGAGGGTTCTGATTTTCATGAGCTTCTCCCGGGGATTCGGAACGAAAACTATCCGTGTGGTTGTGAAACACATGGCGCGGGCCGTCCGGGAAGGCAAGTCTTCAAAATCACCAGACGGCATTTATACAGCAGGCGTTACAAAAATGCCCGCCTTGCGGCGGGCATCTTCGAATGCGGTTCGAGCCAAGATCAGCGAACGAGGATGTTCTTGAACTGCCACGGATCCTTGGTGTCGATCTCTTCCGGGAAGAGACCCGGGCGACCGTCGAGCGGGGTCCAATCGGTGTAGTGACCTTCGACCGGGCCGAGATACGGCGTCTGGACTTCCAGGCAACGCTTGTAGTCGACCTCATCGGCTTCGACGATGCCTGCGTTCGGGTTCTCGAGCGCCCAGACCATGCCGGCGAGGACCGCGGAGGTCACCTGCAGGCCGGTCGCGTTCTGGTAAGGCGCGATGCGGCGGGTTTCTTCCAGCGACAGGCGCGAGCCGTACCAGTAGGCGTTCTTTTCGTGGCCGTAGAGCAGGACGCCGAGTTCGTCGATGCCGTCCTCCAGTTCATCCTCATCGAGGACGTGATGGACTGGCTGCGACGTGCCGCCATTGCCGAACATTTCATGCAGCGACAATACCGCGTCGTTGGCCGGATGGTAGGCGTAGTGGCAGGTCGGACGGAAGGTTACTTCGCCGTCCTTGTCGCGAACCGTGAAGTAGTCGGCGATCGAGATCGACTCGTTGTGGGTGACGAGGAAGCCGTACTGCGGGCCGGGCGTCGGGCACCAGGTGCGAACGCGCGTGTTGGCGCCCGGCTGCTCGAGGTAGATCGCCGCCTTGCAGCCCTTCTTGTGCTTCTTGCCGTTCTTCGGCATCCAGTTTTCGTGAGTGCCCCAGCCGAGTTCGGCCGGCTGCAGACCTTCGGAGATGAAGCCTTCGACCGACCAGGTATTCCAGAAGACATTGAGGGGCTTCGGATGCTTGGTGCGCTGCGTGTCGCGCTCGGCGATGTGGACGCCCTTGACGCCGACCTTCTTCATCAGCTTTGCCCAGCCTTCGCGGTCATGCTGATCCGGCTCTTCGAACTTCAGGCCGATGTCGTTGGCGAGGTTGACGAGCGCCTGCTTGACGAACCACGAGACCATGCCCGGGTTTGCGCCGCAGGTGGAGACGGCCGTCGGACCGCCGGGGTTCTTGGCCTTTTCCTTGCGAAGGGTTTCGCGCAGCGCATAGTTGGTTCGGTCGGCGTTCTTCATGCTCTTGTCGAAATAGAAGCCGAGCCAGGGCTCAACAACGGTGTCGATGTAAAGGGCGCCGAGCTTGCGGCAGAGCTTCATGAGGTCGACGGATCCGGTATCGACGGAAAGATTGACGCAGAAGCCCTGGCCACCGCCTTCGGTCAGAAGCGGCTTCAGCAACTCCTTGTAGTTGTCCTTCGTGACATGAGCTTTGATGTGCTTCACGCCATGCTTTGCCATGATTTCGGTGTGATCTGCGTCGTCGCGCGGGTCGATGACAACCATCCGGCTTTTGTCGAACTTGAAGTGGCGCTCGATCAGCGGCAGGGTGCCGCGGCCGATGGAGCCAAAGCCGATCATGACGATCGGGCCGGTAATTTCGGCATATACCGGGTGGGTCTGTTTCGTCATTCTTTTCTCCTGTGGAAGGCGACGAAGGCGGTGGGCCTTAAGAATTCATCTGAAATGGCGCAGATAATGCGAAGTGACCGGCTCTAACCACAAAACGGCGTCACAATAAAGAGCGAGAACGCAAATATCAGGCGGGAGAGAGGGTGTCTGCGAGCGCCCGAAGCTTCGCGGCGAGCTCCGCCCTTTGCAATGTTAGGCCTTTATAAGCCGCCTGGTGCTCGTCGAGACCGTCCAGTTGCGCGGCGAAGCTGACAGCGAGTTTGCTGGCGTTCGGATGGTGAGCGATCGCGGCAATCGGATCGACATAAACGCGGATGGTGAAGAGGATATCGCCCGACTTCGGCAATTTGCGCAGCGTCTGGCGCTCGACCCGCGCAAAGCGCTCGGCGAGCGTGAACGGTCCGGCGGGCGGCGGGCGGCGGTGCTTGGAGAGCGGGAGGAAGAGATCGTCCGTGACGTTCACAGACCAGTTCAGTCGTTCCACAGGGTGCGAAACCTGCAGACTGTCAAAGATGCGGGTGATGAGTGCCGCGTTGCGCGTGCCTTCGCCGAAGCCGGGAACGTCGGCATGGATTGCCTGCATCGGGCGACCGAATTTCTCCTGCAACGACCATGAAGAGGGGAAGGCGACGAAGCCGGCTACGAGATGCCAGCCATCTTCCCTGCGTCGCATGATCACGAGATCGTCCTGCACCAGCAGGCCGGCGCGCAACAGCGGCGGCGGGTCCTGCTCGGCGGCATCGGAGATGCTGCGGGCGCGCGCCGGATGGTCATCAGCAAGATGAGCCTGCAGGAGATCAAGGACCTCCTGTTGTGCCTCTGCGGTCTCCCCCTCGGCGACGAAAATCTCATCACGATGGGTTTCGATCAGTCGTCGCTTCTCGCAGATATAGCGTGCCCGGTCGCTATCCGGTTCGATCCAACGGGCAAGATCGAGCGGCATCAATCCGATGGTGAAGGGGCGGGTGGAGCCGCCGTAGGGCGTGTAGGTCAGACGCGTCATGATCCCACTCTATGCCGTCAACGTGCACTGATGGAAGACCATCCGCACTGACAGTCGGCATCGTGCCGCCGGATGGAACGAGGCAGCGAGCGGGCCGCCGATTCGTCGCTCAGTGCTTCAGAATATCCAGTCCCGCCGCCGTCGTGGTGATGGCGACTTCGGTGATTTCGTATTTGGCGATGCCGTGCACGGTGAATGGATCTTCCGCGACATAGGCCTCGATTTCGGCCCGCTGTCCGATCGCGAGGACCACGCCGCCGGTGCGCGGCACTTTGCGTCCGGAGGCCAGGAACCAGCCTTTGGCATAGCCTTGCCTGACCCAGGCCATGTGCGGCTCCATCTGCTTGTCAGCTTCCTCGTTCGGCTTCACATAAGTCAGGGCGAGGATGAACATCGCAGAATTTCCTTTCAGGGTGTTGCGTTCTGATGCATGTGAATATTCAATTGGCGGGGAGCCATCCATATTCTTTTTAGGATTCTGCTCGAAAGTGCGAACCGTTGATGTCAGCACGCCCGGAACAATCGGATGACCCAGATATCTGAGCGGCTTGCCGAATTGCAGGAAGATAGCGCTGTCCTGATTGCCATGTATGATCAGGAAGATCGGTTGCGCTATGCAAACGCGGCATTTCGTTCGACCTACGCCATCGAACCTGATGAGACGCCCTTGTGGTCGGAACTCATGCGTCGCAACACCCGGGCGGGCCAGGGTACGATCATTCGCACCGCCGATTTCGAGACATGGCTCGTTTCCGCACAATCGCGGCGCGGCAAACTGCCGTTCAGGGCGTTCGAAACGGACGTCGTCGACGGCCGCTGGTTCTGGATGACGGAGACGGTGCAGAGGGACGGCTGGATGCTCTGCATCGCCAGTGACATCACGCATCTGAAGCAGAGCGAGCGCGACGTGCGGCAGGACCGTGATTTTGCGCTGCGGGCCTCGCAGACGGACGAACTGACGAGCATTTCCAACCGTCGTTTCATGATGGCGGCCTTGGAAAGCCTCATCGCGCGTCAAGGCTCCGCCAATGCAGGCGTCGGCTGCATCTGTATCATCGATCTCGACTTCTTCAAGCGTATCAATGACATCTATGGCCACCAGTTCGGCGACGATGTGCTGATCGATTTCTCGCGCCGCGTGCAGCCGGTCATCCGCCGGCGTGACAGCTTCGGACGGATCGGCGGCGAGGAGTTCATGCTGCTCCTGCCGGATACGACGTTGGCGCAGGCCGAGCTGATTATCGAACGCATCATCGGAATGGTGCGCGGCGCCTGTCCGGTACCCACCGTGCCCTCCTTCTCCTATACCTGCTCCGCGGGATTGGCCGAGTTGCGGCCGGGCGAGACAGCGCGCGAGGTCTATGCCCGCGCGGACGAGGCCCTGTATAACGCCAAGCAGAGTGGCCGAGATCGCCTGAAAATCGTGGCCTAGCCGACGAGTCGGGCTGGGATCAGCCCGCGCAGCGAATTGCCCATATAAAGTTTTCCAGCTTTCAGATCTTTAACGGAGATGCGTCCAACACGTGCCTTGCGCTGGCAGATCAGTTCGGTGCGCAAGACACCAGCCAGCAGGCCGCAGGAGATTGGCGGGGTGCGCAGCGTGCCCGATCCGTCGTCGAGAAAGACGGATGTGATCGTGCCTTCGCAGACCTCGCCGCGTTCGTTCAGAAGCAGAACCTCGTCAGCCTCCGAGGCCGGAAATTCGGCGCGGGCGGTCTCGTAAACGCCGCGCCGCGTCGTCTTCAGCCGCAGCAATCTGTCGCTTGAATCTAGACGGGTGTCGGCAATCCGTACCTTCCATTCGGTGCCGGCCGGCGTCGGTACGAAGGGAGCCGCGGTGACCTCGATCCGCCCCTGCCGATCAAGCGTCAGCCGCATTCGTAGGGCGGTCGTGGCGTCGGAAACGGCCTCCTCCAGTTTCGTGGCGGCGTTTTGGGCATCGGGAAAGCCGATACGAGGGGCGGAGCGGGAGAGGCGTGCAAGATGCAGGCGCAGCCTGATGAAGCCAATCTCCGGCTCCCAGCGTAGCGTTTCGATCAGCGAGAAGTCGTTCATCGCGCGATCTCCTGATCGCCGATCGCAAACCGCGCCTTTAGAAGGCACTCCTCGTATTCGGCTTCGGCGGTGGAATCAAAGACGATGCCGCCGCCGACGTTGAAGACCGCCCTGCCGCCCGAGAACAGGCTGATGGTGCGGATCGCGACGGAAAAGCGCATGGCGCCGCCGGGCGCAATCATGCCGATAGCGCCGCAATAGGCATCGCGTGGCGTGTCTTCCAGCGCGTGCAGGATCCGCATGGCGCTGAGCTTCGGGGCGCCGGTGATCGATCCGCAGGGAAAGAGCGCGGCGAAGATGTCGCGAATGGTCAGATTGGAGAGGAGTTTCGCCTGCACGTGGCTGACCATCTGGTGGACAGTCGGATAGGTCTCGATGTCGAAGAGTTTCGGCACGTCGAGGGTGCCGACCTCCGTGATGCGCGAAATGTCGTTGCGCAGCAGATCGACGATCATGCGATTTTCGGCCTGGGTTTTGATGTCCTCGCGCATCGCGGCGATGATCGCGGCGTCCTCGGCGTCATCAGCCCCGCGTTTCGCCGTTCCCTTCATCGGGTGGGTTTCGATCCAGCCTTCCTCGTCGGTGCGGAAGAAGAGTTCGGGCGAACGCGAAAGCAGGATCGGGCCGCCGAGATCGACGAGTGCGCCGTACTTTACCGGCTGCCGTTCGATCAACGACCAGAAGGCCGCGTGCGGATCGCCATTCCAGCGGGCGGTGATCGGCATGGTGAGGTTTGCCTGGTAGCAATCGCCCTGGCGCAGATGCCAGTGCAGGCGGTCGAAGCGCTCTTTATATGTTGCAAAATTCCAACCGGCCTTGGGCTCGCTCAAGAATTCGTCGTTCTCGCTGCGCCACCTCGGTTGCGCGAGCGGATGGGCGCCGGCTTCGGGAGCATCGAAGATGCCGAAGGCGAGCAGCGGTGTCTCTCGGCCTTCCGGCAGGAACGCGGCCAGCTTCTCCTCGAAGAGATAGCCCGCTTCATAGGCCATGTAGCCCGCCAGCCATCTACCGGCGGTCTTTGCCTCTTCCATGCGGGAAAGGCCGGCAAGGAACTCGGCGCGCGTCCGGGCTATGATGATCTCCGACGGATCGGAAAAGAGCATCACTTGCCCGGTCGTGTCATCCCGGAACAGAACGTAGCGTCCAGCGTTGGTCATGCCTGCCTTTGGATCGAGAGCTTATGCGCTCTTATCAAGCGCTTCCAATTCGTCGATCAGCCCTTCGATCATCGACAACCCCTTGCTCCAGAACGACGGATCCGTGGCATCGAGGCCGAACGGCTTCAGGAGCTCCGAATGATGCTTGGTGCCGCCCGCCCTCAGGAGCTCGAAATACTTCTCCTGGAAGCCCTTGTCGGCCTTCTGGTAGACGGCATAGAGCGAGTTCACCAGGCAATCGCCGAAGGCGTAGGCATAAACGTAGAAGGGCGAGTGGATGAAGTGCGGGATATAGGCCCAATAGGTCTCGTAGCCTTCCGAGATCTTGATCGCCGGCCCGAGGCTTTCCGACTGCACGGAGAGCCAGAGCTCGCCGATATCGTCGGATGTCAGCTCGCCGGCCTTGCGGGCGGTGTGAACCTTGCGCTCGAACTCGTAGAACGCGATCTGGCGCACGACCGTATTGATCATGTCCTCGACCTTCTGGGCGAGCATAGCCTTGCGCTCACGCTTGTCCTTGGTCTTGTCGAGGAGGGCGCGGAAGGTCAGCATTTCGCCGAAGACGGAGGCGGTTTCGGCGAGCGTCAGCGGCGTCTGGCACATCAGCGCGCCCTGGGCGCCGGCCAGAACCTGATGGACGCCGTGGCCAAGCTCGTGGGCGAGCGTCATCACGTCGCGCGGCTTGCCGAGATAGTTGACGAGCACATAGGGATGCGCCGACGGAACCGTTGGATGCGCGAAGGCGCCCGGCGCCTTGCCGGGGCGGACCGGGGCATCGATCCACTGTTCGTCGAAGAAACGCTTGGCGATCGCCGCCATTTCAGGGGCGAAGTTGCTGTAGGCTGACAGCACCGTGTCTTTTGCTTCGTTCCAGGGGATGATGGCATTGGAGGTTTCCGGCAGTGGCGCGTTGCGGTCCCAGAAGTTCATCTGGTCCATGCCGAGCCATTTCGCCTTCATCTTGTAATAGCGGTGCGACAGGCGGGGGTAGGCTTGCTTGACGGCAGCGGCCAGCGCATCGACCACGTCGCGCTCGACGCGGTTTGCAAGGTGCCTGGAATCGGCAATGTCCTCGAAGCCGCGCCAGCGGTCGGAGATGTCCTTGTCCTTGGCGAGCGTGTTGGTAATGAGGGTGAAGATGCGCAGGTTCTCCTTGAAGGTCTGCGCGAGCGCCATCGCGCCCTTGCGGCGGACTTCGGGATCCTTTTCCTGCAGCATATTCAGCGTGACTTCGAGCGGCAGCTTTTCGCCGTCGACGTCAAAGCGCAGCTCCGCCATCGTCTCGTCGAACAGGCGGTTGAAGGCGGCGGCCGAGGTCATCGACTTTTCCAGGAACAGCTGCTCCAGTTTGTCTTCCAGCTGGTAGGGCTTGTCCTTGCGCAGGTCGATGAGCCAGGGGCGATAGTGGCCGGCATCCGGGTCATTTGCTATGCAGGCATCGATCACGGCGTCATCGATGCGATTGAGCTCAAGCGCAAAAAACAAGAGGTGGCTGGAGAACTCGGTGATCTTCGCCTGGGCATCACCATAGAGCTTGCCGTTCACCGGGTTCGACGTGTCGGAGAAATAGGTGAGGCCGGCAAAGGAGCCGAGGCGTCCGATGATGTCGTCCAGCGCCTCGTATTCCTTCAGTGCCTGGCCGATGCCCTCCGCACCTTTTTTGGTCGCGGCGTCGGCAAGCTTCCCCTTCCATTTCTCTTCGAAGGCGATTGCCTGCTTGCCGGCTTTCTCCATGTCGCCAGTAAAGGCCGTGGATGTTGCGGAAGGGTAGAGGTCCTGCAACTTCCAGGTCGGCAGGTCGCCGAGGGCGGCATCGCTCGCAGAGGCAGCGGAACTTGCCGAAAAATTAATGGCGGTGCCGGAGAGCATGTTTTTCATCATCTGGGTCCTCTTCCTCTTTTGCGACAGGTTTGACTGTCTATGCGCCTAAAGGCTTGGCATCAAGGGGCTTTCGGCAGCCCAAAAGCTCCGTTTCGGGTCGGATTCGACCCCGCCACAAACGTTAAAATGCAATTGTTTCTCAAAACTGGATGTTCAAGCCTTTCTGCCAGAGTGCATCTCAGGTTTCGCATGAAGTGAGGCACCAATGACCGGTTACCATGAGCTCAAGGGAGCAGCGCAGATACTCGTCGTCGAGGACGACCCGATCCAGCGTCGACTGCTCAAAAACGCGATCGAGCGTCACGGCCACGTCGTCCATCAGGCTGAAAACGGCCGGATCGGGCTGGAGATGGTGAAGAGAGGCAGCGGCCTCTACAACGTCATCGTTCTTGACCTGATGATGCCCGAGATGACGGGTCTTGAATTCCTCGAGGCACTGCACGAATTCGGCACGCATGTTCCGGTGATTGTCCAGACGGGGCAAGGTGGCATCGAGACCGTGGTGCAGGCGATGCGCGCCGGCGCCTTCGATTTCGTCGTCAAGCCGGTCTCTCCGGAGCGGATCGCCAATTCGATCTTGAACGCCCTGAAGCTCGACCAGCGCGAGGTCAAGGCGCGCGCTGGCCGCCGGTCGCGTTCCGGCAGCGTCGGCTTCGACGACATTGTTTCGGCAAGCCCGGCAATGCTGCGTGTGATCGATCTGGCGCAGCGCGCAGCGCAGTCCAATATTCCCGTGGTGCTCGAAGGCGAGTCCGGCGTCGGCAAGGAGCTGGTCGCCCGCGCCATCCAGTCGGGTAGCGACCGGTCCGGCAAGCCGTTTGTCACGGTCAATTGCGGCGCCATTCCGCACAACCTGGTCGAAAGCATTCTTTTCGGTCACGAGAAGGGCGCATTCACTGGCGCAACCGAACGGCACATCGGCAAGTTCATGGAAGCCGATGGCGGCACCATCTTCCTCGACGAAATCGGCGACCTGCCGCTTGAGGTTCAGGTGAAGCTGCTGCGGGCCGTCCAGCAGGGGGAAATCGAGACTGTTGGCGCACGCACGGCGCACAAGGTCAACGTCCGGCTGATTTCGGCGACCAACAAGGATCTGATCGAAGAGGTCAAGAACGGCCACTTCCGCGAGGATCTCTACTATCGCCTGAACGTCTTCCCGATCACCATTCCGGCGCTCCGCAAGCGCAAGGAAGACATTCCGCATCTGGTGCGGGTCTTCGCCGAGCGCTTCTCTAGCGAGCAGAAGGGCGGCCAACGCATGGCGGTCAGCGCCGGCGCGCTGGCTCTGCTCACCGCCTACGATTGGCCCGGCAATATCCGCCAGCTCGAGAACGCGATCTTCCGCGCGGTTGTCCTTGCCGAGGGCGGCGAGCTGACCGAGGCAGACTTCCCGCAGATCGCGGCGCAGCTGCCGGAATACGAGGTCGTCGATCATCTGGCGCTGGTCGCAGACAACACGCGCCACGATCGGCAAAGTGATTTTTCGACCGCCGAGTACCCGGCCCATCAGGCCAGCGTCGAAGAGGCTGTCGCACGAATCACGGAGGCGCCTGACAACGCGATTGCGAGCACGAACCCCGCCGGGGACGTGCGCAAGCTTGCGGATGTCGAGGAGGAATTGATCCGATTCGCCCTTAAATTCTATCGGGGGCAGATGAGTCAAGTGGCTCGGAAATTGGGTATCGGACGATCCACATTGTACCGGAAACTCAAGGATTACGGCATAGACCCCGACAATCCGCAGAAGGACGCCGCATAAGTCCCCCAAATTAACACTCCGGCAATCATCTTTTGTTACCAATCATAAACCACTTGTTAGTGGCCTGTTCATTATGTAAGGAAAAGGTTGATCACGTGTGGCATTTTTGCCATCGTGTGACCGCATTTAACAGTCAACGGTGTCAAAGAGGGACCATCGGCTGTCTGACGGGGATTGAGTTTGCCGGATCTGAATCGGAATACGAGACCTTGGCGCTTGAGCTGGCGCAATAGGTACACGGACCTTTGCGGAAAGGTGTTTAGGACGGCCATGGCCGCCCTTCTCGCACTCGCTGTTTCGTCGCCGGTTCTGGTCAGCTCGCCTTCCGAGGCGGCTGGCGAAACACGTAGCCTCAAACTCTATTTCATCCATACTGGCGAAAAGGCCGTCATCACCTACAAGCGCAACGGCAGGTACGATCCGAAGGGTCTCGAGCAGTTGAATCGCTTCCTTCGCGACTGGCGTAAGAACCAGCCGACGAGGATGGACCCGCGCCTTTTCGATCTCATCTGGGAAGTCTATCGCCAGAGCGGCTCGCGCGACTATATCAACGTCGTCTGCGGCTTCCGTTCGCCGTCTACCAACGCCATGCTGAAGGCGCGCTCGCGCAATTCCGGCGTCGCCGAGAAGAGCCAGCACATGCTCGGCAAGGCAATGGATTTCTTCATTCCTGACGTCAAATTGGCGACTTTGCGCGGCATCGGCATGAAAATGCAGGTTGGCGGCGTTGGATTCTATCCGAAATCCGGCTCTCCCTTCGTGCACATGGATGTCGGCGGCGTTCGCGCCTGGCCGCGCATGAGCCGCGAAGAACTCGTTCGGCTTTTCCCGAACGGCAACACGATGCATATCCCTGCGGACGGTCGTCCACTGCCGGGTTACGAGCAGGCTGTGGCCGATTACAAGCGCCGCGTAAGTTCGACCCAGGTGCAGATGGCAAGCTCCGGTGCCTATACGGGCTCGTCGTCGAGCGATCAGCCAAAGCATAAGACACTGTTTGCTGCCCTGTTTGGCGGCGGTGCGGATGAAGCCGAAGACAGTTCTGATGATGATAGCAGTGCAGCAGTCGCGGTCGCGAAGGCGTCGCCGCCGGCGGCTAATATGCCAAACGCCGCCGATCCCGGCGAGCAGGCGCCCGCGCAGGCTACTGAGGTCGCAAGCGTCAACGCGCCGATTCCGCAGGTGCGTCCGGCGTTCGCCAATCAGCCAGGCGGTAGCGAGATGGCCAGTGCCCTTGTCGCTCCGCAATCCGGAAATGCAGCGCAAGAGGCCCTTTCTGCTGTGACTGAGCAAGGTCAGCAGCAGTTCGCGGATCTTAGCGCCTATAGCGTACCGGTTCCTTCTCTGCTCGGACCGCGCCGTTCTCCAGGCGACGCGGAAGTCGCTTCGGCTGATCCGTCTGCGATGACGGGGAATCTCGCAGCGGTTCCGACGCCGGGTGAACGACCGGCGCTTGCCGAAAAGCTTCTGGCCGCGGCGGATGCCGATGCCGAAGCCGAGGACGACGTAGCAGACCAGGAGGATACGCTTTCTCCGGCCGTTGCCGATGCCCTTAACCAGCAGAATAGTGGCGGCGACCGTCAGGTCCCGTCTACCCAGTCGCCGGTCACGAGCGTCGAGCAGGCGATTAACGCGGCAACGCCGCAAAAGGTTCCGAGCGAGAAGCAACCGTTGCAGCTTGCCGCACTTGCGCCTACCACGAAGTCTGCAAGCTTCGGCGATGGCTTTGATGCACCGAAGCCGTCGGATGCCAACGCCTTGTCGCAGGGCCTGCCGACCAAGGGTGGCCGCCCGACGAAGCATGAGGCCGCAGAAGCCGACGCCAGCCGCGCGACAATTCGCACCGAGCCGAAGCTGACGCAGAAGATCATCTCGCAGTGGGCGCTTACCAACTCCCGCATGGAGATGGTCACCAAGCCGGTCAAGGCGCCGCGCTTTGTCAGCCAGACGCTTCGCGCCCAGCCGACTTCTGTTTATGCCGACGGCTTCACGAAGACAGCCTCCATCGATCCCGGCCGCTTCAGCGGCAGCGCGGTTAACTTCATGGAAGTGCGGAAGTTCGAGTCGAACTGAGCTGGACACTTAGGAATTTGTAAGAGCTGCTGGAGCGATCCGGCGGCTCTTTTGTTTTCCGGCCCTGTGGCGGAAAGTCGCGCGGCGGAGCGCGGTTTCGGCAAAAGCGTGGGTTGATTTTCATTTCCATATCGAGAATAAAGCGCCTCCAGCATTCTCGATAAGTGAAAATATGGATCTGTCCTCAATCGAAATCTTTCAGGCGGTCGCGTCGACTTGCAGCGTCACGAAGGCGGCGGCTGCGCTAGGCCGTGTGCCGTCGAATATCACGACTCGTATCCAGCAGCTTGAAGAGGATCTTGGGGTGGCGCTGTTTTCTCGCGACCGCAAGAAGATGTCGCTGACGCGCGAAGGTACGATCTTCCTGTCCTATGCGACGCGCCTTGCTGACCTAGCCGAGGAAGCAAGGCAGGCCGTGCGGCCGCTGATGGCATCGGGAGCGCTGCGTGTTGGAACGATGGAGAGCACGGCTGCAAGTCGGCTCCCTGAGGTCATCAGGCGCTTCGGATCGTTGTGGCCCGACGTCTCTCTGCAATTGACAATGGGCGCAACGCGAGAGCTCATGCAGAGTGTGCTAGCCGAGGAGTTGGACTGCGCATTGGTCGCGCGACCGCCAGAGGCGTCGCTCGACAAGATACGATATGCCGATCTCGACCTCAGCAAGTTCGACGCACGGCGCATCTATGTCGAGGATCTGATCCTCGTCCTTCCCCCGAAACATCCTGATATCAAGGACGCGAAGAACCTGCGCATCGGCACACTTGCTGTTATGGAACCTGGGTGCACCTATCGGCGAATGGCCGAGGAGTGGGCTAAGGATGCCGCCTCGCTGCGCGCGCTGGAGCTCGGTTCCTATCACGCGATCCTCGCGAGCATTGTCGCCGGCAATGCCTTCGGCGTCATGCCGCGCTCGGTGTTCGATCTGCTGCGCTGGCCTGTCGATATCGTCACTCGCGAGATCGGCGCCGTGGAGACGTTTCTTGTCCGCTGCAAGGCCGACCGGTCGGACTCGTTCGAGGCCTTTTACGATGTCCTCATCGCCTCGCGAGGCAGGGACGGCCTCTCGCCCCCAAACGGATAACCTCGGCTCGCATCCGTTTCTCAACCAAGACTTCGTTTCACAAACTGTCGGTTCATCATGTCAAATTCCAGCACTCCCAAGGCCGATCCCAGCCACCGCTTTCGCCTGTTTTCGCCGATCCTCGCCGGCGCCACGCTGCGCGAGCGAATGTTTGCCTGCCTTGGGGCGCTGATCGCCATCGCGCTCACCGGCATGGTCTGCGGCTACTTCTTCGGGCAGAGTTCGCACCTGCCGTTGATCGTGGCGCCGATGGGCGCTTCGGCCGTGCTGCTTTTCGCCGTGCCGGCAAGTCCGCTGGCGCAGCCGTGGTCGATCATTGGCGGCAACACGATCTCCGCAATGATGGGCATTCTCGCGGCGCATTTCATCCATGAGCCGATCATTGCGATCGGCGTCGGCGTTTCGCTGGCGATCGGCGCCATGTCGTTCACACGCTGCTTGCATCCGCCCGGCGGTGCCGCGGCGCTGACCGCTGTGCTTGGTGGGCCTGCGGTGACAAGCTGGGGGCTGCTTTTCCCGTTCGTGCCGGTGGCGCTGAATTCTTGCATCCTGGTCGCGCTCGGCATTCTTTTTCATAAGCTCGGGCGGCGAAACTATCCGCATGTCGCCGTTCCGGCACCGGTCAACACGCATCAGACGATCGATCCGCCATCCGCCGTGCGGATTGGCTTCCGCGAGGAAGACGTCGATGCGGCGTTGGCGAAGTTCGAGGAAACCTTCGATATCGATCGCGGCGACCTGAGCCGCTTGCTGCGGCAGGTCGAGGTCGAGGCTGCTGTTCGTTCTCATGGCACCGTCAGCTGCGCCGACATCATGTCGCGCGATGTGATCGCGGTCGGCGAGAACGCCACGGCGGAAGATGCGCGCGCTGTGCTCCTGAAGCACAATATCCGGACGCTGCCTGTGAAGGATGGCAGCGGGCGATTGATCGGGACGGTCGGGTTGCGGGAATTGATTCACGCCGAGCGGCTTGTCGGTCATATCGCTGCGGCTGTGACCGGTTCCCCTGATGCGCCCGCCATCAGCCTGTTACCGGATCTGACGGATGGGCGCACCCACGCCGTTGTCATCGTCGATGCCGGCGGCCAGGTGGTCGGGCTCATCTCGCAAACGGACCTGCTGAGTGCCATGGCCCACATGCTGCCGGAACAGACGGCGCAAAGCGCCGCTTGAAATGGTTGCTAGAAGAGAGTGGTCGGGCCAAACTGCAGATAGGCGGCCAGGCTGAGAGTGGCCAGTGATACCGCGAGCGACGGCGTTGGCGTTCGCATCGCCCAACCGAGCAGCGCGCCGAGCGCCGCGATCAGCATGCCGAGCCATGGCCCGTTGCCGGCGAAGGCCAATCCGAGGGCGGAAACGCTGACGGCACTGGCAACCATGGTGAGCGGAGCGGTTGCCACCGCGATCTGCGTTTCGCTGCGAAAGATGCTGCTGAAGCGCGGCCAGCTCAAGGCAATGGCAAGAACGAGGAAGATGGGGGCGATCATTTGGAGCTGCATCAGCGCGCTCCCATGACCAAGCGATGATCGCTGTCGAAATCGTTCGTGTCGCGAGCGACGGTTTGGCGTGCCGCAAGCGCGCTGCCGACGGCGATCAGCACAGGATTGTCGTAGCCGATCTGCGCGATCCCATCAGGGATCGTTGCGAGGGTGCCGCTCCAGTCGCGCTCCGTCGCCCGGCTGACGTCGCTAATGACAATGGCAGGCGTTTCAGGCGACAGTCCTTCTTCGACCAACCGATCGGCGATCAGCGGGGCCGTTCGTCCTCCCATGTAGAAGACAGTTGTCGTGTGCGGATCGGCGACTGCGGTCCAATCGACATCAACGGGAAGGCCGCCGTGGCGAGAGTGACCGGTGATGAAACGGACAGACTGCGCGTGGTCTCGGTGCGTCAGCGAAATCCCGAGGCGGGAGGCCATGGCGCTGGCGGCCGTGATGCCGGGGATGATGTCGACGGGGATGCTTTCACGATCGAGATGGGCGATCTCCTCGCCGGCGCGGCCGAAGATCATCGGATCGCCGGACTTCAAACGCACGACGCGTTTGCCTGCCTTGGCGAGCTTGACCATCATGTCGTTGATGTCTTCCTGCCGGCAGCTCGTGCGGCCGCCGCGTTTTCCCACCAGCATGCGCTTGGCTTCACGACGCGCTAGCTCCAGTACCTCCGATGACACAAGGTCGTCGAAGAGGATCACGTCGGCCGCCTGCAGGGCGCGAACGGCCTTCAAAGTCAGGAGCTCCGCATCACCAGGCCCGGCACCGACCAGCGTCACACGACCTTTGGAGTGGGCGGGCGCTTCCCGAAGCCGCTCGGCTTCCTTGAGAAGCTGCCCGCCGACGCCCTCCTCCGGCGTATCCAAACTTGAAAAGGCGCGATCGACGAACTTCTCCCAGAAGGCGCGACGCAAGGGGCCGGGCGCCAGCCGCTCGTTGATCCGGTCTCGCAGCGACTGTGCCAATCCCGCCCAGCCTTTCAGCGTCTGCGGAAGCAACGTCTCGATCCGCCGGCGGATCGCCTGGGCGAGGATCGGAGCGGCACCATCCGTCGAGATCGAGACGACGACGGGCGAGCGGTTGACGATCGAGCCGAACTGGAACTGGCAGAGGGCAGGCTTGTCTATGACGTTGACCGGCACACCGGCGATGCGGGCAGCGTCGAAGAAGGCTTTCGCCTCGCCGTCTTCCCCACAGTCGGCGATGGCGATGGCCGCGCCGGCGAAGATCGTTTCATCCCATGCGTGGCAGTGATGAATGAAGCCGCCCTGAGGGTGTTCGGCGCCCCGCAGGACCAGGGTCCCGAAGGTGTCGGAAAGCTCGTCGGCATAGACATGGACCTCCGCGCCGCAGGCAGCGAGAAGCTCGGCCTTCCACGCGGCGGCATCGGATCCGCCGGCGACGATCACGCGCTTGCCCTCAAGCGCCCAGAACACCGGCAGCTTGGCAAGCGGCTCCATGCGGGCGGGTGCTTCACTCCGCGGCTGCTGCAAGACATCCATCGATGATCCCCCTGATCTCGGCGCGGCAGGAGCCGCAGTTGGTCCCGGCATTGAGTTCTTTGCCGACGGCTTCGACGCTGTGGCAGCCGCCGCGAACGGCAGCGACGATCTGGTTGACGCCGACGCCGAAACAGGAGCAGACGGTGGCGCCCGGGTCGGGCTTGTCCGCACCGGGGCGGCCGGCGACGAGCGCGAAGCGCTTGCGCAGATTGGTGTGTTCGGCGGTGAGCTGCGAGATCGCCCAGTTGCGGGCAACCGCTACCGGTTCACGGGCCAGGAACAGCGCCATGAGCAATCGCTTGCCGTCGAAGAAGGCGAGCCTCAGATCGCCGGATTGTTGGTCGGCATAGCCAAGTGGCTCGACGTCGTTGGGGATATCGAAGGTCGTTCGGCACCACGCGCACCAGTCCTCGACCGGCTGGTCGAAGGCGAGTTCCACCCGCCAGCCGCCTTCGGCCTTTGCGAGCGCCCAGTAGGCCGCGTCGAGGTGACCCGGCTTAGCCCCAGAAACGGCAAAGCCGTAGCGCGCCGCCTTGAAGCGCCGTGCCGCGACAGCAACATTCTTGGACGCCGGCTGGCCCGAAATCGCGTCGGTCAAAGGCGCTACGACGGCGTCGATGCGAGCCTTCGCGGCAAACTGATCGTTCCAATGCATCGGTACGAAAATGCTGCCGCGGGCCTGGCGCTCCGTGATCAAGGCACGAACCACGGCCTTGCCGTGCGGGCTTTCGATTTCGACGAGACCGGCGTTGCCGACACCGATCTCGATCGCATCGCGCGGGTGGAGCTCGGCGAAGGGTTCGGCGATATGGGATGAGAGGCGTGCGCTTTTGCCCGTCCGGGTCATCGTGTGCCACTGGTCGCGGATGCGGCCGGTGTTCAGCGTGAACGGATAGTCCGCGGTGGTGCGATCCGAGGCGACCGGCTTCACGGCGACGAAGCGTGCCTTGCCGTCGGCATGGTAGAAGCCGCCCTTGGCGAAGAAGCGGGTCACATCTGCTTCACGGCCTACTGGCTGCGGCCACTGGAAAGGCGATAATTCATCATAGGACTGACGGTTGATTCCGACGTATGCGCCGATATCGAAGTCGCGATTGCCGTTGTTCTCGAAGGCCGAGAGCGCGGCGTGTTCTTCAAAGATCTCCGCATTGGAGCCGAAGTCGAAGGCTTGAGCAAAGCCCATGCGGCGAGCCACTTCGGCCAGCTGCCACCAGTCGGCTCGGGCTTCTCCGGGCGCATCGAGGAAGGAACGCTGGCGGGAGATGCGGCGCTCGGAGTTGGTGACGGTGCCGCTCTTTTCGCCCCAGCCGAGCGAGGGCAGAAGGACGTCGGCGTGGCGCGCGGTATCGGTGTCCTGGAGAACGTCGGAGACAACGACGAAGGGACAGGCCTTGATGGCGGCCTCGACGGCGTCGGCATCCGGCAGGGAAACGACGGGGTTGGTCGCCATGATCCAGAGCGCCTTGATGCGCCCGTCAGCAACGGCCTTGAACATGTCGACCGCCTTCAGGCCCGGCTTTTCGGCAATGGTCGGCGCAGCCCAGAAGCGCTGGACGCGGTCGCGATCCGCAGCACTTTCGATCGCCATATGGGCGGCCAGCATGTTGGCAAGCCCGCCCACCTCGCGCCCGCCCATGGCGTTCGGCTGGCCGGTGAGCGAGAAGGGTCCCATACCGGGCCGACCGATGCGGCCGGTGGCGAGGTGACAGTTGAGGATGGCGTTGACCTTGTCGGTCCCCGACGAGGATTGGTTGACGCCCTGGCTGTAGCAGGTGACCACCTTTTCGGTGGCGGCAAAGAGGCGATAGAATTCGCGAAGCTGCATGGCCGGCAGGCCGGTCAGTTCCAGCACTTCGTTGAAGGAGACGCCTGATGCAGCCGTAAAGGCTTCGGCAAAGCCGTTGGTATGTTCGGCAACGTAATTCTGGTCGATGGCGTTGCTTGCGATCAGGTGTTCGAAAAGACCGATGAAAAGCGCGACATCGCTATCCGGGCGGATGGCGAGGTGCAGATCGGCAATATCTGATGTCATCGTGCGCCGCGGATCGATGACGACGACCTTCATGCCGGGACGGGCCTGCTTGGCAGCAGCCAGCCGCTGATAGATGACCGGATGACACCAGGCGAGGTTCGAGCCGGTGAGGATCACCAGATCGGCAAGCTCGATGTCCTCATACGTGCCCGGTACGGTATCCGAGCCGAAGGCGCGGCGGTGACCCGCGACGGAAGACGACATGCAGAGCCGCGAATTGGTGTCGATATTGGCCGAACCGATGAAGCCTTTCATCAGCTTGTTGGCGAGGTAGTAGTCTTCGGTCAGCAGCTGACCGGAAACGTAGAAGGCAACGGAATCGGGTCCATGCTCGTTGATGGCATCCGAAAACCGCTGTGCGACGAGGTCAAGCGCCTGTTCCCATTCCACCCGCTCGCCGGAAATTTCCGGGTAGAGGATGCGTCCATCGAGATCGACCGTTTCGCCAAGCGCTGAGCCTTTCGAGCAAAGCCGCCCGAAGTTCGAGGGGTGATCCGGGTCGCCCTTGACGGAAACCTTGCCGTCATCGGTGACCTTGGCGATGACGCCGCAGCCGACACCGCAATAGGGACAGGTTGTCTTGACCTCATTCTCCATCATTCGGCCGCCATCATGAGGCTTTCGAGCGCGATGTAGAGGGTGCCATCCTCGTTGCGCACCGGGATGGTCCGGACTTCGCCCTCGTCGGCGCCGAGCGCTTTTCCGGTTTCGAGCGAGATCACCCAGTTGTGCAGCGGGCAGGTGACCGCCTTCGCATGCACGATGCCCTGGGAGAGAGGCCCGCCCTTGTGCGGGCAGTGGTCCTCGATGGCGAAGACCTCGTTTTCCGCCGTGCGGAAAACGGCGATCTTGCCCTGGGGTGTCTTCACGCAGCGGGCGCCGCGTAGCGGAATTTCGGAGATGTCGCCGATTGAAATCCAGTTCATGTCCATCTCCTTATTCAGCGGCCTGCGGATAACCGATGGTCGCCATCGGCTTGAACTCATGCTTGTCCTTGCCGGAGACGCGCTCCGACCAGGGATCGACCTGGGCAAATTTCTGGGAGAATACGAAGCGCTCGTAGTAAGCCTTGCGCTTGTCGGCGTCGCCCATGATCTGGTGGCGGATTTCGTCGAGGCCGACGCGCTTCGCCCACTTGTATATGCGCTCGAGATAGCGGGCCTGCTCGCGGTACATCTGCGTCAGCGCCACGATATGCTCCAGGGCATCGTCCTCGGTCTTCACGAGGCCGAGAACCTCGGTTCCCTTGATGTCGAGGCCGGCAGCACCGGCGAAATGGATCTCGAAACCGCTGTCGACGCAGATGACGCCGATGTCCTTGCAGGTCGCTTCGGCGCAATTGCGTGGGCAGCCGGAGACGGCCATCTTCAACTTGGCCGGCGTCCAGGAACCCCACATGAACTTCTCGATGCGGATGCCGAGACCGGTGGAATCCTGCGTGCCGAAGCGGCACCAGTCGGAGCCGACACAGGTCTTCACGGTGCGCAACCCCTTGGCGTAGGCCTGTCCGGAAACGAAGCCGGCCTTCCCGAGATCGGCCCAGACAGCCGGAAGGTCTTCCTTCTCGATGCCGAGCAGGTCGATGCGCTGGCCGCCCGTCACCTTGACCATCGGGATTTCGAACTTGTCGACGACATCGGCGATGGCGCGCAATTCGTTGGAATTCGTCACGCCGCCCCACATGCGCGGAACCACCGAATAGGTGCCGTCCTTCTGGATGTTGGCGTGGACGCGCTCGTTGATGAAGCGCGACTGGTAATCGTCGGCATATTCGTCCGGCCAGTCGCAGACGAGGTAGTAGTTGAGGGCGGGGCGACACTTGGCGCAGCCGCACGAAGTCTTCCATTCCAGTTCCTGCATGACGGCAGGAATGCTCTTCAAGCCCTTGGCCTTGATGAGGCGCCTGACGTCGTCGTGGCCGAGTTCGGTGCAGGTGCACATCGGCGTGACAGCGGCCGGGTTGTAGCTGTCGCCGAGGGTCAGCGTCATTAGCTTCTCGACGAGGCCGGTGCAGGAGCCGCAGGACGCGGACGCCTTGGTGTGGGCACGCACGTCGTCCAGCGACGTCAGGCCCTTAGCCGTGATCGTCGAGGTGATCTTGCCCTTGCATACGCCGTTGCAGCCACAGATTTCCGCGTCATCCGGCAAGGCTGCAACGGCCGCCATAGGGTCCAGCGGCGACCCTCCCTGGTAGGCCTGACCAAAGATCAGCGTTTCGCGCATCTCCTTGATATCGGTTTGTTTCTTTTTAAGATCGTTGAACCAGGCACCGTCGGCCGTTTCGCCGTAGAGCACGGTGCCGATGATCTTGTTGTCCTTCAGCACGAGGCGCTTGTAGACACCGGCAGAGGCGTCGCGCAGCACGATTTCCTCACGGTCGTCGCCATCGGCGAAGTCGCCGAGCGAAAAGAGCTCGATGCCGGTGACCTTGAGCTTGGTCGGCGTGTCCGAATGCACGAAGGCAGCCGAGCGATCGCCTGACAGATGGGAGGCGGCTACGCGCGCCATCTCATAGAGCGGCGCGACGAGACCGTAAACCATGCCGCCGACTTCCGCACACTCGCCGAGCGCCATGATGCTGCCGTCCGACGTCTGCATGCCGTCATCGACGACGATGCCGCGGTTGACGGCAATGCCGGCGTCCTTGGCCAGCCCGACGCTCGGGCGGATGCCGACCGCCATCACGACCAGGGTCGCCGGAATGATGCGGCCGTCATCGAGTTCGATACCCTCGACCTTGCCGTTGCCGATGATCGCCTTGGTATTGGCCTTGGTGATGACCTTGATGCCGCGTTCTTCCACGGCCTTCTGCAGGAGATAGCCGGCAGCCGGATCGAGCTGGCGCTCCATCAGTGTCGGCATCACGTGCAGGACGGTGACGTCCATGCCGCGCGAGGCAAGGCCGGCCGCTGCTTCGAGGCCGAGCAGGCCGCCGCCGATGACGATCGCCTTCTCGCGAGACTGGGCGGCAAGCAGCATCGCCTGCACATCGTCGAGGTCGCGGTAGGTGATGACGCCGCGCAGATCGTTGCCGGGTACTGGGATGATGAAAGGCACGGAGCCGGTGGCGATCACCAGCTTGTCGTAGTTTTCCGTGACGCCGTGATCCGACGTGACCGTCTTGGCAGCACGATCGATCTTGATGATCTTGTGGCCCTTGTAGAGGGTGATGCCGTGCTTGATGTACCATCCATCGCCATGGATGATGATCTCTTCATATTCCTTCTCGCCGGACAGAACCGGCGAGAGCATGATGCGGTCGTAATTGACGCGCGGCTCGGCGTTGAAGATCGTGACCTGATATTGGTCCGGCGCCTTTTCGAAGAGATGCTCGAGCATGCGCCCGGGCGCCATGCCGTTGCCGATGATGACAAGCTTCTCAGTCATAGTTTTCAAGTCCTCAGATCAGGTCGCAGCGACGGCTTGTGCGGAGAGGCCCTGGCGGTCGAGCTGCTTGACCGACAGGTGCATCCAGATGAGCGAGATAACGACAATCGCGAAGAGCAGCATGAAGCAGCTCGACCAGAGGCCGGTCATGTCCTTGAGCAGGCCGAAGGCGATCGGCAGGATGAAGCCGCCAAGGCCGCCCATCATGCCGACGATGCCGCCAACCGCGCCAACGCTTTCGGGGTAGTAGGCAGGGATGTGCTTGTAGACGGCCGCCTTACCGAGGCTCATGACAAAGCCGAGCGCGAAGATGACGACGATGAAGACGCCAGGCGTGATGCCAATTGCGGCGCCGGACCCGGCAGCCGGGAGCGACAGGATGAGTGTCGCGGCGGCCGCGACCGCGAACATGACATACATCACGCTGCGGGCGCCCTTCTTGTCGGAAACGACGCCACCGAAGGCACGGAAGATGCTGCCGGGAATCGAGTAGGCGGCAGCGACCATGCCGGCGACTTCGAGATTGAAGCCGTAGACGCCGACCAGATAGCGGGGCAGCCACAGCGACAGGGCAACGAAACCGCCGAAGGCGAAGAAATAATAGAGGGAGAAGCGCCAGACCTGGACGTTCTTCAGCGGCGCGAATTCCTGCGCCAGGCTCTTGGAGGCGAGCTTGCCTTCGCGGCGAAGACGGAAGGCCGGATCATCCGTCGTGGTGAACCAGAAGACGATTGCCATCAGCGCCAGGCTGACGGCCCAGATCTGAGCAACGGCCTGCCAGCCCCAGGCGATCAGAACGAAGGGTGCTGCGAATTTGGTCACCGCGGCGCCGACATTGCCGGCGCCGAAGATGCCAAGCGCCGTTCCCTGCTTCTGCGCCGGAAAAAAGGGCGAGACATAGGCGACGCCGACCGCGAAGGAGCCGCCGGCGAGTCCAACGCCGAGCCCGGCGATCAGCATTTGCGTATAGGTATGGGCATAGGAGAGGAGGAAGGTCGCCACGGCGGCGGCCAGCATGGTGAGCGTGTAGACGAGGCGGCCGCCGTAACGGCTGGTCCAGATGCCAAGGACGATGCGGACGAGCGAACCGGTCAGGACTGGCGTGCCGACCAGCAAGCCGAACTCGGCCTCGTTCAGACCAAGCTCCTGTTTGATGCGGATGCCGATGATCGCGAAGATCGTCCAGACGGCGAAACAGAGGGTGAAGGCAATCGTGGACATCCACAATGCTTTGGCTGGTTCGCCGGCGGACATGGACTGCGTGTTCCTGATGACAGACATAGCTTCTCCGGGGCCCGACAAGGTCGTGCCGATCCATCGCTAGGGGTTAAAAACAAAAAGCCGCTGGTCAGGGCGCGCATATACGGGAGGTGCGCGGGGTATCCTGATCAGCGGCTTTGCTGTGAGCGCCCATCGTTGGACACCGAATTCTTGGCCTCTTGGCCTGCTCATAGCAAAGCAAGGACCGTGCCAGTTTTATTAAGGCATTGTTTTTAAATGACTAAGCTCAAATCTACCAAACGAGACGAGCATATGTTGCTCTAACGCATGTGCGGTCATCGCTCTAAAAATTGTGCAATGCGCATAAAATAAGCACGCGCTAGCGGCGAGCCTGGCTGGCGATATAGCTATCAACGTCAGCGGGATCGAACAGACCGCCGTCGAAAAAACCGTCCGGCCCGAGTGTCAGCGCGCCGCTCGAGCCGACCGGCGTCGCGACTCTCAGTGCGCCTTCCACCTTGGAGCTTGCGGCCGGCATGGCGACGTCAAGCGCCTTCAATGCGCTTCGGTAGATGTCGGGTCTGTAGGTGTCGTTGGCGATCTGCTGGTGTTCAGCCGTGTGCCGGATATGTCCCCAGCGAACCATCTGCGTATAGAACCACAGGGCGTGGCTCTTCCAAGGGAACGTCGCCGCCTTGGCGTTGGGGACGAAAAAGTCCTTGATGCTCAGCGTTTCTCTCCCGCCGATGCGCAGGAGGCCGGTCAATGCAGGCAGCAGACTTTCTGGGGGCCGATCGACATAGGCGGGCTTCGCCAGCAGGTTCGCAAGCTCTTCGTGATTGCGGCTGTCCGCGCACCAGAGGGAGGCCGTGTAGAGTGCCTGCAGGAGGGCTGCCAAAGCCTCTGGGTGACCGTCGGCCCAGCGGCTATTGACGCCAAGCACCTTTTCCGGGCTCGATTTCCAGATGGCCGCCTTCACCGTCGCCAGGTGAGCGTGGTTGTGAAGCACGCCGAGCGTGTTCCACGGCTCGCCGGCGCAGTAACCGTCGATGAGGCCTGCAGTCAGCGCGTCAGCCATATCGGGCGGAGGCAGAATGCCGATCTCCACATCCTCGTCGGGATCTATGCCGCTGGCAGACAGCCAGTAGCGCAGTTCGTAGTTGTGACCAGAATAGGGGTGGACGACGCTGAAGCGCAGACGCTCGCCTTTCCGACGATTAATGATCTGCCGCAAGGCGAGACCGCTCGCGCGGGCATCGAGATCAGGCGAGGCGCCGCATTCGGCCATCTCGCTCCAGAGGTCGGCAGAGACGGTCACGGCATTGCCGCCAAGTCCAAGCGCCATCGGCACGATCATGCGCGGTGCAGGTGCGGTCAGTCCGAGATTGCAGGCGATCGGCATGGGCGCGAGAATATGCGCCACGTCGACATGGCTGACAGCAAGTCGGTCGCGTATTGTTGCCCAGGAGCGTTCACGCACGAGCGTTAGCTCGATTTCCTGTTCTGCCGCAAAGCCCTTTTCCTTGGCGGCGACCAGAAGTGCGCTGTCGAGAAGCGGCAGGAAGCCGGCGGTGATCTGATGTGTGCTCGTCATGCGTCGGTTCCTGGATCCAGAAGGCTTGCGGCGGTAATCAGGCTTTGGGCGATCTCGACGATCTTCCTGTTCTGGTTCATGGCTGTTCGACGCATGAGCGCATAGGCTTCGTCTTCCGTCAGCCCGCGGGATCGCATCAGCAATCCTTTGGCGCGGTCGATCAGTTTACGGTTTTCCAGTTCGCCGCGCGTCTCTTCCAGTTCGCGGTTCAGGCGCGAGAAGGCATTGAAGCGGCTGATCGCCATCTTGAGGATCGGACGTACGCGCTCCTGCTTCAGGCCGTCGACGATATAGGCGGAAACGCCAGCCTCGACGGCGGCCTCGATTGAAGCTTCGTCCGACTTGTCGACGAACATTGCAATCGGGCGTTTCACCGCGCGGGAAATCTGGAAGATGCTTTCCAGCATATCGCGGTTCGGGTTCTCGATGTCGATCACGATGACATCGGGGTTGATCTCCATGATGCGCCGCGCAAGGCCGTTCATGTCGTCGATGATCGTGACGTTGTCGTAGCCCGCCTCACGTAGGCCAACCTCGATGATCGACGCGCGGATGCTGTTCTCGTCTATGACGAGGACATTGAGGTCGCCAGGCTTGGAAGAACGGTTGGCCACGGATCTACAGCCGGTTGGTGATGTCGGGCATGCGCGCAAAATGAGATAGCGTCGGCTTTGGTATCGCGAAAGGTGCCATGCTGTGGTTGTGTTGCTCTATGATCTCTGAGGCCAAGGTCGAAGCCCCTCATGGCGCCATTGAATGCGCGAATGTCGCCTCAAAATCAAGCAATTTGTATTCATGCTTATTCTGTGGGCATTTGCGAGAGCGGCGGACGAAGCGTCCCCACGCAATTCTGCACCGGGTTGAGTTGTCCTACAGTGCGTTACATTTCACGATGGAACCCGACATATCAGCGATACGTCACGCAGACCAGATGCCCACGCCTTTCAACCTCGGCCGCGCCGCTCGATCATTTCAGGCCCGGTATGCCATAAATTAAAAGGAGTGACCGCATGAATCGCCGTATCGTTTCCACCTTCGCACTTGCGCTGGCCACCAGCGTCATCGCCTATGCGGCTCAAGCTGCGGAAATCAAGAACATCGTCATCGTTCATGGCGCCTTCGCCGATGGGTCCGGTTGGCGCAAGGCTACCGAAATCCTGGAGCGGCGCGGCTTTCAGGTTACGGTCGTGCAGGAGCCTCTGACCTCGCTCGCCGACGACATTGCCGCAACGAACCGCGTGCTGGACCTGCAAGATGGGCCGACCTTGCTGGTCGGACATAGCTATGGCGGCATGGTCATTACCGAAGCCGGCCGCAACACGCATGTCGAGGGACTTGTCTATGTGGCGGCCTTCCAGCCCGACAAGGGCGAAGACGTGGCCACTCTTGCGGGCTCAAAGCCAGCGGCTGGAACAGGCATCAAGGAAACCAAGGACGGCAAATATCTCTATCTCGACCCAAGCGTCTTTCATGCCGATTTTGCCGCCGACCTGCCAAAGGCCGAAGCGGCCTTCGTCGCGCAGTCACAGGTCTTTGCCGCCAAGGAGGTCTTTGGCACGAAAGTCGGTGATCCCGCATGGCGGACGAAAAAGAGCTGGTCCATCGTGGCGACCGAGGATCGCTCCATCAACCCCGAGCTGGAGCGGACCATGGCAAAGCGCGCCGGAAGCGTGGTCACCGAGATCAAGTCCAGCCACGCCGTCTTCGCCTCGCAGCCGAAAAAGGTTGCCGACGTGATCGAGAAGGCCGCCAAGGAAGCAGGCAGATAAGATCTGCCACGCCCCGCTAGCATACAAAAAAAGGCCGCCGAGAATGTCGGCGGCTTTGAAGATAAGACGTGAAACGATCAGCCTTCCGGCGGCGCTTCGATCATGCCGAGCGCATGCAGATAGGTGTCGAGGATTGCGTCTTCTTCCATGCGCTCCTGCTCGTCCTTCTTGCGCAGCGCAACGACCTTCTTGAGGATCTTGGTGTCGAAGCCCATGCCCTTGGCTTCGCCGTAGACGTCCTTGATGTCGTCGGCGATGGTCTTCTTTTCTTCTTCCAGGCGTTCAATGCGCTCGACAAAGGCGCGAAGCTGATCGCGGGCGACGCCATGAGCATCAGACATCGTGTTCTCCTGATTGGGGGTGGGAAAATTCGGATGGCGTTGACTGCCGCGAAGCGTGCCCGGGGTCAAGCCGATTCGAGACGCGCAGGAATTATTTGTGCGGGTTGTTCAGCTCAAACGCTGCTTTTTGCTCCGCCGAGGCGTCGTTCTGGTGGAGGTTCTTCCAATCGTCATACGGCATGCCGTAGACGATTTCGCGCGATTCGTCCTTCGAGAGCGGAACTCCGTCGGCCTCGGCGGCCTCGCGGTACCAATTCGAAAGGCAGTTGCGGCAGAAGCCCGCCAGGTTCATCAGATCAATGTTCTGGACGTCGCTGCGTTCACGCAGATGCTCCACGAGGCGGCGAAAAGCCGCAGCCTCGAATTCGGTCTGTTGTTGTCTTGTCAGGGCGGCCATCTCGGTCTCCTTTATTCGTACGGACCGGTGCGCGACACATGCACATTATATTCGTGCAGTGCCGGATCGGCATTCATGGTCTCGAAGATCGGCGCGAGACGGTCTGCCCATGCGGCAATGCCCGGCTCGTCGCCGATCAGATCCTGGCGCACCTCAAGCAGCACGTGCGGAATGCCGGTCAGCATGCAATGGCGATACATTGTATCGCCCTTCAGCGCGCCGTCATAAGGCTCGTTGTCACCCACCACGAGATCGGGATCGCTGCGCAACATATCAAGCAGGGGGGCGACTGCGCGATGGTCGGTATCCCACAGAACGGTAGCGTGCCAAGGGCGACGGAAGTGCTTCCAGATCGGCGTATAGGAATGAAGCGAGAGAACGAGCGGCGCGTTCCCGGTCTTATTCGCTACCTTGTCGATCGTTTCGCTGACGGCCTTGTGATAGGGCCGGTGAAACGTTTCGATCCGGTAGTTCCACTCCTCAGCGGTGATCGGATGATTGCCCGGAACGATCGCGCCGTCTGATATCTTCATGATCAGTGTCGGGTCGTCCTCGCCACGATTGGGATCAATCAGCAAGCGCGAAAAGCCGCCGAGCACCGCCGGCACACCGAGGCTCGCCGACAAGTTCCTCACGAGTCCCTCGATGCCGATGTCATAAGCGATGTGGCGTTCGAATGCACTGTCCGGCAAGCCGAGCCTGCCATAGCGCTCCGGCAGCCGGTTCATCGCGTGATCGCCGAGCAGCACCATGCCTCTGTCATGATTGCCGGCTAGTAGTTCGAACGACTTGAAAGTGCTCATGAGGAAAATGGCCAATCGCAGTTACGGGGCTGCCTCTGATCGCACGGGCCACGGGCGGGTTCAAGCGCGCTTGGCAAGCAATGGCTCCGGTGAGGCCTAACTGCGGTTGGCCATACAGAATATAATCGATTAGCATTGCGTTGACATTCGCGGGGAGGCAGCGCAAGAAAGCACAAACAACGAATAACCGGGAGCCAATTGGAAGTCGTGTTGATCCAGACCGCGCCAAGTTTCCTTACGCGTTCCGGGCCGCTTGCCCGTTTTGCCCTTTTTGTTCTTGTGGCGTTCTCGCCGTTCTTTATTGCCGATGTGGCCCGCGCGGATTTCCGTGTGTGTAACGGAACGCAGAATCTGGTGGGCGTGGCGATCGGATATCGAGCCAAGGATGGCTGGATGACGGAAGGCTGGTGGCAAGTGCCGGCGACGACCTGCGCGACGCTGATCGAAGGGGAGTTGCAGTCCCGATACTACTATCTCTACGCCGAAGACGCTGCCCGGGGAGGCCGATGGACGGGTGACGTGCAGATGTGCGTGGCGGAAAACGAGTTCAAGATCACGGGAGTCAATGATTGCTACGCCCGTGGCTATCAAAAGATGGGGTTCAAGGAATATGACACGGGCCGCCAGGGCAGCTGGATGGTTCAACTTTCCGACACTCCCGGCACCCAAGAAAGCCCGAATTGATGAAGCGCAACCGCAAAGTTAAAATCCTAGCCACCCTCGGACCCGCCTCGTCCGAGGAATCGATGATTGAGAAGCTGCATCAGGCAGGTGCCGATGTCTTCCGCATCAACATGAGCCATGCCAGCCATGACGTGATGCGCACGCTGATCAAGCGTATCCGCGCCGTCGAAGCCCGCTCCGGCCGTCCGATCGGCATCCTCGCCGACCTGCAGGGTCCGAAGCTGCGCGTCGGCAAGTTCGCCGAAGGCAAGGTCGATCTGAAGCCGGGCGACACCTTTACGCTCGACAACAAGGATGTTCCCGGCGACGCCACCCGTGTATTCCTGCCGCATCCGGAAATCCTGGAATCGGTACAGCCCGGCCACCGCCTGCTGATCGATGACGGCAAGCTCGCCCTGCGCGCTGAAAAGTGCGACGGCAAGAGCATTGTCACCACTGTTATCTCGGGCACAAAGATCTCCGACCGCAAGGGTGTCAGCCTTCCCGATACGCTGCTGACCGTCGGCGTTCTGACCGACAAGGACCGCACCGACCTTGCAGCGGTTCTCGAAACCGATGACGTTGACTGGGTTGCGCTATCCTTCGTGCAGCGCCCGGAAGATCTGGCCGAGGTGCGCAAGATCGCGCGCGGTCGCGTCGGCATAATGTCGAAGATCGAAAAGCCGCAGGCGATCGAGCGCATCGAGGAAATCATTGAGCTCTCCGACGCGCTCATGGTTGCCCGTGGCGATCTTGGCGTCGAAATGCCGCTCGAATCCGTGCCGGGCATCCAGAAGCAGCTGATCCGTGCCTGCCGCCGTTCGGGCAAGCCAGTCGTCGTTGCAACGCAGATGCTGGAATCGATGATCACCGCGCCGGTTCCGACGCGCGCCGAAGTCTCCGACGTCGCAACCGCTGTCTTCGAAGGCGCCGACGCCGTCATGCTGTCAGCTGAATCCGCATCCGGCGACTACCCGATTGAAGCCGTCGCGACGATGGCCTCGATCGCCAGCGCCATCGAGCGTGAGCCGCACTATCCGGGCATCATCTACGCGCAGCGCGCGCAGCCGGAGGCAACCGGCGCCGACGCGATTTCGCTGGCTGCTCGCCAGATCGCCGAAACGCTGCGCCTCTCGGCTATCGTCTGTTACACGTCGTCGGGCACGACCGGTCTCCGCGCCTCACGCGAGCGTCCGCAGGTGCCGATCCTGGCGCTGTCTCCTGTCATTCAGACGGCTCGCCGCCTTGCCATCGTCTGGGGCCTGCACTGCGTTGTCACGCATGACGCAACCGACCTCGACGACATGGTCAACCGTGCCTGCCGCATCGTTGCCGACGAAGGCTTCGGCAAGCCGGGCGATCGTATCATCATCTCGGCCGGCGTGCCGCTCGGCACACCAGGTGCCACCAACATGCTGCGCATCGCCTATATCGGCTCCGACGGCCAGAGCGGCGTCTGAGGCGCATTAGCCACCATTCACCAGAGCCCGCTGCCTTAACAGGCAGCGGGCTTTGACGGGCGGGATCGCGATGGCACGCAGCGAAGGGACGCCGCAAGGCGGTCCACTTTCGCCGCTGTTATCGAATGTCCTGCTCGACGATCTCGACAAGGAGCTGGAACGGCGTGGTCATGCCTTCTGCCGCTACGCCGACGACTGTAATATCTATGTGCGGTCGCAGCGTGCCGGTGAGCGGGTCATGGCCTCGCTTACCCGCTACCTCGCCGAGCGGCTGAAGCTCACGGTCAATGGCGCCAAAAGCGCCGTGGACCGACCGTGGAAGCGCACTTTCCTTGGCTATACCATGACCCTCCACAAGGCGCCGCGTCGACTGATTGCGGCGTCCAGCGTGACGCGGTTCAAGGGGAAGCTAAAGGCGGCCTTCCGTGCAGGGCGCGGACGCGCCCTTGGCGCCACCATCAAAGACCTCTCCCCGATCCTGCGGGGTTGGATGGCCTACTTCCGTCTGACCGAAGGCAAGGGGGTCTTGGAGGAGGTTGATGGCTGGCTGCGGCGCAGGTCGCGCTGCATCCTATGGCGGCAATGGAAGAAACCGACCACGCGCGCCATGCGGCTGAGGCAACGAGGCCTGACGGAACAGCGTGCATGTGAATCGGCCGGCAACGGCCGCGGTCCCTGGTGGAATGCCGGGGCCAGCCACATGAACGATGCCTTCCGAAAGTCCTTCTTCGACCAACTCGGGCTGGTCTCACTCCAACAGGAGCTCCAACGCCTAAATCACGCTCGATGAACCGCCGTGTACGGAACCGTACGCACGGTGGTGCGGGAGGAGGGATGCCGCAAGGCTCCTCCTACCCGATTCCCGAGCCATGGACGTCTTGCGGGTAGTAGTCGCACATGCAAGGGTCGGCTTCCATGTTCGGGAGGGCATCATGCACATTGTTACACTTCTCGCATTCGTGGCCGTTTCCTTCGTCGCGATCGCGACGCCGGGGCCGACGGTGCTTCTGGCGATGACCAACGGCTCGCGCTACGGCGTTCGCCGGGCGATCCCGGGGATGATCGGCGCGGTGCTGTCCGACTTCGTGCTCCTCGGTGCCGTGGCGATCGGTCTCGGCGCGCTCCTCGCGGCGTCGGAATTCTGGTTCTCGATGCTGAAATATGTGGGGGCTGCCTATCTCGCCTTTCTCGGGATCATGATGCTGCGCACGAAGGGCAGCTTCAACGCGGCACTGAAGCTGGAGAACGAGATGACCGGCGGAACCGCCTTTTCGATCGGCCTCAAGAGCTTCATGGTCGCCGTCACCAACCCCAAGGGATATCTTTTCTTCTCGGCATTTTTGCCGCAGTTCATCAATCCGGCGCTGCCGCAGGCGACGCAGTACGCCGTGCTGGCGGTGGTCTTTGCGTCGCTCGATTTTCTGATCATGCTCGGTTACGCGGTCTTCGGTTCGCAGGCCGTCCGGCTGCTGAAGACGGCAGGCGCAGTCTGGCTGGAGCGCGCCTGCGGTGGGGCGATGCTGGCACTGGCGGGGTCGCTTGCGCTCTACAGACGGGCAACGACCTGACGCTTTTAGGGCAGGGATACATGCCCGACACGATAGATCTGATCGGCTCCCGCAATTGACGGGGCCGAGCGATACAGGCTGAAGCGCACGGCCGTCCAGCTTGTCGGCTCGAAGGCCGACACGGAGGCGACGACGTCAGCCTGCCGCGCTTGTCTTTGCGCGCGTCTGATTTCCTCGTCTCTGATCTCTGCAAGCGAGGAGTAGGGCTCGATGGTGATTGTCTCCTCCCTGGCGAAGCTCGCTTCTGCTAGCGAGGGCGCGGTTTCCGCGTGCCAGACAATCCAGGTCTTCACTTGCGGCCAGCCGAAGGATTGCGTCAGTCCTTCGAAGCCGGGGCTGGTGAGGAAGTCGCTGGCGCGCTCCGGCTGCTGCCAGAGATAGAAGGGCGCATAGAGGTTTTCGCGGGATCCGAACTCGCCCGTGCGGGCGCTGAGGTAGGCCTTGAAGCCGATACCGGGAAAGCCGTCGAGCATCGGTCCCTTGTCGCGGATGCGCCGGTCGATGATCGACATGTCGTAATCGGCCGGCAGGGTGAAGCTGTACTGCATCGCGATCATGATAGAACCTCCACCGGCTCCAGCCAGTCGACGATGCGGCCGGCCTCGGTTGCCTGGATGCTGATGTAGCTGAACGGGCTGTCAGGCGTCGCGCCATGCCAGTGCTTTTCGCCGGCGGCGAACCAGACGGCATCTCCGGCCCGCAATTCCTCCACCGCGCCGCCTTCGCGTTGCGCCAAGCCCTTGCCCGATAAAGCATAAAGCAGCTGCCCGCGCGGATGCGTGTGCCAGCGCGTGATCGTTCCGGGATCGAGGCTTGCCCGCATGGCGGTGTTCTCGCCATCGGCAGCGCCTTCCAGCAGCATCTCGACCCAGAAGGGTGCGGTGGCAATATCGACGGGCGAGCGGACGGCATTGCCCGGACGCTGGATCGTCATGCGCTCGGGGTTGCCCATCATGCGGCGCTCCCGAAGGCGCGGGCTTCCCAGCCGGGTTCGCTCATCTGCGCCTTTCCATCGCCGAACGACCATTCATCCGGTGATGTGGTGGAGACGACGATCATGATGTCCTCCGGCCGGATTCCCGGCGATACCCCGAGAAGTTCGGCGGCGCGCTTGAAGAAGGCCTGTCGCGTTTCGGTCGAGCGAGGCTTACCGGCGGTGATGGCGAAAAGCACGAAGTCGTCGGAGCGTGGTCCGGCGAGGTAGTTCTGGTCGAAGATCAGTTCGCCCGGTTCATGCTGGTGGATGACCTGGAAACGGTCGGCCGGCGGCACGTTGAATGTCTCGACCATGGCACGATGGATGCTGTCCGAAACGGCGCGAAGATACTCCGGCGACTTGCCGCGCAAGAGAGAGATACGAACGAAAGGCATGGCGGCCTCCTCTGAGTGAATTCTTGACACGAGGAGCATCGCACGCCACGATAGTGCAGAAAATCAGAATTAAATGAACTAATAATCCGTAAAAACAGGATGATTGTGATGCGACGGACGATCTTCGATCTCGATGTGCTCAGGACCTTCGCGACCGGAATGGAGCTCGGCAATTTCGCGCGCGCGGCCGACCGGCTCGGCCGTTCGACCTCGGCCGTGAGCGCCCAGTTGAGGAAGCTGGAGGAGCAGGCCGGCACGCCGATCTTTCGCAAGGCAGGACGCGGCCTCGCGCTCACCGATGCCGGCGAGACGATGCTGGCCTATGCGCGCCGCCTGCTGGAGCTCAACGACGAGGCGGCCGCAGCCGTTCAGAGCATTGAACTCGAGGGTTGGGTCAGGCTCGGATTGCAGGAGGATTTTGGTGAGACCCTGTTGCCCGACGTGCTCGGCCGTTTTGCGCGTGCGCATCCGAAGGTCCGCATCGAGGCGCGGGTGGTGCGCAATGTCGAGCTGATCGAGCGCGTCACCTCAGGCAAGCTTGACCTAGCGCTGGCGTGGAGTGATGGCACACTGACGCCGCATTGCGAGAAGATTGCTGAAGTGCCGATGCGCTGGATCGGACCGGCGGAAGGGACGGTCGACTGGAACCGCGACAGCGGCGAGCCGGTGCCGCTCGCCTCACTCGAGGCTCCGTGCCTGTTGCGGACCGCGGCGACCAAGGCGCTCGATACGGCAGGTATTCCCTGGCGGCTCGCCTTCGTCAGTCCGAGCCTCGGCGGATTGTGGGCGGCGACGGCTGCCGGGCTTGGTATCAGCATCCGCACGCCGATCGGGCTGCCGCGCAAGGTGAAGCCGCTTGTCGCAAACGACGCCGGCCTGCCCGAGCTTCCATCGCTCGGCCTCGTCCTGCATCGCGCCGAAGCGGAGCCCGGACCGGCGACGGCGCGGCTTGCGTCCATCATGCTGCAATCGGTTCGGGAGGCTGTCGCCGATGCTGTGCCATCGGCCGTCCAGCTGGCCGCGAGAGCCTATGCCTGATATTCGCGCTGGACGTTTCGGCGGATCGCCTGCGGCGGCTGGCCGAAGGCTCGAAGGAAGGCGCGTCGCATCCTCTCGCGATCGGCGAAACCTGTTTCCGCGGCAACAACGTCGATTGGGTGCCGGCCCTGTTCCATCATCAGGCGAGCCGCCTCGAGGCGCAGGTTCTCCACTGCCTTGGCCGGCGATTGCCCGGTCTCTGCGCGGAAGGTCCGGCTGAACTGGCGGGGGCTGAGTGCCGCTGCTTCTGCCAGCTCCTCGACGGACAGCGTGTTCTTCAGGTTGCCGCGCGCATGCGCCAACGCCTTTTGAATGCGGTCCGATTTCGGCTCCAGCTCGAGCAGCGCGGAGAACTGCGACTGGCCGCCGGCGCGGCGATGATAGACGACGAGCTTGCGAGCGACGGCGCGGGCGATATCGGCGCCGTGATCCTTCTCCACCATGGCAAGCGCCAGATCGACCCCGGCCGTCATGCCCGCCGAGCTCCAGACGGATCCGTCGATGATGAAGATGCGATCCTCCTCGATCTTGACCTTGGGGTAGCGCGACTGCAGCTCGCGGGCGAGGAGCCAATGTGTCGTGGCGCGACGGCCGTCTAGGACGCCCGCGTCGGCAAGCAGAAAGGCGCCGGTGCAGATCGAGGCGACGCGGCGGGAGGCGGCAAGCGCGTTGCGGATGAATTCGCCTTCTCCTGGGGTCGGCAGCTTGATGCCGACGGCGCCCGACACCAGCAGCGTATCGAAAGCGGGATCGTCGAACCGCGTCGTCTCCATCGTGACACCGAAGGACCCTCGCACCGGTCCGCCGGTCTCGGAGAGATAGGCGATGTCGTGGACCTGTTCGCCGAGTTCGAGATTGGTGAATTCGAAGGCGGAGATGGCGGCGAGGCTCATCATCTGAAAGCCGGGAAAGAGCAGGACGGCTATGCGCTGCATGGCTCAGAACTCCGTTTGTCCTAAAAGGTGGTTTATATGACATTCAAGACATTTACAATCGGGCGTAAGACTCTCTGCAAGCCGACAGCAGGCGCTGTTGCCCAACACGGAGAACGACAATGACCGAACAGCACAAAGGAACCGCACTCGTTACCGGCGCGTCATCGGGGATTGGTGCTATCTATGCTCAGCGGCTCGCAAAGAGCGGCTATGACCTCATCCTGGTCGCTCGCAATGCCGAACGGCTTTCCGAACTTGCGACCAAGCTGACCCGGGAAACGGGCAGGACGATTGAAACCATTCCGGCCGATCTCGGCAAGAAGGCCGACTTGGCGCGAGTCGAGGCGGTGCTGAAGAGCGATCGCAGCATCACGCTTCTGGTCAACAATGCCGGTGTCGGCGGCACCGCGCCGCTGCTTGCCTCCGATGTCGACAAGATGCAGGCGATGGTCGATCTCAACGTCACGGCATTGATGCGGCTGACCTATGCCGCCGTGCCCGGCTTTGCGGCCCGCGGCGGCGGCGCAATCATCAACATCGCGTCGATCGTGGCGATCGCTCCGGAAGTGCTGAACGGCGTCTATGGGGCCAGCAAGGCTTTCGTTCTTGCTTTAAGCCAATCGCTGAAGCACGAACTGGCGGACAAGAACATCCGCATCCAGGCGGTGCTGCCGGGAGCGACCGCGACCGAATTCTGGGGCATCGCCGGCACGCCGGTCGAGCACTTGCCGACCGAAATCGTCATGCAGGCCGAAGACATGGTGGACGCAGCCCTTGCCGGCTTCGACCAGGGTGAGTTCGCGACCATTCCGGCTCTCGAGGATGCCGGATTGCTCAAGGCTTATGAAGACGCTCGCCAGGCTTTGATGCCGAACCTGTCACGCGCGGCACCGGCGGCGCGCTACAAAGCAGCCTAAAGGAAAGGGTGAGGCAGGTCTGGCCTGCCTCTATCCGTGCCGGGCCAGTGCCCCGGCGAAGATATCGGCGTCGACGTTGCCTCCCGAGGTAACGACGACGACGTTGTCGTCTTCCAGCTCGTCGCCATGGAAGAGCGCTGCGGCCAGTGCCACCGCGCCGCCGGGTTCGACGACGATCTTCAGCCGGACAAAGGCGAGTGCCATGGCGCGAAGCGCCTCTTCGTCCGTCACGACAATGCCGGCGCCCGAGAGGCGCTGCAGGATCGGGAAGGTGATGTTGCCGGGCTGTGGCGTGATGATCGCATCACAGATGGAGCCCGTCATCGTCGCGTTGCGCTCGATCTTGCCGGATGCCAGCGACCGCGTGAAATCGTCGAAGCCATCCGGCTCGCAGGGGCGCACGCGGAATGCCGGCGCGCTGGCTTCGAGGGCAAGCGCAATCCCCGATGACAGGCCGCCGCCGCCGCAGGGCACCAGCACCTCGGCCGACTTGACGCCTTCCTCTTCCGCCTGTTCGGCAATCTCGAGACCCGTCGTGCCCTGGCCGGCGATCACCTGCGGCTCGTCGAAGGGTTTGATCAGGGTCAGCCCGCGGGCGGACGAAAGCTCGGCGCCGATGGCATCGCGGTCCTGTGTGGCACGGTCGTAGAGCACGACTTCCGCGCCGAGAGCCCGCGTATTGGCGATCTTCAGCTTCGGTGCGTCCGACGGCATGATGATGACGGACGGTACGCCATGCAGCTTGGCGGCCAGCGCCACGCCCTGCGCGTGATTGCCCGAGGAAAAGGCGATGACGCCGCGGCTGCGAACGGCCGGATCAAGCGCGGAAACGGCAGACCAGCCGCCACGGAATTTGAAGGAGCCGGTGTGCTGCAGGCACTCGGCCTTTACGAACACGCGCCGGCCGGCAATTTCGTCGATGAACGGAGAGGAAAGAAGCGGCGTGCGGCGCGCATGTCCGCGCAGGCGGGCGCGGGCGGCAACGATCATTTCAATGCTAGCCATGGAGACTCTTTCGAATGACGGTACGCCCCTGCATAGGGCCGCACGCGATGCTTGTGAACGATGACTTTGTCACCGTGACACGAAAAGCGTTGGCCGCATATCGCCGGCCTCGGGCTTGTGACGACTGCGCCGCCGAAACTCGGTCGGGTTGGTGCCGGCAACGCGCAGGAACTCGCGATTGAAGTTCGATTTGCTGATGAAGCCGCAATCGAACATCAGCCGCGTGATGGGCTCGTCCGTCGTCACCAGTGCCTCGCAGGCGGCTCGGATGCGAAAGTCGTTCACATATTGCGAAACGCTGGCTCCATGGACGCGGTTGACCGCCATCGAGACGCGCCGGGCCGGCAGGCTCATCTTGCGGGCGATGCGGCCGAGATTGAGGTCGGGATCGCGGTAGAGCTGTCGGGACTGCATAAGGCTTTCCAGCCCATGAGCGATGGCATCGTCTTCCTGGCTCGGAGGAGGTGGCGTGGTAGCTTCCGACGGCTGTGTTGCGAGCGACTGGCTGCCGCTCGCAATCGACGCTGCCGTGCCGAGGATCAGAAGCGTAATGACGTTGCCGACGGCGACGATTGCCCCGGCATGCATGCCGCCGCTCTGTTCGAGGTCGAGGCTGATCGCGATATCGGCCGCCGACGAAGCGATCAGCGCCAGTCCGGTGATCACGAGCGAGCGATAGGACAGAAGCGCGCCATCGAGACGCGAGGAGACGAGTGCATCCGGCCCGTTGCGGGCGAGCCAGAGCAGAGCCGCCCCATAAGCGAGGAAGGTCGCGGTCACGACCGGACCAACCAGGCCGCGCCAGAAAATCAGAAGCGCGACGATCAGGACGCTTGGCAGAATATGCGGCCAGAAGCTGAGGAGCGATGTCTGGTGTTCCGCGGCGAGGTTGCGAAAACTGATCCAGGCGAGCGCCGCGATCATACACGCGACGACGGGTTGGACCGGCAGGATGTCGATCACTTCATATCCCCAGCGGACACCGATGATGATGGACTGCAGCGCGTAGGCGCCGATCAGAAGCAGGAATGGACGCTTTTCCTGTTCTGCCCAATCGTTCTGCCTGACCATCCGCACGAGCAGGATGACGAGAAGGAGAGCAACGACGAAAGGAAGCGGAACGAAGATCATGATGGTTGGGCTCGGTGAGACGCGTTCAATAACTGCATGACTATGGCCTTGATCGCAATCGCGGGCGACCCGGATCACGATCGAGGTCGCAAGATCGGTTCCCGGTCTTCACCTTGCACGCAATCGCCAGCCGCCGGCCGGCGCGTCCAAGGAGAAACCGATGACATTGATCCTCTTCATCCCCGCATTCATCCTGACGTTCGCCTCCGCGTTCGCCGAACCGCGCATGGTGGGAGAGACACTCGATATTTCAGCGGTCCGATCCGTTGTCATCAGCGGCGAGGCAAGTGAGGTCAGGCTAACCGCTGACGACGCAGGACTCTACAGAGCGAATACCAGCGCGCGGCGCAACGGCTGGTTCTCAAGCTTTTATTCGAGCTGGTTCTTCAACGGCTGCGGCGATCGAAGTGCGATGCGCATCGAGGGAACGGTCCTGAGGATCGAGGTGATGCAGACGGCGTGGTCGGATCTTTCCGATTGTACGCCGGAGATTTCCGCCAACGTCGCACCGGGCACCACCGTGCGCATCGACCAGGAGGCGCTGAAGGCGGAACTGGATGGCGATTTCGCCAGCGTTGCGATCGCCAGCAAGGCGGCCGACGTCAGCTTTGACGGGCACGCGGCCGGGATCGATATCTTCGGCACGGCGGTGCGCGCACATCTGCGATACGACAGCATCCGGCAGGATGAGACCGTCAACATCACTGCGCAGTCGCTGCAGGCGGATCTCACCTTCGGAAGCGGTGTGCCGCTGGACTATTCGGTGATCGCCAAGGCATCCTATGTCGATAGCCTGGAACCGAGCGTACCCGGCGCCCGGCCGCGGGTGAGCATCAAGGGCGATTATGTCCACGCCCGCATCCGCTGATCAGTAGCCGCCGGCGGATCCCTCGGTGGAGCGGCTGTCCATCGCGCCGTAGTAGCGCGCGCCGCCGCCCTTTTGGATATCCGCCAGGCTCTTGCCGCCGACCAGAATGCCTGCGGCCTGTCCCCATTGCGGCGGGCCGCTGCTGCCATCGTCGAGCGTATGGCCCATGCCGATCAGGGCTCGGATGGTATCGGGCGACAACGTATAGGGTTCGAAATAGATCTTGTCGGGCTGCCATTGGTGGTGAATGCGCGGCGCATTGACCGCCTGGCTAATGTCCATGCCGAAATCGATGACGTTCAGGATGGCCTCTAGCGTGATCGTGATGATGCGCGAGCCGCCGGGGCTGCCAATCACCATGAACGGCTTGCCGTCCTTGGTGACGATCGTCGGGCTCATCGAGGAGAGCGGCGTCTTCTTCGGCGCGATCGCATTGGCCTCGCCCTGCACGAGGCCGTAAAGGTTCGGAACGCCTGGCTTCGAGGTGAAGTCGTCCATCTCGTTGTTGAGCAGGATACCGGTGCCGGGCGCGACGACGCCGGCGCCGAAGTTGCCGTTCAGCGTGTATGTGACGGCGACGGCATTTCCGTCGTCATCGATGATCGAGTAATGCGTGGTTTCGACACTTTCCTTGGCGCCGAGGGGCTTCAGATTGGCTGAGGTGCCCGATTTGTAGGGATCGATCTTGGCGCGGATCCCCTTGGCGTAGCCCTTGTCGAGCAAAGTTGAAACGGGATTATCGACGAAGTCAGGGTCGCCGAGGGCGGCGTTGCGGTCGACATAGGCGTATCTCATCGCCTCGACCATCAGGTGCACCGTCTCTGCTGAGCCGTAGCCGAGGAAAGACAGCGGATAGTCTTCCAGCACGTTGAGGATTTCGCAGATGATGACGCCGCCCGAGGAGGGGGGAGGCGAGGAGATGATGTCGTAGCCGCGGTAGCTGCATTCGATCGGCTTCAGTTCACGTACCGCGTATTGTTCGAAATCCTCCTTGGCGAGGATGCCGCCCTTCGCTTGACTTGCCTTGACGATCGCGTCGGCAGGCATGCCCTTGTAGAAGGCGTCGGGTCCCTTGTCGGCGATGTTGGAAAGAACGCCGGCAAGGTCGGGTTGCACGAGCTTATCGCCCACGGCGAAGGGCTTGCCCTCCGCCTTCAGAAAGATCTTTGCCGCCGCCTCGTCCTTGGCGAGTCGCTTGGCGCTGCCACCGATGCTGGCGACATCGCCCTGTTCCAGCGTGAAGCCTTCCGTGGCATAGCGGATGGCCGGAGCCAGAAGGTCCTGCCGCGACTTCGTGCCGTATTTCTCGCGCGCCATCTCGAAGCCCATCACGGATCCGGGCACACCGACGGCGAGATAGCCGTCGAGGCTGGCGCGAGGGACGATGTCGCCCTTGGCGTCGAGATACATGGTTTTCGTGGCAGCGAGCGGCGCCCGCTCGCGGAAATCGAGAAATGTCGTCTTGCCGTCCTTCAGGCGGATGGTCATGAAGCCGCCACCGCCGATATTGCCGGCTGTCGGGTAGACGACGGCGAGCGCGTAGCCGACGGCGACTGCGGCATCGACGGCATTGCCGCCGTTCTTCAGTACCTCGACGCCGACATCGGTCGCCAGATGCTGGGCTGTCACGACCATGCCGTGCTCGGCTTCAACCGGCGTGGGCGAGGCGGCGAACGCGTGCGGCGCAAGCGAGAGCGACAGCGCGGCGGCAACCGCAAATATTCTGATGTGGGGGTGATCCATGACTTCCCTCAAAGCACGACGGTCCGATGGATATGGGACGTAGTGAGCTCCAGACAATGCACGGTCGTCCGCTACAGCCCGTTTGGTCGCTGAAAGGTTAGTTTCCCGTTGCAATCGGAGGCGTCAGGTCTCCGAAGGATGCTGCAATGTCTATCGGTTGAGCGGGTTGTTCGCGCATCAGGCGGCGTTCGGCATGGCGCTTGGCGGCCTGAAGATCACGGGCAGCGCCACCGATCTTCTCCATGGCGGCAATGGCGACATCGGTGACCACATAGTCCGGCTTGTGGCCTAGGCCGCGGATTTTCACCAGTTCGGAGCCGACGATATCGCGGGCCAATCCCTGTGAATGGATGTGTTCCCAAACGATGCTATCGCTGTCACCGGTAATGATGATGGTCGGTGCGGTAATCCTGGAATATTGCGGAGAATGGGCCTTGAGGTAGGTCAGTAGGCGCGTGCAATCGACGGCGTTGTTGTAGAAGGCACGCGGGCGCAGCACCAGGGTGGGGCCCGTCTTCGCGATGTAGTCATCCGGGCGCGGATTGGGCCGGAAAACATTCAATGTCGCCTGCTCCAAGCGTCGCAGGCCGAGTGGCACGACGACCGCGTGATTGAACAGCCAGCCAAGGACGGGCATCGCAGCGAGGTGATAGTACCAGTCGATGCCGCCTGGCCAGGGGTGTGTCGCGGGAGCGAGAAAGAGCAGGCCTTCCGTCTTGTCAGGGTGGCGCACGCCGAAGGCGGCTGCGATCGCGCCGCCGAAGGAATGTCCGACGATAATGGCTCTTTTGATGCCACGCTTTTCCATCAGTTTTGCGATCGCATCCGCCTGTCCCGAAGGCAGGGCATTCGTCGGACCGCCACGCTCCGAATAGCCGTGGCCAGGGCGGTCGACGAACAGCATCTCGGCGCGGCCTTGCAGCGCCAGCAGGAAGGCGCCGACCTGATCAAGCAGGTTGCCGCTTGCACCATGGATGAAGACCAGAGGCGGCAGATCGGCGGTCTCTGGACACGCGATGTGAAGGGCGTTCAGCCGATAGCCGCCGATATCCGTCAACTCACCGATGTTCGGGCATATCGCCTCGAATCGACGTCCTTTGTAGGAGGAGTAGCCGATCGCGGCGGCGATGGGGGCAAGGAGAGCGGAGGCTACGGCAAGCATGGCTATATCTGTTCACTCACGTGACCAACACGTAAGATTGGGTCTCGCGGTTCACCGTCAAGATCAGGTGCGGCTGCCAGCCAGCTTTTCGGAGAGCGTGTTCATCTGCTCCTGGGCGCTACGATTGGCCGGGTAGATCTCGAGGAAACGTTCCCAGGCTTTCAGGGCCAGCTGGTCGTTGCCCGTCTCTGTGAGGATGGCCGCCATGCCGGAAAGCGCGCCGAAATGGCGTGGCTCAATGTCGAGTACGTGCTCGATGTCGGACATCGACTTGCGATAGTTGTCATTGGCGTAGTTGAGCGTTGCCCGGCGGTTCCAGCTTTCGGCGTAGTCGGGCTTGAGGGCGATCGCCTGATCCAGGAAGTCGAGGGCAGCAGCGGTGCGCTTCTCCTCGATCGCCTTGTCGGCCCATTGCATCAGGAGGTTGACGGTCGCGCTGCCGGAGTCGTTCCACTGGGCGCGAATCTCGTTGGCGATACCGCTCGCTTTGTCTGGATCGCGTTCGCGCTTCAGCTGCGCATAGAGCTGATCCAGGTGTTGCTTGGGTGAGAGGTTTGTGTCCGGTTGCTCGACGATGACGTCCTTGTCCGCGGCCGTGGCAGGGAAGGCAGGAGCGAACAGAAAAAGGGACAGCGGCAGCGCCGCACAGGTCATAACAAAAAAGCGCATGGCGGACATGTTAGCCCGCCACCGCTGAAGATCAAAGCAATTTGATTCGATTGCCGAAGCAATCCCCGGACAGGCACGAGCACAAAATGCCACGAAACCGTCCAGGCGCGCTATATCAGCCCTGGCGAGCCTTGAAGCGCGGGTTCAGCTTGTTGATGATGTAGATGCGGCCCTTGCGGCGAACCAGGCGGTTGTCACGGTGACGAGCCTTGAGCGACTTGAGCGAATTCTTGATCTTCATTGTTTTGATCCGCGATGTTTGAGGGGGAATTCACATCCGCCCGTAGCTATTACATTCAAAAGCGCGCTCGGGGCGCGCTCTTCAGGTTGGGCGTGCAGATAACCCGACGACTTGCCTGTGTCAACCACGTGACGGTGTTTTTCCCATGGCCGGAGCGGCTTTATCAGGGGGAAACCGGCAATTTCGCGGTCAATGTCGTGACGTGTCCCATCTTCCGGCCGGGACGAGATTCCGTCTTGCCATAGAGATGAACCAGCGTGTCCGCTCGCCGCAGCCAGTCCGGGAGCGCCAGGATATCGTCGCCAATCAGGTTCTGCATTACGCAGTCCGAATGGCGGTCGGCATTGCCGAGTGGCAGGCCGGCAACCGCGCGGATATGTTGCTCGAACTGTGAGATCACGCAGGCGGCCTCGGTCCAGTGGCCGGAGTTGTGGACACGCGGCGCCATTTCGTTGGCGATCAGGCTGCCGTCGGCGAGTACGAAGAATTCGATGCCGATGACGCCGACATAGCCAAGCGCAGCCAATATCTTCTCGGCGCTTTCACGCGCCCCCGCTGCCGTCTCCGCTGAAATCGAGGCAGGTACAGTCGACGTGTGCAAGATGCCGTCGCGGTGAACGTTTTCAGCAGGGTCGTAACAGACGATAGTGCCGTCCGTTGCGCGCGCTGCAATGATGGAGATCTCGCGCTCAAAGGGCACGAAGCTCTCGAGAATCAGGGGGACCTCACCGAGCGCTGCAAAGGCGCCATCCGGCTTGTCGGCACTGGAGCGAAACACTCGTTGTCCTTTGCCATCATAGCCGAGGCGGCGGGTCTTCAGCACGCCGCGGCCACCGAAATCCTGCAATGCTGCCTCGAGGTCGGCCTGGTTGTCGACGACATGGAAGCGGGCCGTCGGAACGCCGCATCCGTTGATGAAGCGCTTTTCGACAAGCCGATCCTGCGCAGCCTCGAGTGCCTTCGGTGGCGGATAGACGTGTACATGGCTCGCAAGCGCCTCGGCGGCTGTGACCGGGACGTTTTCGAACTCATAGGTGACGATGTCGCAGATATTCGCGAGCTCTGCGAGCGCGGCCGTATCGTCGTATGCCGCCACGATCTGCTGGTTGGCGACCTGCGCGGCCGGACAGTCGGCCTGCGGTTCCAAGATGACGGCTCGGAAGTTTAGCCGTGCAGCGGCCATGGCAAGCATGCGGCCAAGCTGACCGCCGCCGATGATGCCGATTGTTGTTACAGTCATAGGTCGTCCATCGGATATTCGGCAACGGCTGCGCTCTGGCGCTCACGCCAGTCGTCAAGTCGCTCGGCAATATCCTCGTCCGACAATGCCAGGACTGCAGCTGCCAGAAGGGCGGCGTTGATCGCGCCGGCCTTGCCGATGGCAAGTGTGCCGACCGGGATGCCGCCCGGCATCTGGACGATGGAAAGAAGACTATCCTGACCCGACAGTGCCTTGGATTGAACCGGGACGCCAAACACCGGAAGCGGCGTCATCGCGGCGGCCATGCCTGGCAGGTGGGCCGCGCCACCGGCGCCGGCAATGATCACCTTGAAACCTTCATCGCGGGCGGTCTTGGCGAAGTTTACGAGGCGATCCGGCGTGCGATGGGCCGATATGATGCGCGCGTCATAGGGAATCTCGAGCGCCTCCAGAGTGTCGGCGGCGTTCTTCATGGTCTCCCAATCGGATTGGCTTCCCATGATGATGGCAACGGGTGGTCTGTCTGTCATCGTCACGGCATTCCCTTTAGGCGATGATATCAGGGATGATCTGGTCTTCGAGCTTTGTCAGCTTGTCCTTGATGACCAGTTTCTTCTTTTTCATGCGCTGGATGCGCAACGCGTCACATCCGGTGGCAATCATGGCGTTGATGGCGGCATCGTAATCCTCGTGCTCCTGGCGCAGTCTCGCGACCATGAGCCTGATTTCCGCCTGTTCCTGATCGGCCATATGCATTCCCCATAACCGTCTTCGGACATCGTCCGTTCTGCCGATGATTTCCGCAAGCTCCTATCACCAATTGGAGGTAACGGCTAGCGGCTGTTCGTCATGATTTTGCCATGTGTTCTCCTTGTTTTCACCTTCGACAAGGCTTCAAAAATATGTCACAGTTGGAGGGTTGACGCCTTGGATCTCCGGCGGTGTTGGCCGGGGAGAGGTAAGAGGAAGGAAGGGTCAAATGACTGTTCAAGCTCATCTTGAGTCACTCGAAAAAAAGCATGTTGCTCTTGAGGAGGAGTTGCATTCTCTTATGATATCCCCCTCCCGAAACGATAATGAAGTAGCTGAGTGCAAACGCAGAAAATTGCGGATCAAGGACGAGATTGAGCGCCTAAAATCATCCTTCCATTGAGTGGGATGCAATAAATCAACGAACGCGGCCCTAGGCGAGGAGGGCGAAACCCCAATTTCACCAAAAGCTTAGACCAGTTCGTGCTCGACAGGCGATTATGGCGCCGGTTCCGACGGAAAGTCGCGAGCCGGCGTCTTTCATTTGAGCGGTCGGGCTAAGCCCAGAACTGATCGAGCCAAAGATTAAGTCTGTCGAAGCCGCGATTGTTGACCGCGTAGATGCGCCGCGTGCCCTCCGCGGTGACGGAAACCAGGTTGCAATCCAGCAGCGCCTTGAGGTGCTGGGAAACGGCGGGGCGGCTGATGGGGAGGCCCTCGGCAAGCTCGTTCACGGTCTTCGGCGCGCGTCGAAGTTCCTCCAGCAGGAAGCGCCGGTGAGGATCGGCTATCGCGGCGAAGGGATCCGTGTTCGACATGGCGAAAAGCTACGTCAAACGGCGCAATCGGGCAAGGAAATTGTGCGGCGCAACGAAACCCAAAATTGTCAGAAACCCAAGCCATCCTTCGCGATCAACACGGCGGCAATGAGCGCCATGCCGTACATGAAAGGATAGAAGATCGCGGGCTTCATGCGGCGCACGCACCAGGCGCCGGCAATTGTCGCAAGCGGCGCAAAAGGCAGCAGCGTGGCCGAGGTGGCGAGGTTTTGCGTGTCGAGCTGGCCAAGCGCGAAGTAGGGAATGAGCTTGACGGCATTGAGGATCGCGAAGAAGCGGACGCTGGTGCCGGTATATTCTCGCGGCTGCATCTGCAGCGGCAAAGCATAAATCTGGAAAGGTGCTCCGCCGGCATGCGCGACGAAGCTACCATAGCCGGACAGGCTTCCCCAAATTGTCGCAAGCAGTGGCCGCTGGCCTTGAGGCGGCGTGTGCTTTCCGGCTGCGGGGCCGAAGTTGTTCCAGAAGTAGCGAAGGCAAAAGAGGATAGTGACGACGCCGATGACGACGCGAAGCACATTTCCCGGAACCAGCGCCGAGGTCGCCCAACCGAGCGCGATGCCGAACAGAGCGCCCGGCAGTACGATCTTCAGCGTTATCCAGTCGCCGTGCTTCCGCCAGATCACGAGCGAGATCATGTCCATAAAGATGAGGATCGGCAGCAGGATCGCGGCCGCCTGAACGGGCGAGACGACGAGAGCGAGAAAGGGCAGCCCGATCAGCGACAGCGCATCGCCCATGCCGCCTTTCGCAAGTCCGACCAGGATGACGGCGGGAACGGCGGCGTAATAAAATGACAGGTCCATCGGCATGCTTTTGAAAATCCTCCCCTTGCCAGCCCCGTCTAACGGAATTACTCACACAGGACGAGTGCAGATCGGCCCTGAAACGGCCTGTTCCGCTGTAAATGGAAAGAGTTCATGACCGAACCGGAAAACCGCTGCCGCCTAGTTTTGATTGCTCCCGACCTTGCCGATGCCGATGAGCAGGCAAAGGTCGTGGGCGATGCCTTGAAGGGCGGTGACGTCGCCTCTGTGATCGTGCCGCAATACGGTCTCAACGATGGCGAGTTTCAAAAGCACGCCGAGAAGCTGGTTCCGATTATTCAGGACTCGGGGGCGGCCGCACTGCTTGCGGGCGACAGTCGCGTCGTTGGGCGCACGAAGGCGGACGGCCTGCATCTGACCGGTCCGGCCAGTGAAATCTCCGACGCTATCGACAAATATGCCGACAAGCTGATCGTCGGCGGCGGCAATGCCGCCGACCGGCACCATGCGCTGGAGATCGGCGAGGAGCGACCGGACTATATCTTCTTCGGCAAGCTCGATGGTGACATCAAGCCGGAAGCACATCCCAAGAACCTGGCGCTCGGGGAATGGTGGGCTTCGATGATCGAGATTCCCTGTATCGTCATGGGCGGTACAGATCCGGCTTCCGCGCTGGCGGTGGCAGAGACCGGCGCGGAGTTCGTCGCGCTGCGGCTTGCGGTTTTCGCCGACGCCAGCCGTGCGCCATCCGTCGTCGCTGAGGTCAATGCGCTCTTGGACGAAAAAGCGCCACGGTTTGAGGATTGATATCGCGCCCATGCCGATCCTGTCCTGTACTTTGCGCCTCTCAACTGCCTTTGCCGTCAACGTTCTGGTCGGGCTGACGCATGGCGCTTCTGCCCAGGTGGTCGATAACGTCGTGACACGACCGCTCGCGACCGCCCCGGAGACGCTGAAAACAGGACGGCCGCAGGCAGATGGCACGGGACCGTCGACGGGCGTCGGGGTCTTCGACCGTATGGGGGCGAAACTGCCGGATCTGCCGCCGGAAAAGGACTACAAGGGGCCGGTCGACGAAGCCTACGGCGCCTATCAGCGCGGCTACTATCTGACCGCGATGGAAAAGGCTCTGCCCCGTGCGCAGCTCGGTGATCCGGCCGCGCAGACGCTGATGGGCGAACTCCTGGCGGACGGGCTGGGCGTCAAGCGCGATATGAAGAACGCCGCCTTCTGGTACAGCAAGGGCGCCGAAGGTGGTGATGCCGCGGCGATGTTCAAATATTCGCTGATGCTGATCGAGGGACGGTCTGTCACGCGCGACAAGGCCAAGGCCGACGAATACATGCACAAGGCGGCTGAGGCTGGAAATCCCTCGGCGCAGTTCAACTGGGGTCAGATCCTGACGGCTGACAATCCGGGCGACAAGGGATTGAAGCTCGCCTTGCCTTACTATGAGAAGGCTGCCGAACAGGGCATCGCCGACGCACAGTATGCGGTGGCGGAAATTTATGCCTCGCTGCCTGACCTGCCGGAGGAAAAGAAGCAGTTGGCACGCGAATGGATGGCACGCGCTGCGCATGCCGGCTACGACACGGCTCAGGTCGATCTTGGTATCTGGCTCGTCAACGGCCAGAATGGGCCGCGCGATTTCGTCAAGGGTTTCCAGTGGTTGCGGCTCGCCGCCAATCGTGGAAACGTGGTTGCGCAAAACAAGCTCGCACACCTCTACATCAACGCGCTCGGAACCAAGCCAGATCCTGTTGAGGCTGCGAAGTGGTATGTGCTGTCGCGTCGGGCCGGTCTACCTGACCCGGAGCTCGAAGACTTCTATCTCGGCATCGAGGAAGACCAGCAAAAGGCGGGGATCGAGGCGGCCAACAAGTTCCGCCGGCTCCAGTGATCTAGGGAGTGCGTCGGCGAAGAGACTTCGTCGTCTCGACGACCGTGTCGCGCCATCGTCCGTCCTGATCATCAAGCGGAGGTTTTGAAGATCCGGCGGCGCAAGCGGCCGGCCTCGTTCTTCGGCGAGATAGCCGCCGTCGATCAATTCCAGACTAATCTGTCCAGAATAATTTCGCCTGCATTTTTCCGGGCAGCCAGTGGTTCTGCTGTCTCCCCTTGAAATTTTCCCGATTTTGTGGTCTTGAGGCCGCCAATCTTATCGAGCGCTGCCTTCTCTGGCGATCAGGGATCTTTTTTCCCTGACAGCGCGTACCGTATTATCGCTCAAGGAAAAGTGCTCACATGGCTCGTTCAGCTCTCCTCAATGTCATGGTTCAGGCTGCCATCAAGGCAGGCAAGTCGCTGGGGCGTGATTTCGGGGAAGTGCAGAACCTGCAGGTTTCGGTGAAGGGCCCCGGCGACTTCGTTTCCAATGCCGACCGGAAGGCCGAAAAGATCGTCAAGGACGAGCTCCTGAAGGCTCGTCCGACATATGGCTTCCTTGGCGAGGAGAGCGAGGAAATCAAGGGCACGGACGGTGCACATCGCTGGATCGTCGACCCGCTCGATGGCACGACCAACTTCCTGCATGGCATTCCGATGTTTGCGGTCTCGATCGCGCTCGAGCGCAACAACGAGATCGTCGCCGGTGTCGTCTTCAACCCGGCCACGGATGAACTCTACACCGCGGAACGTGGCGGTGGCGCCTTCCTGAATGACCGCCGTCTGCGTGTTGGTGCGCGCCGGGTGCTTTCGGACTCCGTCGTTGCCTGTGGCGTTCCGCACCTCGGCCGCGGCAATCACGGCAAGTTCCTCGTCGAGCTTCGGCATGTTATGGGTGAAGTTGCCGGCATCCGCCGCATGGGCGCTGCTTCGCTTGACCTCGCCTATGTGGCCGCCGGTCGGTTCGATGGATACTGGGAAACCGGGCTGTCTGCGTGGGATATCGCGGCCGGCATCCTCCTGATCCGTGAAGCCGGCGGCTATGTCTCCGATTGGGATGGCGGTTCGTCCATTCTCGATACCGGTTCGGTCGTTGCGGGCAACGAATATATCCAGAAGGCATTGCTTGAGGTTGCCAAGCGTCCCGTTCCAACGCGGTAAATCGCTGTTGTAAAGACACGGTTTTCGTTTCCGCATACTTCAATTCGGCACAATGTTGCTCTAGTCTCCGGATGAAATGAATCCGGAGGCTGCGGAACCTATGGAAAATGTGAATGTGGCGGAGTTCGGCTCGACCGAAAAAACCACGGGCAACTACAGCTATAAACTTTCCAGTCCGATGCCGTTCCTTTGGACGATGGTGCTGTTTCTGATCATCGTCGGGTTCATTGCCGCCATTCTTTTCCGGCAGACACAGACTGCCTTCATGCATAATCCGGGCCTCAACGGTTTGATCCTTGGCGTGCTGGCCGTTGGTATCATCCTCGTGTTCAGCCATGTGCTGTCGCTGCGGCCGGAAGTGCGGTGGTTCAATTCCTTCCGCGCCGCGGGTAGCGCCGACAAGGTCGGCCGCAATCCCAGGTTGCTTGCTCCGATGCGGACGCTCATCGGCAGCCGCAGTGCCACGGCAGGAATTTCGACCGCGGCGTTTCGCTCCATTCTCGACTCGATTGCCAACCGCCTCGATGAATCGCGCGACGTCTCACGCTATCTCATCGGCCTTCTCGTCTTTCTCGGTCTGCTCGGTACTTTCTGGGGCCTTATCGGCACGATCGGCTCGATCAGTTCGGTGATCCAGTCGCTCGATGCGGGATCGAATGGTTCGACGGATGTTCTCGGTGCGCTGAAGGAAGGGCTTTCGACGCCGCTCTCGGGCATGGGCCAGGCCTTCTCGTCGTCGCTGCTCGGTCTGTCCGGCTCGCTCATTCTCGGCTTCCTTGACCTGCAGGCGGGCCGCGCCCAGAACCGGTTCTACATGGAGCTGGAAAACTGGCTTTCGTCGGTGACCGATGTAGGCTCCGATATTGCCATGCCTTCGATCAGCGCGAACTCGGCGGTCTCGCCGGATGACGTTCGGGCGCTCTCGGAATACATGCGGCGGATCTCTGAAGAGGGCAGCGGCGGCACCCAGAGATCGGTTGCGGCGATGGCGAACCTTGCCGAAGGAATTCAAGGTCTGGTCAAGAATATGCGCAACGAGCAGCAGATGCTGCGCGACTGGATCGAGGCGCAACAGGATGAAACGAAGGCAATGCGCCGCACGCTCGATCGTCTTGCTGAACGGATCGGTTCGCAGGAAAAACACAGCCCAAGTGAACGCTCTCAGCGCATGCCGCAAACCGAAAAGACCGAGAAGTAAGCCATGGCTCTCGCCCGCAATCGTCGCCCCCAACGCGCGGTGGACTACTGGCCAGGTTTCGTCGATGCACTGTCGACGCTGCTGATCTCGATCATGTTCGTGCTGACCGTCTTCGTCGTCGGCCAATATATTCTCAGCCGCGAAATCTCCGGCCGGGACGAGGTGCTGAACCGCCTGAACAGCCAGATCAACGAATTGACGCAGTTGCTGGCGCTCGAGAAGGGAAGCAAGCAGGACCTCGAGGATAGTGTCGCCAATCTTCAGGCATCCCTAGCGTCGGCTGAAGGCGAGAGATCACGGCTGAAGGCGTTGCTTGATGCCGGTTCCGGCGGCCAGAGTGCCGCGCAGGCCCGTATCGGCAGCCTTACGAAGGAACTGGACGAGCAGAAGCAGATGAGCGACCGGGCGATGAGCCAGGTCGAACTGCTGAACCAGCAAATTGCCGCGTTGCGCAGTCAGATTGCTGCCGTCGAAGCCGCGCTGCAGGCGTCCGAGCAAAAGGACCAAACCTCGCAGACCAAGATCGCCGATCTTGGCCGTCGTCTCAACGTCGCCCTGGCGCAACGTGTGCAGGAGCTCAACCGCTACCGGTCCGACTTCTTCGGGCGGTTGCGCGAAATCCTGTCTGATCGCGAGAATATCAGGATCGTCGGCGACCGCTTCGTCTTCCAGTCGGAAGTGCTGTTTCCCTCAGGCAGCGCGGATCTCAATCCGGATGGGCAGGTCGAGATGGCAAAGCTTGCGACGGCGCTCCTCGATGTTGCCAAGGAAATTCCACCTGAGATCAACTGGGTTCTGCGCGTCGACGGGCATACGGATAATGTGCCGCTCGCTGGCACTGGACGGTATGTCGATAACTGGCAGCTGTCGTCTGCGCGTGCGATCTCGGTCGTCAAATTCCTGATCTCTCGCGGCGTGCCGGCCGACCGTCTCGTCGCCGCTGGCTTCGGCGAGTTCCAGCCGATCGCGCCAGGTGACACGCCGGAGGCGCGCGCCACCAACCGTCGTATCGAACTGAAGCTGACAGAGAAGTAGGTTTACGCAGCGCCCATCCGAAGGTCAGTGAGGCGCCGCATCAGGAAGCTGCGCACGGCAGGGCTGTCGCTCAATCCGATCGCGGATAGATAGGCCGTCTCTGCTGCCGGATAGTCCGCAACCTCCGTCAGCAGATGCGCGCGAACGGCCCAGTATGGCTGGTAGGCTCTGACCTCCTTTGCATCCATAGCGTCGAGGCAGTTCAGCCCGGCTTTGGGGCCTTTCGTGCGGCCGAGGACGGCAGCACGGCTGACGCGGGCGCCGATCGTTGGCTGCATCATCAGCAGCGCGTCATAGAAGGTCACGAGAGCATCCCAGTCCGTCTGACCTGTCAGCCGGCGGGCGGCATGAACGGATTGAATGGCGGCCATGCATTGGAACGGACCGAAGCGGTCGGCGGCGCCGGCCTTGCGGAGCAGCGCGTCGGCTTCGGCAAGCATGATCGCATTCCAGCGATCCGTCGACTGGTTGTCGAGCGCGATATAGTCACCCTCGGCATTGCGCCGCGCGGCGCGTCGACCCTCGCAATAGAGCATCAAGGCAAGCAGTCCGACCACCTCCGGTTCGTCAGGAAGCATTGAAAGCAGGGCACGGCAGAGCCAGACGGCTTCATTGGAAAGCGCACTACGACCACCATCGGCTCCATCGAGATCATCCCAGCCAAGCCCGTAGGCGGCATAGATTGCGGAGAGAACGGCGGACAGGCGCTCGGGCAGCGAACGTCGATCGGGTATCGCAAATCCAATGCCGCTATCGCGAATGTTCGCCTTGGCCCTGACCAACCTCTGCCCCATTGCCGCAGGAGAAACGACGAAGGCCTGGGCGATTGCTTTTGCGTCAATGCCCAGGACAACCTGCAGCATCAACGGCGTGTGGATGCTCTTGTCGATTTGCGGATGGGTGCAGACGAAAAGCATCTTCAGACGCTCATCGGGAAACGTCTCGGCCGTCGCCTCGTTCATCCTCGCCTCGGCCTCCTCGAAGGCCAGGGCGATGGTGGGGCGCGCATTCTCGCGAACGGATCGGTGGCGTACGCCCTGCATCAGATTGCGTCGCGCGGCGACCAACAGCCACGCCTCCGGGCTGTCCGGAATGCCGCGCTCCGGCCAGACCCGCAGGGCATCGACGAGCGCCTGCGACAGCGCATCTTCGGCAGCGGGTAGGTCCCGAGAGCGAGCCGTCAGGAAGGCAACTAGCTTGCCATATGATTGACGCGCCACCCGTTCGGCGGCGCGCTCGGCCTCGACGGTCATGTCCGCCTCACATCTGGAGGCGAGGGCGCACCTCGACTGAACCCTCGGCGGAAACGGGAACCCGGGTCGCCCATTCGAGCGCCGTGTCGAAATCCGGCACGTCGATCAGGTAGAAGCCGCCCAACTGCTCCTTGCCTTCGGGGTAGGGACCATCCTGCACGTCGTGGTCCTCGCCCTTGCGTCGCACCACCGTGCCGGTCTCGGGTGCGGTCAGCCCGGCGCCGCCGGTCATGATACCGGCCTGAATCAGAGCCTGCGTATAGGCAATCCAGCCGTCGCGATAGGTGGGATCGGCGCGACGGGCGAAATCCCGCGACGACTCGCGAATGATAAGCGCGTACTGCATGAGGCATTCTCCTCTGTGGTTGCGTTGACCGGCGTGTAGGCATCTAAGAACCAAAAGCAAAAAGCTGCAACGCTCGGGGATCGGCGGTAGACCGTTCCGATAAGATGAGACGCGACATCAGTTCATTTAGACATTCGGCCAAAAAAATATCACGGAGGAAAATGTGGCGTTGTCGCTGAGCGGAGGTCCGCGTAGGTTCGTGGAGATTTGGGGGGAATGCATTGATTGAATGCGATGTGCTGGTCATCGGCGCAGGACTTGCTGGGCTCGTGGCAGCAGCAGAGGCGGCGGATCGCGGGCGGAAGGTCTGCATCGTCGAGCAGGAAGGCGAGCAAAGCCTCGGTGGGCAGGCATTCTGGTCGCTGGGCGGACTGTTCTTCGTAGACAGCCCGGAACAGCGGCTGATGGGCATCCGCGACAACCTTGGCCTGGCGCGGCAGGACTGGATGGGGTCTGCCTCATTCGACCGGCCGGAAGACTACTGGCCGCGTCGCTGGGCAGAGGCGTATCTGGAGTTTGCCGCCGGCGAAAAGCGCTCGTGGCTTCATCAGCACGGTATGCGCTGGTTCCCAGTGGTCGGCTGGGCCGAGCGGGGAGGCGGCCTTGCGCATGGCCACGGAAATTCCGTGCCACGCTTCCACGTGACGTGGGGAACCGGGCCGGCTGTGCTTGCACCATTTGTTCGTCGTATGCGTGAAGCGGAAGCGAAGGGCCTTGTCACGCTGCTGTTCCGGCATCAGGTGGATGACCTTCTAATCCAAGACGGGGTCGTCTGCGGCGCTCGTGGCACCATCCTCCAGGCGGACTCCTCGGTCCGCGGTCGAGAGACGAACCGCGTTTTTTCGGCGCTCTTCGAAATACGAGCCGACGCAACGATCGTGACGTCAGGGGGCATCGGTGGCAATCACGACGCGGTGCGCCGGAGATGGCCGATCGACCGGCTGGGACGACCGCCAACTGATATGGTCGCTGGTGTGCCTGCCCATGTCGATGGTCGAATGATCGAGATCGCCGAACGTGCTGGTGGTCGCGAGATCAATTCGGATCGGATGTGGCACTATACGGAGGGGCTGAAGAACTGGGACCCGATCTGGCGCAATCACGGCATACGTATCCTGCCGGGTCCATCTTCCTTCTGGTGCGATGCTTGGGGTAACCGCTTTGCAGCGCCTGCCATGCCCGGCTTCGATACGCTGGCGACGCTGAAAGCCATCTGCGCGACCGGGCACGACTACAGCTGGTTCATTCTGACCAAGGCAATCATCAAGAAGGAATTTGCGCTTTCCGGTTCCGAGCAGAATCCGGACATCACGGGCAAGGATATTCGCCTGCTTCTCAAGCGTTTGGGCAAGGAGCCACCGGGGCCGGTCCAAGCGTTCATGGATAAGGGCGAGGATTTCATCGTTCGTGACACGCTGGAAGCGCTTGTCGACGGCATGAACGGATTGATGGGCGAAAGGCGCGTGGATGCAAGCCGCCTCAGGGCGCAGATCGAGGCGCGTGACAGGGAGATCGGCAATGCCTTTGCGAAGGACGCCCAGATCATTGCCCTTCGCGGTGCTCGGCGCTACCTCGGGGACCGGCTAATGCGGACGGCCAAGCCGCATGCACTGCTTGACCCAAAGGCTGGACCATTGATTGCCGTACGGCTGCACATCCTGACACGCAAGTCGCTGGGTGGTCTGGAGACGGATCTATCCGCACGCGTGATCGGCCACAGTGGGGATCCGGTGCCCGGCCTCTATGCCGCGGGTGAAGTGACCGGCTTTGGCGGCGGGGGCATGCATGGCTACAATGCGCTCGAGGGAACCTTCCTCGGCGGCTGCATCTTTTCCGGCAGAGTTGCCGGGCGGGCAGTGTAAAGGCGGCGCCTTTGGCGCCGCCTGATTTGATCAGGCCTCAGCCTTCGTCGTGTCAACGACTTCTGCGCCGGGAGAATTCTTCTTGATGGATTCAATGGCGCTCAGCGCCGATGCCTTGGCCTTATAGCCTTCGGAGCCGAACATGGATTCGCCGTTCGGCGCCTTGAAACGGAAACGGAACTCGCCAGCCTTGTCCTTGTAAACTTCGAACTTATACATCGGTTTTTTCTCCCGGAATCAGGATGTTGTCCAATCTGCAGACGCAGCCTAGAACAAAAAACGCAACTATTCCATCGCGATATTTGCGCGCTTTGCAACCGACGCGACTGATGGATCTCGCGAAGGAATGCGCCAGCACCCACGGCTGCTACGGCTTGAAGATCGAGAAGACCGACGAGAACTTGTTGATCAGGTAGGGTGCGAAAAGCACGAGGCCGGAATAAAAGAAGTTGGCAGCCTTCGTCATGTCGGGATCTCGTTAACGCTGGCAAAGCGGTAGAGGCAGGCAAGGCCGAAGCCGACATAGAGCATCAGTATCGCAACGGTTGCGACAAGGGCGATAAAGCGGCTCGAACTCGCCTTCATCATGGTGACGGTGAGGGGGGCTTGCCCTGCTGCGAGGAGGTTGCCGGCAGCGTCGATGGGGTTGCCTGTCGCATCGGTCTTGGTCAACTCGACCTCTTCCGACAACGCGTCGGTCAGCGACCAGTCCTGTGCTTCCTGGAGTGAGCGATAGCACAGCAGCATCGATATGACGACGGCCACGGCAACGAGTACGATCAGCATGTCTGCAAAATTTACCAAGTTCACCAGAGCCTCCCTCCCTGCGCGGCGATATCGAACGCGCCCATAAACCGAGTGTAATCTTTGCGTGTATCATGTCTATGTACACGTAGAGATTACACGTCGATGCAACCGTCGCAAGCTGATCGCTGAGAAGGGAGGTGCAATTCGACGATCACTTCACGGCGGCGAGAAAGTCGCCAGCGCCGGTTTCGAACTGCAGTTTGGCGAGCTTGGCGTAAATGCCGCCATCTCGAATGAGGGTCTGATGCGTTCCCTCTTCGACGACACGGCCCTGATCCATAACAAGAATCCGGTCCGCCTTCAGCACGGTGGCGAGGCGGTGGGCGATGACCAGCGTCGTGCGCCCTGTCATGAGCCCATCGAGCGCCTTCTGCACAAGGGTTTCGCTTTCGGCGTCCAATGCCGAGGTCGCCTCATCGAGCAGTAGGACCGGTGCGTCCTTCAGGATGGCACGGGCGATCGCGATGCGCTGGCGTTGACCACCAGAGAGCGTGATGCCGCGCTCACCGACCTCGGTGTCGTATCGCTTGTCCAAACGAGCAATGAATTCGTCGGCCTGCGCGGCGACCGCGGCAGCTTGAACCTCTTCGCGGGTGGCTTCGGGGCGACCGAAGGCGATGTTGTCGTGGATGGAAGCCGCAAAGATCGTGACATCTTGTGGAACGATCGCGAGGCGCTTGCGCAATCCGTCGGGGTCGGTGCTGCGGGCATCGACGCCATCGATCTTCACCGAGCCCTGCTGCGGATCATAGAAGCGGAGAAGCAGCGAGAAGACTGTGCTCTTGCCGGCGCCGGAGGGACCGACGATCGCGACGGTCTCCCCGGGAGCGACGTCGAAGCTTAGGCCGTGCAGCGCGGATCTTTCGGGGCGCGAGGGGTAGGCAAAATGCACGTCTGAAAACTGGACACGACCTTGCGCTGGAGCGGGCAGGGCAACCGGTGCTGTGGGCACCGAGATCGGGGAGACTTCGTCGAGCAGTTCTGTCAGCCGGTCGGCCGCACCCGCGGCCTGCGAGAGTTCGCCCCATACCTCGGAGAGTGCGCCGAGCGAGCCGGCGGCAATAACGGAGTAGAGAAGGAACTGGCCGAGTGTCCCCGGCGAAAGCGTGCCGGCGAGGACGTTGTGGGCGCCGACCCAGAGAACCGCGACGACGCTGCCAAAGATAAGGGTGATGGCGATGCCCGTCAGCAGGGCGCGCGAGCGAATTGCCGCTCGGGCAGCGTCATAGGCGGCTTCGACGGCCGTCCCGTAACGCGAGGCAGCGGCGTCCTCGCCGCCAAAGGCCTGGACGGTGCGGCTGGCGGCAATCGTCTCGTTGGCGAAGGCGGAGGCATCCGCCAGCGTATCCTGGGCGGAGCGCGAGCGTTTTCGGACCGAGCGGCCGAAGCCGACAAGCGGAAAGACGATCAAGGGAATCGCGCCGATCACTAGGCTGGACAGCTTTGGCGACGTCACGATCATCATTCCCATCGCGCCGAGACAGAGAATGAGGTTGCGCAAGGCGACGGAGGCGGTCGCGCCGACAGCCGACTTGATCTGCGTGGTATCCGCCGTCAGGCGGGAGACGATCTCACCGGACTGGTTGACGTCGAAGAAGGAAGGCGACAGCCGCGTGACATGACTGAAGACATCGCGGCGAAGATCGGAAACCACGCGTTCGCCGAGAGTGATGACGAAGTAATAGCGAAGAGCGCTCGCGACGGCGAGCACGATCGCCATGATCATCAGCATCAGAAAATAGCTGTTGATGAAACTGCCGTCGGCCTGCGTGAAGCCATGGTCGATCATGCGACGGACGGCGAGCGGCAGGGCAAGCGAGGCAACGGCGGCCAGTGCCAGGGACGCGAGGGCACCCGCGACCATGCCGCGATAGCGCGCGACGTAGGGCGTCAGCCGACCAAGCGGCTTCAGCGATCGCGACTTCTTTTCCCCTGCTTGCCCTGCGTATGCCAATTCGTCTCCGATCGCCTTCGACACCGCTCATCCGCGGCTGATGGCACTTGTTATCCTGCCGGCCTTCATGTATAGGCAGCCCATCCTAATGGGAAGCCGTAGCCTTTGCGTCTGCGGCTTCATTTATTCAATCGGTCCTCTTGTCGCAACGAATATGCGTCAAATTGGACGTTGCATGGCAGGAAGATTGTTATGAAGGCAGATATCCATCCCGACTATCACACGATCAAGGTAGTCATGACCGACGGCACCGAATACGAAACCCGGTCGACCTGGGGTTCTGAAGGCGCAGTCATGAACCTTGAAATCGACTCCAAGTCGCATCCGGCATGGACTGGTGGCAACCAGCAGCTCATGGACCGTGGCGGTCGCGTTTCCAAGTTCAACAAGCGTTTCGGCGGCCTCGGCCTCTAATCGCTGTCGCTTGGCAGAGTTAAAAAGCCCCGCTTCGGCGGGGTTTTTTTGTTTTGAGCTGATTGAACAACGAAAAACCGGCTGCGCGGGCGCAGCCGGTTTCGTGAATTCAGATTGCGCCGTTTCAGTTGTTGCCGAAGGCTGTCTGCAGCAGGCTGAGCTGCGCCTGTACGCTGTTCTGGTTATCGGGAACGATCGGGGCTTCCGCCGGACGATAGATTTCGCGGTCGAGTAGGGCGACACGGTTCTGCAGGCGCAAGGAGCGCTCGATCAGGTCGCGGAAGGATTCCGGCAGATCGCCCCAACCGGGCGCGTTGCGGTCGACGTTGAAGCCGTCGAGGCGAACCTTGTTTTTCTCCGCCAGAACCTGATCACGCGACATCTCGCCATTATTGACGGCGCGCTGCAGCAGAAGCCAGGAGGCCATCTGCATCAGGCGGGTGGTCAGGCGCATGGACTCGGCCGCATAGAGAACCGATGCCATGCGCGGCAGCACCTTGGAGGCAGCGCGGCCCTGGCCATCGAGGTAGGCGGCGGTTTCTTCAACCAGCGACATGCCTTCCGAATATAGCGTCTTGAACTGCGAGGATGCGGCAGCGCGACCTGCAAAACTGATTGTGTTCAATCCGAGCTCTGACATTTAAATAGTCCCTGTTGCACGCATCTACTTATGGTCAGGTAACGCCAGCCAAAGGGAAAAAGTTTCTTCGGCCGGTCTTTATGCTTTTAAGATGGTAGCTTTAGCGGAATTGCGCAAGGCGTTTCTTAATAAAGGGTTAACTTCCACAGTTTCATGGAAATGATCCCCAGCGCAATAAAAAAGAAGAGCCGCAAAAGCGGCTCTCAAGGTAAAACAGGGAGAAAAATCAGACCAATTCACCGCATGGAAAACTGTCTGAGATCCAGAGAAGATCTGGATGAGTAGAGTAATACCTTATAAAGCTTAATGGCCGCTTAAATCTGTCCCGAATTAACGCTCTTCGGCAGCTTGTTTTCTGCAATAGCCAGCCGACGAATTAGGAGCGAAAGAGGCTTTCCGCCGCTGATCTTGTCGATGTCTTGCTGGCGGCCTCTGCCTCAAGTCTTGCGATTTCTGCCTTGAGCAGATCCACGCGCGCCCGCAGCTCGTCGACCGATAGGGTGGAGAGGTCGGCGCCGATCTCGTGGGCAACTTTTTTCTGCGGCCGGTCGTCGTCGATGAAGCTCATTTCAATCCTCCCGTTTCTGTCTCAGCTATATTTTAGGGCAGGATCGCCGGTTTCGGGAGTCTTGCCCGATCCGGGATTGGCAAGCGACATGCTTTCGGGAGTGAGCGTTTGCGAGGTCGCCGTCGGAATCGTCGTAAAGGCGTCTCGGTCCTCGACCGGAACCGCGGCGCGCATACGGCTGCGAATGATGGCGTAGGCGGTGATCAGCATGTGGGCGACCGCCGTCACAAGGAAAAGGGCGTGCGGGTTGATCATCGACATCACGGGGCCGCCGATGGTTGGGCCAATGATCGTGCCGATGCCATACAGCAGCAGCAGTCCTCCTGAGACCTTCACGAAATCCTCGGCCGAGGCATAGTCGTTGGCATGGGCAACAGCGATCGGATAGAGCGTGTTGGCAACGGCGCCGTAGAGCACGACGAGGCCGATAATGAAAACCGGCGACGACGGATGCAAGACGGCGAGCAACAGGCCCGCGAAAGCAGCGATAGCTGACATCGCCGCCAGCACATAGCGCCGGTCGATGCGGTCGGAAAGCCGCCCTGCCGGCAACTGCATCAGGGCGCCCGCGAAGATGGTGGCGCTCATCATGATGGCGATACTGGTATCGGAGAGGCCGGAGCCCGCGCCGAAGACAGCGCCCAGCGTTCCGTAGGCGCCGTTGGCGATGCCGACGAGGAGAATGCCAAGGCAGGAGACCGGAGAATTGCGGTAGAGTGCCGGCAGATCGAGCTTCACGGCCTTCAGCGGCTGCGGCGAAGCTGCGGTCGAGAGCGTCGTCGGCAGCATCGCGATGCAGTAGAAGATGCCGCAGGTCATGAACAGGACAGGCGTGCGCACATCCTCGAGAGGGATCATCATCTGGCCCGCCACGACGCCGAAGAGGGTTATGGCAATATAGAGCGAGAAGATCGCGCCGCGGCTCTCGTTCGTGGCCCGCTCGTTCAGCCAGCTCTCGATGATCATCGAGGTGCCGGCGGTAGCAAAGCCGGTGACGGCGCGCAGCAACACCCACCAGACCGGGTGAACGATGATGCCGCTGACAAGCGCGATGATCGCGATAATCGCAATGAAGCCAGAGAAGGCGCGGACGTGGCCGACGCGGCGCACCAGTTTCGGGGCGACGAGGCAGCCGATGACGAAGCCGGCGGCCCAGGATGTGCCGAGCAGGCCGAGGGTCGTTGTCGCGTAGCCTTCCAGGTTGCCGCGCACCGGAAGCAGGATACCCTGCAACCCGTTACCCATGAAGAGAAAGAGCGTCCCGAAGAGAAGCGAGGCGACGGACAGCAGATTTCTTTTCATATAGCAAAACTCTATGCGTTGAACGTCAAAGGACATATGGCAACACACAGTGTCGCCCAGCCTCGAGATGATTGATTGTGCCCCCAAATGCCTTTACGGCATGAATAAATGCAGTCGTGACGTGAAAAAATGTCCGTCCTGTGACATTCAGAAGAGATGGAAAAATAAAGACATGACGAAGCTGATCGCTCTGCTGCTCATCCTGGCGATGGCGATTCAGCTGATCAAGCCGCTCGGCGTTCCCGGGCTGCGTCGGCGCATGGATTTCTGGAAGATCGCGCTGATCGCCTTCGCGATCTGGGCGGTGGCCCTGATCGGCCGCGATCTGTTCGTCTAGTATGAGATTTCGCCGCGCATGACCGGCGCGCAGCCGCCCGAGATCGTCACGTCGGTAACAGTGCCGTCCTTCTTGACGACGTCGATACGGATGATGCTGCGGCGCCCCATCTCGACGCCTTGCTCGATCCTCAGTGAGACGTTCATGTTTGCCTCAGGCTCCAGCGACACGAGGTACGCGCCGAGTGCTGCCGAGGCACTGCCCGTTGCCGGATCTTCCGGCACGTTGTCGAGCGGCGCAAACATCCGCGCACGGATCACCCATGGCTCTTCCTGGGAGCGGACATAGACGAACAGCGAGAAGTCATGATTGCCTTCGGCGGTCGGGCCGGCGGCATCCTGAAAATAGGCGAGGTTCGGACGAACGCGGCCGAGGGCGGCAAGGTCCGCAAGTTCGGCAAAGACGAAGCTCAGACCTACCGATGCAACAACAGGTCGATGCTTGGCTACACGGATGTCCCCTGGCTCGATCGCGACGCAACGGGCAACGGTCTGCTCGGGTATCGTGTTGCCAATGGTGAGTGGGTTTGGCGCGCGAATGGATGCCGACAGAACGTCATCGCCGTCACGCTTCAAGTTGACTTCGACGAGGCCTGCCTTCTCCTCGAAGCGCAGGCTATCGCTAACCGGCCGCCCGAAGACCTGACCCTGTCGGCCGAGCACATAGGCTGTGCCGACGTTCGGATGTCCGGCGAATGGCACTTCCATGGTGGGCGTGAAGATGCGGACACGGGCAGTGTTTGCCGGGTCTTCCGGCGGTAGTACGAAGGTAACCTCCGAATAGCCGAACTCTGCGGCGATGTTCTGCATGTCGGCATCGGTCAATCCGCGCGCATCCGTCATCACGGCCAGCGGGTTGCCTTCAAAGCGGGTGGTGGTGAAGACATCGACGGTCGTGAAGGCTACGGTTTTCATGGCGGCTCCGAGAGGGCGTGTGTCATGATCTCTACTGGCGATCCGCTGGCTGCTGAAGCCTGAAACTTGTCGCGGTTACAATGCAAAAACCGGCCGCCTAGGACGACCGGTTTCTTCTGTCTCATCGGTCAAAAGAGGCTTACGCCGCCTTCTCGAGATCCTTCTTCCAGCTTCCCTTGGCGGCGAGGCTGTTCATCTCGGCGCGATGGGCAAAGGCGCGTTGGCCAGCGGCGACGTTCTCGGGCTTGCCGCCCCAAGCCTTCAAGGCCGTATCCTGCAGGGCACGGCCGTAAGAGAAGGTGACAGCCCAAGGCAGGTCGTAGCCCGAGTTGATCGCGGAAAGATGCGCCGTCGCTTCTTCGGTGGACTGGCCGCCGGAGAGGAAGGCGATGCCCGGAACAGCCGACGGAACGGTGCGCTTCAGCACCTCGACGGTGCGCTCGGCGACTTCAGCCACGGAAGCCTTGCGAGCATTCTTGCCGTCGATAACCATGTTCGGCTTCAGGATCATGCCTTCCAGGCTGACGCGGGCATCGGCCAGTTCTTCGAAGACGGTGCGCAGCGTCCATTCGGTGACTTCGGCGCAACGATCGATGTTGTGGTCGCCCGGCTTGCCGTCCATCAGGCATTCCGGCTCAACGATCGGTACGATGTTAGCCTGCTGGCAGAGCGCGGCATAGCGGGCAAGCGCGTGCGCATTGGTCTTCATGGAGCCCCAGGTCGGAAGCGTGGAGGAGATTGCGATCACGCCGCGCCACTTGGCAAAGCGGGCGCCGGCTTCATAATATTTCGCCAGGCGGTCTGCGAGACCGTCGAGGCCTTCGGTGATGGTTTCGCCGGGATAGGCAGCCATCGGCTTCGCGCCGATATCCACCTTGATGCCCGGGATGCTGTCGGCAGCGCGAATGATGTCCACGAAGGGCGTGCCGTCTGCCGCCTTCTGATGAAGGGTCTCTTCGTAGAGAATGACGCCGGAAATATACTGACGCATCGCGTCGTCTGTGCGGAACAGCATTTCGCGGTAGTCGCGGCGGCTCGTTTCCGTCGATTCGAGTCCGATCGTATCGAACCGCTTACCGATCGTGGCCGTCGATTCATCCGCTGCAAGCAGCCCGCGGCCACCAGCTACCATACGCACGGCAATGTCTTCCAAACGTTCGCTCATATCGTTGTCTCCACAGCAAAAAAATCGTCAACCAGTAGATATAGGTCGCGGATAACAGAAGTTTATGGGCGGGAAAACGGCAGCAAAATTGTTTGAAACGTTTGAATTTCTTTTAATCGTTTGAAAGTCTGGGCTTTTGCATTCGCTGCGAGCAAAAGACCGCGGCACTTTCGCACCGCGGTCTATCTACATGTAAAATTTGTTGAATTCGGTTGGCCGAATTATTTGGCCTTGCTGAGCACAGCGACGCCGGGAAGGACTTTACCTTCCATCCACTCCAGGAAAGCACCGCCGGCCGTCGAGACATAGCTGAAATCATCCGCAACCCCGGCATGGTTCAGCGCCGCGACCGTGTCGCCACCGCCGGCAACAGAGGTGAGCTTGCCGGCCTTGGTGCGCTCGGCCGCAAATTTCGCGGCCGCGACCGTTGCCTTGTCGAACGGTTCGATCTCAAAAGCGCCAAGCGGCCCGTTCCAGACCAGCGTATTGGCGCGCTCGATCCAGGCCTTGATCGCCTCGACCGATTTCGGGCCGACGTCCAGCACCATCGCGTCGCTGGGGATCGCATCGATTGCGACCGTTTCATTAGCGGCGTTCGCCTTGAATTCGCGGGCGACAACGCCGTCTTCCGGGAGAATGATGGCGCAGCCGGCGGTGGCCGCTTCGATCATGATCTGCTTTGCGGTGTCAGCAAGATCGTGCTCGCAGAGCGACTTGCCAACATTGGTGCCGCGCGCGGCGATGAAGGTGTTGGCCATCCCGCCGCCGATTACCAGCGCATCGACTTTCTTCACGAGGTTCATCAGAAGATCGATCTTGGTCGAAACCTTGGCGCCGCCGACGATGGCGACGACAGGCCGGGCCGGGTTGCCGAGGCCGCTCTCCAGTGCCTCAAGCTCGGCCTGCATCGTGCGGCCGGCATGAGCGGGAAGATGGTGAGCGAGACCTTCCGTCGAAGCGTGTGCGCGGTGAGCAGCGGAGAAGGCGTCGTTGACATAGATGTCACCGTTGGCGGCAAGCGCCGTGACGAAATCCGGGTCGTTCTTCTCTTCGCCCTTGTGGAAACGGGTGTTTTCCAGGAGCAGGATGTCGCCGTTCTTCATCGCCCCAACTGCGGCGGCAGCTGCGGCGCCGATGCAGTCGCCGGCGGTCGCCACGGGATGGTCCAGCACCTCCTCGACGGACGGAGCGATCAGCGACAGCGAAAGGTCCGGCGACGGGCCGTCCTTGGGGCGGCCGAAGTGCGCCAGCAGGATCACCTTGGCACCATTCTTGGAGAGCTCCAGGATCGTCGGGGCAACACGCTCGATGCGCGTGGTGTCGGTTACTTTGCCGTCTTTGACCGGAACATTGAGGTCAACGCGAACGAGAACGCGCTTGCCGGCAACATTGTTGAGGTCGTCGAGGGTCTTGAAGGAAGGCATGGAAAAATCCGTTCGTTATTGCCCAAAAGATGCGGCGACCATAGCAAGGATGATCGCAGACGCAAGGCAGTCATTGCGGGTTTTGATCGGCCTTGGCCGAGGCCGCGGCGGCGGCTGCTTCCCGGTTCCTGCGGCCTTTGATGCGGTCGATGATATCGTGCAGATTGAGGAAGATCGGCAGCGCGGTGGCGGGCTCGACTGCCTCTAGCGACATGCCGACCGAGGTGATGTGGTCCTGATCATCGAGGTCGCGGACGATGAGAATGATCGAGCCTAGACGTACTCGGTCCGCATAGTCCGCCTTGCCACCCAGGCGATGCTTCATCAGTTCCGCGATCGTCAGTCCTTTCTCGGATTCATTCAGCAGGCCGGGGCCATAGGCGGCATCCAGGTCGGCAGCAGGTCGGGCCGGCGAGAGCGCGAATGCGCCGAAGAAATCCGCGTCGTCCTCTTCCACCGGCGCGCGGCTGGCAAAGAGCTTGTCGAGCAGCCGCGAATAGGAGGGAACGACGAAGAGATAGATAAGATCGTTTTCGCGCAATCGGCCGGCATATTGATAACGCATCGACTTGCCGTCACGGATGACGAGCGACGGCGTTGCCCAGCGTGGGATGCGTTCGCCGCGCAGCACCGGGCTATCCTTGATCACGCGGTAGGAGAGAAGCTCATGGTTTGCCGCGCCAGGCAGATCGACTTCGACCTTGTCGACCGCGCCCATACGCGGCGGGATGATGAGCCCGAGCTTCTTGGCGACCGGCTTGATCGTCCACCCCTGCACGAGCAGCGAGACGAGCACGATGATGAAGGCGCAGTTGAAATAGATCTGGCCATTCTCCAGGCCGCCGAGAATGGGCATGATGGCAAGCAGGATCGAAACGGCGCCGCGCAAGCCGACCCAGGCAACAAAACCGATCTCCTGCTGCGTGTAGTCGAACGGGAGCAGCGATAGCCAGATGGCGAGCGGGCGCGCAATGAAGATCAGGAACAGGGCGAGCAGAACGGCGGGAATGGCAATTGCCGGAAATTGCGACGGTGTCGCAAGGAGCCCGAGCACCAGGAACATGATGATCTGCGCGAGCCATGTCATGCCATCCTGGAAGCGCTTGATGGAGGCATAGCCCTGCAGCTTGCGATTGCCCGCGTAAATTCCCGCGACATAGACGGCGAGGAACCCGCTGCCGCCGACTGCTCCGGTCGCCGAGAAGACTAACAACGCCAGCGCCAGCACGAAGATCGGCGTGAGGCCGCGATCGGTTTCCAGTTGGCTGACGATCAGCGAGATCATCATGCCGCCGAGTAGGCCGAGGATGACACCGAGGCCCATCTGCTGCACGAACATGGCGAGCATGCCGATGTTGATGCCGTGGTAGCGTTCGCCGCTGGCGAGAATCTCGACGAGGGCGATGGTCAGGAAGATCGCCATCGGGTCGTTGGTTCCGGATTCCACTTCCAGCGTCGAGCGGACCTTGTCGCGGATATTGATGCCGCCAATGCGCAGCAGGAAGAAGACGGCGGCGGCGTCGGTCGAGGCGACGATGGAGCCGAGCAGCAGGCCTTCCAACCACGTGAAGTTCAGGAGCCACATGGCAGCGACGCCAACGAGCGACGCCGTCATCAGGACGCCGACAGAGGCGAGCGTCAGCGAGGGCACCGCGGCAAGCTTGAAGGCTTGCACCGGCGTTCCGAAGCCTGAATCGAACAGGATGACCGCAAGCGCAATCGAGCCGAGGATATAGGCGAGGTAGTTGTTGGTGAACTCGATCCCGAGACCGTCAGTCCCCGCTAGCAGGCCGATCGCCAGAAAGAGCAGGAGCAGGGGGGCGCCGAAGCGGAAGGCGAGCAGGCTGGAGAATGCGGCGAGAAGCACGAGCGTCGTCGATACCAGCACGACGATGTAGAACGCTTCCATGCCTGTCCCCTTACCCGCAATTCAATGCAGACCGCCCCCGGTCCCGCAGCCCATTCCAGATCGCCCTTTCGTGCTCACTCAAGCCAGCTATGAGTAAACGGCAAAACAAGCAGGATGGGTAGGCCTTGCGGTCCAACCCGTGCTGTTTTGCGGCTTCATGCTGCTGTTTTGGCGTGCCGGATGGCAAAGCCGGATGAGCGCTCACGAAGAGCATCAATCGAGTGTATGAGCAAATCGGGCGATAGCAGGGCAGAAGCCGCGCTCTTGCGCTTTTCCTCTCATTCAATGAATGCCGCGTAGGGCAGGGCAACGCCCCCAGGCTTCAGCTCTCCCTCAGGCGTCGTCGTCCTCATCATCCTCGTCATCGGCGAGGTCGGAAATCGGGACCAGAAAGACAACAAACTCATCTTCGATCGTGCGTTCTGGATCGTCGTCGAATTCGTAGGCGTGCTCGACTTCACTCGCCTCTTCGGCGGTCGCCTTGCGCAGCGTGAGCGCCGTAACCCCATCCCAAACCGGCTTACCCTGCGATTGCAGGACCGTCAGGTCCTCGCGGAAATCCTCGGCCTCGAAGAAATTCTTGGCGTCGTCGGCATTCTCGGAGCGGAAACTTGCGATCGCCTGGCCGCCGATTTCGATCGTAAAGTAGTCCATCAAAATTCTCTTTCGCTTCTGTGCCGTCTTACCTTCGATCGACAGTACGGCGATCGGCGGTGCAGCGCCAGTCCCTATCCTTCCCTGGGAACGGACTATCGGGGGCCCATGACGCGGGTGGAGGCCATCAGCGGCTGCCCCTCGGCGATCTGCTTCGAACTGCGCCCGCCAACGACGCTCAAGCTCAAAACACTTGCAATCATAAGGAAAACGATGATCGTCATGAGAATTTTCATGGGTCAATCCGCCAGCCATTCATCCGGCATTCTCTGTTGGCTTTGACGCTAGTCAGTTCGACGCCAAAAGAAAAGCGGCCCGGTTGCCCGAGCCGCTTTCCACGATCTATGTCGCGACGCTCTTAGATAAGCTTTGCGAAAGCAACGGCCGTGTCGGACATGCGGCTGGAGAAGCCCCACTCGTTGTCGTACCACGATAGGACGCGCACGAAGTTGCCTTCCATGACCTTCGTCTGATCGGTCGCGAAGATCGAGGAGTGGCTGTCATGGTTGAAGTCGCGTGAAACGAGCGGCTCGTCGGTGTAGCCGAGGATGCCCTTGAGCTTGCCGTTTGCAGCAGCCTTGATCGCTTCGTTGATCTCGCCGACGGTCGTGGCCTTCTTGGCAACGAACTTGAAGTCGACCACCGAGACGTTCGGGGTCGGCACGCGGATCGAGGTGCCGTCGAGCTTACCCTTCAGATGCGGCAGAACGAGGCCAACAGCCTTGGCAGCGCCCGTCGAGGTCGGGATCATGGAGAGGGCCGCGGCGCGGGCGCGGTACAGATCCTTGTGCATGGTGTCGAGCGTCGGCTGGTCACCCGTGTAGGAGTGAATGGTGGTCATGAAGCCGTGGTCGATGCCGACCGCGTCATCGAGAACCTTCACGACCGGCACGAGGCAGTTCGTCGTGCAGGACGCGTTGGAGATGACCAGGTGCTCCTTGGTGAGCTGGTCATGGTTGACACCGAAAACGACGGTCAGGTCGGCACCGTCGGCAGGAGCCGAAACGATAACGCGCTTCGCGCCGGCCGTCAGGTGCGCGGCAGCCTTTTCGCGAGCGGTGAAGATGCCGGTGCACTCCATCGCAATGTCGACGCCGAGTTCCTTGTGCGGCAGCGTTGCCGGGTCCTTGATCGCGGTCACCTTGATCGGCTTGCCGCCAGCAACCGTGATGGTGTCGCCTTCAACCTTCACTTCGGCCGGGAACTTGCCGTGGATGGAATCGTAGCGCAGCAGGTGGGCGTTGGTCTCGACCGGACCGAGGTCGTTGATCGCAACGACTTCGATGTCGGTGCGGCCGGATTCGACGATGGCGCGGAGAACGTTACGGCCGATGCGGCCGAAGCCGTTGATGGCAACCTTTACAGTCATGTGCATTCACTCCCTAGAGATGGGGCTTGCGGATTGAATTGGAGAGCGCCTGGGCGCTCCCTCTATAGCGCCGCACGTCATATGACGCGCAAAGACGCTATAGTATTTAGAAACTGCGCATAATCCTTTCTTCAAATCGGAACCGATTTGAAGGGTTATGCGCGGAGTTTTGCTTCTGCGGCAGCGACCACCGCGTCCGCGGTGATGCCGAAATGCTTGAAGACTTCCTTCGCCGGACCGGACGCGCCGAAGCCCTTCATGCCAACGAAAGTGCCTTCAGGCCCGATGAAGGCATCCCAGCCTTCGCGGACAGCGGCTTCCACGGCGATCTTCACCGGTGAGTTGCCGATGACTTCCTTGCGGTAGGCGTCCGGCTGCTCGAAGAACAGCTCGGTGCAGGGAACGGATACAACGCGAACGCTGACGCCCTTGGCTTCCAGTGTTGCGCGGGCGGCAACGGCAAGCTCAACTTCCGAGCCCGACGCGAAGATCGTCACCTTCGCGTCGGCATTGCCGGCGAGCGTGTAGGCGCCCTGTTCGCAGAGGTTCTTCTCGCTGTACTCGGTGCGTACCGTCGTCAGGTTCTGGCGGGTGAGCGCGAGGGCGGAAGGGCGGTTTTTGGTCTTGGCGGCAATCTGCCAGCACTCAGCGGTTTCCGTGGCGTCGGCCGGACGGAAGACCTGCAGGTTCGGAACGGCGCGCAGGCCAGCGATCTGCTCGACCGGCTGGTGCGTCGGGCCGTCTTCGCCGACGCCGATCGAGTCATGCGTCAGAACGTGCACCACACGGATACCCATGAGGGCTGCCAGACGGATCGGCGGGCGGCAATAATCCGAGAAGATCAGAAAGCCGCCGCCATAAGGAATAAGACCGCCATGCAGCGCGATGCCGTTCATGGCCGAAGCCATGCCATGCTCGCGGATCCCCCAGTGCATGTAGCGGCCGGCGAAATCCGTCGGCGTGATGGAATGCATCTGGCTGGTCTTGGTGTTGTTCGACGGCGTCAGGTCGGCCGAGCCGCCGAGCGTTTCCGGCAGGAAGCCATTGATGACCTCGAGCGCATCTTCCGATGCCTTGCGGGTTGCTATTGTCGGCTTGGTTTCGACGAGCTTCTTCTTGTATGCGCTGATCGCCGCATCGAAACCTTCCGGCAGGTCTCCGGCAAAGCGGCGGGTGAACTCAGCCTTGTGCGATGACTTGGCAAGTCCGTCTTCCCACGTCTTGACGAGGTCAACCGAGCGGCTACCAGCTGCACGCCATGCGTCGAGAACGTCGGAGGGAACGACGAAGGGCTCGTATTCCCAGTTGAGCGCCTCGCGGGTCGCGGCGATTTCATCGGCGCCGAGCGGGTTGCCGTGAACCTTGTGGGTGCCCTGCTTGTTCGGAGCGCCGAAGCCGATGATCGTCTTGCAGGCGATGAAAGTCGGGCGATCGGACTTATGAGCGGCTTCGATGGCGGCGGCGATGGCAGCCTGGTCGTGACCGTCGATCTCGATCGTGTTCCAATGAACGGCCTTGAAGCGGGCGATCTGGTCGGTCGAGTCGGACAGCGAGACGGCGCCGTCGATGGTGATCGAGTTGTTGTCCCAGAAGAGGACGAGCTTGTTCAGCTTCAGGTGGCCCGCAAGCGCGATCGCCTCATGGCTGATGCCTTCCATCAGGCAGCCGTCGCCGCAGATGGCATAGGTGTAATGGTCCTGAAGCTCGGGGCCGAACTCGTCGCGCAGCTTGCGCTCGGCGATCGCCATGCCGACGGCATTGGCAATGCCCTGGCCGAGCGGGCCGGTGGTCGTTTCAATGCCGGTCGCGTGACCATATTCAGGATGGCCGGCGGTCTTTGAGCCGATTTGACGGAACTGCTTCAAGTCCTCGACCGTCATGTCGGGGTAGCCGGTCAAATAGAGCAGCGAGTAGAGCAGCATCGAGCCGTGGCCGGCCGACAATACGAAGCGGTCACGGTTCGGCCAATGCGGCTTCTTCGGGTCAAACCGCAGATACTTCGTGAAGAGAATCGTCGCTACGTCGGCCATGCCCATTGGCATGCCGGGATGTCCCGAATTCGCCTTTTCGACTGCATCCATGGCGAGGAAACGGATCGCATTTGCCATCCGGTCGTTTTGTTCAGGAGAGGTCATGGCTATTCCACGGGTTCCGGGTGTCGGGGGGATGGCCTCAAGCCTGTGGAGACCATCAATGAGAGCGGGTGACACATAGCAGTTGGAACGGCCAAGTCAATAAATTGAAGGGCCTCCAGAAGCCACTCCAATCGATTTTAGACATTTGACCATCAATTTTTACAAAAGTTGACCAGCGATTGAGGTGACGGTTGATTTTCGTCATCCACAGAATAGGTCGGTAGCCGCGGTGCAGGCTTTATTGACGTGCCGTTGGCGAGGCGCGTATCCTTTTGGAAATACTGGATCGGTCTCGGGCGCCGATTCGCGGGTCTTGTGCGGGGAACCGGAAGAGACATGACGCCTACAGGCAAAATCATGGAAGCAGCACTCAACGAGCTGCGGCAAGCGATCTCAGGGCTTGAGAACGCAGTTGAGATGCGTATCGAGCACCAGCGGGAGCAGGGTGAGATCGAAGGCGAAGTTCGCCGTATTCATGCCGATCGCTCGAAGCTTGCCCAGGAACTGGACCAGGCCGAATTCCGCGCGAACCGGCTGGAAGAAGTCAATCGCGAGGTCTCACGACGGCTGGTGACGGCCATGGAGACGATCCGCGCGGTTCTGGACCGATAGAAGGGCGCAGCACATGGCGCAGGTAACTGTAACGATCGACGGCAAGGCCTATCGCATGGCCTGCGAGGAAGGACAGGAAGACCACCTGACCGATCTCGCGACGCGCTTCGACAATTATGTCGGTCATCTCAAGGGCCAGTTCGGCGAAATCGGCGACCTCCGGATCACCGTCATGGCAGGCATCATGGTCATGGACGAGATTTCGGAACTAACCCGCCGCGTCGCCGGTCTCGAATCCGAGCTCGATACGCTGCGGAACACCAGCGACACGGTTCTCGCAGCGAACGCCCGCACTGAGGAAAGCCTTGCGGCGGCCCTTGGCGAGGTGACCAGCCGTATCCGCGGTATCACCGACAAGCTGAACGGCCGTGCGACCGCCGAACTCAATTAAATAGGAGCGGCGTCGCCAGCCCTCTGGCGTGTCGCTGAAATCAGCCTTATATAGCGGAGTGCGGTCTGCGCCTCTCGACAGGAACCACAATCCCTGGGGCCATACTCGATCCAAAGGGAGCTGTCCCTGACCAGGCTCGTGGGCCTGGACACACGGTGCCCACCTACGTTTGTAGGCGCCCAGGATCGTAAACATCCATCGGTTGTCGTGGATCGCACTTTCCTTTCTATCCACTTTCATGCTGTGCTGCTGGTGCAATGCAGATGTGACGCACACTTCACTTGCTTGCAGCAATGCGAATGCTAGTTTCCGGAATTATATCGATTTAATTTCCAGGAGATTTCAGATGCAGCTTGGCATGGTGGGTTTGGGCCGCATGGGCAACTACATGGTCCAGCGATTGATGCGCGGTGGCCATGAATGCGTCGTCTACGACGCCAAGCCGGAAAGCGTTGCCGATCTCGTTGGCAAAGGGGCGGTTGGCAGCGCCTCTCTCGAGGAGTTCGTCTCGAAGCTGTCGCGGCCGCGCGCCGTCTGGCTGATGTTGCCGGCGGCCATCACCGATAAGGTTATTGCCCAGCTTCTGCCGTTGCTGCACGACGACGACATCATCATTGACGGTGGCAACTCCTACTACCACGACGACATCAGGCGCGGCGCGGAACTCATCACCAAAGGCATCCACTATGTCGACGTCGGCACCAGCGGCGGCGTCTTCGGCCTGGAGCGCGGCTATTGCCTGATGATCGGTGGTGAGAAAGGGGTCGTTCAGTCGCTGTCGCCGATTTTTGCATCGCTGGCACCGGGGCAGGGAGATGTCGCTCCTTCCGCGGGTCGCAGCGCGCATCCGGAAAGCACGGCGGAGCAGGGCTATCTTCATTGCGGTCCCCACGGCGCAGGCCATTTCGTCAAGATGGTGCACAACGGCATCGAGTACGGCCTGATGGCGGCCTATGCCGAAGGGTTGAACATTCTGAAGCATGCCAACGTCGGTGCGGCCACGCACGAGGTCGACGCCGAAACCGCACCTTTGGCGCACCCTGAATACTATCGTTACGACCTCAACCTGCCTGATATTGCCGAAGTATGGCGCCGCGGCAGCGTTATCACCTCCTGGCTGCTCGATCTAACGGCCGACGCGCTGCACGCCGATCCGGTCCTCACCAAGTATGCCGGCCGCGTTTCCGACTCCGGCGAAGGCCGGTGGACGATCATGGCGGCGATCGATGAAAGTGTGCCGACGCCGGTGCTGAGTGCGGCGCTTCATGGCCGCTTCGCGTCGCGCGACAAGGATGAGTTCGCCAATAAGGTGCTCTCGGCCATGCGCGCAGGCTTCGGCGGTCACGTTGAGAAGCCGAAGGACTAAGCTGCAAAGCCTTTCGTTTTCCAAGCCCGCGCAGCGCGCTGTGCGGGCTTTCCTTTTGTACAGCGCGATATATTGTCGACAGATCGCAGGGGGGAAAGGGATGACGGGTCTGGCAATGGGCGCGCGTGGCATGATGCAACTGCTGATATCGATGACGTTCGCCCTTGCCGTTGCCTGGGGTGCCGCCGCTCAGACCACCAACCCGCCGTCACCGCCTCCCACGCCCACGACCGCGGCGGCTCAACCGCCGGCAGAAGTTCGGCAGATGCTCGAGCTGATGCAAACGCCGCAGGTGAAAGAGTGGATGGCGACGCAAATGAAAGCCGCGCCGGCTGCCACGCAGGCAGAGGCTGGCGAAATGTCGGCCCTCTCCGAGCTCGTCGATCATGCCCGCCGCCATGTCGAGATGGTCTCCGATGCCGCGATGGAGCTTCCGGGTGAAGTCGAGTCCGCTTCCGGCATCGTAGAACGCGAGGTCGCGCCAAGCGGTTGGGTGCTGATAACGACGAAAGTCATTGCACTTTTCCTGACCGGAGCGGTTGTCGAGCTGCTGTTTCGTCTCCTCGTGCCGAAACCGCGAATCCGACGGACTGACGACGAGGTCGTCACCGTTGCCCATCACGCGACGGCAAACCTGCTTTATCGCATTGTTCCGGCAATCGTCTTTTCCATGGCGACACTGGTGCCCCTGCTTGCTTTCAACTGGCCACCGATCACACGATCCATGGCCATCGCCATCGCGATCGCGCTCATCGTTGCTCGTTTTACCGTTGCGCTGGGGCGGCTCCTGGTCGCCATTGCCACCTTGCAGCGCGCGGATGGCGAGCGCCAGATTTCACGAGCGCGGGCCCTTTTCTGGTTCCGCCGCTGCGCGACCTTCGCGATCTACTTCGCATTCGGATGGGCGGCGATCCAACTGATGGTGCCGCTCGGCTTTTCCGAAGGCGCGCGCTACTTCGTCGGCTATATTCTTGGTATCGGGCTGTTTGCTATCGCGGTGGAGGCGGTCTGGCACCGCCCCGTCGAGGAGAGCGAGCATCGTAGCGTCACCGTTTCCTGGGGACTGACGCTCTATTTCGCTGTGCTTTGGATTCTTTGGGTTTCCGGCTTCAATCTGCTGCTGTGGCTTGGGATCTATGCCGTGCTCCTGCCGCGCGCACTTTCCGTCGCAACGCTGGCCGTTCGCTCCTTGCATCAGGCGGAGGCAGGCTTTCTCGCCGGGCGCCGGATCGCGACCGTGCTGCTCGATCGCGGCGTTCGCGCGCTCATCATCACAGCCGCTGCCTTCTGGTTCGGACGTATGATCGGGCTCGTGGCAGACCGCATGGCGGCGGGAGAGACCATGATCGACCGCATTGCTCGTGGCGCGATCGGCGGCATCGTCATCTTGCTCGCTGCCGATCTGTTGTGGCACCTGGCGCGCGCTTACATCAATGGCAAGCTCGACGACTCTCGGATCGAAGGCGCAATGACCGACGAGGAAAAAGCCAGCCGTGCCCGCCTGCAGACCCTGTTGCCGATCTTCCGCAATATTCTCGCCGTTGTTATCGCGGTTATTGCTGTCCTGATGGTGCTGTCGGGCCTGGGGGTGGAGATCGGGCCTCTGATCGCAGGCGCCGGTGTGGTCGGCGTTGCCGTCGGCTTCGGAGCGCAGACCATCGTGAAGGACGTCATCAGCGGCATGTTCTATCTCTGGGACGATGCCTTTCGCGTCGGCGAATATATCGAGAGCGGCAGCCACAAGGGCGTGGTTGAGGCGTTCAGCTTGCGCTCCGTCCGGCTACGGCACCATCGCGGGCCTCTGACGACAGTGCCGTTCGGCGAACTCGGCGCGGTCAAGAACCTCAACCGCGACTGGACCATCGACAAGATCACGCTGAATGTGACCTACGATACTGACCTCGTGAAGGCGAAGAAGGTGATCAAGCAGATCGGACAGCAGTTGCTTGATAATCCCGACTACAGTCCGCATATCATCGAAACGCTGAAGATGAAGGGCGTCGAGCAGTTCGGCGAGTTCGCAATTGTCATCCGGCTGGCAATGATGACCAAGCCCGGCGAACAGTTCGTCATCCGGCGCAATGCGCTGGCGATGATCCGTAACGCCTTCAAGGAGAACGGCATCGAGTTCGCTGTCCCGACGGTTCAGGTTTCGAGCGAAGGGCACGAGGCTGAAGCGCGTGCCGCTGCCGCCCGCCAACTCTCGCAACGCCCGAGCTCGGATGAGCCTGCGGCATAGCGTCCGAGTGCTTGCTGTCCCTCGTGCAGTCCTGCCGCCGCCGCCCCCCAACGCTGCTAACGTTACGAAATTGCAATGTGCGTAGGTGTGCCCTGCGCCAAATTTGCCCCAATTGGGGATGAAGCAGGCGACAACGGCGGGTCAGGGGTGGGCAGGCTACGCATTCATAGAGCTTGCGTGCCGCGCGTGTTACGTGTTTCGAACATGATTCCCACCAAACTGGAATATTGCGACGGTACGAGATGTCGGGACACGGCAAGTTGGAAGAAATAGAAGAGGCCGAGGAAACTTCGGTGCGTGGATTGTTCAGACGCTATCGCGCGCTCCTGACGGCATTGGCGACGCTCGCGCTCTTCTGTCTTGTCGGCTTTGCGATCGTGCAGCTCACCAACGAAGTGCGTTACGACGACGTTGTGCAGGCGCTGGCGGATACAAAGGTCAGCTCAATCCTGCTGGCGCTGGTCTTTACGGGCCTGAGCTTCCTGGCCCTTGTTTTCTATGACGTCAACGCCATCGAATATGTCGGCCGCAAGCTGCCGTTTCCGCAGGTGGCGCTGACTGCCTTCAGCGCCTATGCCGTTGGCAACACAGCCGGCTTCGGTGCGCTCAGCGGCGGGGCAATTCGTTATCGCGCCTATTCACGGCTCGGCTTGACGCCCGAGGAGATTGGCCGGGTCATTGCCTTCGTGACGCTGTCGTTCGGACTCGGGCTTGCAGGTGTCGCGGCAATCGCGCTCCTGATCATTGCCGATGAGATTGCGCCGTTGATTGATGTTGGCAGCGTTACCCTGCGGCTGTTGGCCGGTGCGGTCATCGCCGGCCTGGGCGTCATCATGTTCATGGGGCGGGACGAGCGCGCGATCAACCTGGGTCCGGTCGAAATCCGTCTGCCGGACTCGCGCACATGGTCGCGGCAGTTCCTGGTGACCGCCTTCGACATCGCCGCTTCGGCGACGGTCCTCTACGTCCTGCTGCCGCAGGCGGCGATCAGCTGGCCGGTATTCCTGGCGGTCTATGCGATCGCTGTTGGTCTTGGTGTCCTGAGCCACGTGCCGGCCGGTCTCGGCGTGTTCGAGACCGTAATTATCGCTTCGCTTGGCAGTGCGGTGAACATCGATGCGGTGCTTGGCTCGCTGGTGCTCTATCGCCTGATCTACCACGTTCTGCCGCTGCTGATCGCCGTCCTTGCCGTATCGGCGACCGAGCTTCGCCGGTTCGCTGATCACCCGGTTGCGTCGGGCATCCGGCGGATCGGCATCCGGTTGATGCCGCAGTTGCTCTCGACGCTGTCGCTGCTTCTCGGCGTCATGCTTGTCTTTTCGAGCGTGACGCCGACGCCGGACCAGAACCTCGAGTTTCTCGCGAACTACCTGCCGCTGCCGATTGTCGAAGGCGCGCACTTCCTATCGAGCCTGCTTGGACTCGCGTTGGTCGTTGCCGCGCGCGGCCTAGGCCAGAAGCTCGACGGTGCCTGGTGGGTGTCGATCCTGTCTGCCGCGGCGGCGCTGACCTTGTCGCTGCTGAAGGCGATCGCGCTGGTCGAGGCATGTTTCCTGGGCTTCCTGATTTTCGGCCTCTTCGTTAGCCGCCGGTTGTTCCGCAGACATGCTTCCCTTCTCAACCAGACGCTGACAGCCTCGTGGCTGATGGCGATAGCCGTCATCTGCGTCGGTGCGATCGTGATCTTGCTCTTCGTATATCGCGACGTGGAGTACAGCAGAGAGCTCTGGTGGCAGTTCGAATTCGCCGGCGAAGCGCCGCGTGGTCTTCGCGCCGTGCTTGGCATCTCCATCATTTCCTCGGCGATTGCGATCTTCAGCCTGCTTCGTCCGGTGGCAGTCAAACCGGAGCCGGCGTCAACAGATGCGTTGGAGCGGGCGGTCAATATCGTCGAGAAGCAGCGCTATGCCGACGCCAATCTTGTGCGGATGGGCGACAAGAGCATCATGTTCTCCGAGAAGGGTGACGCCTTCATCATGTATGGAAGGCAGGGGCGCTCATGGATCGCCCTCTTCGATCCGATCGGTGAGCGCAGCGCCATTCCAGAGCTGGTGTGGCGCTTCGTGGAGTCGGCCCGCGCTGCTGGCTGCCGCGCGGTCTTTTATCAGATCTCGCCGGCGCTCCTTTCCCACTGTGCCGATGCGGGGTTGAGGGCATTCAAACTGGGTGAACTTGCTGTCGCCGATCTCAAGACGTTCGAAATGAAGGGCGGCAAGTGGGCAAACCTGCGGCAAACCGCGAGCCGCGCCCAGCGTGACGGCCTTGAATTCGAGGTTATCGCTCCGGAAGACGTTCCCGCCGCGATGGATGAGCTTGCCGCGGTTTCAAATGCCTGGCTCGAGGACCATAATGCCAAGGAGAAGGGCTTCTCGCTCGGCGCGTTCGATCCTGACTATATCGTTGCCCAGCCGGTTGGCATCCTGAAGCGTGAAGGCAAGATTGTCGCCTTCGCCAACATGTTGATAACGGCCGCGAAGGACGAGGGGACCATCGACTTGATGCGTTTCTCGCCGGATGCCCCAAAGGGGTCGATGGACTTCCTTTTCGTCCAGATCATGGAATATCTGCGCGACCAAGGCTTCTCGCATTTCAATCTCGGCATGGCGCCGCTCTCGGGCATGTCGAAGCGCGAGATGGCGCCGGTATGGGATCGTATCGGCAGCACCGTCTTCGAGCATGGCGAGCGATTTTATAATTTCAAAGGCCTCAGGGCCTTCAAATCAAAGTTCCATCCGCAATGGCATCCGCGATATCTTGCGGTTTCGGGTGGAGGCAATCCGATGCTTGCTCTGATGGACGCAACATTCCTGATCGGCGGCGGATTGAGAGGGGTAGTGAGGAAATGATGAAAAGACACCTTCTTGCGGCCGTCTGCGCCCTGTCACTGTCCGTTCCGGCGGCAATGGCGGCGACCGAGACGACACAGAGCTTTGAGACCGGGCTTATCCCGTCACCGCACATCTTCCTGCCCGAAGGAGACGTGAAGGGGGCTGTCGTGCTGATATCGGATGGCGCCGGCTGGGGCGACAGCGAGAAGGCGGAGGCAGGCCGGCTCGTCGATCAGGGAGCCGTCGTCATCGGTGTCGACTTCCCGTCCTATAAGAATGCACTCAGAAACTATGACGTCAGCCAGAACGACGGCTGTATCTACATGGTGTCCGATATTGAATCGCTGAGCCAGCAGGTCCAGCGCGCGGCTGGCAACAGTGCATATCATCTACCGATTGTCGCCGGTGTCGGCGAGGGCGGCGCGCTAGCATTGGCGATTGCTGCGCAGACCCCGGATGCGACGATCAGCCAGACGCTGGCGATCGATCCCGTTGCCGGCATTCCGCTTACCAAGGAACTGTGCACGCCGGCGAAGAAGCAGACGGTCGGCGATCGCATGATCTACGGGCTCAGCGACACATCGCTGCCGGACCCGATCATCGCATCGTTCACGGCCTCCGCCAACAAAGACGGCCGCGCGCATGTCGAGGAACTCAAGAAACAGCATTCCGCCATCGATATCCGCGACTCCGAGGACGATGCCCAAACGACGCTCGGCGACACACTCTCCGACCTTATCGACGCCTCCGGCAGTGCTGACAATCCGCTCGGCTTGCCGCTCACCATTCTGGATGCCAAGCCGGCCTTCGACACGATGGCGATCATTTATTCCGGCGATGGCGGCTGGCGTGACATCGACAAGGAGGTCGGTGCGGCGTTGCAGAAACAGGGTGTCCCTGTCGTCGGCATCGACTCGCTGCATTATTTCTGGTCGGAACGGGAGCCGCAGCAGACTGCGGACGATCTCGGCAAGATCATCGAGCTCTATCGCAAGCAGTGGAAGGTGAAGCACGTATTGCTCATCGGCTATTCCTTCGGCGCCGATGTCGTGCCCGCCGCCTTTTCTCGGCTGAAACCGGCTGCCAAGGGAGCCGTTGCGCAAATGTCGCTCCTTTCTCTCTCGCATGAGGTCGATTACCAGATCTCCGTCATGGGCTGGTTGGGCCAGAAGACCGAGGGTGCCGGTGGCGATCCCGTTGATGACCTGAAGAAGGTCGATCCGAAAATCGTCCAGTGCATCTACGGGAAAGAAGATGACGACGAAGTCGCTTGTCCTGATCTCAAGGACAGCGGTGTCGATGTGATCGCCCTTGCCGGGGACCACCACTTCGATGAAAACTATGAGCTCCTGAGCAAGACGATCATCGACGGGCTGAAGGCGCGACTGCAGGACTAGGAGCGCATCGTTCCGTCAGAGGTTAGCGCATCAGATAGTCTTCACTCCAGCCGAGAGCGGCGATATCGCCGCTCCGGAAGCGACTGTCGTCTGCGACGATGAATTCGTCGAGCTGTGGCGGCGGCACGCCCGTTCCCGCCAGCATCGCGTGAACCTGGCCGCGATGGTGTGTCTGATGCTGGAACAGATGGTTCAAGACGTCTTCCATCCGCTCGTGCTGGATGCGCTCCGCACGATGGATCTCGGTCGTTGACGCCAATTTTTCCGGGGTGGCGGCTTCGCACAGTGCCACCAACCGACGATCGACTTTGGCCTGCTCTGCAGCAAGCGTAGCGATGTCGTCGAACGGCTCCTCTATGTCCCAGGCGGCGGGCCCGAGCGTGCCGCCTTCCAGCGCATCGACGTAAAACCAGTCGACCGTCAGAATGTGGTTGAGCGTTGCCTTGATCGACGGAAAGAAGCTTACCCGAACAGCCTCGAACTCTCCCGGCATCAGCCGGCCGCAAGCTTCATGGAGCCGGTGGTTCGCAAGCGCATTGTTGTATGCGAGTTTGCGGGCGGTCCTGCAAGGGTCGAACGTCGGCATCAGATAACTCCCTTCCTTGACGGTGTTACCCGCAAGCGTCAGTCGTCGTCTTCCTGAAACAAACGAAACTGTGCGGCCTCGAGATCCTTGGGGGGCTGCATCCCGAGATGCTTCCAGGCCGTTGCGGTCAGGACGCGGCCGCGCGGCGTCCGCTGGATGAAGCCCTGCTGGATCATATAGGGCTCGATAATGTCCTCGATCGCATCGCGCGGTTCGGAGAGCCCTGCGGCGATGGTCTCGATACCGACGGGGCCGCCGCCGAAATTGACCGCGATCATGTTGAGATAACGCTTGTCGAGCTGGTCGAGGCCCATATTGTCGACGAGCAGGCGGGTCAGCGCTTCATCGGCAATCTCGCGGGTGACGGCTTCGGCCTTGGCCACTTCGGCGAAATCGCGCACGCGGCGCAGCAGGCGGCCAGCTATACGCGGCGTGCCGCGGGCGCGTCGGGCGATCTCTCGGGCACCCTCATCGGTCATGGGAAGGTTCATCAGGCGCGCGCCGCGACGAACGATCAGTTCCAATTCCTCGACGGTGTAGAAACTCAGACGGACGGGAATGCCGAAACGGTCGCGCAGCGGCGTGGTCAGAAGGCCAAGGCGCGTCGTTGCGGCAACAAGCGTGAACTTCGACAGGTCGATCTTGACCGAGCGTGCGGCTGGGCCTTCGCCGATGATGAGGTCGAGCTGGAAGTCCTCCATCGCAGGGTAGAGGATTTCCTCGACGGCGGGATTGAGCCGATGGATTTCATCGATGAAGAGGACGTCGCGCTCTTCGAGATTGGTCAACAGGGCGGCGAGATCGCCGGCCTTGGCGATGACCGGGCCTGATGTCGAACGGAAATTGACGCCGAGTTCCTTCGCCATGATCTGCGCCAGCGTGGTCTTGCCGAGGCCAGGTGGGCCAACGAAAAGGACATGGTCGAGCGCCTCGCCGCGGTTCTTCGCCGCCTCGATGAAAACCTTCAGGTTTGCGCGCGCTTCCGCCTGGCCGGTGAACTCGTCCAGCGCTTGCGGCCGCAGCGTCACATCCAGGTCTTCACCTCGTTTCTCTGCCGATATCAGGCGCGCGGCTTCACTCATGCTGGCATTTCCCAATCTTCAAACGCTCGTGACCAATACACCAAGCCAGAGGCTTTTGGCACCCGCTCGGGCAATTGGATCAGCGAGCCAGTTCCTTCAACCCGAGGCGGATGAGCTTGGCGCTGTCAGCGCCTTCACCGGCAGTCTTCATTGCGGCGGCAACGGCATTGGCCGCTTGGTCGCGGGAATAGCCGAGGTTCGTCAGCGCGGATACCGCGTCGGCGACCGGGGCTGCGGCAACACCTTCGCCGAGTTCCTGCTTGAGGCCGATGGTGCCCGACGCTTCTCCGGCAAAGGCCGGCGCCTTGTTCTTGAGTTCGGTGACGATGCGCACGGCAACCTTGGGGCCAACGCCCTGAGCGCGGGCGACCGCCGTGCGATCCTGCAGTGCGATGGCGTTCGCCAGTTCGCTCGGAGGCAGTGTTGAAAGGACTGCGAGAGCCACCTTCGCGCCGACGCCCTGAACACTCTGCAGGAGGATGAACCATTCCCTTTCGAGCGCGGTCATGAACCCAAAGAGTTTCAACTGGTCTTCGCGAACATAGGTTTCGATGAAGAGCACACAGGCTTCGCCCACCGAGCCGAGGCGAGACAGGGTGCGCGCCGAGCAGAAGGCGACGTAGCAGACGCCGTGGACATCGACGAGGACATAGTCGTCGCCGATTTCTTCGATGGTGCCTTTGAGCTTGCCGATCATGCAAATGGTCCGTTCGGTGGTTGTCAGTGAAGATTAGCCGGCAAGCGCTGCCTGCCGCATTCGGTTGCTGCCGCGGTTGTGCGCATGGCAGATGGCGATCGCCAGCGCGTCGGCGGCGTCATTGCCTTTGAATTCGACCTTCGGCATCAGGATTTTCAGCATCATGTGGATTTGCTGCTTCTCGCCGTGGCCGACTCCAATGACCGCCTTCTTGACCGCGTTCGGCGCGTATTCTGCGACCGGCAATCCGGCACGGGCAGGGACGAGCATGGCAATACCACGGGCCTGGCCGAGCTTCAGGGTTGCAACGGCATCCTTGTTGACGAAGGTCTGTTCGACAGCGGCCTCATCCGGCTTGTAGCTATGGACGACATCCGCCAGACCGTCATGCAACTGGCAGAGGCGCGAGGCCAGGTCCATGTCGCCGTCCGAGGTTACCGTGCCTGATGCGACGAAGCGCAAGGAATTGCCGAGCGTGTCGATAATTCCCCAGCCGGTGCGGCGCAGGCCCGGGTCAACGCCGATGATGCGAATCGTATTTTGCATGGTCCACCCTATTGCACTCGCAAAATAACTGCCATCGATAAGTGAACAAAACAAAAACATTCCTTGTTTTCAGGGAGGCTGTTTACGGCAATTTAAGCTCCGTAGCCGACTTTTGACCGATAAAATGTGAGAGGAGCTCCCTTCCCGCGAAGGCAAGGCTCCCGTGTTCTGTTTACAGGTCAGCCGGCAGGGCGTTCCCGTTCTGCCGGTATGAGCCGTTCCGGAAGGGTTCATCGTTCATGGTTCAGAGATTTCAGTCCCTGTCCTTCAAGGTCATTGCCACATTCATCCTGCTGACCGCACTGTCAATCGCGGTCATCAATGTCCTCGCCTACTTCGCCAGCAGCCGCATTTCCGGCGAGCAGGCGCTCAAGGCGAAGGCGAGCGTCCTGATCTTCCGCGGCGACATGCTGCAGGATCAGCTTGAGCAGCTGGAAAACCAGGCGAATTCGATCGCGCGCATCGAAGCGCTGCAGATGTCGATCACGAGCCTGAAAAGTGGCTGGAAGACAATCGAGAAGACGTCAGGCGATGCGCGCGCCGAATTGAAGAAGGTGTTCATCACCAACAATCCGAACCCGGCCGACCAGCGCGAGAAGCTAATGAAGCCGCAGGCGCCAAGCGGCTTCTACTATTCCAACCATGAGACAACGCAGAGCGAGGTTGCCCGTGACCTCGAGAACACCGCCTTCAGCGATCTGCTGATTGCCGATCTCGACGGTAACGTCCTCTACTCTTACAAGAAGAACGACGATTTCGCCGAAAACCTGAAGGCCGACGCGTGGAAGTCGACCGGCGCCGGTCTCGCCTTCGCCAAGGCGATCGCAAACACGGCCAAGGCGACGGACGATTCCGCACCGACGGGCTTTTCCGGTCTTCGCGTCGATGCCGCAAGCGGCAAGTCGGCAATCTTCTACGCCGTGCCGATCGTCAAGCTGGGTGCGGCGAAGGGCGTGATGCTCTTCAAGGTGCGCGACAACATGATCACCAGCATTCTCGCCAAGGGTATTGTGGCCGGCAGCACGGCGCAGGCGGCAATTATCTCGGATGACGGCTCGGCGATCGGCGTGAACGCGAGCGGCCAGCTCGTCACGCTCGATACCGCGCCTTTCACCTTCGTAAAGGACGCGCTGTCGGCAAGGGGCATGACGGTCGACGACTTCGATCGCGCCGATGGCATGGCGCGAGCCTATGTCCGTGGCATCGACTACCAGGGCTCCCGCTTCCTCGTCGTGGAAAGCGTGCGAATGAGCGAGCTCAATGCTGGTTCTCTCGAAATCGCCACCCTGCTGACGATGATTGCGCTTGGCGTTCTAATCGTCATGGCAGCGGCAACCTGGGCAATCACCAAGCTGCTTTTCTCGCCGCTTGCCCGTCTTGCCGGCGTTACCCGCGATGTTGCCGATGGCAAGCTGGAGGTCGAGATCGGCAGCCAGAACCGCGGTGACGAAATCGGCACGATGGCCAAGGCATTGGCACGGTTCAAGCAGTCGCTGGTCGAAAGCCGCGAGCTGGAAGCCGCCAGCAACGAAACGCGGGCGCGCGCGGAACGGGATCGCCAGCAGCATATGGCCGAGCGCGAGGCGGAGGCCCGGACCCTGCAGGAGGTCGTTCAGGCGATCGACGAGGGTCTGCATCATCTGGCCAATGGCGATCTTGGCTATCAGATCGAGACCCATTTCCCGAGCGAACTCGAAGGCCTTCGCATCAACTTCAACGAAGCGCTTGCGGCTCTCAGCGAAACGATGACGGCGATCGGCGGCAACTCCATGGCAGTGCGTGCAGGTTCCGAGGAAATGCGCACTGGTGCCGACGAGCTTGCCAGTCGCACCGAGCGTCAGGCCGCTTCGATCACCGAGACTGCAAATGCGATCGATGCGATCACCCAGTCGATTCGTCTTCAGATCGAGCGCGCAGAACATGCAGAGCGCATCGCCCGCGACGCCAAGCGTGACACGACAGGCTCCAGCCAGATCATGCGCGAGACGATTGCTGCAATGGAAGCGATCCAGGCATCATCTCGCCAGATCAACTCGATCATTACCGTCATCGACTCGATTGCCTTCCAGACCAACCTGCTGGCGCTCAATGCCGGCGTCGAGGCAGCGCGCGCCGGCGAATCCGGCAAGGGCTTTGCCGTCGTCGCCATGGAAGTGCGTGAACTGGCGCAGCGTTCATCGAGCGCCGCAAAGGAGATCGCGAGCCTGCTGCAGAAGTCCACGCATGAGGTCGAAATGGGTGTCTCACTTGTCGAGCGCGCCGGCGATGCGCTGACCGGGATCGGCAGCCACGTCGAGGCCATTAACGGCCAGATCACCGAGATCATGGAAACCACCCGCGAGGAGGCGGACACGCTGCGCCAGATCAACTCGGCCGTTTCCGAACTCGATGCGATGACACAGCAGAACGCGGCCATGGTCGAGGAAACCACCGCGGCCATCCACCGGCTTGCCACCGAAGCCGTGGAAATGGACCGACAGCTGGCGAACTTCACGCTGACACAGGAGCATCGGAGTGCCGAAGTGCACGTCCTGCGCCGTCGAGCTTGAGCAAGCGACCAAACGATGAACGAAGGGCCGGGAGACCGGCCCTTTTTCTTTTCTGGCTCGTTTGGAATGGGCGGAGCTCACACCTACATAAACCTGTCCTTCCAACCACCGACAGGCTTCGCCATGGTTCCCTTCTCCATTCTCGATCTTTCTCCTGTTCCAGAGGGCGGCACGATCCGCCACTCGCTCGAGAGTTCGGCGCGCATGGCGCAGAAGGCCGAAAAATTCGGGTACAACCGCTTCTGGCTGGCGGAACATCATGGCATGCCGGGGATTGCCAGCGCAGCGACCGCTGTGGTGATCGGCCATATCGGTGCGGCGACCAAGCGCATCCGTATAGGCTCGGGCGGCATCATGCTGCCGAACCATTCGCCGCTGGTCATTGCCGAACAGTTCGGAACACTGGAAGCATTGTTTCCGGGGCGGGTCGATCTCGGTCTTGGCCGGGCGCCGGGCACCGACATGCGGACGGCACAGGCGCTGCGGCGCAATTTGGATGCCGGGGCACAGAGCTTTCCGAATGACGTGGTCGAATTGCAGCAGCTGCTTGGCGCGCCGGTTGAGAACCAGGCGATCCTCGCGGTACCCGGCATGAATGCCAACGTGCCGATCTGGCTGCTTGGCTCCAGTCTTTATAGCGCCCAGCTCGCTGCGATGCTGGGGCTGCCCTATGCCTTCGCCTCCCATTTCGCGCCGGATTCATTGCTCGATGCCATCGACATCTATCGCAGCCGCTTCAAGCCATCCGCCGTGCTCGACAAGCCCTATGTCATGGTCGGCGTCATGGGGTCCGTCGCCGCGACGGACGAGGAGGCACAGTATAATTTCACCTCTGCCCAGCAGCAATTCGTCAATCTGCGCCGCAATGTGCGCGGTCAGTTTCCTCGGCCGGTCGAGGATATGGAGAGCTTCTGGTCACCAATGGAAAAACTGACGGTGGCGCATACCTTGCGCTATGCCGTCGTCGGTTCACAGAAGACGGCCGAAGCAAAACTCACGGAGTTCCTGGCCGAGACGGAAGCGGACGAGGTCATCATCTCCATGCCGATCCACGATATCGAAGCGAGATTGAAATCGGTCGAGCTTCTTGCGGGGCTTGGGAACTTCCTCCGCGCCGCGGCCTAATGCCGCGAGCCCCGGGGCATGAGGCCCCATAGCCGTTTGTGCGAATTGACTTAATGCAGCCGAGCCATAGGTTGCTTGATCACGCATGTCGTTTTGGCGGCGTTGCGCGATACGAGTGTGATGGACGGCGCACGCCGCAAATCGCGCGCGGCCGGTTTCGAGCAACCTTTGGAGGATGAGGCTTGCTATGCACTACCGTGGTCTTGCTGTTTTGATTTCACTGATCTGTCTTCCCACCTCGGCTGTCGTTGCCCAAGAGGGCGATGTTGCGGCCGGGGAAACCGTATTCAAGAAGTGTGCCGTCTGTCACATTGCCGATACCGACAAGAACAAGGTCGGACCGTCGCTGAACCACGTGTTCGGCCGAACAGCCGGCACGCATCCGGACTTTGCGTATTCGCCGGCGATGAAGGCGGCGGGCGCGGCTGGATTGGTCTGGGACGAAGCGACTTTGCGCGATTATCTTCACGACCCAAAGTTGAAGGTTAAGGGTACGAAGATGGTGTTCGTCGGGCTGAAGGACGACGGCGATATCACCAATTTGATCGCTTATCTCAAGCAATTCTCGAAATGAAATCAGTTTATTAAAGCCTCGCTGACCGTCCGGTGAGATCGAGTTCGTGCCATTGCCGTGACGCTTTGTTTGTGAGATAGTCCTAACGTAAGTGCCAACGGATTGCGGGTAATTTCTGCAGCCGTAGAGCGCTTGGGAGGAACGCATGGTTGTCGTGCTGGTTCTCGTTTTGGTCGTTGTCGGCTCGGTGGCATTCCACCTGTTCAGTCCGTGGTGGTGGACGCCGATCGCTTCGAACTGGACCTATATCGACCACACCATCATCATCACGTTTTGGATCACCGGCACTGTCTTCGTCGCGGTGATTTCGTTCCTGGCCTATTGCATTTATCGCTTCCGTCATCGTCCCGGCAGCAGGGCGGCTTATGAGCCGGAGAACAAGCGCCTCGAATGGTGGCTTGCGGGCAGCACCGCCCTCGGTGTGGGTGCGATGCTCGCGCCTGGTCTCGTTGTGTGGCACCAGTTCGTGACGGTTCCCTCAGATGCCGGCGAAATCGAGGTCGTCGGGCAGCAGTGGTTGTGGAATTTCCGGTTGCCGGGCGCCGATGGCAAGCTCGGCAGGGCGGACAATCGCGCGGTGACAGCCGACAATCCGCTCGGCGTGATCAGGAACGATCCGGCAGGACTCGACGATATCATCATTTCAGGCGGTGAACTGCATTTGCCGGTCGGCAAGCCGGTCCGTGTTCACCTGCGCTCGGTCGATGTGCTGCATGATTTCTACGTTCCGGAGTTCCGGGCGAAGATGGACATGATCCCCGGTTCGGTCACCTATTTCTGGTTCACGCCGACACGCACGGGCACGTTCGAAGTGCTGTGCGCTGAGCTCTGCGGTGTTGGACATCCACAGATGCGAGGAACAGTCGTGGTCGATGAGGCAGACGCCTATCAGGCGTGGCTTTCACAGCAACAGACGTTCTCGCAGCTGATGGCAGCAGTTGAACCGGCCAAGTAGGCCGGCGTTACGGCCGGGGGAGCGGCCGTGATGGGAGGAGGAAGGAAGGCATGCGATGGTTGATATTCCAACCAGTGCCGGCGACGTTATCCCGCCTGCCGAAGTGGCGGATGTCGAACTCTATCATCCCAAGAGCTGGTGGACAAAATACGTCTTCAGCCAGGATGCCAAGGTCATTGCCATCCAATATTCCATGACGGCGTTCGCGATCGGCTTCGTGGCACTGGTCCTGTCGTGGCTGATACGCCTGCAGCTTGGCTTCCCCGGCTATTTTTCCTTTATCGACGCCGATCACTACTATCAGTTCATCACCATGCACGGGATGATCATGGTGATCTATCTGCTGACCGCGCTCTTCCTCGGCGGCTTCGGCAATTACCTCATTCCGCTGATGGTCGGCGCGCGCGACATGGTGTTCCCCTACGCGAACATGCTGAGCTACTGGCTCTATTTGCTCGCCGTCATCGTGCTTGTCTCGGGCTTTTTCGCACCAGGCGGACCGACGGGTGCCGGCTGGACGCTCTACCCGCCGCAGGCATTGACATCAGGCACGCCGGGCGGGCGCGACTGGGGCATCATCCTGATGCTGTCTTCGCTGATCATCTTCATCATCGGCTTCACGATGGGTGGATTGAACTATGTCGTCACCGTCTTGCAGGGACGGGCACGGGGCATGACGCTGATGCGGATGCCGTTGACCGTCTGGGGCATTTTCACCGCGACCGTCATGGCATTGCTTGCTTTCCCGGCACTTTTCGTCGCAGCCGTCATGCTGTTGTTCGACAGGCTGCTCGGCACGAGCTTCTTCATGCCTGCGATTGTCGAAATGGGGGAACAGCTGAAATCCGATGGCGGTAGCCCGATCCTGTTTCAGCATCTCTTCTGGTTCTTCGGCCATCCGGAAGTCTACATCGTCGCGCTTCCGGCATTCGGCATCGTCTCCGATCTCATCAGCACCCATGCACGCAAGAATATCTTCGGCTACCGCATGATGGTCTGGGCGATCGTGATCATCGGGGCGCTGAGCTTCGTCGTTTGGGCACACCACATGTATGTCAGCGGCATGAACCCGAACTTCGGGTTCTTCTTCGCCACGACAACATTGATCATCGCCGTGCCGACGGCGATCAAGGTCTATAATTGGGTATTGACGCTGTGGCGGGGTGATATCCACCTGACCTTGCCGATGTTGTTTGCCATCGGTTTCATCGTGACCTTCGTCAATGGTGGGCTGACCGGGCTCTTCCTCGGCAATGTCGTGGTGGATGTGCCGCTGTCCGATACGATGTTCGTGGTTGCGCACTTCCACATGGTCATGGGTGTGGCGCCCATTATGGTGGTCTTCGGCGCAATTTATCACTGGTACCCGAAGGTTACCGGGCGCATGCTCGACGAAGTTCTCGGACGGATCCATTTCTGGATTACGTTTGTCGGCGCCTACGCGATCTTCTTCCCCATGCACTACGTGGGACTGGTTGGCGTGCCGCGCCGCTACTTCGAGCTTGGCGACACGGTTTTCATTCCGCCGTCGGTGCATACTCTGAACATGTTCATTTCGGTGGCAGCGCTTGTCGTCGGCGCGGCGCAACTGGTGTTCCTGTTCAATGTCGTCTGGAGCCTGTTCCATGGTCGCCTGGCCGGCGGCAATCCGTGGCGGGCGACGACCCTCGAATGGCAGACGCCTCAGACGCCGCCTACCCATGGCAATTGGGGCAAGGACCTCCCCGTCGTCTATCGCTGGGCCTATGACTACAGCGTACCTGGCGCTCCCGAAGACTTCATACCCCAGAACCAACCGTCAATGGCCGGATTGTCGAGGGCGCCGGGATGAGTGTGGTTCTCGTCTTTCTCGCGGGAATAGCTGCGATCGTCATCTGGTGGATGTCCGGGCAAAGGCTGATGTCGAAGCCGTGGATGGAGGTCGGCACCCTTGATGACATCGAGGGGCAGGCGAAACCGCCGATCCCCGCTGCCAAGATCGGCCTCGGCATTTTCCTCGCCGTGGTTGGCGCGCTCTTTTCGCTGTTGGCCAGCGCGTATCTGTCGCGGATGGGAGGCGCCGATTGGTGGGCGATTCCCATTCCCCGCCTTCTTTGGGCGAACACGGCGGTCCTGATTGCCAGCTGTGCGGCGCTTCAGTGGTCTGTGGTTCAAGCGCGGCGCGGTGCGGATGATGGTGTGCGACAGGGGCTCGACGCGGCACTAGCGACCGCGGTGCTGTTTCTTTCGGGGCAGATCGTCGCCTGGCTGCAGCTCGTTGCAGCCGGGTATGTGCTCGCCGATAACCCGGCAAACAGCTTCTTTTACATGCTGACCGGGCTGCATGGCCTCCACATTCTCGGCGGGCTGGTGGTGCTGACGCGAACCCGGGTGAGATTGCTCGCGGGCGGCCCTGTTCCGTCCGCCAGGCTGCGCCTCGGCATCGAACTCTGCGCCACCTACTGGCACTTCATGCTCGTCGTCTGGCTGCTTCTCTTCGCGCTCTTCGCCGGCTGGGCAAACGACTTCGTCGACCTCTGCCGTCAACTCGTTTCTTAAGGGGTGGACGATGGCTGAATTGACCCGAATGGAAACTGACGACGTAACCATGGGGCCGCCCGCCGGTCTGCGTGGAGTGGCGGCCGACTTTGCCTCGGACCAGCGGGCGTTCAAGAATGTCTCCTGGGGCAAGGCCATGATGTGGATCTTCCTCCTCAGCGACACCTTCATCTTCGGCTGCTTCCTGCTGGCCTACATGACAGCCCGTATGTCGACGCCGGTTCCATGGCCCAATCCGAGCGAGGTCTTTGCGCTCAATATCGGCGGACAGGAGATCCCACTGATCCTGATCGCGATCATGACCTTCATTCTGATCAGCAGCAGCGGCACGATGGCCATGGCCGTTAACTTTGGTTATCGCCGCGAGCGCGGTAAGACGGCTGCCTTGATGCTTCTCACCGCCGCGCTCGGTGCCACCTTCGTCGGGATGCAGGCGTTCGAGTGGACGAAGCTCATCACCGAAGGCGTGCGTCCCTGGGAAAATCCGTGGGGTGCGGCGCAGTTCGGATCATCCTTCTTCATGATCACCGGTTTTCACGGGACGCACGTAACCTTTGGCGTGATCTTCCTTTTGATTACGGCGCGCAAGGTATGGCGCGGGGACTTCGATACCGGTCGGCGCGGCTTCTTCACGAGCCGCAAGGGCAACTATGAGATCGTCGAGATCATGGGCCTCTATTGGCACTTCGTCGACCTCGTCTGGGTTTTCATCTTCGCCTTCTTCTATCTGTGGTGAGGTCGCAATATGGCACAGGCACAAGCGCATTCCGGCCAACAGCATCCGATCCGGCTCTATCTCGTAGTTTGGGGATTACTGTTCGTCCTCAGCACCTTCTCCTATCTCGTCGATTATCTCGGCATTCAGGGCTACCTGCGCTGGACGCTCATCATTGTCTTCATGATGCTGAAAGCCGGGCTGATCGTTGCGATCTTCATGCATATGGCGTGGGAGCGGCTGGCGCTCGTCTACGCGATATTGCTCCCGCCGCTGCTCGTTGTCATTTTCGTGGCGATGATGGCATCCGAGTCGCACTACACGATCTTCACCCGACTTGCCTTCCTCGGTGGGGCCGGTTCCTGACATGGCCTCCTGCTTTGTCTAGGGGAGCAGGAGGTATTCTGCCTGCTCCCTTTGATCATCAGTTACCTGCCTTCCGCGCCGTCTTTACAGCGATCGCCTTGGCGAGATCGTCGCGCTCCTCGCAGCCGTTCGGGCAAAGCGTCGTCAGCCGTGCGAGCTGCTCGTTTGCCTTGGCCATATCGCCGGTCTCGACGTAAAGCTCGCCCAGATATTCCCGGGCCGCCTTGTGATCGGGCTCGAGCTCCAGCGCCTTGGTGTAATAGGTCAGCGAGGTCCTGTAGTCGCCGGTCTTGCGCAGAGTGAAGCCAAGCAGATTATAGACGTCTGCCTGCTGCGTATTCTCCGCAAGGCCGCGAAGCTCGTCTCGCGCCCCCTGATAGTCCCCCGCAGCGATCTTGGCGCGCGCCTGCGTCAAATCTGGCGCATTGGTGGATTCGATATTGTCGATGGCGAAGGCCGGAGCGGCGGTCAGTGCAGAGATCGCGGAACCAGCGGCGGAGAGTGCGTACAAGCCCATGACGCCGAGAACGGCGAAGTTGGCGATATGTCTTTTCATGGCGATAGCCTCCTCAGCCTCTCAGGCCTGGATAGTGGGCGTGAAGCCGTAAGCGTTACCGTCCTTGACGAAGGTGCCGGAGCCCGGAAATGGAAAATGCGAGCCGCAGATCGCGATCCTGTCTGTAATGACACGGTCGATGAGCTTGCGGCGTGTGTCGATCGCCATCGGCCCGTCCTGGTCGTAGGCCCCCTGCCATTCCGGGTGCGGGGCGAGCAGGGCGGGCACATACATGATGTCGGCGGACACCATCAGCTGTTCGTTTCCGCCGTCCACCAGATAGGCGGAGTGACCGGGCGTATGTCCCGGCGCCGACAAGATGCGGATGCCGGGCGCTACCTCGGCGCCGTCCTCGACGAGTTTCCAGTTCTGCCATTTCGGGAACACGTTTGCGATGCGCTGGCCGGCGGCCTTCCTGCTTTCGGCAAGCTTTTCGACGCGGCCTGGTTCCGTCCACCAGTTATACTCCGTTGCGTTGACGATCAGTTCGGCATCGGTAAAGACGGCCGCATTGGTGCCTTTCTCCATCAGGCCCCAGACGTGGTCGGGATGGAAGTGCGAGATCATGATCGTGTTGATCTTCCTGTAGTCGATGCCTGCCGCCGCCATGTTGGCGGGTAGGTGCGTGGCATTCGCCTGCCACTGGCCGACACCCGATCCGGCATCCATCATGATCAGCCGGTCGCCCATTCTGAGGACGACAACGGTGAGCGGGATCGGCATGAACCCGGTCGGCAGGCCGGCCTTGGCGAGAGCCTCCTTGGTGTCTTCGATGGAGGCATTCTTGATGAAGGCCGGGTCGTGCGGTTTTCGCCAGATGCCGTCATAGATGGCGGTGACCTCGACCGATCCGACCCTATATCTGTAAAAACCGACGGTCGGCTCGTCGGCCGTTTCGGCAAAGGCCTGCCAAACGAATTCCAGTTTCGAAGCAAGGCCGAAAGCCGCGCCCGCGGTGGCGGTGCCAAGAACGGTACGGCGTGTCATGGTAAACATCGCAAGTCTCCTCTTGTCGCGTTGTGTGCGCTGGCGGCGGCAGGGCAATGGGTGCGGCCGCTATCAGACAAGATCGGAGGCCTCCCCCGGTTATTCCCGGTATACGGAGAGATCGCCATAAGTCGCTGAAACGGATGGGAGATTTTTTGGATACACGCTTTCCGTGGACGTTGCCTGCAAAAAAACGGCGGCGCGACGGAATAAAATGACGACCGGAGCGATCTATCTTGAGGCATGCGAGCGATCCGATGCGGTCGGCCGAACCCCGAGGAAGACGATGACAGAGGCTGAGATCGCGGATTTCCGTTCATTCGAGAGCCGGCGCCCAGCATGGGGCGGTGGTTGGGTGATCGCCCGTGCCGCGCGAACGTTACCTTTTCTGAAAGCCCTGTCCGCCATGATTGGTATGTCGTTGGAGATGACGCGGCAGCTGCTGGATGCGGCGGTGGCGCGCACGCCTGCCGATACAATGCAACGCTTTCAGAAAACCATCCTCCCGCAGCTTGACGACGCCTATAATTTTGCTCGTTTCCTCAGCCGCGATGCCGATGCCGCGGGCGATATCGTCCAGGAAGCTTTCCTGCGCGCCTATCGGAACTTCAAGAGCTATCGTGGTGGTGATCCGCGCGCCTGGATATTTTCGATCGTCAGGAACTGCTACCGCGCCTGGCTGCTCGACGACCGCCAGAAGGCCCGTTTCGAGGTGCCGATGGCCGAGGACGCCTGGGCCGGCGAAGCGGATTCCGCGACTTACCAGATTGCATCCGACGATGACACGCCGGAAACGTCCGTCATCCGTAAGAGCGAGTCGGAACGCGTCCGGCAGGTCATCAGCGATCTTTCCGATCCGATGCGGGAGGTGTTGGTGCTGCGGGAGCTCGAAGGCCTTTCCTACCGGCAGATCGCCGAAGTCATCGACGCACCGATCGGCACCGTCATGTCCAGGCTTGCACGGGCGCGGGAGGAGTTCGGCAAGGCCTGGATGACCATGGAGAAGGGCGGGGGTGGCGCGCCATGAGCGATGAAAGCCAAAAAGGCTGCCCCGAGTGGAGCGACATGCTGCATGGTTTCGTCGATGGCGAGCTCGATTCGATCCATTCGGCGCAATTCGAGGCGCATCTTGCCGGCTGCGCCTCATGCAGCGCCGCGCTGGAAAGGGTGACCGCGATGCGGGAGGTCATCGGCGAAGGCGGGGTCAAATGGCGGATGCCGGAAGAGGTGCGTTCGCGAGTTCTTGGCAGCCTGTCGCTGGAGAATGCCGCGAACTCGGAGAAGTTGGTTGCGGCTGAAGACGGCATCTGGGCGCAGATTTTCCCATTCATCCGACAATGGAGTCTTGTGCCGTCGCTTGCGGCGCTGGCAGCGAGCGTCTTCCTTTTCGTCAATCTGCCGCGTGGGGTAGATATCGAAGATCAGATCGTTGCCAGCCATGTCCACTCATTGCTTGCCGATCATCTGGCTGATGTGCAGACCTCGGATCGGCACACAGTCAAGCCCTGGTTCAACGGCAAGGTCGACTTCTCGCCGCCGGTCGTCGATCTGGCGGTGCAGGGGTTCCCCCTGATCGGGGGCAGGGTCGATTACATCGGCGGAAGGGTCGTCGCGGCGCTTATCTACCGGCTCCGCGGCCACGTGATCAATCTGTTCATATGGCCGGGTGCGCTGACGACACAGGGCAGCGCGGAACGCGAGGGATACAATATCAGCGAATGGTCGAATGGCGGACTGGTTTTCTGGGCGATATCCGATGCCAGTGCCGAAGATCTTGCCGTATTCCGCAAGAATTTCACCGCGCAAGCCGGCTTGGCGCCCGAAAAGGAGCGTCCCTGAAACGAAAACGCCGGCAGGAGCGATCCGGCCGACGCCTAACACGATACTTCCTTTGCAGGCATCAGGCCGAAAGCTTGGCCAGAACCTCTTCGTCCACTTCGAAATTGGAGTAGACGTTCTGGACGTCGTCATCGTCTTCCAGGCTGTCGATGAGCTTCATCAGCGACAGCGCCTTCTCCTCGTCGACCGGCACGTTGTTCTGTGCACGCCAGACGGCCTTGACGGTCTCGGCTTCGCCAAGCGAGCCTTCGAGGGCCTTGGCGACTTCACCGAGAGATTCGAAGGCGGTCGTGATGTAGTGGCCTTCTTCATCGGTTTCGACGTCGTCGGCACCGGCCTCGATCGCAGCTTCCATCACCTTGTCTGCATCGCCGGCGGCAAGCTTGTAGATGATTTCGCCGACGTGATCGAAGGAGAAGGAAACCGAGCCGGTTTCGCCGAGTGCGCCGCCTGCCTTCGTAAAGATCGAACGGACGTTCGACGCGGTACGGTTGCGGTTGTCGGTCAGGGCTTCGACGATGATCGCCGTGCCGCCCGGGCCGTAACCTTCGTAGCGGACCTCATCGTAATTCTCGCTGTCGGCACCGGCTGCCTTCTTGATGGCGCGGTCGATGTTGTCCTTCGGCATGGACTGTGCCTTGGCGTTCTGGATCGCCAGGCGCAGGCGGGCGTTCATCGAAGGATCGGGCAGACCCGCCTTGGCGGCAACGGTGATTTCGCGCGCGAGTTTGGAGAACATTTTCGACCGCACGGCATCCTGACGGCCCTTGCGATGCATGATGTTTTTAAACTGTGAATGGCCAGCCATGGCACCCCTGTTCACGTCCTATTGTCGGAATGGGCCGCCTTATAAGAGTGAAATCGGCCGCATTCAAGGGAAAACGGCTTCGTTCCGCCTCTTGCTCATGTATCCGGAAGTGCGGAACAAAGCTTGAAAGTTGACGTTTCAAAGTACGGACCCTCGAAACGGAAGGAAGTGCCATGGCTAGTTTCAACGAGGCGCGGGAACATCCGGCACGCCAACTCTGGGATCAGGTGAACGACATTCATGCCGGTATGTTGGGGATAGACGGCGTGGATATGCATATGCAGCCGATGGCCCCGCATGCCGACCCGAAGACCAACACGATCTGGTTCTACACGAAGTCCGATGCAGGGATTGTGCGTGCGATCAAGCCGGGCACGCGGGCGCATTTCTGCGTCGTTGGCAAGGAGCACGACTATCACGCCTGCCTTGCCGGTAAGATCGAAGTGCGTCCCGACTCATCCAAGATCGATGAGTATTGGAACTCCATTGTCGCCGCCTGGTACGAAGATGGCAAAAAGGACCCGAAGCTGACGATGCTTGCAATGCATGTCGACGACGCCGAGATCTGGGTTTCGACGAGCAACAAGCTCAAGTTCGGCTGGGAGATTGCCAAAGCCAATCTCGACGATGACAAGATGCCCGATGTCGGCATCAGGCAGCACCTGCAGTTCGCTTGAGAATAGCTGACCGGCACGCTCCGGGTCTTTTACTGCATTGCCTTCGCGACATAGATCAACGGCTTTTTCGGCAAGGTGCGCAGTGATACCGAAATCGTGTTCGTCGGCGCGTAGCTGATATCGAAATCAGGTCCGAACATCGACAGGAAGCTTTGCAGCGGCCGCGGCTGATGCATCGGGAGGATCAGCGAGGCACGCAGCCGCTTGATGACGCGGCTCATGCTGTCGGAGCCCATCGTCAGGCCACCATCCACCGGAACCATCACGACATCCAGCCTGCCGATCTCGGTGTAGTGGGCGTCCGTCAATTCGTAATGCAGATGGCCGAGGTGACCGATGCAGAGACCGGCCACCTCGAAAATGAAGATCGAGTTCCCATCCCGCTGCGGCGCGCCGAAGCCGCCCCTGATATCCGTGGTGACATTGCGGATGTAGGTATCGCCAACGACGAGATCGATCTTGGCCTTCTCGCCCGGTACGTCGCTCCATCCATGCAGCACATATTTGATGGCCGGGTCGGTCACCAAACTATAGTGCGATGAGTGAGCGCGGTTCATGGTGACGACCATCGGCACCTGTGGCGGCGAGTACCAGCCGCTGTAGTCGGTTGCGATCGTTACGCCGCCCCGCGTCTCAATGAGGAAGGTGGAGTGTTCGATGTAGGTCAGCGTGACCGACTGGTCGGTGACGCCGGCGCCAATGATCGGCGCTGGACCTGTGAAACTGGCAAAGGTTGCTTGCGGGATCGATTGGGCGATGGCCTGGCACTGGCTGACGTTTTTTCGCTCCTCCTGGGCGACAGCCGCCTCCGCGGCGACCAAGACTATCAGGCAGGCGATTGCGAAGACAAGAAAACGCGGCTTCATGCCACTTCCTCCAGCGCTCTCACGGGTAAGCTCGGGAGGATGCGGCAAGGCGCCACAGCGGTCCAGTTGAAATCCGGAGCCGCTGCTCACTTTTGCGTCATGCCGGGGAAGTGCCTGAACTAGCGCCAGAACTAGCGCCAGAACTAGCGCCAGAACTAGCGCCAGAACTCCGGGATGGTTTCGGCAAGCCGGGGACCAAGGCGCAGCGGAGCGATCTTTTCAGCGAGCCCGGTCGCATCGGATATCTCGACGCCTACGCCACAGATTGTGGCGGGACCAGTCGCCGCCTCCATACGACCTTTCGGCATCTTGGAGATGAAGCGGTTCAGCGGCTCTTCCTTGTCCATGCCGAGCGAGGAGTCGTAGTCGCCGCACATGCCGGCGTCCGACATGTATGCCGTGCCGCCGTTCAGGATCTGATGATCGGCCGTCGGGACATGGGTATGTGTGCCGACGACGAAGCTGGCGCGGCCGTCGACGAAATGGCCGAAGCACTGTTTCTCGCTGGTCGCTTCGGCATGGAAGTCGAAGATGATCGCATCCGCCTGCTCCTTGAGCGGGCAGGCATCCAGGATCGCTTCGGCGGATTTGAAGGGGTCGTCGAGTTCGGGATGCATGAAGACGCGGCCCATGACATTTGCGACCAGCACGCGCGCACCGTTACGGGCATAGAAAAGACCCGAGCCGCGGCCCGGTGTGCCCTGCGGGTAGTTGGCGGGTCGCAGGAACTGGTCGTGACGTCCGGCGAACGCGACCGCTTCCTTCTGATCCCAGACGTGATTGCCCGTCGTGACGACATCGGCACCGGCGTTGATCGTTTCGAGGAAGATATCCTCGGTGATGCCGAAGCCGCCGGCGGCGTTCTCGCCGTTGACCACGACGAAATCGAGCTTCAGGTCAGAAATAAGGCCGGGGAGGCGGTTCCAGACGGCAGTGCGTCCGGTCTTACCCACCATGTCACCCAGAAAAAGCAGTCGCATTGCTATCCAATCCAAGAGGCAAAAAAGCGCAGCCCGCTTTCCGTCAGAAGGGCGTCCAGGCTGACATCGTGCGGCTCGTCGGGCACATGTGCCACTTCCTGGCAGTCGAATGCAATGCCGATCAGCTTGGGATGCAGGCCTTTTTGCCGCAAACGCTCGATGGCGCGGTCATAATGGCCGGCGCCATAACCGATGCGGTGGCCGCGATTGTCAAAAGCGGAGAGGGGCACCAGCATGATTTCGGGATCGAGTACGGCGGCGTCCGCCGGCGGACCAGACGTGCCGAAGCCTGTGCTGACCAACGGCACGCCGCGCACGAGCTCGCGAAAGGCGATCGTCTGCTTGTCGAGGACGGCGGGCACGCAAAGCCGCGCTCCACGCGCCTGGAACCGCGCCATCAGCGGCCGGATGTCGGCCTCGGAGCGGATCGGCAGGAACCCGGACACGATTGTACCAGGTTCGAATGCGACCGCCTCGCCGGCATGCTCGGCCATGGCCAGGCTCATCTCGATGCGAGTGTCTTCCGGGATCGCGTCGCGCAGTGCGAGCCGGCCGGTACGCATTTCGGCTTTCAGTTCTTTCGGGGTCATGCGGTCCATCACGTTGTTTTCAGCAGACGATAATGGTCTGGCCGATCATTTCAACGGGACAATGCGACCTTTGACCGCCTGCCTGAGCCGATCAGGTCAAATCGTGATGCTGGTTGGTCTGGCAAAGGCGTTGGACTGTGCCTCAAACGAATAGGCGTTCACGCCGGAGGTCTGTTGACCGGTTCTTTCGCGCAGGTCGCGCATGGCCTTGTCCATGAGCTGCCGGACCGCCCGCAGCATGGCCTTGAACTCTTCCATCGTCTTGCGATCTTCGGTGGAGATACCTGCTGATGCCTGCTTTCCGTCTTCGACGATGCTCTGGTAGGCATTGCGTGCCGCAGTTGTACCGTCCGGCTCGTCGGCTTGGGCCGCGCTCGCGTCAGAGCTACCCGAAGACGTCGTTGCGTTTGTGGCTGATGCGTCGGTTGTGGCGTCTGCCGTCGCCGCTCCGGTATCGGCGGCCGTGACGGCTGCATTGGCGGTGGATACCGTGCTGGTCGCGCTGGCAGCGACAGCCGAAGCAAATTCCGCTGCAGCGGCGCTCATCTTGTGGGCAAGTTCGGCCGCCAGTCGGGCGACGACCTCGGGCGGGTAGCCGCCGCTCTTCAGCATTTCGAGTTGCTGCTTGGCTTCCTCAAGCTTTCGTGCCGCGCGGGCCTTGGTGGCTTCGGCAGAGGTCGCCATGCTCTCCCGCAAGCTTTTCTGCGCCTTTGCTGCATTCTGCAATATCTTCAGTCGCGCGTTGGTGCCGTCGGCCGAGGTATTGAGGTTGTCGGTCGAGTAGCTGTTGCGCAGGATGTTGAGCGCTGATGCGGAACCGACCTGCATACTATCCTCCGGATTGCAATATCCGCGGTAGTCTGCAACTTCAGGCTTGCGTGGGCCTGTGTGTTAACCGCTCCACCTATGTGCCCGTAGCAAGCGTATGGATAGTTTCATTGAACAACGGCATGCTGCCCGGCGACCAGCCGAGAGCGCGGATTTTCGCCGTGTCCATCGGCGTCAGCTGTGATTTGTCAGCAGGAAGCGGAAGCCTGTTAAGGCAATCGCGCTCCCAGCGAATGTGTTCGAGAATGTCCCAGGTATCCAGCGTGACATCGGAGACGTTGAAGGTCTCGCCGGAGATGCGTGCAGCGTCTGCCTCAAGCATCAGCCGCACGGCTTTGCCGACGTCTCTTCCGTGGACCTCGGTTCCGGCACGCGAAGGCAAGGGACGGCCGGCGAGGTAATCCTCTATCAACTTATCCCATTTGTTCGGCCGAAGGTCGCCATAGACGCCGGTCAATCGGAGGCTGGCCGTTGCGAAGCCGGGCGCCGCAAGGTGTGCGAGACTGCGCTCGGCATCAAGCTTGACCTGGCCGTAAAGGGTCTCGGGCTTGTCTTGCATACCTTCTTTCAGCGTGGTTCCCGGTGCGTGCTCGCCGTAGGCGGCGCGGCTGGAAATGAAGACGCAGCGGCGCGTGCCGGCGCGCTTCGCTGCTTCGAAAAGCCGGACGCTGCCGTCGAGATTGAAGCGCGTGAACGTCTCCGGGTCGTCGCCCTCGCCGCCGCGGTATTTACCGGGCAGGTGGTGGAAGGCGGCGTGCACGAAGAAATAGGCATCGTCGAAGGCCTCGCGATGATCGTGTGCCGGATCGAGCGAGAGCGCGGCGAATTCCACCGGACGTGAAAAGAATCGCGGCGATGGCGCGTGGCGGCCGCCGATGATCACGGTATAACCGGCGGCGAGCAGTTCTTCGACGATATAGCGCCCGACGAGACCTGTTCCGCCTGATACCAGTACCTTCATGCCGTCTCTTCAGGGTTCGCCATGGTCGATAGATCCGGCAAGGCAGCGCCGGCATAGAATGCATGCCACAATTCGATCAGCGGTCGCAGTTTATCGGCCTTCGGATGATTCGTCTCCCATGGCTTCTCGTACTGGTAGTGCAGGACGGAAATGCTCTGCCAGTCCCAAAGCCGGGGCATGGTGAACCATACATACTGGAGCATATTGAAATAGACCGGCAGGCCGTGCCAATCCGGGAAAAATTCCTGCAAGAAGGTCTGGTCCGTCCGCTTCCAGAACACCCCCGGCCGATCCAGTCGCTCCAGCATGCGTTGGAATGTCTTTTCGGACGGCTGCGCGACGAAGACGCCGGAGTTCAGCCGGTGAAAATCCGCAAGGGACTGATAGACGTTCGGGGCGGCGGAAAACTCGGGATAGCGGAAGAGCTTGTCGATGTTTCGCAGCACGAGCGCGTCGGCATCAATGAAGACGCAGTTGGCGTATTCGGTCAGCTGCCAGAGGCGCAGCTTGCAGAAATTGTCGAGCGGCGAGTGAAATGCCGGCTTGCGTCCCTTCGTGAAGGGGGCGGCGGCGTGCAGACTGGATCGAGCATGACGTTCATTGAACTCGGCTGACAGCGGCAGATGCTCGACCGGCACCAGGCGACAACCGTATTGCAGGAGCGTGGCAAGGCTGGCGTCGTCAACACCCTCCGTGTGGAGGACGACGATATCAGCGGAAGTGCTGGTTCGGCACAACGATGCTGTGAGCGCCTTGGCGCCCATGGCGTAATCGTCGTTGGTGACGAGAGTGACGTAGGCTTGTCGAGGCTCACTCATGAAACGGACTTCAGCCTCTTGCCTTCCGGATCATGGTTGATCGTGGCGGCAATGTCTTTCGTCCAGGCGGACACGGCGGGCACGCGCGACCGATCGACGCGATAGGCAAATTTCTTGGCGACGTCGACGATTTCACTGAGAAGCCCCGTCTGCAGGGTGATCGGATCGAGGCCGAGATTGCGGAATTTCTCGTTTTTGACGATCAGCTCGTTCTCCGGCGCTTCCTTGCGCGGGTTCGGCAGCCAGGCGATCTCGGCGCCGCTCAGCTTGGCGATCATTTCCGCCAGATCACGCACCCGATGCGTTTCCGTCATCTGGTTGAAGATTTCGACACGGGCGCCGCGGGCAGGCGGGTTGTTCAGAGCCAGCTCGATGCAGCGCACGGAGTCCTGGATGTGGATGAAGGCGCGTGTCTGGCCGCCGGTGCCATGAACTGTCAGAGGATAGCCGATCGCCGCCTGGATGAGGAAGCGGTTCAGCACGGTGCCGTAATCGCCGTCGTAATCGAAACGATTGACGAGTTGCGGGTGCCGGCGGGTCTGCTCGGTATGCGTCCCCCAAACGATCCCCTGGTGTAGGTCGGTTATGCGAAGGCGGTCGTTCTTGGCGTAGAAATGGAAGAGCAACTGATCCAGGCATTTGGTCATGTGATAGATCGAGCCGGGATTGGAAGGGTAGAGGATTTCCTGGCTGACGGTCTCGCCGTCCGCCGTCTCGATGCCAACCGGCAGATATCCCTCGGGGATCGCCGCTCCGACCGTCGAATAGCCGTAGACGCCCATTGTCCCGAGGTGGATCAGATGCGCGTCGAGCTGGAGTTCAACGAGCGCATTCAGGAGGTTATGGGTGGCATTGACGTTGTTGTTGACGGTGTAGTTCTTGTGGCGGTCGCTCTTCATCGAGTAGGGGGCGGCACGCTGCTCGGCGAAATGAATGACGGCGTCCGGACGGTTCTCGGCGAGCCACTTCTTGAGGAGCTCGTAATCCTTGGCAAGGTCGATCAGGTTGAAATGGATGCGTCGGCCAGTTTCCGCGTGCCAGATGCGCGTGCGCTCCTGGATCGAGTCCATCGGCGTCAGCGACTGGACCCCGAGTTCGGTGTCGATCCACCGCCGCGAGAGGTTGTCGAGGATATGAATCTCGTGTCCCGCGTCGGAGAGGTGCAATGATGTCGGCCAACCGATGAATCCGTCTCCGCCCATCACTGCAATCTTCATCGCGTCGTCTCCTGCTTGAATGTCTCTGTCAAAAATTACTTAGGAAGCGTGACAATTGTTCAATGCTTGCAAGGTGGAAAGTCTTCCGCCAAAGAGGGCGCGTGACTTTGGAGAAAATTATGGCGGACAACGGTTTTTCGATTTCGGGTGAACTCACGGAAACTGGTCACCGGCTCCTGCAGCGGGTCTATTACGAGGACACCGATTTCTCGGGCCTCGTCTACCACGCCCGCTATCTGCACTTCCTCGAGCGCGGTCGCACCGACTATCTGCGGTGCCTCGGCGTCGAGCAGCGAGAGCTTATCAATGCGGACGAGGAGGGGCTTGTCTTCGTCGTCCACCGCATGGAGATCGACTTCAGGCAGCCTGCGCGGATGGATGACATCCTGACCGTGCTGACGCACACCGAAAAAGCAGGCGGCGCCAAGATGGTCCTCAATCAGGAGATCCGGCGCGGCGAAACGCTGCTGATCGCCGCCAAGGTGATCATCGCCGTCATCAATGCCAATGCCAGGCCGCGACGCCTTCCGGAAACACTTGCCGAGAAATTTCTCGAAGGCAGCAAGCCGCTCCGCGGGCCCTGAGCCCTTGCCGCTACCCTTTGTGTGCGGCGATTCGCCTAGGTTGATCGCGAACGCTGAAAAGACGCGGGATTCTGGCCTTGCATAAACATGAGTTTTGTGTGAAGGAATTTGCGCGCTGGAAGATAAGCGCTATTGTGGTCATCGACCTAGATCTGACCAAGTAATCCAAGGGATAAATCTTTCGCCGATAGTTTCGCTGTCATGATCCGGCGCTAACGAACTGTTAACCATAATAGTGTCTTACTCGGATTGTCAGAGTTTGTGCGGTGCACGCCTTCCTTTGACCAAATTTGACGGCAAGGAAGGCGGATAAGAGCTTGGAAGCTTGACCAGGGCTTTGGGCGGCGGCCGCCAGACACTTCTTGCGAGATCACTTTGTGCCGCCCGGTCAAGTGCCGGGCGTTTGGATTCGGGGATTTTGGATCAATGGAACAAGTAGGATTGGCAGCAGCAACGGCCGACGTCAGCCTCTGGTCGCTGTTTATGCAGGCAGGTCTCGTCGTCAAGCTGGTTATGCTCGGGCTCATCGCAGCCTCGGTCTGGACCTGGGCGATCGTCATCGACAAGTATCTGGCGTATGGTCGCGCACGGCGCCAGTTCGAGAAATTCGAGCAGGTATTCTGGTCGGGCCAGTCGCTGGAAGAGCTTTATCGCACGCTGTCGGAGCGCAACAATACCGGCCTTGCCGCGATCTTCGTTGCGGCGATGCGCGAATGGAAGAAGTCGTTCGAGCGCGGTGCGCGCTCCCCGATCGGTCTGCAGATGCGTATCGACCGCGCCATGGATGTCACGCTGGCGCGTGAATCCGAATTCCTCTCCGCCCGCCTCGGCTCGCTGGCAACGATCGGTTCCGCCGGTCCGTTCATCGGCCTCTTCGGTACGGTCGTCGGTATCATGACCTCCTTCCAGGCGATCGCCGGCTCGAAGTCGACGAACCTCGCGGTCGTTGCCCCCGGTATCGCGGAAGCGCTGCTTGCCACCGCAATCGGTCTTGTTGCCGCTATCCCGGCCGTTATCGCCTACAACAAGTTCACTGCCGATGCCGGCAAGCTTTCTGCTCGCATGGAAGGCTTTGCGGATGAATTCTCCGCCATCCTTTCGCGCCAGATCGACGAGAAACTGCAGCCGCGCCAGGCCGCGCAGTAATCGACGGGAACGGAGTCAACGATATGGGTATGGGTGCTCCAAGCGGTGGCGGTAGTGGCGGTGGCCGCGGTGGCCGTCGTCGTGGTGGCCACAGAGGTGGCGCGATCTCCGAAATCAATGTGACGCCGCTCGTCGACGTCATGCTGGTGCTTTTGATCATCTTCATGGTCGCAGCACCGATGATGACGGTCGGCGTGCCGGTCGACCTGCCGGAAACACAAGCCAAGGCGCTGAATTCCGAAACGCAGCCGATCACGATCTCGGTCAAGAACGACGGCCAGGTGTTCCTGCAGGAAACACCGATCCCGGTCGACGAGATTGCCGCGAAGCTCGAGGCGATTGCAACGACTGGCTACAATGAACGCATCTTCGTTCGCGGCGACGCGACCGCGCCTTACGGCGTGATCGCCGACGTCATGGCCCGCATCCAGGGTGCCGGTTACAAGAACATCGGTCTCGTGACGCAGCAGAAGAAGGACCAATAGCGAACGCTATGAAGGCCAGTATCGTCACATCTGCGGCTCTGCATTGTGCACTGCTTGCCTGGGCGCTGATTTCTATCGGCTCCCCGGAGCAGTTCAAGGTCGAGGATTTCGAGGCGATGCCCGTCGACCTCGTGCCTGTCGAAGAAATGACGCAGATGCAGCAGGGCGACAAGACGGCCAAGCCGAGCGAAAAGCCTGCTCCAAAGCCGACAACAAGGCCGACCGAAGTCGCGAACGCCGAGAACATGGGCGATAACAAGGTCGACCTCAAGACGCCGCCGGTTCCGAACGCCAAACCCAGCAACAATGAGAGCGCTGCAGCCCCGAAGGCTGCCGAAAAGCCTCTTCCGCAGAATGATCCCGTGCCGAACGAGGTGAAGGAGATCGTGAAGGAGGAGACGGATGTCGAGCCGAAGCAGGTCGCTTCCATCACGCCGCCAAAGCCCGAGATCACGCCGCCGACACCAACTCCGCCAAAGCCCGAGGAAACACCCCAGGAACAGCCCGAGCCACCGAAGCCGGACGCCGAAGCGCTGCCGGACAAGGTCCCGACTCCTGTCGTGAAGCCGCAGCCGAAGCCGCCGGAACAGAAGCCGGCCGAGAAGCCCCCGGAAAAAAAGACCGAGGATCAGGCGAACGCAGACGAAAAGCCGACGGACAAGAAGAAGGCTGACAAGAAGCAGGAGAAGGCGAAGTCCGCCTCTTCGAAACAGAGCGACTTCAACGCCGACGATATTGCGGCTTTGTTGAACAAGCAGGATCCGTCGTCCGGTGGCGCCAAGCGCTCGACGGAAGTTGCCTCGCTCGGATCGAAAAAGGCGTCCAACGGCTCCAAGCTCTCGATGAGCGAGATGGATGCGCTTAAGAGCGCCATTGCCGGCAATTGGTCTGTCATTCCTGGGATGGAAGGCGCCGCTGACGTGCGCATCAAGGTCAGCATGAAACTGGACCGGGATGGCAACATCATCGGCGAGCCGGAGGTCGAAGCCACCGGCGGCACCAACGATTCGACTCGCCAGGCTCTCAAAGGCGGGGCCTATCGCGCCATCATGAAGTCGGCCCCATTCTCGAACCTGCCGAAAGATAAATACGACGCCTGGAACGAGGTCGTCGTCAACTTCGATCCTAGCGATCTAGCCCTTTAAAATGCTGAAAGGCTTGCCCCTCATGACCAAGTGTTCCCTCATTCGCGCCTTGATGGTCGCCGTTGGCATGATAACCACTGCGGTTGTCGCCACGCCGGCCAACGCGCTTGTCGAAATCAACATCAACAAGGGCAATGTCGAGCCACTGCCGATCGCGATCACCGACTTCCTGCAGGGCGACATGGGCGCGCAGGTGTCACAGGTGGTCGCCGCCGACCTTCAGCGCTCCGGTCTTTTCAAGCCGATCGACAAGAACGCCTTCATCGAGAAGATCTCGAACCCGGATGCCGCTCCGCGCTTCGAGGACTGGAAGGTCATCAATGCGCAGGCACTCGTCACCGGTCGCGTGACGCAGGAAAGCGACGGGCGCCTTCGCGCCGAGTTCCGCCTGTGGGACACGTTTGCTGGCACGCAGATGACGGGCCAGCAGTTCTACACCCAGCCTGAGAACTGGCGCCGTGTGGCCCACATCATCGCCGACGCGATCTACAAGCAGATCACCGGCGAGGAAGGCTACTTCGATACCCGTGTCGTGTTCGTCTCGGAGTCCGGCACCAAGCAGGAGCGCAAGCGCCAGCTCGCCATCATGGATCAGGACGGTTACAACGTCCGCATGTTGACGAACGGCAGCGACCTCGTTCTGACACCGCGCTTTTCGCCGAACCGTCAGGAAGTCACCTATATGTCCTTCGCCAACCAGCAGCCGCGGGTTTACCTGCTGCAGCTTGAGACGGGACAGCGCGAGGTGGTCGGCAACTTCCCCGGCATGACCTTCTCGCCACGCTTTTCGCCCGACGGTCAGAAGGTCGTCATGAGCCTTCAACAGGAAGGCAACGCGAACATCTACACGATGGACCTGCGTTCGCGCACCACGACGCGCCTGACGTCCACTGCTGCGATCGATACTTCGCCGTCCTATTCGCCTGATGGCAACCGGATCGTCTTCGAAAGCGACCGCGGTGGTCACCAGCAGATCTATGTCATGAATGCTGACGGCTCCGGCCAGACGCGCATCTCCTTCGGTGACGGCAACTACTCCACGCCGGTCTGGTCTCCCCGCGGCGATCTGATCGCCTTCACCAAGCAGTCTGGTGGCAAGTTCTCGATCGGCGTGATGAAGCCGGACGGTTCGGGCGAGCGTATCCTGACGACGGGCTTCCACAATGAGGGCCCGACCTGGGCACCGAATGGCCGCGTCATCATGTTCTTCCGCCAGGCGGCAGGTGCCGGTGGTCCGCAACTGTATTCGATCGATCTGACGGGCTACAACGAGCAGCTCATCAAGACTCCGACCTTCGCTTCGGACCCGGCCTGGTCTCCACTTCTCGAGTAGCAAAGCCTGTGGATGTGCCTTTTTGTCGCCGCAAAAATCCCTGATTGGGGCGACTGAGGGCCAAATCAACCATCTGTTAACCATAATTCTTGAATGCCGATTAACCCAACGAGGTTACAGTCCGGCAACCTTAATCAAGTCGCAAGGAGACCGGCCATGAGCCGAATTCACACCCCGGCAATGAGCCGCATGCAGAATTTTGCCCGCAACCCCGTCATGATCGCGCTTGTCGCCGGTCTCGCTCTGGCCGGTTGCGCCAACAAGAAGAACATGGCCAACAGCGCCGGCGATCTCGGCCTTGGTGCCGGCGCCGCAACGCCTGGCTCCGCCCAGGACTTTACCGTCAACGTCGGCGACCGCATCTTCTTCGACACCGACTCCACTTCGATCCGCGCGGACGCTTCCCAGACGCTCGATCGTCAGGCTCAGTGGCTCGCGCGCTATCCGAAGTACGCGATCACCATCGAAGGCCACGCCGACGAACGCGGCACGCGCGAATACAACCTCGCTCTCGGTGCTCGCCGTGCCGCCGCCACCAAGGATTACCTTGCTTCGCGTGGCGTTCCGGCGCAGCGCATGAAGACGATCTCCTATGGCAAGGAACGCCCGGTTGCCGTCTGCGACGATATTTCCTGCTGGTCGCAGAACCGCCGCGCCGTTACCGTTCTCGGTGGCGCCGGTATGTAATTGCCGGGAAATATTACAATTTCGAAAGGCGGCTCCATCGCGGGCCGCCTTTTCTTTTTGAACACACTTTGGCCAGTTTCCGTTGCTTTTTGAAAGTAATTGGAAAAATCTCCTGTTCGTGCCAAAGGGCGCGAAGAATCACTGGGACAGGACGAACCATATGAAAAAACTTGTCGTTGCGGGCATGCTGTGCCTCGCGGCCGTGGCCGGGGCGGGCCAATCGGCGAATGCGACGTCGCTTTTTGGCTGGCAGATTGGCGGCAAGGCCGCGGATCGGCAGCCGCAGGCACCGGTTGTAAACGTGCAGGCCGGCGGCGCCGAAGTTCGCATCCAGCAGCTCGAAGAGCAGCTGCGTCAGCTGAATGGTCGCATTGAGGAGATGAGCTTCCAGCTCCTGCAGATGCAGGAGACGATCCGCAAGGCACAGGAAGACAACGAATTCCGCTTCCAGCAGCTGGAGAAGGGCGGCGGCGGCGGCAGTGCCGGTGGCGGCTCCAAGACGATGAAGAAGAGCGAGGCCGACGCGCCACCTCCGGTTCAGGGTCAGGGCGGCGGCGATGATGTCGCTCGTGTTATCCAAGCACCGCAGGGAGCCGAAACGGCTCCCTCGACCGATGTCCCGGCGAACGATGGCCTCGGCCAGCCGCCGAAGCAGCTCGGTTCGATGCAGTTCGACCAGAACGGCAACCCGATCGGTGGCTCGGTCAACGAGGGCGCCTCAGTTGGATCCGGCCCGCTTCCGGGCGTCGATTCCGGCCGTTCGTCGCAGACCGCCTCGCTCGGCAGCGAAGCCGACCAGTACAAGGCCGCCTACGGCCACGTGCTCTCCGGCGACTACTCGACGGCCGAACAGGAATTCACCCAGTATATCGCTCAGTATCCGAGCAGCGCTCGCGCAGCCGATGCCAATTTCTGGCTTGGCGAAGCGCTCTACTCGCAGGGCAAGTACAACGAGGCCGCCAAGACGTTCCTCGACGCGCACAAGAAGTACGGCAGCTCTGAAAAGGCGCCGGAAATGCTTCTCAAGCTCGGCATGTCGCTTGCGGCGCTCGACAATACCGAAACCGCATGCGCGACGCTGCGTGAAGTCTCGAAGCGTTACCCCAAGGCTTCACGTGCTGTCATAACCAAGGTTGCCAGCGAGCAAAAGCGTCTCGCCTGCTAGGTCTTCCGGCTTTGCGTCCGGGCGGCCCCCTTCTACCCGAGACGGCACTACGCCGTTTCCTTGACTCGCTGATCAAGCCCTCGCGCATCCTTGTTGCGATTTCGGGTGGTAGTGATTCAACTGGCCTGCTTCTGGCGCTCGTCGAAGCTCTCAAGGCCACTCCCAATTCTGGAATCTCGCTTTGTGCCGTAACCGTCGACCATGCGTTGCGGATAGAATCCGCCGTTGAAGCTCACGAGGTTGCAGCCTTCTGCAGGTCGCTTGAAATTCCCCACTTGATCAAGGTTTGGAAGGGCGAGAAGCCAAAAGCCGGCATCATGGCGGCAGCACGTGACGCTCGCTATGCGCTGCTTTCCGATGCTGCCGAAAACATGAATGCGGACATTGTTGTGACCGCGCACACGGCTGATGATCAGCGTGAGACGCTTGCCATGCGACGGGAACGTTCCGAGCAGCCAAGCACTGGCATTGCCGATCTCGTCCTTTTTGATCGCCGCTTGTGGATTGCTCGCCCGTTGCTCGGTTGCCGACGAGAAGTGATCCGCGATTACCTTCGTGCACGACGGGTCGGCTGGATCGACGATCCAAGCAATGATGATCCGAAATACGAACGTGTGCGCGTACGGTCGGGCTTCGCCGACAAGGCAGACGCCATTCCGGCTGCGGATGCGGTGGGTGATTTGCGCGCGGGCGCCGCCGCTGCAGCTGCGCTATGGTTGGATCAGTATTTCGTTCTGCACCCTCCGTGCATCGGCCAGGTGATGCCGGCCGGGCTGACCGTCGATCGCGAGATCCTTAGTTATGCCGTCGCACGTCTTGCGGCAGTGTTCGGCGGTCAAGCGTTCACGCTCGGGCGCAAGCAGATGGACGACGTGCTGGCTCTGATCGAAAAGGGTGATCTGGGGCGGATGACCGCGAGCCGGGTGGTGTTCGACCTCAGGCGCGACGGGCTCTTTCTCGTTCGCGAAAACCGCGGCATCTTGCCGTTGACGCTAGCACCCGGCGAGCATGGTGTTTGGGACGGCCGGTACCTGGTTGAAAACGGAACCTCGTTGGAAATCGGCATTGCTGCTGGCCGATCCGAGACGCAACGCGCTCAACTACCTAGAGGCGTTGTCAGGCGAGCCTTGGCGGCGGCGCCGCGTATCGTTGATGTGGCAGGAAACGATGCTCCCGGCAGTGCTGCCCAGAAAGTCGGCATCACACCCTATTTTTCGCCCTTCGACCGTTTTTTGACACGATTTGATTTCATCTTTGCGGAGAGCCTTGCGGCTGCCTTTGGAACACGCCCCTATCCAAAACCGCCTTTAGGTCTTATTGACGGAAAATCTATCTAACAGTCCAGTTTTCCTTGGCATTCACCCAAGGCAATCCTATGTTAGAGACCAAATAAGACGGTTGCCATGAGGCCGCTGTTCCAGTGCTGGGGAGTTCGATGAACCCTAACTTACGTAATTTCGCCTTGTGGGCAATCATAGCACTCCTGCTGATTGCCCTGTTCAGCATGTTCCAGACGTCGCCGGCGCAGACCAGCTCCCGCGAAATCCCTTACTCGCAGTTCCTGCGTGAAGTGGATGCGGGCCGCGTCAAGGAAGTCGTCGTCACCGGTAACCGTGTCACCGGCAGCTATGTTGAAAACGGCACTACCTTCCAGACCTATACGCCTGTCGTCGACGGCAGCCTACTCGACCGTCTGCAGCAGAAGAACGTCCTCGTTTCGGCGCGCCCGGAAACCGATGGTTCGTCGGGCTTCCTGAGCTACATCGGTACGTTGCTGCCGATGCTGCTGATCCTTGGCGTCTGGTTGTTCTTCATGCGGCAGATGCAGGGCGGCTCGCGCGGCGCAATGGGCTTTGGCAAGTCCAAGGCCAAGCTTCTGACAGAAGCGCATGGCCGCGTGACCTTCGATGACGTCGCGGGTGTTGACGAAGCCAAGCAAGATCTTGAGGAAATTGTTGAATTCCTGCGCGATCCACAGAAGTTCCAGCGTCTCGGCGGCAAGATACCGCGCGGCGTTCTATTGGTTGGCCCTCCCGGTACCGGTAAGACGCTGCTTGCCCGCTCTGTTGCAGGCGAAGCTAACGTTCCGTTCTTCACGATCTCGGGTTCCGACTTCGTTGAAATGTTCGTCGGCGTCGGTGCAAGCCGTGTCCGCGACATGTTCGAGCAGGCCAAGAAGAATGCGCCCTGCATCATCTTCATCGACGAAATCGATGCTGTCGGTCGTCATCGCGGCGCCGGCCTCGGCGGCGGTAACGATGAACGTGAGCAGACGCTGAACCAGCTGCTGGTCGAGATGGATGGCTTCGAAGCAAACGAGGGCATCATCCTGATCGCAGCGACCAACCGTCCCGACGTTCTCGATCCGGCGCTTTTGCGTCCGGGCCGCTTCGACCGTCAGGTCGTCGTTCCGAATCCTGATATCGTTGGCCGCGAGCGCATCCTGAAGGTGCACGCCCGCAACGTGCCGCTGGCACCGAATGTCGATCTCAAGGTTCTGGCTCGCGGTACGCCCGGCTTCTCCGGTGCTGATCTGATGAACCTCGTCAACGAAGCTGCCCTGATGGCCGCACGCCGCAACAAGCGCGTCGTCACCATGCAGGAATTCGAAGACGCCAAGGACAAGATCATGATGGGCGCCGAGCGCCGTTCTTCGGCGATGACCGAAGCGGAAAAGAAGCTCACCGCCTATCACGAAGCCGGCCACGCGATCACGGCACTCAACGTCGCTGTCGCCGATCCGTTGCACAAGGCAACGATCATCCCGCGCGGCCGCGCGCTTGGAATGGTCATGCAGCTCCCCGAGGGCGACCGCTACTCGATGAGCTACAAGTGGATGGTTTCGCGCCTCTGCATCATGATGGGCGGCCGCGTTGCCGAGGAACTGACGTTCGGCAAGGAGAATATCACTTCCGGTGCGTCCTCTGACATTGAGCAGGCGACCAAGCTTGCCCGCGCGATGGTCACGCAGTGGGGCTTCTCCGACGAGCTCGGTCAGGTCGCCTACGGTGAGAACCAGCAGGAGGTCTTCCTCGGCCACTCTGTTTCACAGTCGAAGAATGTCTCCGAGGCGACGGCCCAGAAGATTGACAACGAAGTGCGCCGCCTGATCGATGAAGCCTATACCCAGGCTCGTGACATCCTGACGGACAAGCACGACGAGTTCGTTGCGCTTGCGGAAGGGCTTCTCGAATACGAGACCCTGACGGGCGAGGAAATCAAGGCGTTGATTCGTGGCGAGAAGCCCTCGCGCGATCTTGGCGACGATGCGCCTCCCAGCCGCGGTTCGGCCGTGCCGAAGACCGGTACGCGCCCGGCGACCAAGGGTGACGAGCCGGAAGCCGGCTTGGAACCGCAGCCGCATTGATTTCTCTTGAAAATGCACGAAAGGCCGGGGTCCTGTGGACTCCGGCCTTTTGTGTCGGTAACGCGATGTAATGGGTTTTCTTGCTAATTTACGTGATGGTGACGGCAATTTATGTCATGCCGGTGACATAGGGAGGCCTCATTCGAGGCTCTTGTAGCGACATTCCGCCCGTGGCGGTGTGATTTTTGCAAGTAATACTGCGCAGCCTGTAGGCGCGCCAAGGCACAGGGGTGCATATGAAAAGACGCTATTTCGGTACGGACGGCATTCGCGGTCAATCCAACGTGTTCCCGATGACGCCAGACCTTGCAATGCGGGTCGGGATTGCAGTCGGAACTATTTTTCGCCGTGGTAACCACCGTCACCGAGTTGTTATTGGCAAGGATACGCGCCTTTCTGGCTACATGCTCGAGAATGCGATGGTCGCAGGCTTTACTGCCGCTGGCGTCGACGCGTTCGTTCTCGGTCCTATCCCGACGCCAGCCGTAGCCATGCTGACGCGGTCTTTGCGCGCCGACATCGGCGTGATGATCTCTGCCTCCCACAATCCCTATCAGGACAACGGTATCAAGCTCTTTGGGCCAGATGGCTACAAACTGTCGGATGATCTGGAAATGCAGATCGAGGATCTGCTCGAAAAGGATCTCTCGACGCAGCTTGCCAAGGCCGACGACATCGGCCGCGCCAAGCGCGTTGACGGCGTCCATGACCGCTATATCGAGCATGCCAAGCGCACACTACCGCGCGACGTCACGCTGCAGGGCTTGAGGATCGCGATCGACTGCGCAAACGGGGCGGCCTACAAAGTGGCCCCCGCCGTTCTCTGGGAGCTCGGCGCTGACGTCGTCACCATTGGCAATGAGCCGAACGGCACGAACATCAATCTCAATTGCGGCTCCACGAGCCCGGTCGCTCTGCAGAAGAAGGTCGATGAAGTGCGGGCTGATATCGGCATTGCGCTCGACGGCGACGCCGACCGGGTGATCATCATCGATGAGAATGGCGCGGTGGTCGATGGCGATCAGCTGATGGCTGTCATCGCTGAAAGCTTTGCCGAAAGCCAGCAGCTTCGCGGTGGCGGTATCGTTGCGACCGTGATGTCGAATCTCGGACTGGAACGCTTCCTGGAAGACAAGGGGCTAGGCCTCGTGCGCACGATGGTCGGCGACCGCTACGTGGTCGAGCACATGCGCCAGCAAAACTACAATGTCGGCGGCGAGCAGTCTGGACACATCGTATTGTCCGACTACGGCACGACGGGCGACGGTCTGGTGGCGGCACTGCAGATCCTTGCTGCGGTCAAGCGGACCGGCAAGACGGTGAGCGAAGTTTGCCGTCGTTTCGATCCGGTGCCGCAGTTGCTCCGCAACGTCCGCATTTCTGGCGGCAAGCCGCTTGAAGATGGCCGTGTGCTGAAAGCAATCGCCGATGCCGAAGCGGAGCTTGGCCATAGCGGCCGCCTTGTCATCCGTCCTTCCGGCACTGAGCCGCTGATCCGGGTCATGGCTGAAGGCGATGACCGCAGCCAGATCGAACGCATCGTCAATGACCTGGTAGGCATAATTGGTGGTGTGCGCGACGCCGCGTGACGTCCGTATGCATTGCCTGCCGGGCGTTGTTAGGCGTCCGGTCATGCAGGCGAAATCATGATAAAGATCCTGTAAATTTAATCTGACATTAACCCTAGTTTGTAAGACTCCAGAATGAATAAAGCCGGGTGTGGTCGATCTATGCGCGCCGGGTGTTGGTTTTTTCTTGGAGAATACTATGAAGAGATTTTTGATTGCCGTGGCTGCGGCGCTGGTGGGCGGCGGCCCCGTTCTCGCCGCTGATCTCTATGTTGACCCACCGGCACCCGTCCCGACCTTCGGCGGATGGTATCTGCGCGGCGATATAGGTATGACCAACCAGCGTCTTGGCGGGTTGCAGCACGAATTGTTTGACGACGTTGAGCTCCACGAATTTCTCGACGACGGCGGCTTTGACAGTGGGCCACTTGGCGATTTGGGCATCGGCTATCAATTCAATCAGTGGCTGCGTGCTGATGCGATTGTCCAGTATCGCGGTAAGACCGATTTTTCCGCGCTCGATCGTTATGGTCACACCGACGCAACGGGGGCGGCTGTCTGGGATGCCACGAATGACTATGACGGCGCCAAGTCAGAATGGCTGGTGATGGCCAACGCCTACGTCGATATCGGCACTTGGTATGGCATCACGCCTTATGTCGGGGCCGGTATCGGCACCTCACGCAACACCATCTCTAGTTTCAGAGACGTCAATGTCCCGACTCAAGGTGTTGCTTATGCTGACAGCGATTCCACCTGGAACTTTGCCTGGGCGCTGCATGCTGGTCTCGGTTATCAGGTGACAGACCGTCTCACGGTCGACTTCGGTTATACCTACCTCAACCTAGGCGATGCACAGACCGGCCGGATCCACTCTTATGACAACACCGTAGATACCGGCCCGATGCACTTCAACAACATTACCTCGCACGATTTCAAACTCGGCCTGCGTTACTCGCTGCAATAACCGGTTTCGTTCCTTACTGTGAGAGCCTCGCCTCAAGGCCGCCGTCATGGCGGCCTTTTTCGTATGCCTCGAACTCGCTCGAAGTTAACAAACATAGTTAACTGCACGTTAGCATCTCGCTGAAATAATGCCCGTACTGGTCAGTCATGCGGGCACTGCATTGCCCGATCGGGAATTGCAATGAAATTGTCCGCCATAATCCTCGTCACCGCGGCAAGCCTCGCTCTGTTCGGCGGTCCGGCAATGGCGGAGGATCTTCCGATTACAGAGGTACCCGAAGTCAGCATTGCCGGCGATACATCGGCGATGGGCTGGTATCTTCGTGGTGATCTTGGCTATACGCCGTGGACGGGTGACGAGGCCCCGGCCTACCGCTTCGATGACACCGTCGGCGGTGAATTCGATTCGGCACGCTTCTCCAGACCGATCTCCGGCAGCGCCGGGATCGGCTATCAATTCACCGACATTTGGCGTGCCGACCTCACAGGGGATTTCTTCAAGAGCGACTTTACCGGCACCGCCCGTACTGATTTGCCTTGTGCGGCATCCGCTCCCACCGGGACCGGTTGTGCCTCGGGTGTGCAGGCCGATCTTCGCGCCTATGGCGTTATGACAAACGGCTATGCCGACCTCGCGACGATTGCCGGCTTCACCCCCTATGTTGGCGCGGGTATCGGGATAACCAACGTCAGATGGGGGAACGTGCATTCGCAACCCGAGTGCGTGGATGGTGGTTCGACCTGTTCGGGGGCGACGTTCTCCCGGCAAGATTTCAATGGCGAGAACAGTTGGCGGTTCACCTATGCGTTGATGGCTGGCCTCAGCTATGAAATCAACGATCACATCAAGATCGATTTCGGTTATCGCTTTTCCGATGTTGCCGGGGGCAGCATGTTCGCAGGTTCCTCCGGGATAAGCGGCCGCGACGACGGATTGACGCGGCATGAAATCCGTATCGGCTTGCGCATCGCCGGTTGGTAGTCCGCGTCGCAATGACGCGCATAAGCCAAAAAGTTCTCTCACAGCGACTCCGGCTGCTTGACTTCGATCTCACTGCTCTATAACCACGGCGGCGGGACACTCCTCCCCAACGAGGAGCTATCTATCTGGAAGGATAGCACATGGCGAAGACCGCAAAGCCGGACGCACGTCCGCAAAATACTCATTTTTCTTCTGGCCCTTGCTCGAAGCGCCCCGGTTGGTCGCTCGAAGCCCTTTCCGACGCGGCTCTTGGCCGTTCGCACCGCGCGAAGATCGGAAAGACAAAGCTGAAGCAGGCTATCGATCTTACCCGAGACATTCTGGAAGTGCCGGCGGATTACCGCATCGGCATCGTTCCGGCGTCGGATACCGGCGCTGTTGAAATGGCACTCTGGTCGCTGCTCGGTGAGCGTGGCGTCGACATGGTCGCCTGGGAAAGCTTCGGCGCAGGTTGGGTCACCGACGTCGTCAAGCAGCTGAAGCTCAAGGACGTCCGTAAGATCGAAGCCGGATACGGCGAGCTGCCCGATCTCTCCACGATCGATTTTGACCGCGACGTGGTCTTCACCTGGAATGGCACGACCTCTGGCGTCCGCGTTCCGAACGCCGATTTCATCCCTGCCGATCGCAAAGGTTTGACGATCTGCGACGCGACGTCTGCTGCCTTCGCGCAGAACCTCGATTTCGCCAAGCTCGATGTCGTCACCTTCTCCTGGCAGAAAGTTCTCGGCGGCGAGGGCGCACATGGCGTCATCATTCTCTCGCCGCGTGCTGTCGAGCGTCTGCTTAGCTACGCTCCGGCATGGCCGCTGCCTAAAATCTTCCGCCTGACCTCGGGCGGCAAGCTGATCGAAGGCATCTTCAGCGGCGAAACCATCAATACTCCGTCGATGCTCTGCGTCGAGGACTACATCGATGCGCTGCTGTGGTCGAAAGAGGTCGGCGGCCTCAAGGGCCTGATGGCGCGCGCTGATGCGAACGCCAAGGTCATAGCGGACTTCGTGGCTGCCAACGACTGGATCGCTAATCTGGCGGTCAAGCCGGAAACGGCCTCCAATACCTCCGTCTGCCTGAAAATCGTCGACAAGGACGTTCTGGCACTCGACGGCGACGGCCAGGCGAATTTCGCCAAGGGCATCGTCAGCCTGCTCGACAAGGAAGGTGTCGCCTACGACATCGGTCATTATCGCGATGCTCCATCAGGTCTTCGCATCTGGGCCGGCGCCACGATCGAAACGGCTGACATGCAGAAGCTGATGCCATGGCTGTCTTGGGCCTTCGAAACGCAGAAGGCGACGCTTTCGCAGGCTGCTGCCTGAGTGATCGCATCCGGCTCCGCTCGCCGAGCGGAGCCTCGCATCCCTGATTTCATCCATCGCTGAACTTTTTGAAGGAAGCCCCAATGGCACCTCGCGTTCTCGTATCCGACGAACTGTCGGAAACCGCTGTCCAGATCTTCCGTGATCGCGGCGTCGAAGTCGATTTCCAGCCGCAGCTCGGCAAGGACAAGGACAAGCTAGCCGAAATTATCGGCAACTACGATGGTCTCGCCATCCGCTCCGCCACCAAGGCAACCGAGAAGCTGATCGCCTCGGCGACCAATCTGAAGGTTATCGGTCGCGCCGGCATCGGCGTCGACAACGTCGATATCCCGGCCGCGTCGCGCCGCGGTATCATCGTCATGAACACGCCGTTCGGCAACTCGATCACAACAGCCGAACACGCCATCGCGCTGATGTTTGCCGTTGCTCGCCAGCTGCCGCAGGCCGATGCATCGACGCAGGCCGGCAAGTGGGAAAAGTCGAAGTTCATGGGTGTCGAAATCACCGGCAAGACGCTCGGTGTCATCGGTGCCGGTAATATCGGCGGCATCGTCTGCAAGAAGGCGATCGGCCTCGGCATGCATGTTCTGGCCTACGATCCCTTCCTGTCGGCCGAGCGCGCCCAGGAAATGGGCGTGACCAAGGTCGAGCTCGACGAGCTTCTGGCCAAGGCCGACTTCATTACCCTGCACGTGCCGATGACCGACAAGACCCGCGGCATTCTCGGCAAGGAGAACCTCGCCAAGACCAAGCCCGGCGTTCGCATCATCAACTGCGCCCGCGGCGGCTTGGTCGATGAGGCAGCTCTTGCCGAAGCCATCAAGTCCGGCCATGTTGCCGGTGCCGGTTTCGACGTATTCGAGGTCGAACCCGCCAAGGAAAGCCCTCTGTTCGGCCTGCCGAATGTTGTCTGCACGCCGCATCTCGGTGCGTCGACCACGGAAGCGCAGGAAAACGTTGCTCTCCAGGTCGCCGAGCAGATGTCGGATTACCTCGTCAAGGGTGCCGTTTCCAACGCCATCAACATGCCCTCGATCACTGCCGAGGAAGCACCGATCCTGAAGCCATTCATCCGGCTCGCCGACGTGCTTGGCGCCTTCGTCGGCCAGGTTACGGAAGAGCCGATCAAGGAAATCGAGATTCTCTTCGATGGCGCAACCGCCACGATGAACACGCGAGCGCTGACGAGCGCGCTGCTTGCCGGCCTGATCCGCCCGCAGGTCGCCGACGTGAACATGGTCTCGGCGCCTGTTATGATCAAGGAAAAGGGCATCGTCCTTTCCGAGGTCAAGCGCGACAAGACCGGCGTTTTCGACGGCTACATCAAGCTCACCGTCAAGACCGACACGATGACGCGCTCGGTCGCCGGCACGGTGTTTTCGGATGGCAAGCCGCGCTTCATCCAGATCAAGGGCATCAACCTCGATGCCGATGTCGGTTCGCACATGGTCTACATCACCAACACAGACGTGCCCGGCATGATCGGCTTCATCGGCACGACGCTTGGTACCGCCGGCGTCAACATCGCGAACTTCCAGCTTGGCCGTGACAAGCAGGGCGGCGATGCGATCGCGCTGCTTTATGTCGACGGTCCGATTGGCGACGAGGTTCTCGCTAAGCTGACGGCGAACCCGGCGATCCGCCAGGCGAAGCCGCTGGTTTTCGCGGTCGATTGAGTTTTGCTCCCAAGGCAATGAGAAGACCCGGCGTGGGAACCTGCGCCGGGTTTTCTCGTTTTGCTTCTCAATCGATTATCAATTCAGGAGCTTCCATGACAAAGTCAGCCGTCGCTATCGCCATTGCGCTCGCATCGCTTATCAGCCTCTCGTCATGCGCAAACACGGCGAACGGCCTTGCCAAGGACGGTAGGGAGGCGAGCAATGCGCTGGATGCCAGCACGCATCGTATCCTCAAGGCCGGCGCGAACTAAGTCGCGCCGCCGGCCTTTTGCGTCCACGTAGCATAGCCCGCCAGACCAAGCGGGCTCGCGATCACTGCGGCGTCGCCGGAGCCGGAGCAGCCGGGGCTGGAGCGGCAGGAGCCGCAGGGGTTGCCGGAGCTTCAGCGGGTGCGTTCGCTGCTGGCGCTGCCGGCGCGGTCGATGCAGGCGGTGGCGAAGCCGGTTCGGAAGCCGTCGGAGCCGGCGCGGCGGGTGCCGTCGCCGTCGACGGACTCTGTGATCTCGGCCAGTAGGTGGCTGCCAGGGCCACGATGACGACGATCGCTGCCAGAACAATCCAGATGGTTTTACTCTTGGACGCCGATGTATTCATCGGGTTTGGTTTGTTGAAGTCATTTGTCATGTTACTCCTCCTCTAAACGTTAACTCCTTGGCGCGTAAAATGTTCCAATACGCGCAAATCTCCGTGAACGCTCTGTGAGGCTGCCGGTACGATGTGCCCTTGGCGAGGGAAGCTCGCGAGGGCCTTCCATGTGCCGTTCCACGCAATTTTACTGTAACGTACTTCCAATCTACGCCAGCTCGTGTCTCGCTTCGTACCCACCTCTTCGGGTGTGCCTGAACCTTTCGATAGCCTTGTTGCGGAGAATCTTTTCTATGTTGGAGGGCCAAGTGCGAACGAGCATGATGGCAGTCCCCTTTGTGGCTCTCCTGGCGAGCCGTGGACCGGCGTGGCTGCATGCCGTATTTCGCAAAGGGCGTTACGCATTCGTCGTCTTTGCGCTCCTTACCGCCATCCGCGGCGAAAACACCTACGCCCAGATATCGCAGCAGCAGGCGGACGGGGAAGACTTTCCCCAGCGTGAACTCGTGATCGGCACCAAGGAGGCGCCGCCCTTTGCGATGAAGGATGCCGACGGCAACTGGAGCGGCATCTCCATCGACCTCTGGCGCGAGGTTGCGCAGAGGCTCGGGCTGAAGTTTCGACTCGCCGAAGAGCCCAATGTCCAGAAACTCATCGAAGCCACGTCGCGGGGCGATTACGATGTTTCGGTCGCGGCGATCACAATCACGGCTGATCGCGAACGCAGCGTGGATTTCAGCCAGCCCTTCTATGATACCGGGCTCGGGATTGCGGTCTCGGTCAACAGCGTGTCGGTGTGGCGCGAGATTGTCCGGACGATGATTTCCGCCGGCTTCCTGCAGGCGGCAGGTGCTTTGATCGGTATCTCGCTGCTTGTCGGTGCGTTGGTATGGTTGTTCGAGCGGCGTCACAACGACGACTTCGGAGGACCACTGGGACGCGGACTAGGGGCGAGCATCTGGTGGTCGGCTGAGGCCATGACGCAGGCAAGTACGGGTCACCGCGGGCCAATCACGATCGCGGGCAGGGCGCTCGCGATCATCTGGATGGTTGTGTCGATCATTACGATTGCCGTGTTTACCGCCAGCGTCACCTCCGCCTTGACGACCAGGCAGATGCGCGGGCTGGTCAATGGCGTCGAGGACTTGCCCAGCGTGCGCGTTGGGACACTTGCCAATTCGGCGACGATTGGCTTCCTGGATGGCGAGCGCATCAAGCATCGCACGTTTGTCCAGGTTGCCGACGGGCTCAGGGCACTCGAAGCCGGATCAATCGATGCCTTCGTTTATGACAAACCCCTTCTCGCCTGGACCGTGGAACAGCATTTTTCGAGCACCGTGCAGGTCTTGGATGTCGACTTCGAGCCGCAAAGCTACGGACTCGCCATGCCGCTCGGTCGGCCCTATCGCAAGGCAATCGACGTTGCGGTTCTTCAGGCAACTCACGATCAGCGATGGAAGGCAATGCTCTTTCAGTACCTCGGGGAGAAACGGTAAGAGCGGTGCCGCGTGATCGGATTTCGCCGACCTGTTACTTGGCCGGCTTCAGCAGTCTCAGCGCATTGATCGTAACCAATACGGTGGCGCCGGTGTCGGCCAGGATAGCGGGCCAGAGGCCGGTGATGCCGGCGATGGTTGTCACCAGGAACACGGCCTTTAGGCCGAGTGCGATGGTGATATTTTCGATAATGTTGCGCATCGTGCGCTTCGAGAGCGCGATCATTGCCGCAACATCGGTGACTCGGCCATGCAGGATCGCGGCGTCAGCGGTTTCGAGCGCCACATCGGTGCCGCCGCCCATAGCGATACCGACATCTGCAGTCGCAAGGGCAGGGGCGTCGTTGATGCCGTCGCCAACCTTGGCAACAATCAAGCCGCCACGCTTCAACTCGTTCACGATGCGCTGCTTGTCCTCAGGCATCAACTCGGCGCGTACTTCAATGCCGAGCTGCCTGCCGATGGCCTCCGCGGTGCGGTGGTTGTCACCCGTGAGCATCACGGTCTTGATACCAGCCTCGGTCAATGCCTCAAGGCCGGACTTGGCGTCGTCGCGGGGTTCGTCGCGCATGGCGATGGCACCTGCCAGCGTGTCGCCGACGATCAGCACGGAGACTGTTTTTCCGTCGTCGTTGAGTACAGTGATGCGCGCGGTCTGATCGGATGACAGAGGAACTTGTTCGCCGGCGGCCTTGGGAGATCCGAAGAAGACCGGCTGCCCCGCGACCATCCCGGTCATGCCTTTTCCTCCCAGAGCCTTGGCATCGGTCGCCGCGGGGAGAGGGATCTGCGCGGCTGCAGCCCGTGCCAGGATCGCGAGCGCCAGCGGATGGCTCGACCCTGTCTCAAGCGCAGCAGCATACTTCAGGACTTCGGCTTCGTTCTTTCCGAAAGCGATTACGTCGGTCACCTGCGGTTTGCCTTCCGTCAGAGTGCCTGTCTTGTCGAGGGCAACAGCGGTGACTTTGCCGAGGTTCTCAAGGACCGCGCCGCCTTTCAGCAGCAGGCCACGGCGCGCTCCCGAAGAAAGCGAGGCGGCGATCGCGGCAGGCGTCGAAATCACCAGGGCACAGGGGCAACCGATCAGCAATATGGCGAGGCCCTTGTAGATCCATTCGTCCCAGGCGCCGCCTGCAAGAAGTGGTGGCAGGATTGCGACGAGGGCGGCAACGGCGACCACGCCAGGCGTATAGTATCGAGAGAAGCGATCGATGAAGCGCTCCGTCGGTGCCTTGGATTCCTGCGCCTCCTCCACCAGCCGGACGACGCGCGCAATCGTGTTGTCGGCGGCGGCTGCCGTCACTTTGACGCGAAGGGCGGCGTCACCGTTGACGGTGCCCGCAAAAATCGTGTCGCCTTCACCTTTGCGCACCGGCGTGCTTTCGCCGGTGACCGGGGCTTCGTCGATTGCGCTCTCGCCCGACAGGATGGCGCCGTCCGCCGCGATGCGGTCGCCCGGACGAACCAGAATTGTCGAACCGACGGCGAGGCTCTCGGCCGGCACTTCCCGGGTCGTACCATTTTCTTCGAGGAAAGCCCGTTTCGGGACCAGGGTCGTCAGAGATTGGATGCTTGCGCGCGCCTTGCCGGCGGCGACGCCTTCCAACAGTTCGCCAACCAGGAACAGGAAGACCACGGTCGCGGCTTCCTCGCCGGCATGGATGATCACCGCGCCAAGCGCCGCAATCGTCATCAGCATCTCGATCGAAAAGGGTGTGCCTGCAAAGGCGGCGGCGACGGCGCGTCGAGCGATTGGAACAAGCCCGACGAGCACTGCCACAATGAATGCATAGGACGCAATCGCCGGCACGAAGTGGCCGATGATATAGGCAACAACGAGGGCTGCGCCGGAGAGGATTGTCAGGCGACCCTTCTTGGTTTGCCACCAAGGTCCGGCCATCGGGGCGTCGTGACCGTGGAGCCCCAGTGAGTCCGTAGCCTTTTCCCCAGAGTGTTTATGACCCTCGTGATTGTGCCCCTCGTGAGCGTGCCCTTGGTGATCGTGGCCGGCGTGATCATGGTCACGGTGGTCGTGGTGTGAATGATCTGCCGGTGGTGTTTCCACCGGCAACCTTCCAGCGACCTGCGAAACGGAATAGCCGAGGCTCGTCACTTTCTTCTCGATGGCGGCCAGATCACTGCTGCCGTCGTGACGCACAGTCATCGTTCCAGCGGTCACCGAGACAGAAACGTCTTCGACACCCGGGATGCGTCGGACAGCAGTGTCAATCTTGGCTGCGCAGCCGGCGCAATCCATGCCGCCAACCCTATACCGTTTCTCGACCGTTTCACCCATGATCCGCTTCCTTGTCAGACAGAAGCATCTTTCCTACATCCTCTAGCGACTAGAGGTGCAAGAGGAAAATCATGAAAAAGATCACGATCGGCGAAGCCTCGCGGACAAGCGGCGTCAAGGTACCAACGATCCGCTATTACGAGAGTATCGGCCTCCTCCCGGAACCGAACCGCAGCGAGGGCAATCAACGCGCTTACGAGCCGGCGGATCTGCGCAGGCTCGCCTTCATCCGTCATGCTCGCGAGCTTGGCTTCGAGGTGGAGGCCATCCGCACCCTGCTGACGCTGCAGGACGATCCACATCAGTCGTGTGCTTCTGCCGACGCAATCGCCAAGGCCCGCCTGATCGAAGTCGAGCAGAGGATACGAAGCCTGATGGCGCTGAAGGCAGAGTTGGAGCTGATGGTGGAAGGCTGCGGTCATGGTCGCGTCGACCAGTGCCGTGTCATCGAGGTATTGGCGGATCACGGCCAGTGCAGTCACGCCCATCATTGACGGTCGATAGCAGCCGGGGTCCAAAGAACCAAAATAGAGCCGCAAGATATGCTGCGTTGCACAATACTAAGGCGTTCCGCCCAAAGTTTTGGCGGGCTATGATTATGATTTTATTTAGCTTTTCTGTCTATAACCTGTCCGCCCGTGGCCATTATTTCATTGTGACTTCCTTACGGCCGGTCTCCAGAGAGCATTTGTTCCGATCGATGCGCCGAACGACGATTTTCAGTCGCTGTTCGCCACTCATCCGTCACCGATGTGGGTCTACGATCCCGGCAGCCTTCGCTTTCTGATCGTCAACAACGCCGCAATCGATCTCTATGGCTATTCGCGTCATGATTATGCGCGCATGACGGTCCTCGATATCAGGCGCGAGCGTGAGCGTAAGCGAATGCTCGAGGCCGTGCAGGCCCGCACGGACATGGAGCGTGCCGAGCGTTGGACGCATTTGAAGGCCAATGGTGAAACGCTGGAGGTGCTGACCTATGGACGGGCCGTTCGCTTCGACGGCCGGGATGCGATCCTCGCAATCGTGCAGGACCGGACCGAGGTCAATGCCGCCCAGCGTCAGGTCACCGATACGCGCTCGATGCTCGACAGCATTGTCGATAACCTGCCCGTCGGCGTCTTGCGGTTCAATTGCCGGGCACGACCCTGAAGACATTATCGGCCAGCAATGCACGATGCGCTGACCGGCCTTCCGAACCGCGCGTCTTTCGCCGATCATATCCAGCGGGAGGCAGCGATCGCCACGGCGGAAAAGCCGTTGGCACTGCTTTACCTCGACGTCGACCACTTCAAGCACATCAATGACAGCAAAGGGCATGCCGCGGGCGACGCGCTGCTCTGTCAGGTGGCCGCCCGTTTGATGCAACTGGTGGCCGACGGAGACCTCGTCGCACGCCTCGGCGGCGATGAGTTTGCCCTGCTTCTGCGTCTGGAGCGGCGCGAGAATATTGAGCGCTTTGCCGAACGTCTGCTCAAGTCGCTGTCGGCACCTTTCGATCTCGACGGTGTCAACGAGCACGTGACCTGTAGTATCGGCATCGCACTTGCTCCCGACCACTACCAGCCGATCGTGCAACTTGATGACGACGGCCTTGCGGGTTTCGAAGCGTTGATCCGCTGGCGCCATCCCGTCCGAGGTCTGCTCCCACCGATGGAATTCATACCCATCGCAGAAGAAACCGGCCTCATCGTTCATATTGGCGAGTGGGTGTTACGCGAAGCCTGCCGCGTGGCGGCGGGCTGGCTCAATCATTTAAAGATCGCGGTCAATCTCTCCGTGTGCCAGTTCCGGCATACCAGCCTGCTTGCGACTGTTGTCGCCGCACTGGATGAGACTGGCCTGCGTCCGGCGCGCCTGGAAATCGAGATCACCGAATCCGTCTTCCTCGCCGACGTCGAGCAAAGCCTGCCACTCCTGCGGGCATTGAAGGAACTCGGCATCCGCATCGCCATTGACGATTTTGGCACAGGCTATTCGTCCTTCAGCTATTTGCGGGCATTCGCCTTCGACAGGATCAAGCTCGACCGCAGCTTCGTCTGCGGTATCGAAACGGATCCCGGCAATCTGGCCATTGTGCCGCGGTCGTCGGCATCGGCTCAGGCTTCAATGCAACGAGGCTTGCAGAAGGGATCGAGACTGAGGAACAACTGCAGAAGTTGCGTGCCGAAGGCTTTGGCGAGGTGCAAGGTTTCCTGCTCGGCAGGCCGATGCTGCAGGCGGAAGCGGAGGCCTTGATCGAAGGCGGCGCATCACCCTTGTTCCGTGCGGCCGGCCGTTGAAATCATTGCGTCGTAAGTGCTGGCAGCCTTGTTGCGACGATGTTCCTGTTGCCTCAGCGGGATGAAGTGCCGGCAGGGCCTGACGTTTGCCTGCTGGTCGCCAACGGTCTGGGCATCGTAGCCGGCGCAATTCCGTTCTGGTCCACGGCTTGTGGTGGTTGGCATGCGGTGCTTGGCGAACGGCCGGATGGCCACTTCTGGCCTTACGAAGCACTTCTTAGTCGCTTCTTCAGCGGCAGCAGCGAGAGGCCGGCGAGCAACGCGAAAACCGCACTAGCGAGGAATGTCATCTGGTGCCCGCCCCAATCCCAAAGCGCACCGGCAAGCACGCTTGCGGCGAGAAGGGCGATGCCCGCAACGAGGTTGAAGATGCCGAAGGCGGTTCCGCGCAGCTCGGCGGGTGCGGCATCCGCAACGAGGGTCGCCAGCAGCCCTTGAGTAAATCCCATGTGAAGACCCCACAGCAATACTCCGATCCCGAGGCCCGCCAGCCCGGGAAGAAACGCAAGGCTGAGGTCGGCGAGAACGAGAAGCCCGAGCCCGACAATCAACAGGGTTATCCGGTCGAGACGATCCGCCATGACGCCCACCGGATAGGCCGAGAACCCATAGGCAATGTTCATGACGATCAGGACGATCGGAACGAACATGACAGGAAGTCCCATTCGCTGGGCGTCGAGGATCACGAAAGCCTCGCTGAACCGTGCAAGCGTGAAGACCGCAGAGACGGCGACGACCAGCCAGTAGATCGCAGGCAACCGAACGAGCTCCGAGGTTCGGAGCGGTATCCGGGCGCGCCGTTGGTCTGCGTGCGGCGGTTCCTTGACGACAAAGAGGATAATTGCGACGGAGCAGAACGCCGGGATGACAGCGATCCAGAACACTGTCGAATAGTGGTTGGCGGTCCACCACATCAAACCCAAAGCCAGCGCCGGCCCGAGGAACGCGCCAACCGTGTCAAGCGACTGACGCAGCCCGAAGCTGGCGCCACGGATTTCCTTTGGGCTGATGTCGGCGATCAGGGCGTCGCGTGGTGCACCTCTGATACCCTTTCCGACGCGGTCCACGAAACGCGCGGCCACCAGCCAGCCCAGCGAAGGTGCCAATGGGAAGATAGGCTTTGTCAACGCAGCCATGCCGTAGCCCAGGGCTACAAGCAGCTTTCGCTTGCCAAGCCAATCGCTCAATGCCCCGGAAAATACCTTGGTGATGGCGGCGGTCGCTTCGGCAATGCCTTCGATCAGGCCGACCGCAAACGCCGAGGTGCCGAGGACGGCAACCATGTAGACCGGTAGGAGAGCGTGGATCATCTCCGAGGAGATGTCCATGAATAGCGAGACGAAGCCGAGAGCCCAGACGCCTTTCGGGATTGCCCGTAGGGCAGCAGGTCTTGAGCCGGCAACGTCGACCATATCGAACTACCTTTCACAACTGCCCGCGACGGGTCTTCTGCTTTCAAAATCTGACGGCGACCTGAAGAGCCGTTACCGGTCCGGAGCGCGCTGACACGTTTCGCGGTTTTCCTCGCGCAGTCTTCGAAGCAGCGTTGCTTCCGCCTGGCCGCTGCGGCATCAATCCTTACATCTCAATTGCTTGCCGGCATAGCAAGCTGGCGGAAAGTGTTGACATAGCTCATCCACCGTGGATCATATGGGTCATGGGGTCGCGATCACCCCACGAGGCGCCAGCCGAAGAGTCGCGTCCAACAAAGCCGCTAGAACGGAGGACGCGCGATGCCGTCATTTGCCGAAATCTCAACCGATAAACTGAACCGCCTCATCGGGACGCCAGGTGCGCCTGCCTTGATCGATGTGCGCAATGACGAGGACTTTTCCGCCGATCCCCGTCTCATTCCCGGATCGGTGCGCAGGCCATTCAAGGATGTGGAATTGTGGGGCGCTGAAATCCGAAGCCCGGCCGTCATCGTCTGCCACCATGGAGCCAAGCTCAGCCACGGCGTTGCCGCACATCTTCGGGTCATGGGTGTCCAGGCCGAAACACTCGAAGGCGGGTTCGAGGCATGGATCAAGGCAGACGGTCTCGCAGTGCCCGAGGATAAGCTGCCGCCTCGCGACGCAAAGGGGAGGACTGTTTGGGTCACTCGTGCCCGCCCGAAGATCGATCGCATCGCGTGCCCCTGGTTGATCCGCCGTTTCGTGGATCCGGCGGCCGTTTTCCTGTTCGTTCCTACCCCTGAGGTGCTGATGGTCGCCGACCGTTTCGGGGCAACAGCTTTCGATATCGAGGACGTCTTCTGGAGCCACCGCGGCGATCGATGCTCCTTTGACGTCATGGTCGAGGAGTTCGCTCTTCAATCCCAGCCGCTCCTCAGGCTGGCGACGATCGTCAGGGCCGCCGACACTGCGAGGCTCGATCTCGCGCCCGAAGCGGCGGGATTGCTGGCGGCCTCACTCGGACTTTCGCGGATGTTTGCCGACGACCTCGAGCAATTGCAGGCGGGTATGACCTTGTACGATGCCTTCTATCGATGGTGCCGCGATGCGACCGACGAGACGCACAATTGGCCCTCTGCGAAAAAAGGAAACTGAGATGGCCAACCTTGTGACGGATACGCCCGCCGACAAGACGGCGGGTCGGGCGAGCCACGGCATCTCCTTTGGCGAGGCGTTTCGTGTCTGGCTGCGCGTGGCGGCGTTGAGCTTCGGTGGCCCAGCCGGGCAGATCGCCGTCATGCACAGGATTGTCGTCGACGAAAAGAAGTGGATCGGCGAACATCGGTTTCTGCATGCCCTCAACTACTGCATGCTGTTGCCCGGGCCCGAGGCGCAGCAACTCGCCATCTACATCGGTTGGCTCATGCATAGGACGGCGGGAGGGCTTGTGGCTGGTATCCTTTTCGTCCTGCCCGGCTTCCTGTCCATCCTTGCTCTCAGCTACGTCTACGTGGTGTTTGGAAACCTCGACGCCGTCGGGGGGATGTTCTTCGGCCTTAAGGCCGCCGTGCTTGCGGTCGTTGTGCAAGCCGTCATTCGGATCGGGGGCAGGGCGCTCAAGAATCCCGCGATGGTCGCCATCGCGGCCGCGGCCTTCGTGGGCATCTTTGTTCTTCACGTGCCGTTCCCGCTGATCATTCTGATCGCGGCGATCACAGGTTTCGTGGGTTCGAAGTCCGGCTCGCGACTTTTCCAGGCCGGCAACGGCCACAAAGCCGCTGTCGGTCACGCCCTTGCAGATGCGGATTCCGCACTTGGCGAGGAAACGCCGATCCATGCGCAGCCGAACCTGGTGTGGTCGCTTAAGATTTCGGCTGTGCTGCTGGCGCTCTGGCTCGGGCCGCTTCTGCTGCTCTATGTTTTTCGCGGCGGCGATGATGTGTTCACGCAGATTGGTGTCTTCTTCAGCAAGATGGCCGTCGTAACCTTTGGCGGCGCATATGCCGTGCTTGCCTATGTCGCGCAGGAGGCGGTGCAGCACTATGGCTGGCTGCGCCCAACGGAGATGCTCGACGGTCTCGGCATGGCCGAGACCACGCCGGGGCCACTGATCATGGTTCTACAATTCGTAGGGTTCATGGGCGCCTATCGCGATCCCGGTAACCTCGATCCGATCACATCAGCCACGCTGGCAGCGATGCTTACGACCTGGGTGACGTTCGTGCCATGCTTCCTCTGGATTTTCCTCGGTGCGCCTTTCATTGAAAAACTCCGGGGCAATGCGACGCTTGCGAGCGCGATGTCGGCTATCACCGCTGCCGTGGTGGGCGTCATCCTGAATCTCGCCATCTGGTTCGGGTTGCATTTCCTGTTCACGGAGGCCAGCATCCACCGGTTTGGTCCTATTTGGATCGAGCTGCCCGTCTGGTCGTCGCTGGCCCTGCCGTCGCTCGTTCTTAGCGTCGCCGCCGCCATTGCAATCTTCCGGTTCAGAATGTCGATTATTCCGACGCTGCTTGCATGTGCAGTGGCCGGAATGGCCTGGAGGCTGTTCGGGACACTCTGAAGCGATCGCGGCGGGAATCCGTATCGGAGATGCCCGCAAATTGTCCGCCTCTTGCGCCGGAACCCAATCCTTTCTATATCCTCGCCAACGAAAGTCCGGCGGCCGATCCCGCGCGGACACCTGAAATCCGCCGGCTCTGATGGGCGGATTGCAACAAGCTTAGAATTGGCAGCCACCCGTGAACACACTGGATTTTGACAAGAAGCCGGAAGATACCCGCGTTGTCGTCGCCATGTCCGGCGGCGTTGACAGCTCCGTGGTGGCAGGCATTCTCAAACGTCAGGGCTATGACGTGATCGGCATCACGCTGCAGCTTTACGACCACGGTGCGGCCGTTCACCGGGCCGGTTCCTGCTGCGCCGGCCAGGATATTGACGATGCCCGTCGCGTTTGCGAGACGCTCGGCATCCCGCACTATGTCTTGGACTACGAGAAGCGGTTCCGCGACACGGTGATCAACCCCTTCATGGAAAGCTATGTGGCCGGAGAGACGCCAATCCCCTGCGTCTCGTGCAATCAGACCGTCAAGTTCGCGGATCTCCTGGCAACCGCCAAGGAGCTCGGCGCTGATGCACTGGCGACCGGTCACTACATTCGCTCGCGGCCCAATCCGGCTCCCGGCAATCCCGGTCGCCGCGCGCTTTATCGCCCGGCCGATGCCGATCGTGACCAAAGCTACTTCCTGTTCGCGACGACACAGGAGCAGATCGATTATCTGCGCTTCCCGCTTGGCGGTCTGCCCAAGGCCGAAACCCGCAAGCTTGCCGAAGAAATGGGTCTGGTGGTCGCTAAGAAGGCTGACAGCCAGGACATCTGTTTCGTGCCGCAGGGCAAATACTCCGACATCATTAACAAGCTGAAGCCGAATGCGGCACTCGCCGGCGAGATCGTCCACCTTGACGGCCGTGTGCTGGGCCAGCATGAAGGCATCCTACATTACACCATCGGCCAGCGCCGCGGCATCGGGATTGCCACCGGCGAGCCGCTCTACGTCGTCTATCTCGATGCCCGTTCCCGTCGGGTTATCGTCGGGCCGAAAGAAGCGCTGGAAACGCACCGTGTCTATCTGCGCGATGTCAACTGGCTGGGCGACGAGCCGCTTGCCGAGGCGGCCTCTGGCGAGGGCTTCGCTTGCTTTGCCAAGGTCCGCTCGACGCGTGCACCGACACCCGCTGTGCTGCAGGCCGATGCGACGGGTATCTATGTCGACCTCGCAATCGGGGAAGCCGGCGTTGCGCCGGGCCAGGCCTGTGCACTCTATTCGGCGCCCGGCGACGACGCGCGGGTTTATGGTGGTGGTTTCGTCGAACGCTCCGAGCGCGAACCGGCGGCGGAAGCCTCGCTAAAGGCGCTGCTGGCCAGCCCAGCCGCAGCCTGAAAAAGCCCGTGGTATTTTCTCGATCATGCGCTTGACATAAAGCCGAGGCGCACCTTATAAGCCGCTCATCCCACGGGCCTCCGCATCGCGAACGGCACCGTTGACCAGTGGCGGAGTAGCTCAGTAGGTCAGAGCAGAGGAATCATAATCCTTGTGTCGGGGGTTCAAATCCCTCCTCCGCTACCATTCGCAGACTGTCCGGTCCGGCAATTCCTGACAGCCATCCCTTGATTTCGTACTGATATTGCTCGCCTGCTTTACGCGGGTAGACCGCCACGGCAGAGACCACTTCTCTGAAAGCCTTTGCCATCTCTATCGATGGTTCCGCTCCTCTGTTCTTGAGGATTTCAGCCGGGCTTTCGATGTTCTCCCTGAATTTCGTCACTGCCTTCGGCTTGATCTCGATGATGTTCGTCGTTGGCTCTTCAGCATCGAGGTCAGCCTTTAATCGGCTGCGCTCAGATTTGAGCCTAGGCAGAATGGCCAGAACGTCGTCTTCATCGATCGTTCCTTTCGCCACCTGTTCGAGGACGCGCGCAATTAGAGCTTGCCCTCGGCAGTCTGCACCTCGGCAATATCGATGTGGAAATAGCCGATCGGATAGCTCTTGAACTTCTTCTTCGTCCCCTTGTCGCCTTCCACCTCCGGCAGCCGCGAAATGCCGTGGCGCTGCAGGCAACGATGCAAGGACGATCTCGTCAGGTGCGGGATCGTCGCCTGCAAGCTGTAGAGGCAATCATCGAGCGGCAGCAGGGTATGCCGGCGGAAGGCAACGATGACAGCCTCTTCTTCGAGGGAAAGGAGCGTCGAGTGCGGGTCCTTCGGACCTGTCGGAAGGTCCGCTAATGAGGTGCGTTTCTTCCATTTGGCGACCGTCTTCTGCTTGATTCCATACCGCTTCGAAAGCGCTCTCAGGCTCTCTTCACTATTTTGTATTGCTCGACGGACTGCCTCTGTCGTCGTGGCGCTCCCATGTAGAACTTGGCCCATAGTGCTTCCCGCCAATCATGTGAGAAAATTGCACCATCAAATGCCGGGATCAAACAGCTAGATCATGATCGTTCGCACAGCGATGCTACGAACAGAACCTTGCCTGAGGCATTCAGCGGAGCGGCTCCTGCGGGCGAGCGAGTCGCTGCCCCAGCCGAGGCGGTTTCAATCATCCGCACCGTAGTCGTAGGCGTCCGGTTCATCGAGCTCCGCGATCCGGAAGCGACTCTCCTACCTGGGAAGAAAAGCGATCCGCCGTGCCGTCATAGCACTGGCGCTCTGAGGGATGCGCCGTCAGGCATGTGGGGCTTTGGGTGTTTTCGGTCAATGACCAAGTCAATGACCAGACGTCGGTGCTAGGTGATCGTAAATGCCACCTTTGCATCAAGGGCCGCTGCAAGGAATGCTGACTGGGCGTCTTCCTGTGTCACCGCGCCGCTGATCGTGCCTGCACAGGCTTCCAGTGCCAAGACGAAGGCAGTGCCGCTGACGACCGGCCAATTCGTGAAAAGCATATCAAGGGCTTCAGCTGCCGATGTAATCGTGTGGAACGTTCGGTTGCGCTCGACGATTACGGCGATCCACCCAGATACCGACACAGGCTCTCCACTTCCCATAGGAGGGATGGGCTAATGGTGGATCGCGCAGTTGGCCATCGCTCAACATGCGATCCATTCTGTAAACCCCGGCCGCGACATGTTGTTCCAAGCTATTATCCTGCTGTCGGGAAGGCAAAAAGGAGCAGCAGTTCTACCGGAGAGGGCGCCCTTGAATAGCGGCGCGCCTCCGCTCGAAGCTTGGTGGAGATATTGCCGAAATCACCTTGCCAAAATGCCTTTCCAGTTCCCTGGATAGGTCGTCGGCGGAGGTCATCCCGTGCTGGAAACGTTCGATAAGCAGTTTCGCCGCGACATTGTATTGCTCAGGATGGGCAACACTACTGGCTGAACAGTATCCGGCCGCATCCAGGACGCCTTGCAGCATCGTGAGGTCTTTGGAGTTTAAGACAAAGCTAGGTTCGGAAGACACTTCGGTCCTCCTTCTATTTGGGGCAAGGGCCGGTGGGCCCTCACGCAGCAGCGCCCGTGACATTGGCTGCCGACGGACGGACCATGCCCGAGTGCGGTGACGGATGCAACGTGAATCGCACAATTTTTGTTTTTATAAGATTTCGATAACAAAACCAAAAATTGAGGTTGTGTTTCGCGCAGGGAATGCCTATATGGCTGCTATCGGCATTGCTGATGAGCGCTGGAAAGTATCTGTCGCTCGCAATTGCCGCAATCGCTTTCTGCTTTTGACCACGGATGTACTGGCACTGGTATGAGTAGCGATGTGAGGAAGGTCGGTGCGATTTCGCCCCGGCCTTTTTTGTTGGCGGCTCCGAGGACGACAGCAGTCTGCCCGAAAGCCATGCGCATAGCGCCTCTCCTTGAAGAGGTTGCCGACAGCCGCATGATGTCGAGGATTGGTGTTGTCGCTCCCGCCCGAGCTGAATGACAGATGGCGTCAGTGGTCAGCGGCGTCAAGGCCGCCCAGGTTTTCCACAGGATGCCCCAATACAGATCGCATGGCTATGGAGTTTAAGACGGCCGAAGGGCTATCCGCAGACTCGGTTGTCATCTTCCACACCAGCATTTCAGTCTCCCTTCGAACAACCGAGGGAGTGCCATGCAAGACAATATTAGATCAATTGTGCCGGTCGGGCTCTCCGGCCTGGCACCTGAGCCGCCAGCTATGGGGATGCCGATCTGCGAGATGGTTGATCCGGCGGCTCTTTATGTCGACCCCTCTTATCAGAGGAACGTTGGTGACCGCGGCCTCTCTCAAATTCGGCGGATCATCCAAAATTTCGACTGGGCAAAATTCATGCCGCCGATCTGCGCATACTCCGTAAGTGAGGATCGCATTGTGCTAAAGGTTCTGGACGGGCAACACACGGCGATTGCGGCTGCGTCACATCCATACATCACTGTCATCCCGGTAATGATCGTCGAAGCTGAGGACACCATAGCGCAAGCAAAGGCATTCATCGGTCAAAATACTGAGCGCTTAGGCGTAACACACCTGCAGCTCCACCAGGCCGCCTCAGGACAGCTAGTTCATACACCGGCGACGGCTCACGCCAGACGGCAGCCGTCAAGTCGCTACAGGGACTAATATCGCGGCACGGGACAATTCGAGCGCGCGAGATGTTGGAGATTGTTGCCAATGCCGAACGAGGCCCTATCGTTGCGCCTCAAATCAGGGCGATCGAGTATTTAATGACCGACGTCGACTATGCTGAGACCTTCCTTCCCGATGACCTGACTAACGCAATCGTTGAATTGCTGTACACGGCTGAAGAGGAAGCAAAGATATTGGCGTCGGCCCGAAAAATCCCGTACTGGCGCGCGCTCGCAATCGTTTGGTACAAGAAGTGCAAGAAGCGGCGCCAACCTGCAGTGAAGGCCGCGTAACGGTCTCAAGAAAAAACGCCCCGCAGTTTTTGCGGGGCGCAAGGGAATTGGAGTTACGAGGCTAACCTAGCGCCTCGCCGTCCTTCGTCAATCCTCCATCTGGATCGTTGGCTGCCGCTGGGGCCTTGGATTTCAGATATTTAGCGATGGCTCGTTTCAGCCTAATCTGTCATGTTCCTAAGCTGATCTCGATCCGTTCTTGCTGTCGGCTGTCGTGACCACAACGGACCTCCGCTACCACTCGTCTCTTTGTCCTTACCGAAGACATAAGTAACAGTTTGTCTCTAAGACATGGTGACAAGCTCGTGTTGTACGGGTTGTCGATGGTTTGCAGGTCCTCTGCTCCAAATCGATGTAGTGCTTTGCAGCCGCCGATCGTTAGTGTAACCGGACGCAAATTTTCGGAATTTTGACATGGACTTTGGCCGGTCCCGTAAGCTGGGGCCGAGACCCACGCCAAGTTGCTCGAAGAAGGTGTACGCTTTACCTTCGAGGCGCAGCCCTAGGGAGATACGCTCACTCCGTTACTCGCCACTGATGTGAAAGGCATCAGGTGCTAAGGCATTGGCGAGCGCGATTGATAGGCTCTCACGCGTCCGGAAACCGGCTTCGATCAGGTCAAGTGCCGTGACGATTACCGCCCGAGCGCACTCGCTTTCCGGGTCTATTTGGTTTGCTTGGCACCAGGCCTGGATAACGGACGTGAGGACTTCAACTTCTCCATTCTCTAATGTGAATGTAGGGAATTGCATGGTGGCGTTCCCCCATAACGGCAAGAGTGCGCGGACGCTCTTGGTCGGACCGTGCCGTGCATCGGATCCAACAGCACATTGTACGCCTGATTTCCAAGACGGTCATTGAAAATGCCCGCTCCGACCCGAGCACGTGGTGAAATGGCGATATTCGCCAGCGGCGTCTATGGAAACGCTGTGGCTACGTTTGTGAGACGCTCCTTGCGCAATAGCCAACCCGCCATTACACTCGCACAACGAGTGCAAGACGGAGGCTGCACGCTCAGGCTGGGCCCAGTGCTTTCTTGCGACGGCATTGTATTTCGCGATCGTGATCATCGTCGAGTCTTGCAGATCGGGAAAAGCGCCAGGGAGGGGACAGCAGGGCATGTCGTACTTCGAAGAGCTGATACGCGCTAAGCGTTATTGGAATCGCTGGTTAAGATATCGGTTGGCTGCTCCGCACATTCCGAAGTTGGAGGGCCTCTTTCTCGGAAAAACCGTCGTTGTTGCCGGCTCTGCGCCCTTTTCCACGAAGCCACAAGGCTGGAACGATTCGTTTCGCGTATTGACGATAAACGCCTCCCAGGTGGCGGCCCAGGGTTGGTTGCCCCAAGCGCCCGACGTGACATTGATGCAGTTCAATCAGATTGAAGGGCTCAATCCGGCCGCGGTCGAAGTTCGTAAAGTGCTCGAGCATAAGAAAACAGGACTGCTTTGCGTTCTCAATTGGCGGCACGAACTCGAACGGCTGGTAAGAGGACTTCATGCCTTCGACTATCGCTATGACGAATTGAGGCTGATCAGCCGCCATGAGCGCATCGCCCTGATGCATAAGATCACAGGAAGACTGAACCTGGAATTGGAGGGCGAGGCGAAATGGTCCAATGGCGTCGTTGGCGCGGCCCTGGCACTCGCCAGCGGCGCGGCGAATGTGATCCTCACCGGCATCGATCCGCTCTCGAAGGGGCACCAATACAATTCGCTCGACCTTTCTCGCATGCATCAGGAAACCGATCTGCAAGCGCTTCAGATATTCAGTGAGCGAAGGTTCCCGGTCTTCACGGCCGACCCGCATGTCGCTCATTCGACTAAGCTGGCACTTTGGCCTCCTCGGGGGACCTAGCGACTTCAACGTCCGCGAAGTCTGATCAGCCGAGCCGGCGCGCCGACATAGATGCCGCCTGGAACCGTGGTTCCCTTGACGACGCTATTGGCTCCGATCACACAACCGCGACCAATATGGGCGCCGGCCAATATCTTTGCACCGGCGCCGATCCAGACGTCATCCTCGATCACGACCGGTGCTTTCCGTAGCCGCTGATCCTTTATGGTGGTCATCGGATCATCGAAGCCGTGCTCGAAAGAAACAATAGCGCACTGAGCTGCGATCCGTACGCCGTTTCCAATGCGGATGCCCCCGTGGCCGAGCAGGACCGTAAACTCGTTGAGCGAAACATTGTTGCCGATCTCGACGCGTCCGCTCTGGGCATCAATCACGACGCCGTAGCGCACCGGTCGCCAATCGCTATCGTTCCTCTCCGCCACCTGAAGCGCGGCCAATAAAGCATTTTGGGTTCGCTCCGATCGTGAGGCGCCCACCGGAGAAAATCGCGTAGAATTTGACGAGTTTGCCAAGGTTCACTGCTTATACCTACCGTCACGAACTGAGGATTGATCGCGAGCGGCTTGTCGAGCCACCCTGGGGCGTACTCGACATCCGGCCAGTTCTTGAGCCAAGGGGCGTCGTTGATGTGACGCCCTTCACTGCGTAGGCGATATCTTCGCGGGACTCCCACCCGATACAGACCGAAAGTTCCACCACCAACCCTCTCCCTTGAATTAGCCGCTGCTGAAGGTGGACGACGAGCGTTTGCAAAGTCAAGATCGAGCCAAGCCGGAATCGATGGCGCCTGTATCAAGGGAAGTTAAAACCGCGATTCACAAGCGGTCGACGGGTTGCCTGGATATGATATCGCGGAGTCGTACCACGACCTCCAGGCTACTCGCATCCTTTGGGAAGAGGATGCGGTTGCGCATGGCCCTATGTAGAGCGATACGGCGCAGTGTGATCCCGGAGATGCGTTGAACGGGCTTCTCTACCAGTCAAACGACGCATTTTCTTCTGTGGAACTTCTCGTAAACTTCGGCTTTGGGGCTTTCTCTGTTGCTTACGCTATGCACGATGGTTGCCTGCAAGCGCGTCATCGTTGCCGCGTACACTGCTCGTCGAAATCACGGATCGGATTTGAGAATGGCGAAGAAGCCAAAGCTGGAGCATTCCGACCTCGCTGGTGAATTTACCGATGATGGCGTGACGGTACTCGTCGATATCTTCCGCCCGGCCGGCACGAATGGTGACTGGAAAATGGAAGTAGTGACTCAGCACGAGGACCTCATCGAATGGGAGGAGCCTTTTGCTACCGATCGCGAGGCGTTTGACGAGTTTCTGGCAACGGTCGCTCGCGAAGGGATCAGAACATTTCTGGAAGAAGAGGACCCGTCGGTCCATTAGGCCGTGCTTCGTCGCGTGAAGGCGCGCGTCCGACAGGACAAATGAGGAGTTGCGTCCGGTGCTCTCACGTTCCGGAAAATTGGCCCGCCCTCGGACCGGCCAGCGTTACTTGCCAGGCACTCCTATTTTTAAAGTTCTGGCTCGCCAAGAAAGTATATCCTGTACTTTCCCAAGGTTTTACTTTTTCTGACAGATTGTCAAGGACGTAGTCGCCGGACCTCAGCCGCGCCAGCAGGACGACATGGTTGTTGCCGCCGCGGTCGATGACGACGGAAAGCGCCAATTTGTTCGACGCAAAGCCGGCGCCGAGCAGCGTTTTCAGTTTCAGCAAAGCATAGTCTTCGCAGTCGCCTTTGTTGTTAACGGGTAGTGACCAGTACTCGGATTTTCCTGATGTCTGTGCGTCCGTCGCTGGTGCGACGCCGGCGTTGACCTGCCGATTCACCTTTTGGAGCAAAGGCATAGCCTCTTTGTCAGTCATCTCGTGACCGCCGCCGCCGCCATGGCAAAGCCAGGCATAGCGCGCGCACGCCGAGGGAAAGCCAATCGGCGCTCCGATCGAGCGTGATGCGCGAAGGGTGGACCCTGCATAGCTCTCACCAGCAAACGCTGTGAAAACAAGTGTGAACGCTGCGAAAGCTGCCAGGGCCCGCATCGAAACATCCTTTCGGCTGAGTGCTGGACGGCCAATTATACACTTTTAAGCTGCTGCACTTAATTAGAATTTTATATTTTAAAGGTTAACAATATACTAACGTTCTATGCTCAGCTTGCGAAAGTTATTCTTCTATTTACTTTGTTGGCACTGTATGAATCTCCACGTTAACACTCTGTTAACTGTGGGAGTGAGTAACTATGCGTAAAGAATTACTGACGATTTCTGCCGGCATGGTGTTTCTTCTTGCCGGAACCAGCCTTGCCAGCGCACAGAGCCAACGGCTCAACTGTCGGACGGTAAAGCCAGGCACAATCGAAGCAAGATTATGCGGCCCGGTTGCGTCCATCAAAGTCAATAAGTTTGCCGATCCGGATCACCACAGCGACCAATTCGCGAGCGGCACGCGCGCAACTCGCAACTCCTCAGGCGGAGGGGGAAGCGGTTCTGGCAGTGGCAGCAACAACGGCACGACCAGCAGTACAGGCAATAGCAGCAGCAACGGAGACGGCGGCAACCAGGGCGGTGGCAACCACGGTGGTGGCAGCCAGGGTGGCGGCAACCAGGGCGGCGGTAACGAAGGCGGCGGTAATCAGGGTGGCGGCAACCAGGGTGGCGGTAACGAAGGCGGCGGCAGCCAGGGTGGCGGCAACCAGGGTGGCGGTAACGAAGGCGGGGGCAGCCAGGGCGGCGGCAGCCAGGGTGGCGGTAACGAAGGCGGGGGCAGCCAGGGTGGCGGCAACCAGGGTGGCGGTAACGAAGGCGGGGGCAGCCAGGGCGGCGGCAACCAGGGTGGCGGTAACGAAGGCGGGGGCAGCCAGGGCGGCGGCAGCCAGGGTGGCGGTAACGAAGGCGGGGGCAGCCAGGGCGGCGGCAGCCAGGGTGGCGGTAACGAAGGCGGCGGCAGCCAGGGTGGCGGCAACCAGGGTGGCGGTAACGAAGGCGGCGGCAGCCAGGGTGGCGGCAACCAGGGCGGCGGCCACGGCGGAAACCACTAAGGCTATCTCACACGGCGACCCGCATCAGGTCAGAGAAGCAAAGCCCGGGCGTCTGTCCGGGCTTGGTCATTTCATGCAGGCCACTCGGTCGAGCAGTCTCAGAATTTGAAACCAACGCCAACGGTGACGACGTTCTGATTGAAGTCGGTATCCACGCCGAGCAGGTCCTTGCTGCCGTAGTCGTTGTAGCGATATTCGACCCGCCCGAAAATGTTGTCGGTGAAGGCATAGTCCAGGCCGGCTCCAACGGTCCAGCCCGAGAACGTGGCGTTGTCGTCGCCGATAGGGGTGTTCACATGGCCCCTCGCGCCGGTCCAGCCGGCCGCTCCATAGAACAGCGCGTGATCGAGGGCGTAACCGACGCGGGCGCGGACCGAGCCTGTCGTGTCGAACTTGTATTCATTGCTACTGACGGTTTCCTCGTTCCAATTGTAGGAAACGTCGCCTTCGACGCCGAGCACGATATTGTTATCGAGCTGCCAGTTGTATCCGGTGAAGCCGCTGACGAGGCCGCCATTGAGGTTTGCGTCGCCGATGCCGGAGAAGTCACCATTTCCCCAGCCGCCGCCGCCTTGCAGGCCGATATAAAAGCCGTTCCAAGTGAAAACCGGTGCCGCTTGTGCAACCGGGGCTGCCGGCGGCTCGCTCACAAGATCAGCGGCCGACGCCGCCCCTGCAAGACCAATAAAGGCCGCCGAGGCAGCAACGATATGAAAATACATGATAAATCCCTCTCCTATGATAAGGGTTCGCCCGTCGATCGGGCTAGGCCCGATCGACGATCGCGGCCCATGCGGGGGCAGATAGACTTTCAGTGTAAGTGTCCGCCCACGGGACCAATGAGCTAACGTTGCCTCGTCAGAAAGGGTTCCATCACGAATTTCTGACGCGTGGAGGTGCTGGCAGAGTTGCGTTTTCGCGGCGTTTATGCGCTGGCCAACACTTCGTCGCGATCGAGGATAAAGGAGCGCGTCTCTTCGGCAGGCATCGCCTTGCCGAACAGGTAGCCCTGTCCGACATCGCAGCCGAGCCGAAGCAGGTGGCCGAGTTGGCGGTGCTCTTCGATACCTTCGGCTGTGGTCTGTATGTTGAGGCTGCGGCCAAGACCAAGCATGGCGCGGATGATTTTTTCCTGGCGCTCATCATCGCGGCAAGTCGCGATGAAGCTCTTGTCGATCTTGATCTTGTCAAAACGATAGCGAGCGAGCTGGGCGAGACTGGAATAGCCCGTGCCGAAATCGTCAAGAGCGATCTGGACGCCGGCCTCGTGGAGTTCATCCAGAATGATCGCGGCAATTGCCGGATCCTGGATCAGCGCGTTTTCGGTGATCTCGATCTCCAGGCGGTGCGGCGGAAGGCCGTTCGCCGAGAGCACCTTGAAGATGCGCGAGGCCAACAGCTTGTCCTCCATCTGCACTGGAGAGACGTTGAAGGAGAGAGTAACGTGGTCGTCCCAGGCCAAGGCGTCCCTGCAGGCCTGCGCCAGAAGATCCTCAAAAAGTTCGGTGATCAGTCCGGTCTCTTCGGCAATCCCGATGAATACCGGCGGTGGAATGGCGATGCCTTCTTCGTCTGTCCAGCGGGCGAGCGCCTCGAAGCCGCAGACCGTACCGCTCTTGAGATCGATCAACGGTTGATAGAAGGGGCGGATGGCCTTCTGCTGAATTGCGACGCGCAGTTTGGACTCCAATGTTGCGCGCTTTGCGACTTTGTCCTGCATCGAGGCTTCGAACACCATGTGGTAGTTGGGGCCGCGTGATTTGGCCTCGTACATGGCGAGGTCGGCTCGGTGAGCCGCGTCCTCAAGCGCCTCTCGACCCTGCTCCCAGCGATCGTAACCGACGCTTGCACCGACTTCGACGGCGAACCCGTTGATATGGATGGGCCGTGTTACGGCCTGAATGAGCAAACGCGCAAAGCGTTCCTCGTGCTTGGAGGAGAGGCCAAGGGCAACGACGACGAATTCGTCGCCGCCGAAACGATAGACGCAGTCCGCGTTTCCGATCGCGCAGATCCGCTTTGCCACTTCGACCAGAAGGGCGTCACCGCCATTGTGGCCGACAAGGTCGTTGACCTTCTTGAAGCCATCGAGATCTATCGAGAAGATTGTAACGTTCTGCTCCCACTCGTCGCCTTCGACGTCGGTCTTCGTCCTCCGGGGAAGGACTTTCCGTTCGAAAGCATAGCGGTTCGGAAGTTTGGTGAGGTGGTCGTGGGTTGCCGTCCAGTCGGCCTTGGCCTGGGCACTGGCCCGCAGTTCCATCTCCTTACGCAGGTCGACAATGCGCAGGATCGAATATACGAAGCTCATCGCGCCACCGATGCCGAGCGCGAGGACTAGCTTGTCCGCGCCATAGTTCTCGTAAGCGCCGACGAAAGCGACAAGCCAGTTATCCAATTCCAGGATCGCGCCGAAGAGCCACAGCGTTACTCCCAACGCCATGACCAAAAGGCATTGCCTTCCGGCTCTGCTCTGGAAGAATACCGGCATGCTTCACTCCATCTCCACCCGAGCGCCGGTGTATCATTGAAGTCTGAAGCGTTTGTTGAAACCAAAGGGCGAATTCTTGGTATCTGCGGCTGCCGAGAGCGGAGAGGCGGTTCGACAGGCGAGCGGTGCGGCCGCCCGCCTGTCGTTCTCAAAGCCGGATCATAAGGGATGCGCCGATGACGAGCAGAAGCAGTGTAACGGCGGCGGTCATACGTAGCAGGCGCGTGCGCCGCATCTGCGCGCCGCTCCAATCATAGGGCATGCTTGGTCCTCCTTGGGGCAAGGAACACGGCCCGAACGTGTTGGGCCGGAAACCTATGGCATGGTTCGCTTGCGTAAGGCTGGCCTAAATTAACGCCCGGAAAATTAGGCAGCCGCGCCTTCGACGCGCAGCGACCATCGGCTGCCATTGCTGGTCATGTGAACGATGGCCAGCGGTTCGATATCGGCGATCCAGAAGGAAGATACCGGCGCCTGCAGAGTGTTGATGATTGCTGCCCTGATGACCGCGGCATGAGTGATGGCGACGATATGGCCACCGGCCTGCAGGCGCTCGTGCATCCAGGCGTTTACACGCATGCAAACGGCGGCGATTGCCTCGCCACCGTGCGGTGCTTCCTCCGGCCGCGCCATCCAGGCGGCAAGATTTTCCGGTTCGGCTTGCTGGATCTCGGCAATCGAGCGTCCCGACCAGCGGCCAAAATCGCAATCGGCGAGCGCCTCGGAGAATTCCGGTTGCAGGCCAAGTGCATCGGCCGTTTGCCGCGCGCGCAATGTCGGGCTGGCGAAGACGCTATCGGCGTGCCGAAGGCGGGGGGTCATTGCCTGAGTGGCAAGGATTGCCTTCTCGTTCAGCGGCTCGTCTTGCGGGAACCGCGCTTCGCGGTTGGCGGCAGTCGAACCATGGCAGATCCAAGTGAGGCGCGTCATCACGTTGGTCGTCTCCGGATAACGGGGAAGGTGGCCTGTCACTGCATGAAGTCTCGTTGACAGGTTCGAAGCCGCAGATATAACGGTTATGTTGTGGGTTTGGAAACCGGTGAAATTCCGGTGCGGTCGCGCCACTGTGATCAGGATGAGGATACCTCGGACTGGAAGTCAGACCCTGCCACGCAATAATTCTCGACTGAACGCGTCATTCCAGGAGGAATTCATGTCTGACACCACTTTCGCGCCCGTCGCCGCACCTGCTCCCATTCCGGTTGGCGAGCTTTGGCCCTGGGCGATCTTTGGCGGTCTGCTGATGCTCATCGCCATCTATTTCGTCGGCACCGAAGAGGGCGCGATGGCGCTTTTCAACGGTATGTATGTGCACGAGTTCGTGCATGACGGCCGGCACCTCCTCGGCTTTCCCTGCCACTAAGGGGAGTTCCGGACATGGTTGGAAGTCTTTTGCTTCGCGGAATGCTCGCGGGGCTGATTGCTGGCGTCCTCGTTTTCGCGTTTGCCCATACCTTCGGCGAGCCGCTCGTCGACCGAGCGATCGCGTTTGAGGAAGCAGCCGCCCAAGCGGCGGGTGAAACCAGCGAGCCTGAAATCGTCAGCCGTGCCACGCAAGCGGGCCTTGGCCTCCTGACTGGTGTGATCGCCTACAGCGTTGCCGTCGGCGGCTTGTTCGCCCTCGTCTTCGCTTTTGTCCAGGGACGCTTCAGCAATCTTGGCGTCCGCGGGACCTCTGCCGTCATCGCCATTGCGGCCTTTGTCGCCGTGGTTGTCGTGCCCAACATCAAATATCCGGCCAATCCGCCGGCAGTCGGCAATCCCGACACGATCGGCGTCAGGACCGAGCTGTTCTTCCTGATGATCGTTGTATCGATCGCCGCGCTTATTGCGGCAATTGCGCTTGCCCGCCGCCTGACCCCGCGGTTCGGCGTGTGGAATGCAGCAATCGCAGCGGGTCTTGCCTACGTCGTCTTCATCGGCCTCGTTCAGTATCTGCTACCGCCGATCAACGAGGTGCCGGAGAACTATTCCGCTGTCGTTCTCTGGCGTTTCCGCACGACTTCGATCGGTATGCACGTGATCCTCTGGGGCGTTCTTGGCCTGGCCTTCGGTATTCTCGCAGAGCGCAAGCTCGGTGCCGCTCCAAAGCCACGTGCTCGCGCGCCGGCTTTTCATTGATTGGAGAGAAGGCTCCGGCGCAATCAGCCTGTCCCCCGCAATGTCCAGCCGGCGTTCCATTTTCCTTGTCGCCATGATCGCGTTGCTGCCGCTTTGGCAACTGGCAGCCGACGCACACCAGCGAAGTGGTAGCGGTCCCCATACCGGCATTGCGATGGCCGAAATCTCACACGGCGAAATGATCATGATCGGCGAGTATCGCGATCGGATCATCGATCTCGCGGCACGCGCCACGGATACGAACGAGCCGTTCCGACGCGTGCTGAACTATGCACAGATCCAGCACGCCTACTGCTTCTGGGGCAAAATGCCTGGCAGCGTGACGGATGAGGGGAGCCCGTTCAACCAGTGCTCGCATGCCGATCTCGCGGCAACAAAGGCCGTGCTGCTATCGATGCGGGGCATGGGCGGCGAGGCTGCCGAAGCCGAGGCGATCGTCTCGGCGATCGATGCCGGCATGGTTCTACGCGGCTTGGCGCTGATCACCTGCCAATTCAGTGGTGAGGCGTTCGATACTGCGGACATCGTTCACCCGGCTTGGCGGGAGGTTCCGCTGCATCCTGCCAGCATGGCGACGTTGACGGCGCTCGCGGCGGCAATTCTGGCGCTCGTCTATTGCGGACGGTGCCTGGTTCGGCGGATCACGCCCTAGCTTTTCTCGACATCGCGGTCGAAGTGCGTTGCAACCAGCATGGCTGCAAGGTGGACGGTGTTCTTCGCACCGTAGCGCTCCTTCATGCGCTCCAGGCGGTGTTCGACCGTTCGGTGCGAAATGCCAAGATCGGCAGCGATCTCCTTGGCCGTCGCGCCTTCGGTCAAGAGCTGGATCACCGCTTCGTCAGTCGCATCCATGCGGGCCTGCTGCTGCGGCGGGTTGAACATGAAGCGGCCGTTCGAAATTGTCAGGAGCCAGGATGGCCGCCGGGCTGTTGTCTTTTGCGGGAGGATCAGTCGCTCGTATCCGAGGTTGACGCCAAGCACCCTCGTCTTGACCAGTTCCATCGATGGTTTCTGTGTGGCGATCACCTCGCGATAACGCGGGATGACGGCTGTTTCCATGTAGGCGCGATCCTTGAATTCGCCGATGCGCTGATCGGCGAAGAGCTTATTGATGTTCAGAAGGCGTGAACTGAAGCCGGATGGGCGCACGACTTTCAGTTGCCATTGCAGTGGATCCTCACCGTCCAGAACGACAAGTGTCATCCTCATCCTGATCGTCAGAAGGTCGATGACGTCACGATAAATGTCTTCCGGTGCGGCGGGCGTCTGCGATGTGGTATGCAACCATGCGTCCAGCAGCTTCTGCGTGACAGTATGAAATGAGGTGTCCTTGTTCATCAACCCATAGGCGATATCTGGAATCGTTGGGTCACAACAACCCAAAATGGGCGTCGGTTCAATAGGCGATCGTGCTAAAATCGGCGTAAGATATTAATTTAAAAAATATATCGCTTTTTGTATCTATTTTGAAGTGAATCCGCCGTAGTGAAATTTGCACGTTAAGCGGGCTTTTAGTCGGCCGTGGATGATGACGGCAAGCTATCCTATCTGGTGAAACTATAGCGGGCAGGTTGCCGTCGCGACTCCGCCATCAGCCGCCGAAGTAGTCGCGACTGGTATCACTCCTCGGAGTATCGCTGCTCGCGCCAGGGGTCGCCGTACATGTGATAACCGTTCTTTTCCCAGAAGCCCCCTGCATCGGCCGCCAGAAGCTCAATGCGCCGCAACCATTTCGCGCTTTTCCAGAAATAGAGATGCGGGACGACGAGCCGCATGGGACCGCCGTGATCGCGCGTCAGCGGCAAGCCTTCCCAGGAAGTTGCGAGGATCGCATCCTCGGCGGCGAAATCGGAGAGCGGCAGGTTGGTCGTGTAGCCATCATAGCTTGTCAGCATGACGTAGTGGGTTCCCGGTTTCGGCATGGCCTGATCGAGCAAGTCGCGGGTCGAAACACCTTTCCATTTGTTGTCGTAGCGCGACCACGTCGTCACGCAATGAATATCGGTGATCTTGGTGCTCTGCTCGAGGGCCAGGAAGGCCGTCCAGGTAAGATCAAGCGGGGTTTCGACAAGCCCACGAACTTCCAGGCGCCAGGTGTCGGTGGAAATGGTGGGCTGCTGGCCGAGATCGAGGACCGGCCAATTCTTGACGAGGTGTTGGCCAGGCGGCAGGCGCTCGGTTTCCGGGCGACTGATACGGCCAGTCAGGAATTTTCCTTCGGAGGCCCATCTGCGCTTCGACGTGGTAAGCTTGCTGTCTGTCGGGGTTTGATCGTCGCTCATCGATGGCCCTTTCGCGGTCGCGGCGATTAGGGCATTCGCCTTTGAGCACTGTCAAGCGTGACGCTGGTGGCAGATGCCTCGAGCGCAGGATCGCCCTGAGCGCGCCTGTTCTCAGCCGGATGATGCCGCAGTGAAGACCGCCAACTGAGCGGCAAATGCACGCTTGTACGCCGGCCGCGCTTCCCCACGCGCGACATAGGCGGAGAGATTCGGATAGTCGTCGAGCATGCCCGATCCTTTCACCCTCAGCAGCACCGACACCATCTCGAGGTCACCAACGCTGAATTCACCGTCGAGCCAGTCGGCATCGCCAAGCCGGACGGCGAGTTCCTTTAGCCGCTGACGGATGCGTTCCTCGATCATCGACCGGCGCTGCTCGTACCAAGGCTGGTCTCCTTCCATGAATTTGGCGATTTCGCGATCGATCATCGGCTGCTCCATCGTGGTGAGCGCGGCGAATACCCAGGTGATCGCGCGTGCCCGGGCATTCGGGTTCTCCGGCAGCAAGCCGGCATGGTGCTGCGCGATATGGAGGACGATTGCCCCCGATTCGAATATGGCGAGATCGCCTTCTTCGTAGGTCGGAATCTGCCCGAAAGGCTGAAGCGCGAGGTGGGCGGGTTCCTTCATCGCTTTGAACGAAAGAAGCCGAACGTCGTAAGGCTGGCCCACTTCCTCGAGCGCCCAGCGAACGCGCATGTCGCGCGCCAGGCCTCTGCCGCGATCGGGCGAGCGTTCAAAGGCGGTAATGGTAATCGTCATCGCTGCTCTCCTTAGCTTGTCTGCCTTGAAGACGACTGGCTAAACGGGATTCCGACACTTCAGCTTGAGATAATCCTCGTCGTCAGTTTAACCACCGCTGAAAGGATGCGTTCCCTCGTTCTCACCGCAGCGGGCTCATCTGTGCAGCGCTTGGGAACTGTGGCATAACTAGCCCATGGCGATACATGTCTTGGCAGTCCATCGCGAGACGGTCGGGACGGAACAGGCGGCGGGCGGTTCGCTTGCAAGCGCCTATTCCGTGGGCATTCTATGTTGGCTGTTATCTGCCGGCGTCTATATCGCCGCGAAATGGGTTTCTTCGGAAATGCCGCCCTGGGCGCTCTGCTTTTGGCGCGTGCTGATCGCCTGGGCGATCCTTATGCCGATCGTGCACAAGCACTTTGGCGATATGGTCGCGCTTGTGCGGGCGCGCGCCCTTGAACTGCTTGTGATTGGCGGCATGGGGCTTGCGATCTGCCAGGGCCTGATTTTCGTCGGTCTCGAACATGCCGACGCCACCACTGCCGGCATCATCATTGCTCTGATCCCGATCATCACCATGATCCTTGCCCGGTTGTTCCTGGCCGAGCCGATGGGAAGCTGGCAGGTGATCGGATCGATCCTGGCCTTTCTCGGGATCGTCGTCATCATCATAAAGGGCAGCCCGGCCGCACTGATGCGTCTCGATCTCAATCCCGGCGAACTATGGATCGTCGCCGGTGCGTTTTGCTTTAGCCTCTATACCGTGCTGCTTCGTCGGGCGAAATTTGATGGGAACCGGCTTGCGCTTTTGGTCCTGCTTCTCGGTGCGGCGGTGCTGACGGCGCTGCCATTCTATCTCTTCGAGCTTGTTTCCGACGAACGGTCGACGCTCAACAGCAGTGGGCTCATCGCACTTGCCTATGTCGCCATCCCCGGCGGGGCGATCATGTATTACCTCTTCAATCGCAGTATCGAGGCTTTGGGCGCGGCCCGGGCAGGCGTCCTCCTCTACGTCCAGACAATCTTCATCGCGGTGCTCGCCTACTTCATCCTCGGCGAGCAATTGCAGCGATACCACCTCGAGGGTGCGGCACTCATCGTCGCCGGCTTGCTGCTGATAATCCTGTTGAAGCCGAAGGCGGGGGCCGAACCCGTCAAGGCCTGAGGTCGTCAGCGGCAGGCGGCACAACGCAGGTGGTAGCGGCCCACAATTTCCGAATGCCTTTCATGAAAGATTCTTGAGATAGAGGGACAGCAGTTGCGTCTGCGAGGAGATGCCTAACTTGCGATAGACATTGCGCCGATGAACCTTGACGGTTCCCGTTGAGATACTGAGCTTCAGGCCGATCGACTCGGAGGAGTGGCCTTGGAGGACGAGATCGACAATCGCGGTCTCGCGGCTGGTGAGATTGAGATCGCGCCACACCGCTTCGGCAGGCTGCAGGGAGCTTTCACCAGCATCGCGTCTGCGACTGCCGCGATTTCGAGAATGCAGTTGTGCGTCAAAACGGGCTCCTAGCCCAGCCCAGTAGTGGCGGACCATGTTGGCGATCAAAGGCTCGGCTTTCTTCAGCAAGGCAAATTCCGCAGGCGGGAAGGGGCCGGTCTTTTCCTTGCGCATGAGCGAAAGAACGATGGTGATATCGTCATCGGCCGTGACGAAGAAGCCGATTTCCTCGGCAAGGCCTGTCTGGACATAATAGGTCCGGTAGTACTCGCTGGAGAAGAACCGGTCAGGCGCCAGCTCACGCATGCGAAACACGCCGGCGCGCCGCTCGTTAGCGGTGTGGTAGAAGGGATCGAGCAGGTATGGGCCGGCTTGGTAGAGCGTTACGAAAATGATGTGTTCCTTCGGGTCGAAGGTGCTGTAGAGGTCGATCGGCCGTTCCTTGCCACGATAGGCGAAGACGACGACGTAGTCGAAGCGCACAAGCGCCGCCATCATCTGCCGAAAGGTCTCGCCGAATTCCGCGTCGCCCATTGCCTGCCGGCCAACGGTGGCGTTGAAGGCTTGAAGCAGCGCCTCCAAATCGGTGCTCATTGCCGGAACCTCCTGATCGCCTCGCGCGAAAATCTGCGTTCTGCGTGTATATACCTTCCACGAAGGCTTCATGGCTAAAATACCTCTCTCGGGGTATATACCGCGAGGGAAGGGCGCGCTTAGTCTTTCCGTAACGACGGTGGCGAAAGGCAGCGCTAGACTGCCCAATCCAAACCAACCGCAGGGAACAGACGTGGCATCCGCTTCGACGAACGATATCGAATTCCGTTCGGTCACCAAGAATTATGGTCCGGTGATCGCCGTAACGGACATCAACCTCAATGTGCCGAAGGGCGCATTCCTCGCATTGCTTGGCCCCTCCGGCTGCGGCAAGACCACTTGCCTGCGCATGATCGGCGGCTTCGAGCAGCCAAGCGAAGGCACGGTGCTGATCAACGGGCGCGAGATGAACGGCGTACCGGCCTATCGGCGTCCGGTGAACATGGTCTTCCAGCATTATGCTTTGTTTCCGCATTTCGATGTCCGGCAGAACGTTGCCTATGGTCTGAAGCAAATGCGACCCAAGCTTGCGGCAGCCGAAATCGATCGGCGGGTAGCAGAGGCGCTCGAAATGGTGCGACTCGGCGGCTTCGCCAAGCGCCGCGTCCATGAAATGTCCGGTGGGCAACAGCAGCGAGTGGCGTTGGCGCGCGCAATCGTCAACCGTCCGTCGGTACTGCTCCTGGATGAGCCGCTGGCTGCCCTCGACAAGAAGCTGCGCTCGGCCATGCAGATCGAATTGCAGACAATACAACGTGAACTCGGCATCACCTTTGTTCTGGTCACCCATGATCAGGAAGAGGCGCTCTCGATGGCGGATATCGTCTGCGTGATGAGCGCAGGGCGGATTCGGCAGCTGGGCTCGCCGCAGGAGGTCTATGACCGCCCCGCCGATCTGTTCGTTGCTGATTTCGTCGGCAAGACCAACCGGGTGAAGGCGACAATGGAAGCGGACGGCGCGACGCTGCGCCTTGCGGACGGTTCCGCAATCGCCGCGGGGGGCCGGGCGCGTGTCTCGACGGGTGAGGCAATCGTGGCGATCCGCCCGGAATCGATCCGCCTGACACGCACCCAGGCGCCTGATGTGGCGAACTTCAAGGGCACGGTAACCCACCGTATCTTCCTAGGCTCGTCGGCGGAATATGCCGTCACGGTACCTGGGCTCGGTGACTTTCTGGTGACCGCCGACCGCCGCAGCATGAACGAAAGCGATCTGGTCGAGCCCGGCGAGGCCGTCTACCTCGGCTTTGATCCCGGCGCGGCCCATGTCTTCTCAGCATCAAGTGCAGCCTAAAATCAAAACAAGGGAACAGCATCATGAGCAAAGACTATAAGGATAACCTTCCCATTTCCGCCGAAGGCTTCATGGACGAGTTCATGCGCCTGAAGCGTGGCTCCGTCAGCCGTCGCCATTTCCTCGGCGTCACCGGCCTCGGTCTTGCGACCGCCGTGATGTCACGCTTCCCGGGCGCCTTGTCGACACCCGCCTATGCCGGCGAAGACCTCGGCACGCAGATGTCCATCGCGACCTGGCCGAACTACCACGATCCGGCGACCTTCGAGAACTTCAAGACGGCAACCGGCGTCGCCGTCGAAGTCAACGTGTTTGGCTCGAACGAGGAGATGCTGGCGAAGCTGCAGGCCGGCGCTTCCGGCTGGTCGCTTTTCGTACCGACCAACTACACGATCTCGACCTACCACAAGCTCGGTCTGATTGACGAACTCGACCTTTCGAAGATTGCCAATTTCAGTCAGTCGACGGAGAGCCCGCGTTTCACTAAGGAAGGCCAGATCGACGGCAAGACCTACGCCTTGCCGAAGAACTGGGGCACGACCGGATTCTCGGTCAACACCTCCAAGATCAAGTCGAAGCCTACGACCTGGAAGGATTTCTTCGAGATCGCTCAGACGGAGGCCGATGGTCGGGCGATGGTGCACGACTACCAGCTGACGACGATCGGCAGCGCGCTGGTGTCGCTGGGCTATGGCTTCAACTCGATCAAGGCGGAGGAACTGGCGAAGGCCGAGGAGCTGCTGATCAAGGTGAAGCCGCATCTCTTCGCCATCAATTCCGACTATCAGCCGGCCATGCGTGCCACGGATGCCTGGATGACGATGTGCTGGACGAACGACGGTGCGCAGCTCAACCGCGATATGCCCGAGCTTGCCTACATCCTAGGAACGGACGGCGGCGAAATCTGGACCGACTACTATGCCATCCCTAAAGACGCTCCCAACAAGGCGGCGGGCTATGCTCTTCTCAACTACCTGATGGATCCCGCGAACGCGGTGAAGGAGCATATCGCCAACGGCGCGCCGACCACCGACAGCCGCGTCATTTCGTTGCTGCCGAAGGAGATCACCTCGAACAAGATCGTCTATCCGGATGAGGCATCGCTGACGCCTCTGGAATTCGGCGCTGCTGTAACCCTGACGGATCCGGGTCGCGCCGAGTTGATGGCGCGGTTCAAGTCGGCGTGACCGGCTTGCCGTCATGCAACGCCTCTTCTCGGTTTCGGGAGGAGGCAAGCCTCCTCGTGGCCACCAACCAGCGAACCTCCAGAATGGCTCTGTCACCGGACACCAGAAAACGCCTGATCACCGCTGCGCTCGTTGCGCCGGCAAGCGCATGGCTGTTCGTGTTCCTGGTCTTGCCGTTCATTGCAATCGTAGTCTTTTCCTTCGGCGAGCGGGCGCCGGAGGGTGGCTACCAGATGGCATTTACTTTTGCCCAGTTCGCCAATCTCGCATCCCGTGCGGTGGCCTTCAAGAATACGCTGGTGCTTGCGCCGATCGGGGCCTTCGTTTGCCTGTTGGTGGCCTATCCGGTCGCCTACTACCTGGCGGTGAAGGCAAGTCCGCAGCATCGACTGTTGCTGGTGTCACTTGTCGTGGTGCCGTTCTGGACCAGTCTCCTCGTTCGCACCTATGCGTGGATGTACATACTCGGTGCACGCGGCATCCCGCATCTGCTGGAGTTCGTCGGTATCGAGAACGTGCGCCTTCTGAACACGCCGGGCGCGGTCCTCCTCGGTATCGTCTACGGCTACCTGCCGCTGATGATCATGCCGATTTATGTCAGCCTGGAGAAGCTGGACCGGCGGTTGCTGGAAGCTTCCGCGGACCTCGGAGCAAGACCGCTATCAACTTTCTTCGGTATAACGCTGCCGCTGTCGCTGCCGGGCGTGATGACCGGCGTGGCGCTGGTCACGATCCTGTTGCTCGGTGAGTACCTGATCCCGCAGTTGCTGGGCGGCGGCAAGGTGTTCTTCATCGGTAACGCCCTGGTCGACCTCTTCCTGCAATCGCGCAACTGGCCATTCGGCTCCGCAATCGCCGTCACCCTCGTTGTCGTCGTCGTCATCGTGCTTCTCGTCGCCATGCGCATTGCCTGGCGCGTCGCGGGCACCCGCCAGGTGGATCTTGTCTGATGCGTGGGCTTGTTACGGCAGTCTATCTGTTTCTCTATGCGCCGATCGCGCTGGTGGTCTTGTTCTCGTTCAATGCGGGGCGCAATGCCTCGGACTTCACGGGCTTTTCCACGCAATGGTACGGTAAGGCGCTCTCCAACACCTTTCTCATGGAAGCTCTTCAAAACAGCCTCGTCATCGCGCTCACCAGCGCGGCACTCGCGGCTATCTTCGGCACGATGGCTGCGCTTGGCATGGAGCGACTTGGCGCCCGGACGCGAGCGGTGTTCGATGGCCTGTTTGCCGCTGCAATCGTCGTTCCGGGCGTCGTGATAGGCATCGCGACGCTGGTCGCCCTCGTTGAAGTCTTCGGTTTCATCAACCCGGCCCTGGCGGCGATCTGGCCCGGCGACCAACCGCCGAAGCTGACGCTTGGCTACGGTTCGATCATCGCCGCACACGGGCTTTTCACCATGGCGCTGGTGACAATGATCGTGAAAGCCCGCATCGCCAGCCTTGGGCGCGATATCGTTGAAGCGTCGAGCGATCTTTACGCGACGCCGCTGACGACCTTCCGCCAGATCGTGCTGCCGCAGATCCTGCCGTCGATCCTGGCGGGTTTCCTGCTCGCTTTCACCTTCTCCTTCGATGACTTCATCATCGCGTTCTTTGTCGCGGGGTCGAACACGACGCTGCCCATCTACGTCTTTGCCTCGATCCGTCGCGGCGTGACGCCAGAGATCAACGCGATTGCCACCATGGTGCTCATCGCATCGCTTGCCCTCATTCTCATCGCGCGTTTCCTGATGCGCGAAAGGACAACAGCATAAGTGGGAAATACCATGATCCTCAAGAACCGTGTTGCAATCGTCACCGGGGCAGGGTCCGGCATCGGTCAGGCCGGCGCGCTCGTGATGGCGAAAGAGGGCGCCCATGTCATCGTCGCTGACATCGACTTCATGAATGCCGAGGAGACCGTCAGCCGCATCCGTGGGCTTGGCGGCAGCGCTGAGGGCATTGTGCTTGATGTGACCGACGATAATGCACTCGAGGCAGGTATTGCCGGGGTGGTCGAGCGTCACGGTCGCATCGACATCCTGCACAACCATGCCGGTGCGCAGGTCGCCGGCGATCTGGAGCAAGTGGCGATCGACGGTTTCGACAAGTCCTGGAGCCTGAATGTCCGTGCACACTTCATGGCGGCGCGCTTCGTCATGCCTGTCATGAGGAAGGTAGGCAAAGGCGTCATTCTCAACACCTCATCCTCGTCAGGCGTTCTCTACGATCGCGAGATGATCGCCTATACGACAACAAAGCATGCCGTTATCGCCATGACACGGCAGATAGCCGGCGATTACGCCAAATTCGGCATCCGTGTGAATGCGCTTTGCCCCGGCTGGGTGGACACGCCTTTCAACGAACCCTTTATTGCCCAGATGGGCGGGCGTGACGCGATCGAGGCCTATATTGCCGAGAAGGTTCCACTCGGGCGCTGGGCAGATGTGTCGGAAATCGCCGAGCCGATCCTCTTCCTCGTGTCGGACCGCTCCTCTTATATGACGGGTCAGATCCTGGTCGTCGACGGCGGCGAGACTGTGGTCTAACCCGGTTGAGCAGGTTGAATTCTTAGGCCAACTGTTAAATAACAGATGGACTATGACGGGCGCCGTTCTGGCGCCCGCTTGCATTTACAGGACATCGAGGCTCATGCCCATTCCCGCCCGGATCGAGCACGATCTACGCTTCCTGACCGAGCTGCGTCGCGATCTGCACGCCCATCCCGAGCTTGGCTTTGAGGAGGAGCGCACGAGTGGCATCGTCGCGCAGCTATTGGAAGAGGCAGGTATCAAGGTGCATCGCGGCCTCGGTGGCACCGGCGTTGTCGGTACGCTGCAGGTCGGCAACGGGACACGGACGATCGGATTGCGGGCGGATATGGATGCGCTTGCGATGCCGGAGATGGCGGATCGTCCGTATAAATCCAAATTTGCCGGCAAGATGCACGCCTGCGGGCATGACGGGCATACCACAATGCTGCTTGGCGCAGCACGGCATCTCGCGGCAACACGCGACTTCTCCGGAACCGTGCATTTCATCTTCCAGCCGGCCGAGGAGGGTAGGGGCGGCGCGCGCAAGATGGTCGAGGCGGGACTGTTCGAGTTGTTCCCGTGCGATGCCGTCTACGGCCTTCACAACATGCCGGGCCTAGCCGTCGATGAGATCGCCGTGGTCGAAGGTCCCCAATTGGCATCGTCGGACAGTTGGCGTATCACCTTCCGCGGCGTCGGAACGCATGGTGCCAAGCCGCATCTCGGCAAGGATCCGATTACGGCTGCCGGCACGTTCCTGGCGTCGTTGCAGACGATCGTCGGGCGTGTCGTCGATCCTCTGCAGCCGGCGGTCGTCAGCGCCTGTTCGCTGCACGCCGGTGACCCCAAGGCGCTGAACGTCATACCCGATATCGTCGAGATCGGGGGGACTGCCCGGGCCTATTCGCCCGAAGTCCGCGACCAACTAGAGGAAGAGATCGGCCGGCTTGCGAAGGGCACAGCGGCGATGTTCGGCATTGCGGTCGACTACCAGTTCGAACGGCGCATCCCGCCCGTCGTCAACAGTAGCGACGCGACCGCGCGTGCGCTCGGGGCGGCGAGTGCTGTCTTCGGGAAGAAGGTGCGCACGAGTTTCCCGCCCTCGACGGCAGGCGATGATTTCGCCTTCTTCGGCCAAAATGCGCCTGGCTGTTATGTCTGGCTCGGGAACGGGCCAGCTGTCGATGGCGCCCTACACCACAACACCGCGTATGACTTCAACGACAATGCGATTGGCTACGGCGCGGCCTTTTGGACAGCGCTTGTCGAGCGCGAGCTGAAGGCTGCGCAGTAAATCACTGGCTTGCTGGCCTGATAATCTATCGGCGTTGTCGAGCGTAGCCGCGGGAAGGGCGCCCGGATGCGGCGGTTACCATTCGCGCTCGAGAATCTCGATCACCGGGTTCTCCAGCACCTTTCCGGTCGTCACATCCGCAATGCCGCGATCCGTCTGATGCGGGCCGACATTGCAGGCAAGCGTTGCGCCAAAGCAGGCCTTGAAAACGAGGTAGGGCGGCTTCCAATCGACGATCATCTCCATTGCCTTTCGGATCGCCTTGAAGGAGGCGGCTGTTTCTTCCAAGGACGCCTCGGTGATGAGGCCGGATACCGGCAGCGACAGATGCGCTTCAACCTGGCCGCTTCTCACCACGGCCATGCCGCCGCCCGCGGCGATCACCGCATTGGCAGCGACTGCCATGTCGCCCGCGTTGCCGCCGAAAACGGTGAGGTTGTGGCTGTCGTGGGATACTGTCGTACAGAAGGCTCCCCGCCATGTTCCCCAACCTGTGAGGAAGCCGACACTCGGCCGGCTGTCGGCCTTTCCGTGCCGATGAGCGACCGCGATCATGGTGCTTTCGGCCGGAGGTACGACGAAACCGTCTTTGACGACGGTCTCCGCCTCGCCCCATTGCGTGAAACGGGGACGGTCAATCGTGGCGACGCGAACGCGCCTGCCGGTGGTGGGAACCCTGAAGTCATCTTCCGTCAGGGCCGTCAGCTTGACCGAATTCTGCAGCGCCACAGTCTCGAACGAGCGCAACTGGGCGTTCATTTCGCCTGATGTCGAGACGATCACGCCGTTGGCGATGACGGCCTTCGTGGCGAAGCCAACGAGATCTTCGAAAAGCACGACATCGGCGCGTCGGCCGGCGGCAATCAAGCCAAGATCCGAGCGCTTCAATCGCTGTGCTGCATTGAAGGTGGCGGCTCTCAACGCCCATTCCGGCTTCATTCCATAGCGGACGAGCCGGCGGATGACATCGTCTAGGCCGCCGCCGTCCTTCAGTTCGTCCGGGAAGACGTCGTCGGTGCACAGCGTGACCGTCGATGGCAGATGGCCGATGCCGCTGAGCGCCGTTACGAACTCCTGCAGCAGATGGTCATGCGAGCCGCGCAGTTCGATGGTCAGCCCGGCGGCGAGCTTTTGCAGCAGGTCCGCGCTGGAGGTCAATTCGTGATCGGAGCTGACACCGGCGGTCATGAAGGCGTTCAGGTCCGCGCCTTCGAGTCCGCGCGCGTGGCCGCAGACCAGCTTTCCCGAAGCGAGGCCGGCATTCACAATGTCGGTCATGCGTGGATCGCCGTCGATGACGCCGCGCATGTTCATCACTTCCGCAACGCCCCCAATGCCCGGCCACAGCAGCATTTCGGCGATGACCGATGCGTCGAAATCGGCGCCGGCGACTTCAAGCCCCGGAGCGGAAGGAACGCAGGAAGGCGCAAGCACGATCGTGCGGAGCGGCAGGCAGCGAGACGCTTCGATCGCCCAGCGCACGCCGTCGAGACCATGCACGTTGCCGAACTCGTGCGGATCCCAGACAACGGTCGTGACGCCGCGGGGAACGACGGCTGCCGCATAGGCGGCGGGCGTCACCATCGAGCTTTCGATGTGCATGTGCGTATCGATGAGGCCGGGTGAAATGATGCTGCCTGCTGCATCGACGGTTTTTTCCGCGTCGGTGCGGCTACCCGGCGAGTGGACGCTTGCAATCAGCGGCCCGACGATACCGATGTCGGCCTCGCGGATCAGCCCGGTGACGACATCGAGCAGGCGTCCGCCCGAGATCAGGATATCGAAGGGTGCATCACCGCGCGCGGCGGCGACGGCACGGGCGCGAAGCGCCGGATCGTCGAGATCTCTCGGTTCTGCGACGCTCATCGGCTGGCCTCATCGATCAGTGCGCCGAGGATCAGGCCACAGGCCTTTTCAGCGTCGATGTCGACGGCGTATTCAGCGTTGAAGGTTGCATGCGTCGCTCGGGTCTCGACCACCGTGCGGCCACGCGTATGCTGGCCCTGCAGTTCGGCGTCGATCCGCGCAGGACGGAAGGTAACGATCTCGGGCGCGACGAAGGCGACGGCGGCGGAAGGGTCGTAGATCGCCATTCCGGGCCTGCCGCGGCTCGTGCCGATGCCGATGTAGCCGTCGAGCACATCGGCGAGCAGCGTCGCATTGGCACCACCGGCGTTTCGCACCGGGCCAACGTCGTCAGGCGTTGTGATGACCTTGCGGCAGAGATCGAGGTCGACCATGCGCAGCGGCAGATTATGGGCGAGAACGATGGCGAGCGCTTCCGGGTCGGCCAGCGCGTTGAACTCGGCGGATGCCGTGTGATTGCCTGCAGTGACGGCGCCACCCATCCAGGTCAGTTCTGTAATGCGGGCGGCGAGGTCCGGGCGGGCCAGCGTGAGGGCCGCGAGATTGGTCAACGGACCGAGCGCCAGGATCCGGCGCGGGCCATCGGTCTCCAGCCAGCGACAGAGCGCGGTGAACGCGTCGCTTTCCGGCAAGGCTTGGGCGACCGGCAGGCCCTGGCCTGATGTCGGAATGCCGGTTTCACCGAGGATCGCCCGCGCAGTCTCGAGCGAGCCGAGCACGGGCAAGGCGCGGCCGCTGTGGATCGGGAAGGTCCAGCCGAAGGCCTTGGCGGCGCCAGCGGCGTTGACGCGCACCTGCGACAGCGGTGTGTTGCCGAAGACGAGCGAGATGCCCGATATGTCGAGCTTTGCGTGGGTCACCACGAGGATCGCGGCGATATCGTCAAAGCCCATGTCGGTGTCGATCCAGACGCCCATGGATTTACCTATAGCGTGAGAGGGGCGCTGCCGCGGCAAGCGGCAGGTCAAAGGGAAGCGTGGAGCCGATCGTGTGCGTCGGCAACCCGGCATCGACCTCGGCCTTGATAGGCCCAAGTGGTGTGTCGAGCAGATATTCGCGAGTGTTTCCGGCAAACGAGGTGCCGCGCACGGTGCCTTGGTAAGGGCCTGAACCGAGGTTCACCATGCGCGGACGCCAGGCCAGGCCGTTTGCGGCCTGCGGCGCTGGACCGGCAAGCTCGACTGATGTGTTGGATGTCGCGAGCTTGCCGTTCTCCAGCGCAAAGACGTTTTCAAAGCCGACGAAATCGGCGACGAAGGCCGAGACGGGCTTGTTGTAGATCTCCTCCGGCGTGCCGATCTGCTCGATGCCGCCGTTCAGCATCACTACGATCCGGTCGGCGAGAGCGAGCGCCTCGATCTGGTCGTGCGTGACGAAGATCATGGTGACGCCCGTTTCCTTCTGGACGCGCTGCAGCTCTGCCCGCATTTCGAGGCGCAGGCGGGCGTCGAGGTTGGAAAGCGGTTCGTCGAGCAGGAGAACCTTCGGCTCCATGACCATGGAGCGGGCAAGGGCCACACGCTGCTGCTGGCCGCCAGAGAGTTCGGCTGGCTTACGATCAGTAAACTTGGCAAGGCCGACGGATTTGATGCCGGCGCTGACCTTTGCATCGAGATCCTTGCCGCCGATACCCTTCAGGCGCAGGCCGAAGGCGACGTTTTCATAGACCGTCAGATGCGGGAAGAGGGCGTAGGACTGGAAGACGAGGCCGACATTGCGCTTGTTGGGAGAAACGCGGCTGATCTCGTCTCCGTCGAGCGTGATGCGGCCGGATGCGGGGGCAAGCAGGCCGGCGATAGAGCGCATCGTCGTCGTCTTGCCGCATCCGGAGGGGCCGAGCAAAGCGACGAGCTCGCCCTTGGCGATCGACAGGTCAAGATCCTTCACCGCGACCGTATCGCCGTAGGCAAGCGTCAGCTTGTCGAGTTTGAGATAGGCGTCAGACATAACGAGAGAATCCCAGGAAGCGTTCGGCAAGGAAGACGATGCCGATGGAAAGAAAGGCGAGCAGCGAGGAGAGTGCCGCGATCGACGGATCGTAGGTGGTCTCCATGTAGCCCAGCATGTCGATCGGCAGCGTGCGCACGCCGGGACCGGAGAGGAAGAGCGAGACCGGCACCTGATTGAAGCTCGTCACGAAGCCGAGGATGAAGGCAGCCAGGATGCCGCCACGGATATTCGGCATGACGACGCGGAAGAAGGCGCCTGTTCGTGAGGAACCGAGCAGGACGGCTGCTTCCTCCATATCCGAGCGCAGGTTATTGAGGCTGGCTGAAACGACGCGCACGGCGTAGGGCAGCACAAGCGCCGTGTGCGCCGTGAAGAGAGCCAGCGTGATGTTAAAGCCGAATGGCACGACGAGATAGCGCAGCAGCGCCAGACCAACGATGATGCCGGGCACGATGATCGGCAGCGATACGATCGTGCGGACGGTTTCGCCAAAGGGCAGCTTGTAGCGCGACAGCGCATAGGCGGCGGGAATGCCGAGCACGAGCGCTGTCAGCGTGCCGAAGACGGCCAGGAACATCGACATGGCGAAGCTCTCGCGGAAGCTGTCGATGGTGAAGACCTTGGCGACCCACCTCAGGGAAAGCCCCTGCGGCGGAAACGCGAGCGTGTCGCCGGCGGAGAGCGATGCGGCGATGATAATCAGGAACGGGCCGATCAGGAAGATCAGTAACAGGCCGAGAACCAGCGGAGAAAGAATACGCGCGGTCATCGTCTGTTCCTCGCCGTGGCAACGCGCTTGAGCAGAATGTTGGCGGCAAAGCTCATGACGATCAGCATGAAGGCGATGACGCTTGCTGAGACGAAGTTGTTGGCGACCGATACCTGCTGATAGAGCAGCGTTTCCAGCATCAGCACCTTCGACCCGCCAAGCACCGCGGGCGTGATGTAGGCAGTCAGTGATCCGGTGAAGACGAGCGTGCCGCCGACGACGAGGCCCTCACGGGTGAGTGGCAGAATTACCTTCCAGAAAACCTGGAACCAGTTGGCGCCAAGCACGCGGGCGGCGGGAATGGCGTCCTTCGGCATATTTTCGAGAGCGCTGATGAGCGACAGGATCATCAGCGGCAGGAAAAGCTGCAGCAGGCCGATGAAGACGGCAGTCTCGGTGAAGAGCAGGCGCAGCGGGCCGTCGATAAGGCCGAGGCCCTGGATGGCTTGGTTGACGATCCCGGTGCGGCCAAGAATAACGATCCAGGCATAGGTGCGGGCGACCGGTGAGATCATCAGCGGCAGGGTTACGAGGCCGATCATCCGGCCCTTGCCCTTGGGCGGCAGGTTGACGATCGCGAAGGCCGCGGCATAGCCGATGATGGCGGAGACTGCCGTTACCTCAAGCCCCAGGCGAAAGGTCCGCAAAAAGACGGTGCGGCTCAGCGACTCGGAAAAGAAGCTGGTGTAGGCGCCAAGCGTCCAGTTGCCGTCGATGCGGAAGCCTTCGGAGAGGAGGACGACGACGGGCAGCAGGAAGACCAGCGCGGCAAAAACTGCTGCGGGCAGGGCAAGCGCCAAGGCTTCTGCGCGGTTCTGAAACATGAAAGGACTTTCGACGGATGGAAGGGCCGGCTCCGGCAAACTGCCGAGCCGGCCTGGAGACTACTGGCCGACCTTCTCGTTCCATTCCTTCAGCCAGGCTGCGCGGTTGTCGAGCGCGGCTGCGGAGGGGATAAGCTTCAGGCTCTTGGCGGTTTCTTCGCCATAGGTCAGGTTGTTGGCGGCCTCCTCGGACAGCTTGACCTCCTTGTTCGCCGGGCTGTCGACCAGCTTTTCGGCAAGCTTTGTCTGGATCTCGGTGGAGAGCCAGAAGTCCATGAACTGTAGGGCCAGGTCGCGATTCTTGGAGCCCTTGGTGACGACCATGACGTTCATGCCGCCGGTCTGGCCTTCCTTGGGTGTTGCCCATGCGACGGGAACGTCGAGCTTGGTGAAGCCTGCCCAGGAGAAGCGGCCGATCGGTGCTGCCCAGATTTCCTCCTGCTGCATCAGCTGCACGAGCTGCGAGGACTTCTCGTAGAAGGTGACAACCTCGTCCTTCTTCTCGCCCAGCGCCTCGATCGGCGCCTTCAGATCAGGGCTGTCGTTGCCGAGTGCCTGGCCGAGCATGTAGAGCGCCGGCGGACCCTGGTTGGTGGTGACGTTCGGGAAGGCGACGTGGCCGACATATTCCGGCTTCAACAGGTCGGCCCAGGACTCGATCTTCATCTTGTCGGAGCGATAGGCGATCGAGGTGGCGTAGAAGGTGTAGCCGACGCTCATGCCGTCGCCGTTCGGGTCCTTGGCGAGGTCGTAAAGCTTGCCGAAGTTGGAGAGCTTCGAGGTGTCGACCTTATCGATCAGATCCTTGCGGGTGGCCGCCAGGGCATCGGCCATGGAGACAACTGCCATGTCGATGACGGGGTTCGCCTTGTTGGACTCCATCTTGGCAAGACGCTCGACGCTGTTGCCGGTCTCGACGACCAGCTTGCAGCCGCACTTCGCCTCGAAGGGGGCGTAGACGATGGTCTTGAAGTCATCCTGAGCGAAGGCATAGACGGAAATCGTCAGCGTCTTCTCCTCTGCCTTTGCGGCGAGGGGCGACAGCACCAATAGCGCGGCCGAAGCGATAAGGGCATTCTTCATCTCAGCTGTTCTCCGTCTGTCAGGATATTCTTGTCGGGTCCGCCGGTCCGGAGGACTGGCGAACGATCAATTGCATCGGAACGCGGTCGGTCTCGGATGTAACAAGCACGCCCTCGCGGCTACCGCGCGTCTGTATGGTCCGCAGCAATGACGAGATGGCAATTTCCGCGATCGTGTGCATGTCCATCGCCACCGTGGTCAGTGGCGGGGTGATGACCGGTGACCAGATGAGGTCATCGAAGCCGGTAACGCTTGCCATGTTGGGCACGTCGATGCCGTCTCGCTGCAATTCGGTGAGGGCTCGCAGCGCTTGCAGGTCGGAGAGCGCGGCGAACGCCGTAAAGCCCTCACGCACCTTCTCAGCGAGGCCGAGGCTGCATCCGCTGCCGTTTTGTCGCTCTAACGTCTCGATCCAGAGGGTTGCCGAACTCATCCCGGCACGGAGACCCGAACGGATTCCGCTTGCTCGGTCATTCTGCACGTTCGAACCGGGATTATTGCCGATGATGAGGATACGTCGGTGTCCAAGCTCGGCCAAATGTTTGGCGATCACCCAGCCGCCTTGCATGTGATCGGCAGCAACCGTGTTGCCTGGTGTGGAGGCCGTATCGATGACAGCAACTGGACAGGCGGCGGCGGAAATTCGAGTCGCGCGGCGCGGTACGATCACCATGCCTTCGACGCCGCGCTCAATCAGCCGGTTGATCGCTTCGGTCTGGGTGGTAACGTCGCCTCGGGAGTCGGCGATCAGGACGCCATAGCCGGCAGCGCTTGCGGCGAATTCGATGGCCTGCGCGAGCTTGGGGAAGAGCGGGTTGGCGATATCTGGCAGTACAAGCCCAAGGACGCCGCTGTGACCAGTCCGCAGCGCGCGACCGGCTTGGCTTGGAACATAGCCGAGTTCGGCCGCATGTTCCTTGATCCTCTCCGCCAGCTGCTCGGAAACACGGCCCTTACCTGACAGCGCATTGGACACCGTCGCGACGGAGACGCCAAGCGACGTTGCAATCCTGCTCAGATTCGGTCCAGGTCGTGCTGAAGGCATGGTTTCCGACGTGCGTAGATTAATCGTTTAATCATGCGTATATCAGGCCATTGACCTTGTCGAATCCAAAGTTGCCACCATGCTCACTTATCCGCATTGAAGCGGTGACAGTAATAAAAAAGCCCCGCAAATGCGGGGCTTCTTGTCTCATGTTGCTCAGCTTGCCTTGGGGGGCGCGGTGGTCTTGGGAGCGCCCGGATTGTAGCCGCCGCCGATGGCGACGTTGAGCGAGACGTAGTCCTTGGCCATCTGCTGGATGGAGGCGGCGAGACTTGCCTGAGCGAGCGACACCTGGCGCTGCGCGTCAAGCACGTCGAGGAGCGAAGAGGCGCCGTCCTTGTAGCTGGCGGTCGACAGCTCCAGGGTTTCCTGCGTCGTCTTCACCTGGGCGCGTAGCGCTTCCACAGTCTGGGCATCGCGGCGCACCGCAGTGAGCGCGTTCTCGACCTCTTCGACGGCGTCCAGCACCGTTGACTTCCAGGCGAGATACTGCGTCTTGGCATCCGACTTGGCGATATCGACATTGGCGCGCAGGCGGCCGCCATCGAAGATCGGCAGCGTCAGCGTCGGGCCGAAGGACCAACTGGTCAGGCTGCCGCCGGAGACGCCGGCCACCTTGGTGTAGGTCGGCGAGATCGAACCCGACAGGGTGATCGTCGGGTAAAGCTGCGAAATCGCAACGCCGATGTTGGCGGTGGCGGCGGCGAGATTGCGCTCGGCGACGCGAATGTCGGGCCGGTTGCGGATCAGGTCAGCCGGGACGCCCGAGGCAATGCCACCGCGGAAGATCGGCTGCGGCGCACCCTTCAAGAGTTCGCCGAGCAGCGATCCGGCTGGCTGGCCAAGCAGCGTGGCGATGTGGTGCGCGGCAACGCGGATATTGGTTTCCAGACCGGGGATTTCAGCCTGCGTCGACTGTACCAGACCTTCGGCCTGGACGACGTCGAGGCGTGAGGCAGCGCCGGCCTCGAGCTGGAACTTGGTCAGCTCGTAGGTTTCCTGACGCGACTTCAGGTTGGCGCGCGACAGTGCCAGACGCTCCTGGTAGAAGCGCAGGTCGATGTAGGAGTTCACCAGATCCTGCAGATAGGTGAGCTTGGCGACGTCGGCGCTGGAATAGGCGGCATCGAGGCTTGCCTGGGCGCTTTCCTTGGCGCGGCGGTACTGGCCGAACAGATCGAGCAGCCAGGAGACGTTGGCTTCGCCGGCACTGACGTTGGTGGCGCCGCCAGAGGCGCTTAGCTCGCCCATCTGGCCGCTCGTGGTGTGGCTGGCACCGACCAGCAGGCTCGGCAGCGAACCGGCGCCGGCCACGGTGACGTCGCCAGCGGCCGCATTGATGCGTTCCAGCGCTTGCAGCACCGAGAGGTTCTCGTTCAGCCCCTGGCCCACCAGACCGTTCAGTTTTGTATCACGATAAGCCGTCCACCAGGCCGCCGTCGACACGTCGCCAATGTCCTTGGCGCCGCCCTCGCTGAACTTCGCCGGAAGCGGCATCTCCGGAGGTACATGATCCGGGCCGCTGACACAGCCAGCGAGCAAAAGCAGAAGCGCCGGAGAGGCAAAGCGAAAAGATGCCATTAAAATCTTCCTGTAACTCGACCAAAATCTATTCTTGTCAGAAGCCTTCATGGCTTCGCTATCGGCCGCGCTTCGCTCGTACGAGAAACACCATCCCGAAGCAGTTGGCGGCAATGTAACAACGAGTCTCATTTTCTCACAGTGCATTTATACAACACTCACGCTTCATTTTTGGGCCCGCGAGAAGACGCGGCGGATCACAACGAAGAACGAGGGCACGAAGAAAATGCCGAGAGCGGTCGCTGCAAGCATACCGCCGAGCACACCAATACCGATTGCGTTCTGCGCCGCAGAACCAGCTCCGGTTGCGATTGCCAGCGGCACGACACCCAGAATGAAGGCAAGCGATGTCATGATAATCGGGCGCAGACGCAGGCGCGCCGCCTCAAGAGTCGCCTCGAACAATCCCATGCCTGTTTCCATTCGGTCCTTCGCAAATTCCACGATCAGGATCGCGTTTTTCGCCGCGAGACCTATGGTTGTGAGCAGGCCGACCTTGAAGTAGACGTCATTCGCCTGGCCGAAGAGCGTTGCAGCGGCAAGGGCGCCGAGAACACCGACCGGCACGGCCATGATGACCGAGAACGGGATCGACCAGCTCTCGTAAAGCGCCGCAAGGCAAAGGAAGACGACGAGGACGGAGATCGCATAAAGCATCGGTGCCTGCGAACCCGACAGGCGCTCCTGGTAGGAGATACCCTGCCAGGCGACGGTATAGCCGCCGCCCAGCTGTTCCGTCAAAGCTTCCATTTCGTTCATAGCGTCACCCGAGCTCACGCCCGGCGCCGATGCGCCGTCGAGCGGGATGGCGCTCACTGCGTTGAAGCGGGCGAGCGTCGGGGCCCCCTTGACCCATTCGGTGCGGGTGAAAGCAGAGAAGGGCACCATTTCGCCGCTCGAGTTGCGGGCATACCAGTGATCGAGATCGTCCGGCTGCATGCGGAACGGCGCGTCACCTTGTACGTAGACCGGTTTGATCTCGCCGTTCAGCGTGAAGTCATTGACGTCGCGGCCGGTAAAGATGACCGAAAGCATCGAGTTGACCGCGGAGATATCGACGCCCATCGCGCCGATCTTCTCCTGGTCGATGACGATCTTCATCTGCGGCTCGACTTCCTTGTTGTTGCTGCGCAGTGCAACGACCTTGCCGCTGGAGTTTGCGGCCTGGATCAAGCGCTTCGAAGCAGCGTCCAGAGCGTCGGTGCCATGACCGCCGGTGTCGACGAGATACATGGAGAAGCCGCTCGAGACGCCGAGACCCTGGATCGCGGGCGGCAGCAGCGCGAAGACCTGAGCTTCACGGAAGGTGAAGAAGGTCTTCAGCGCCCGCGTCACGACGGCCTGCGCATGCAGGTTCGGATCCGTACGCTCAGAGAAGTCCTTGAGCTTCGTGAAAACGATGGCGCTGTTCTGGCCAGAACCGTTGAAGCCAAAGCCAAGGGCGCCAAAGACGGACTGCACGGCATCTTTCTCGTTCTCACGGTAGTATTTCTCGACCTTTTCGACGACGGCCTGGGTCTGCTGCGTCGTCGAGCCGGGAGGCGTTGTGACGATCGTCAGCAACACACCCTGGTCTTCCTGCGGAAGGAAGGAGCTTGGCAAACGATTGAACGAGTAGGCGCAGCCGACGCCGATCAGGAGGAAGACCAGCATGACACGGATCGGCCGCTTCAGCAGATAGCCGATGCTCCGGACATAGCCGTTGGTAGAACGCGTGAAGTTACGGTTGAACCAGTCACCGATCCGGTGCTTCTTGTGTTCGGTCACCGGCTTCAGCATGGTCGCGCAAAGTGCCGGCGTCAGGACGATCGCGACCAAGGCCGAAAGCAGCATCGCGGAGACGATCGTTACGGAGAACTGGCGATAGATAATGCCGGTCGAACCGCCAAAGAACGCCATCGGGATGAACACGGCGGTAAGGACGAGCGCGATACCAACGATAGCGCCGGTGATTTCGCCCATCGACTTCTCTGTTGCTTCGAGCGGTGACAGCTTCTCTTCCGTCATGATGCGCTCGACATTTTCGACGACGACGATCGCGTCATCGACGAGAAGGCCGATCGCTAGCACCATGGCAAACATCGTCAATGTATTGATCGAATAACCTGCCATGGCGAGAATGCCGAACGTCCCCAGCAGTACCACCGGCACGGCGATTGTTGGAATAAGCGTCGCCCGAAGGTTCTGCAGAAAGACCAGCAATACGATGAAGACGAGAACGATGGCTTCGATCAGCGTGTGAACGACCTTCTCGATCGACAGTTCGACGAACGGTGTCGTGTCGTACGGATAGGTGATTTCCACGCCTTCCGGCAGGCCGCGACCGATCGTGTCGAGGGCTGAACGCACACGGGCAGCCGTATCGATGGCGTTGGCGCCGATGGCGAGGTTGACGGCAAAGCCGCTCGACGGCTGGCCGTTGTAGCGGGAGGAGCCGCCGTAACTTTCCTGGCCAATCTCGATGCGCGCTACGTCGCTGAGGCGGACGGTGGAACCGTCCTTTTCAACCTTTAGAATGATGTGCTCGAAGTCGGAAACGGTGGTGAGCTGGCTCTGTGCGGTGATGGTCACGTTGAGCTGCTGACCGTCGACTGACGGCTGCGCGCCGAGCGATCCGACTGAAACCTGGGTGTTCTGCGCTTCGATTGCGGAGGTAACGTCGCCGGTTGTAAGCTGGTATTTGAGCAGCTTGTACGGATCGAGCCAGACGCGCATGGCGTAACCGGAGCCGAAGATGTTGATGCTGCCAACGCCTTCCAGCCGCTGGATCTGATCTTCGATGGACGTCGACATTATGTTGCCGAGGTCCACGGAATTGCGCTTGCCGTCTGTCGAAACGAGTGAGCCGACGAGCAGGATGCTCGAGGTCGAGCGGGTGACGCTGATACCGGCGTCAATGACGTCGCTCGGCAGCTGGGACTGGACTAGCTGGAGCTTGTTCTGGACCTGTACCTGCGCGATGTCGGGGTCGGCGCTGGTGCCGAACGTCAGCGAGATGCTGGCAGAGCCGGTCGACGAGGTCGAGGTCATGTAAGTCAGGTCGTCAAGGCCGGTCATGCCGTCTTCGATGATTGTCGTCACCGATTTCTCGACGGTTTCGGCACTCGCTCCGCGATAGGTCGCGTTGATGCGCACCGTCGTCGGCGCGATATCAGGATACTGCGAAATCGAAAGCGTAAAGATTGCGAGCAGACCGGCGAGCATGATCGTGATCGCGATGACCCAAGCAAAGATCGGGCGTCGGATGAAAAACTTGGCCATTGGCTTACTATTCCTGTGCGGCTCTGATCACGGTTCGTCGCGAATTACTTCGCGGCGGGCTTCTGCGCTTCACCGGATGCGGCCTGATCAGCGGGCACGACGATGCCCTCGTCATTGATTTTCATCGGCATTGGCTTGACGGGCATGCCTGCCGTAATCGACTGCAGGCCGCTGACGATCAGCTGGTCGCCGTCCTTAATGCCCTCGGTCACGAGCCAGGCGTTGTTCGAAGGCGATGCGTTTTCGAAAATGCGGGTTTCGGCCTTGCCGTCGGCAGAGACGAACTGCGCGGTCAGCTCACCATTCGCATTTCGGCTGGTGGCAAGCTGCGGCAGCGCGTAGCCGACCTCTGCGCCGAGCTCGAGCGTCGCGCGCACGTACATGCCGGGCAGGATAATATGGTCGGGATTTGGGAAACGCACGCGGATAATAAAGGTGCCGGTCGTCTCGCTGACCACGGACTTCGACATGTCGAGCGTGCCCTTCTGGTCATATTCCTTGCCGTTCTCCAGGATCAGACGGAAGGCGGCGTTGCCGGCATTGCCCTTGACTTCTCCGCTTCTGATCGCGTCGCGAAGCCGCAGCAGGTTGGTGCTCGACTCCGTCAGCAGGATATAGACGGGATCTAGCTGACGTACGGTCGTGAGCGCCGTCGTCTGGTTGGCCGCGACGACGTTGCCAACGTTATATGCCGTCTGGTCGATTACGCCATCGAATGGTGCAATGATCTTCGTGTGGTCGACATCGATTTCGGCGGCGGTCAGGGCTGCCTTTGCGGATTCGACCTCGGCCTGCGCTTGCAGAAGGTTGGTGCGCGCCGTCTCAAGCTCGATCTGCGTCGCGCCTGAACCGACAAGGCGCTGATAGCGATCGAAATTGCTCTGCGCGCTCGGAACGCTGGCTTCTGCCTTGGCGATGGCGGCGCGCGCCTGCGCAGCGGTTGCCAGATAGGGGGCATCTTCGATCTGATAAAGGACGTCACCCTTCTTGACTTCGCCACCTTCCTTGAAGGGGATCTCCTCGATGATGCCGCTAACCTGCGGGCGAATGTCGGCAATCTGCGAAGCTTCGGCGCGGCCCGGCAGGATCGTGGTGACGGGGAAGCTCGCCTTTGCCAGCGATATGACGCCAACCGGGGCGGCCTGCTGAGCGGCTGCACCTGTTGCACCGGCCGCGCCCTGCTTGTTACCGCTGTCGCTGCACGCGGCAAGCACGCCGCCGATGGCAAGAGCGGTAGAAACGAGGAAGATGCGCCGTATCATTATGGAATTCCTTGTGCGGTGGCGTCCGAACCGATGACCTTCATCAACAACGAGGCCGTTCATCGATCCAGCATCAAATGCCACTGGTCCGAATTTAAGAAAGACTTTACGAAGTGACGTAAGTTATGAATCGTCACTTAGCAAGCGCTATTTTGCAGTGCGGCATCGACGAAAATGACGATCTGCTTTGCGCGGTGGACAAGTGTGTCCTTGTCATCACGGGCGATTAGAACCGGATGTAGGACGCTCGCCAGGACATCGGCAACGGTACCGGCGGCATCTTCCGGGCTGCTGCAGTGGTAGCGCCCCTCGGCAATGCCCACCCGTATGATCTCGTCCAGCTTCCGAATGATGCGCTCCCTGTATCGATTGCCGGCCTCAAACTTGGCCTGCACCGTCATCAGGACCATTTCAAAGATGTAGGGGTTCTGCTGGATGTCCTGCAGGTGGCTATCGAGCAGGCGCAACACGAAGCGCAGCAGCTGCTCGTTTGGCGGCAACTCATCGTCAAAGGCGGCGAAGCGATCTGCTACGTCACCCAGATGGCGTTCCGCGATCGCATCGACGAGAGCGGTTTTCGAACGGAAATGTTTGAAGACGTTGGCAGGCGACATGCCGAGCGAGGCGGCAATGTCGGCAATCGAAACGGCGACGAAACCGCGTTGGCGGAACAACAATTCTGCCATGGACAGAATGTCTTCGCGAGTCTCTTCGGCCTTGCGTCTTGGCCTACGTGCCATCCATTCCCCCGCCGGCCCGAGGCCGGCACCTAGTTTTGCGAATGCTAGCGCCAACGACTGAAAGCCTGCAAGCCAATGTTGCAGGCTTCCTGTCCGGCGACCCTAAGTGAAGTAGGCGGAGAGATTTTTGCGGATGCGCTCGACCGGCGTTGCTCCGCTGTCATCCGGAACGAACTTTTGCGCCGTGATGCTCTCGTAGGCCTTGATGTAGACCTCAGAGGTCTGCTGGATCAACTCGACGGGAATTTCTGGGATTTCGTCCTTATAAGGATCGCAGCGCTCCGCGACCCAAGCGCGAACAAAGTCCTTATCGAAGCTTGTCGGGCGCGTTCCTGCCTCGAAACTTGACTGGTAGCTGTCGGCGAGCCAGTAGCGGCTGCTGTCAGGTGTGTGAATTTCGTCCGCGAGAATGATGTTGCCATTCTCGTCCGTACCAAACTCGTATTTGGTGTCCACGAGGATGAGCCCCCGCTGGGCCGCGAGTTCCTGGCCGCGTGCGAAAAGTGCCAGCGCGTAACGCGAAAGCGTATCCCATTGCGCCTTGGTCAAGAGTCCGCGTTCGACGATTTCGGCAGGCGTCAGCGGCTCATCGTGGCCGCCGTCGAATTCCTTGCTGGTGGGCGTAATGACCGCCGTTGGAAGTTTCTGGTTGTCGCGCATCCCGTCCGGCAGTTGCATGCCGTACATCTCGCGCTCACCCTTCTTATAAAGAGTGAGGATTGAGGTTCCCGTCGTGCCGGCGAGGTAACCGCGAACGACGATCTCGACGGGCAGGATATCGAGACGCTTGCCGATGACAACGTTCGGATCGGGATAGTCGAGAACGTGATTGGGGCAGATGTCCCTGGTCGCCTCGAACCAATAGCGTGCCGTCTGCGTGAGGACCTGGCCCTTGTAGGGAATGCAGGTGAGGATCCGGTCGAAGGCGCTCAGTCTGTCTGTGCTGATGATGATGCGGCGGCCGTCCGGCAGGTCATAGTTCTCGCGAACCTTGCCACGGTAATAATTTGGGAGCTCTGGGAAGTGGGCTTCGGAGAGGATTCGCACGGGCTCGACCATCCTTCTGCATTGATCGTGAAGTTTCCCCTGCTCTAGTTCCATCATCGGGGATGTCAAGCAAACCCGCTCCTAAAGCCAGAAGAGATAGACAAGAATCAGGGTAAGGCCATAGCTCAACACTGTCAGCGGTGCGCCGGCCTTCAGAAAGTCACTGAAGCGGTAGTTTCCGATCCCCATGGCCAAAGTATTGTTGTGGTGGCCGAAGGGTGTCAGAAAATCCAGCGAGGCGCCTGCTGCGACGGCGATCAGATAGGTAGATGGAGAGTGATGCCCGGTTGCTGCGAAGGCGACGGCGATGGGGCTCATCACGATCGCGACTGTCGCATTGTTGACAAAGGGCGTCAGGAGCATCGACAGAAACAGGACGAGCGCGACCCCCACGGCCGGTTCGGTCAGCGACACCATGGAACCGAGCGCTGCCGCGATGACCTGGGCGGTGCCTGTTGTCGCGACGGCGGAACCGATCGGGATCATCGCGCCAAGCATGATAATGATTGGCCAGTTGAGGTCGGCCATTGCCTGGCGGATGTTCAGGTAACCAAGGAGTGCCAGGACAAGCACGACGCCCGCAAACGCAATGTCAGGCGTGACGAGTTCGAAGGCCGTCGTGGCGACGCCTGCCGCGAAAATGGCAAAGGGCTGCCAAGATGATGCCGACATTCGGGATGGCGGCTGCGACGCCAGCGGCAGACACTCGCACTCCTCAAGCGCTTCAGCGATCGCCCGTTGCTCGCCTTCCAACACCAGAATGTCACCAATCGACAACTGCAAATCGCCAAAGCGCCCTTCTATCCGCGGTGAGCGCATCGAGAGGGCTGAAATCGTGACATCACGGCTGCTGAACACCTCAAGCGAACGCAGTCGCGAGCCGACCAACGTGCTTTCCGGCATGACGACGGCCTCGACATAATCCGGGCCGGCAGTGGCTGCGCTCGGATCTCGCTGCGGAAGCAAAGTTCCGGATGCTTGAAGCCCGTCAAATACGGTCTCGTCCGCCTCGGCCAACAGCAGGTCACCCGCCTCGACAACCAGTTTGTCGAGCGTGCCAAAGACAAATTTGTCATCGCGAACGAGCGTGTGCGGCTGCAGCGAGAATCGGCCCGGCAAGTCTGAGAGCCGCGCACCGATCAGCACGGAGCCCGCAGGGATATGTCGTTCCGTGATCCGTCGTCTCGGTGGGGAGACGGGCGCGGCGGAAAGCGCCTCTCCGTCTGTCTTCGGAAATAGCCGCGGCGCGAGCCATGCGGTCATGACGATGCCGATGATGGCGACCGGCAGACCGACATAGGCAAAGTCGAAAAGTCGAAAGCCAGTGCCGTTTGCCTCTGCCCAGGCGTTGCTGACGAGCATGTTCGCTGGCGTGCCGATCAGCGATACGATCCCGCCCAAGAGCGCAGCAAAGGAGATTGGCATAATCAACTGTCGTTTGGGGATCGCGAGCGCGTCACTCACGCGCAGCGTTGCCGGCAAGGCGATTGAAAACGCGCCGATGTCGTTCATGAATATTGAGATAAAGCCGGTCGCGCCCGACAATGTGGCGATGACCGCGATATCGGAAAACCTGGCCCGTACAAAAAAGTCTGCGAGCTGATCGAAAAGTTGCGCCCGTGCAAGGACTTGCACGATGAGCAGAATCTCGACGACGGTGACAACGACAGGACTGGCAAAGCCGGAGAAGACCTGTTCGGCGGAATAAAGATGGAGGGCATAACCGGCGAGCAGTCCAGCGATTGCAACCACCTCGATACGGAAGCGCTCCAATGAAAACAGGATCAGCATCGCGAGCAGGAGGATCAGCAAGGATGCTTGCTCGAACGTCATGGCTTGCCCCAGACCTCAGTCCATCGCGAGACTGTAGCGGTTCGGCTCGCGCTGTATAGAGCGAAATGTCGCAATCCGCGCCCCATGCCGACCTTGCGCTCAGACCGCAGACCGGCGCCAGGTGCCGGTCTCGGTCATCTCCAGCATTGGGGTGGAAAACACGCCCACTGTTCTTTCCCGCCATTGCAATCCGGCAGCATCCAGGGTCTTGCACCAGCGGCGTGACTGCAGCATCGCGGCACCGATCGCAACAGGCTCGATGCCGCAGCCGGCAAGAAGCCGCAACCCGGAAACGATCGAGGTACCGCTGGAAATGACATCGTCAATCAGGGCCACGCGTCGCCCCTCCAGGAGCGGCAGCATGCGGGGATCTATATAGAGACGCTTCTGCTGGGTGGGGGTGGTAATCGACGAGAGCGCCACGGACAGGTCGTCGCGGTACCAGAATTTTCGGGACGTCCCGAGCGGCACATATCGTGTGTGCCCCAGTTTCTGCGCTACCGCAGCGGCAAGCGTCAGCCCAAGTGTCGGCAGACCGGCGACAACCTCAACCTGGAAAAGCTTGAGCCTCTCGGCCAGAGATCGAGCCAGTACATCGAGAACCTCGAAGCTTGCCTGATTGATGATCAGAGAGGCCAGTGCTTGTTGTCCGTCTGCCAGTATGCGTACGGGCAGGCGAAGCTGCCGCCCGTCGTCCAGCTCGGCGACATAGGATGTCGAGAAATCGCCATCGCTCTCAAAGGTGCCCGCGGTGTGGATCTCCTGCCAAAACTCGTGCGCAGCCAGTTCCGTCATGCACTCAATTCCGTCTTGCCGTTTCCATACCTGCACTCCGGCGCAGTTCCTTCAATTCCGCATCCGTCAACGCACGCACTGCGCCCTTCGGCAGCTCACCGAGCGCCAGGCCACCGATCGCAACCCGCACGAGGCGAAGGCATTCGACATCAAGCGCTTCCAGCATGCGGCGGATCTGGCGATTGCGGCCTTCATCGAGTTCGACCTCGATCCAGGCGTTCTTGTCGCCGCTCCTCAATAGCGTTGCGGATGTTGCCTTCAGGACTTCGCCATCATGGCGGACGCCATAGGTCATCGCAGCCAGCATCTCGCTGTCCATGATCCGGTTGACCTGGACATGGTAGGTCTTGGTGACATGGGTGAGGGGATCAAGCAGTGCTTGGGCGAAGACGGTATCGTTGGTAAAGAGCAGCAAGCCCTCGCTCGCCTTGTCCAATCGCCCGACCGGCGAGAGATGTGGCGCTTGAAAGTCGTTGAGACAGTCGTAGAC